>NZ_JBHRZI010000031.1:120351-214552 GCF_042649515.1 Lentzea rhizosphaerae | reverse complement strand
AAGAACTGGATCAGACGTCGTACCGATCCGCGTTCATCACCTTGTTCCACGCAACGACGAAGTCCTGCACGAACTTCTCCGACGCGTCATCACTCGCGTACACCTCGGCAACGGCACGCAGCTCCGAGTTCGAGCCGAACACCAGGTCGTTGCGCGTGGCGGTCCACCGGACGGCACCGGTGGCGCGGTCGCGGCCCTCGAAGTTCTCCTGGTCCTCCGTGACCGACTTCCACTCCGTCTCCATGTCGAGCAGGTTGACGAAGAAGTCGTTGGTCAGCGTCTCCGGCTTGGCCGTGAGCACGCCCGCCGTCGAACCACCGTGGTTGGCGCCCAGCACGCGCAGACCGCCGACCAGCACGGTCATCTCCGGCGCGGAGAGGCCGAGCAGGTTCGCCCTGTCGATCAGCAGGTACTCCGACGGCAGGCGGGTGGCCTTGTTGCCGAAGTTGCGGAAGCCGTCGACGACGGGCTCCAGCACCGCGAACGACTCGGCGTCGGTCTGCTCCTGCGTGGCGTCGGTGCGGCCCGCGAGGAACGGAACCTCGACGTCGTGGCCGGCGGCCTTGGCCGCCTGCTCGATCGCCGCGGCACCGCCGAGCACGATCACGTCGGCCAGCGAGACCTTCTTGCCGCCGGTCTGGGCGGCGTTGAACGCCTCCTGCACGCCTTCCAGCGCACGCAGGACCTGCGCGAGCTGGTCGGGCTCGTTGACCTCCCAGTTGCGCTGCGGCTCCAGGCGGATCCGGGCACCGTTCGCGCCACCGCGCTTGTCGCTCTGGCGGAACGACGACGCGGACGCCCACGCCGTCTTGACCAGCTGCGAGACCGAGAGGCCCGTCTCCAGGATCTTGGCCTTCAGCGCGGCCACGTCGTCCGCGGAGATCAGCTCGTAGTCACGCACCGGCAGGCGGTCCTGCCAGATCAGCTCCTCCTGCGGCACCTGCGGGCCGAGGTAGCGCTGGATCGGGCCCATGTCGCGGTGGGTCAGCTTGAACCACGCACGCGAGAACGCCTCCGAGAACGCCTGGTGGTCCTCGGCGAACCTGCGCGAGATCGGCTCGTAGATCGGGTCGAAGCGCAGCGAGAGGTCCGTGGTCAGCATCATCGGCGTGCGGTTGAGCGTGCCGTCCTCGGGGTCCGGCACGGTGTTGGCGCCCGCGCCGTCCTTCGGCTTCCACTGGTGCGCGCCGGCGGGAGACTTGGTGAGCTCCCACTCGAACTGGAAGAGGTTCTTGAAGAACAGGTTCGTCCACTCGGTCGGCTTCTGGGTCCAGGTGACCTCGAGGCCGGACGTGATGGCGTCACGGCCCTTGCCGGTGCCGTGCGTGCTGATCCAGCCGAAGCCCTGCGCGTCCATCAGCGAGCCCTCGGGCTCCACGCCGACGAGCGACGGGTCGCCCGCGCCGTGCGCCTTGCCGAAGGTGTGGCCACCGGCGATGAGCGCGACGGTCTCCTCGTCGTTCATGCCCATGCGGCCGAACGTCTCGCGGATGTCGCGGGCCGCGGCGAGCGGGTCCGGGTTGCTGTTCGGACCCTCGGGGTTGACGTAGATCAGGCCCATCTGGACCGCGGCCAGCGGCGACTCGAGGTCGCGCTCACCGCTGTAGCGCGCGTCGCCGCCGAGCCACTCGGTCTCGGGGCCCCAGTACACGTCCTCGTCCGGCTCCCACACGTCCTCGCGGCCACCGGCGAAGCCGAAGGTCGTGAAGCCCATGGTCTCCAGCGCGCGGTTGCCCGTGAAGATCATGAGGTCGGCCCAGGAGACCTTCTTGCCCCACTTCTTCTTGACCGGCCACAGCAGACGGCGGGCCTTGTCCAGGTTGCCGTTGTCCGGCCAGCTGTTCAGCGGGGCGAAGCGCTGCATGCCCGCGCCGGCCCCACCGCGGCCGTCGTGGGTGCGGTAGGTGCCCGCGCTGTGCCACGCCATGCGGATCATGAACGGGCCGTAGTGCCCGAAGTCCGCGGGCCACCAGTCCTTCGACTCGGTCAGCACGGCGTCGACGTCGCGCGCCAGCTCGTCGAGGTCGACGGTCAGGAACTCCTTGGCGTAGTCGAAGTCACCGCCCATCGGGTTGGCCTGGACCGGGTGCTTGCGGAGGATCCGGAGGTTGAGCTGGTTCGGCCACCAGTCGCGGTTGCTGCCGCCCTCGCTGGGATGGCTGCGTCGCCCGTGCGCGACCGGGCAGCCGCCGGCCTCCTCCACGTTCTCGCTCACCTTGGCGTCAGTGCTGTCGGACACGGGAATCCTTCCGGGTGTTCAGGAACTTTTCGCGGCGGTCGTGCACTCGGAGCAGGTGCCCCAGTAGATGACCTCGGCCTCGTCGATGACGAATCCGTGGTCGTCGGATGCGTCCAGGCAGGGCGCGGCGCCGACTGCGCAGTCGACGTCGGCGATGGCGCCGCAGGATCTGCACACGACGTGGTGGTGGTTGTCCCCGACGCGGGCCTCGTAACGCGCGACCGAGCCCTGCGGCTCGATGCGTCGCAACAGGCCGGCCCCGGTCAACGCCCGGAGCACGTCGTACACGGCCTGGTGGGAGACCGCGCCGAGGTTCTGACGCACGACACCGATGATCGAGTCCGTGTCGGCGTGCGGGTGGGCGTGCACCGCGGACAGCACAGCTATCCGCGGAGCCGTCACCCGAAGTGACGCTCCACGCAACATGCGCTCGAAGTCGGAAGCCGTGGGCACGGGAGCCACCATGCCGTCTTTTCTGGAGTGAGTCAAGTTAACGAACGATGCAATTCACTCGATCTGGTCATCGCCCCACGGCGGACACGGCGCCGGCCAACCGCCGCACGCCCTCGGCGAGCACGTGCTCAGGCGCGCCGCCGTAGGTCAAACGAAGAAAACTGCCCGGCGGTTCAGCGGCGAACCACGGCCGTCCCGGGAACACGACGACGTCCCGTGCCGCGGCCGCCGTCGTCAGCTCCAGGTCGTCGACACCGCCCGGCAGCTTCGTCCACAGGTGCAGGCCGCCGGACGACTTCGCGATCTCGAAGTCCGGCAGGTGCTCGCCGATCGCGCGCGCCAGAGCGTCGCGTCTGGACCTCAGGGACTGCTGGAGCGTGCGCAGGTGCCTGCGCCAGACCGGGGACGTCACGAAGTCGATCGCCGCCTCCTGCAACGGCCCCGCGACGTACAGGTCCTGTTTGGACCGCGTGTTCTTCAGCCGGATGCCCGCGGGCCCGCGAGCTCCGATCACGGCGACGCGCAGCCCCGGCGCGGCGACCTTCGTCAGCGAGCGGACGTAGACGACGTGCCCGTCGGTGTCCTGTGAGACCAGCGTCGGCGGCGCGGTGCCGTCGATCGTGAAACCGCGCGCCCAGTCGTCCTCGACGAGGAACGCGCCCACGGCACGGACGATCCGCATCACCTCGACGCGTCGTTCATCGGACAGCACGGCGCCGTGCGGGTTCGCGTGCAGCGGCTGGCAGTAGAAGAGCCGGGCGCCGGTGCGCTCGAACGCAGCCCGGAGCAGGTCCGGTCGCACACCGTCGGAGTCCGCGGGCACCGGAACGACCTTGAGCCCCGCGTCGCGCGCCGCCGCGATCGCGCCGAGGTAGGTGGGCGACTCGACGAGCACGGTGTCACCGCGATCGCCCAGCCCGCGGAACACGGTCGCCAGCGCTTCCTGAGCGCCCGCGCACACCGTCATGTCGCCGCCCCGGAGCTCGCCGCCGGCCTCCTTCGCGAACCAGGCGCGTAGCTCCTCCCTGCCTTCCACCGGTACGCGTCCCCACGACGCGGGCCGGCGCGCGGCCCTGCTGAGCGCGAGACCGAGCGCCTCGGTGGGCTGCAGGTCGGGGTCGAGGTAGCCGCTGGACAACGGGATGGCTTCGGGCTTCGGCACCGCGAGCAGGTTCGCGACCAGCTCCTCACCGGGTCTGCCCTCGCCGAGCGCCACCGCCTGCCACGACAGGTCGTGGCTGGTGGCGGACGTGCGCTCGGCGACGTAGCTGCCGCGTCCGGGCCGCACCTCGACGAGTCCTTCGGCGGCCACGCGCTGGATGGCCTGCTGCACGGTCGCGGGCGACGCCCGGTGCCGCGACATCAGCTCCCGCACCGACGGCATGCGATCGCCCGCGCGCCCAGCCAGTGCTGTCGCTCTCAGGTCCTCGATAACGCGGACGGCTGCGTTATCCTCATTCATGAGAGCCAAGAGTAACGTTATCGTGCCAGCGGGGGTAACACTCGGCGCGCTCGGCGTGCTGGGTTTCAGCTTCTCCCTCCCCGCGACCCGCCTGGCGGTGGCCGGACTGGACCCGTGGTTCGTCGCGTTCGGCCGCGCCCTGGTCGCCGGCGTCCTGGCGATCGCCTACTTGGCGTTGTCTCGCGCACCACTCCCGTCGGCAACGCAGATCCGCCGCCTGGTCGTCGTCGCCGCGGGCATCGTGATCGGCTTCCCGCTCTTCACCTCGTTGGCCCTCACCACCCAGACCTCGGCCCACGGCGCCGTGGTGATCGCCGTGCTGCCCATGTCCACGGCGATCTGGGCCGTCCTGCGCGCCTCCGAACGTCCACCCGCGGCGTTCTGGCTCTCCAGCGGCGCAGGCCTGCTCGCCGTGCTGGCGTTCGTGGCCACCGGCGGCGGCCTCTCGGGTTCGCTGGGCCTGGCAGATGTCTACCTGCTCGTCGCGGTCGTGTTGTGCGGCTTGGGATACGCCGAGGGCGGCGCACTCTCCCGCGAACTCGGCGGCGCCCGGACCGTCTGCTGGGCGCTGGTCGTGTCACTACCGGTGACACTCCCGGTTTCCTTGTACACAGCGGACTTCTCGCGAGCCACTGGCATCGTCTGGGCCAGTTTCGCCTACGTGGCCCTGATCTCGATGTTCCTGGGCTTCTTCGCCTGGTACGCGGGCCTGGCCGCGGGCGGCGTGGCCAAGATCGGTCAAATCCAGCTGGCCCAACCGGTCCTGACCCTGATGTGGTCGGCCCTGGTCCTCGGCGAACCGGTCGGCTGGCCGGCACTGGCCACCGCCGCCGTGGTGGTCGTGTGCGTGGTGCTGACCCAACGCAGCCGCGTCACCCAGACCTCCACCACGGAACCTCAACCGGTCCGCTGAGCGGATTTATACTGCTGGCCTTCGGCTTTGGGGGTCGGCAGTGGCAACGACGGACAAGCAGCTCTTCAAGATCGTGGACGCGCTCGCCGAGGTGAAGCGGACGTCCGGGAGCTCGTACGACACCTTGAAGGTGCGGGGCAAGGTGTTCGGCTACTTCTGGCCGCGCACGCAGACGGTCGGGCTGAAGCAGACGCTGTCCGAGCAGCTCGCGCTGGTGGCGGAGCGGCCGGACGTGTTCGAGGTGCAGTTCACGGCGGGCGGGTTCGGCTGGGTCGTGGTGTACCTGGAGGGCATCGAGGCCGACGAACTGGCGGAGCTGGTGTTCGAGGCCTGGCGGTTGTCCGCGCCGGAGGAGCTGGTCGCCCAGGTTCCGGACCTCGCGCGATGACCAGGGTCAAGTTCGAGCTGCCCGCCGACGACCTGAACCGTGCGACGGCCTTCTACCGCGAGGTCTTCGGGTGGTCGGCGCAGCAGCTGCCGTTCGAGTACGTGCTCGTGGACACCGACGGCGACCCCGTCGACCCGGCGGACAGCGATGGCGGGATCTCGCCGCGCACCGAGTTCGTGCAGGGTCCGGTGCTGATCATCGAGGTGCCGAGCATCGACGAGGTGGCGCGGAAGGTCGCACAGGCGGGCGGCACGCTGCTCAACGCCAAGGAACGCGTTGGTGACTTCGGCTTCTCGCAGTACGTGAAGGACAGCGAAGGCAGCGTGCTGTGCCTGTGGGAGTCGCTTCAGGGATGACGGATGTCCAGGCGCGAGCCGTCCGCGAACGTCAGCCTGACCACGGGTTCCGCTGGCAGGCTTGCCCCTGTGGAAGGGGTTTCCAGCCGCACGGCGTTGCGCGGGATCTCCGCGAACGTCGTGAAGACGGTGGCGGGCTTGGCCTCGAACAGATGCGTCGGATACACCACGGCGACCCGCTGGTCGCTCACCGCCAGCCTCCCGTTGCCGCGGGCGAACGCGAAGTGGTCGGCCAGTCGCACCGCGGCGCACGACGGGGCGGGTCCTTCCAGCCAGTAGCCGAGCGTCGGGTCGTCGAGCCAGTCCGGTGGTGACGGGGGCGCGGGCAACGGCCACCGCAGTGCGTCCAGCTTCAGCGGGGGCATCTCGCCGACAGGGTTCCAGGGCACGTGCACCGATCCGCCGACCACGCCGCCCACGTACCCGAAGACCGGGGCCAGGCCCAGCTCCAGGTTCTCTCCGCGGCGCAGCCAGAACTTCGTCAGCTCCTTCGCGACCACCTTGTCCTGGGCAGCGACCCGGGGTTGGAGCAGGAACTCGAACCCGGACCCGTCGACCAGCACGACACGCAGCGAAGAGCCGGCGGACTGGACGTCGGCGATCTGCGCACGCGGAATCTCCACCACCACCCGGTGGGCCGGTACGGCGACCGGTTCGCCCTCCACGTGCTCGCCGTACGTGCGGCGGGTGTCCGTGAGGATCTTGCCCATGTCCTTGCCGAACTCGATCGCCTTGCCCAGGAACGACTTCGGCTCCGGCTCCGCAGCCACCTCGGCGACTCGCTCGGCGATCACCAGCCGTGTTGACGTCAACGCCCACAAGCGATCCGAGCGCTTACCGGGCTCGAACCGCGACAGGGCACGCACCGCGAGCGACTCACCGGAGGGCCCGAACACCAGGTGGTCAGCGGGAGGGGACTTGTCGTCGGCGGAGTCCCCGCCGCCGCCCAAGAACGTCAGCGCGAGGTCGCCCGCCCCTCGGCCCACGGCAGAAGCCCCGCGCGCGAACAACGACCGGCTCGGTGCGCCGAGCCGGTCGAGGCCGTCGACGGCGTAGTAGAAGGTCCGCCGGTACATCGCCCAGACCAACGACTCGCCGGCCCGGCAGACGTGCTGCCGGGCGACGTGGCCTGGGCCGAGTGGCGCTGAGAAGATCATTCGTACTCGAATCCGCGGTTCATGGCGTCGGAACGTTCCTCGTCGGAGGACGGGTCCTGGCCCTTGTTGTAGCCGTACTTGATGCCCTGTTCCATCGCCAGGCCCGGCGCGTTCTCCATGACGCCGTTGGTGATGGCGGTCGGCACGTGCGTGGTGCCGCTCATGCCCGCCATGCGCAGGCCCGCCTCGGTGAGGTTCGTCGTGAGCGAGTCGGCGCCCGCGCCGTCCACGCCGAACCGGCCGGCGAAGCGGTTGCCGGTCTTGGACGCCATCGTCGCCGGGTCCGCCTTGGTGAGGATCTTGGCCAGCGGGTTGGCGTCGACCTGGCGCATCAGCCACTTCTCGGCCATGTTGCCGTCGCGCAAGCCCTCCGCCTTCTCGACGAGCTTCTTCAGCGGGCCGTTGCGCAGCTTCACCAGCATCTTCTCGAGCTGCTCGATCAACGGCTTCAGCTTGCCGAGCAGCTGCTTCACCTTCATGCCCAGGCGCGCCATCGTGCCGCCGACCTGCGCGGCGGTGGCGGCTCCCGCGGCACCGACCGACGCGCCCGCGGTGATCCACGAGGCGGCCAGCGCGGCCAGCCACTCGATGATCAGGCCCATGACCAGCTCTTGCAGGATGTCGATGCAGATCTCGACGAACGCGTCGAAGAGGTCGGCGGCGAGTTCCAGCATCTGCTGGAGGCCGCGGATCTCGTTCGAGAACGCTTCCGCGCCCGCGCCGAACTCGTCCATCTGCTGCCGGAACTTGTCGCCTGCCTGGCCGGTCCACGGCTGGGAGGTCGCGGCGGCGCGGGTCTTCTCGTGCTCGCCGGTGGACTTCACCCAGTCCGCGACCTTGCCCCAGCCGGTCGCGGTGCTGCGCATCTGCTCGGGGTCGCCGATCGCGGGTTCGAGCACGAGCTCGACGATCGGGCTGATCACGATGCCGATCAGGAAGCCCAGGCCGTTGTCGATGAACGACTGGCCGGGGCTCATCACGAACTGCAGCTGCTCCATGCGCGCGTTGACCGCCGCGATGGCCACGTCCGGCGGGCTGCTCGCGCGGGAGATGTCACCGCTCGTGCTCATCCACGAGCTGCCGTAGCTCGCGTTCTGCTCGAAGTCGCTCTTGCGACCGGCGTTGCCCGCGCTGTTCAGGTCGGCGAGTGAGCCGGGGCCGCCGCTGGAGGTCAGCTTCTGCAGTCCCTGGTGGATCGCGTCCTCGACGTCGCGGTAGGTCTGAGCGGTCTGCTCGGTGCGCTCGGACACGCCCTCCAGGAAGCCCTTGGCCTTGTTGGCCATGTCCTGGCACTCCTGCAGGCCTTCGAAGTACTTGAACGCGAGCAGTTCGCCGAGCGGGCCGAAGCAGTCGTCGCTCACCCTCGCCTGTTCGAGCAGGGTCGCCAACTGTCCGAAGTGGCCGGCGGCCTCCTTCGAACCGGCGCTGTGCGCGGTGAGTGCGCCGCCCTGCACTTGGAATCCCGTCATGCCCCCATCACCTCAGGATCGAGTTGCCGCCGAAGTCGTCGTCATCTGAGACCGGCGCGGGCCTCGGACGGTTCCCCTGTGGTGGACGCGACATCGGCGCAGGCGGCTGCGGCGGCATGTGCTGGGGCGGCATCTGCTGCTGGGGCGCGTCCGGCATCATCACGCCGGAGTGCGCGTTGAACGCCTCCTTGAAGAGCTCGGCCTGGTCGCCCAGCACCGGCGTCACCGTGTCCTGCAACGCCTGCGCAGCCTGCTGCGTCGCCGCCCTGATGGTGGCGAGGATCTCCTGTTGCAGCTGCGTGTGGCTGTACCTCATCGCGGTCGGGCTGAGCTGCAGGCCCAGCACCGCGCCCGACGGTGCGACGGTCACGGTGACGGAGCCGTCACCGCTGCGAGCCTGCCCGCGCAGTTCCGAGATCTTGTCCTTGAGCTGGCCTGCCCTGGCGGCCTGCTCCTGGAACGCGCGGATCTTCTCCTCGAGTTGTGCCCTCCGGTCCGGCACGGCGACCCCTTCCCCAGTTCCGAGCAGGTCGGCACCACGCTAGCAACTTGACCTCCAGCGGGATGGAGGTTGCACCATCTCGCGCATGAACGTGGTCGTCAGCGGTGGTGGCAGGGGTTTCGGACGCACGATCGCGCGCCGGTTCGCCGCGCTGGACGCGACAGTGGTGGTCACGGCTCGTGATCTCGCTGCCGCACAACGCACCCGTGACGAGTTGCCCGGCGCCCACGCGCTGCGGTGCGACCTGACTGACCCGGCATCGGTCCGGCAGTGCGCTGACCAGGTGGGGGAGCTGCTCGGGCACGTGGACGTGCTCGTCAACAACGGCGCCGGGTTCCTCGCACAGTCCCAGGCGGACGACGACGCGATCGTGCGGACCATCTTGTCCGGTACGGCCGGAACGGTGCTGATGACCGAAAACTTCCTGCCGCTGCTGCGCCGTTCCGAACGTCCCGACGTCGTGACGATCGTGTCGCTCGAAGCCGAGTCGCGCAGCGATCCCGCGCACGTCGCGCACGCGGCCTTCCACGCGGCCAAAGCAGGACAGGGCCGCTACGTCGAGATCATGTCGCAACGGCTGCGGCCGGAGGGCATCCGCATGATCTCGTTGTACCCACCGGACTTCGACAACGACGACAACGCGCCGCGCGACGGCGTGCTGACCGCGCAGTCCGTGGCCGATTGCGTGGTGTTCGCCGTGAACCAGCCACGTGACTGCTTCATCCGCTCGTTCCACTTCGAGCCGATGTCCTGAAAGGACTGTCAGCGGAACAGGATGCGGGTGATCTCCGTGTCCGTTTCGCGGCCCTCGTCGTACCCGCCCTCGCCCTTGAGGTTGTTCATGATCGCGACGGTGTACCGCGCGTCCTTCCCCACGAACCCGACCGAGTTCATCACCCAGCCGCCGTCCTCCTCCGACCAGCCGTTCTTCGTGCCGGAGTCAGGTCCCCAGACACCCCACTGCTGCTCGGGGCCGACCTGACGCATCTGCCCGACGATGTACTCGCGGTCCTCCGCCGGCACGGTGTCGAGCACGTAGTTGATGAGCCGGTCGAGGTCGTTCGTCGTGCACTTCTCGAAGCCCCAGTAGGGAAAAGAAGAGGAATATCCCCTTTGGGCAACCAGGCTGGTCATGCCGTACCTGCCGAACGCCGCGTTGAACGTCGCGCCGCCGTAGCGCTTCCACAGCGTGTCGGCCGCGTCGTCGTCGGAGCTGTGCAGCATCGCGGTCATCAGGCGGCGGTCGTCGTTGCTCAGCTTGATCTTGCCGGCGCGATGGCGCTCCAGCAGGTTCACGACCATCGCGAGCTTGATGGTCGACGCGGTCCACGTCATGTCGTCCGCGTGGTCGTTGCGCCACATCACCCCGGACCTGCGGTCGCGCAGCACGATGCCGACCGTGCCGGGCCGGGTTTCGGCGTAGGCCTGAGCCGCCTTGATGCGCTTCTGGAAGTCGCACTCGAAGCCGCTGTCGGGCATCGCGCACACCTCGGGCGTCGCGACGGCCGCGGCCGGGGCGGGCGACGCCGGCCGGGACGTGGGCTGCGTGCTCGTGGAGGCGGGTGGTTCCGCCGTCACGGCACTGCCGCACGCCGTCAGGGCGAGCGCGCACGCAACAAGGATCGGACGGAGCATGTGCCGCACGCTAACGCCTCCGATCGGACGTAGTCGACCGCCATACGGACGCGCGTGATCATGTAAAAGATATTTGACACGGTGTCTGCGAAGTTTTACCTTGGTCGTGTCAGGTTTCTTTGACATCGGGAGTGAGACGTGGCGGTCGAGGAGAAGCGGGCATGGGCAATGGCGGTGTTCGCCGTTGTCGGATATGCCGTGTACGCGGTGCTTGTCCTGACCCGGATGGACGGGCGGCCGCTCGCGGAGACGCCGTACGTGGCCGCGTTGCTGTGGACGGTGGGGGGCGGGATCGTCGCCGGGATCGTGTCGGGCATCTGGTTCGGCATCGCCGCGCGGAACGACGGCCTGCAGGTCGACGAACGGGATCGCGAGATCGGCCGGTTCGGTGACCACATCGGACAGTCGTTCGTCGCGATCGGCGGAGTCTCGGCGATGGTGCTGGCCATGTTCGAGGTGCCGCACTTCTGGATCGCGAACGTGCTCTACCTGTGCTTCGTGCTGTCCGCAGTACTCGGCTCACTGGCGAAGCTCGCGGCTTACCACCGGGGACTGCAGTGAAGCCGACGAAGGTCACGAACTCCATCCGCGCCCTGCGGTTCGCGCACGGCGAGATGAAGCAGGCGGATCTCGCGAAGGCCATCGGCGTGACGCGGCAGACGCTGATCGCCATCGAGCAGGGCAAGTACTCGCCCTCGCTGGAGGTCGCGTTCAAGATCGCCCGCACTTTCCAGGTGTCGCTCGAAGAGGTTTTCCAGTACCCGGAGGAGGAAGACGAGTGAAGGCTGTCGTGCAACGAAGATACGGAACGGCGGTGCTCGGTGAGCTGGACGTGCCTGTGCCTGGGCCAGGTCAGGTTCTGCTGGAGGTGCGGGCCGCGGGCGTCGACATGGGCACGTGGCACCTCCTCGCCGGAAAGCCCTACCTGGTGCGGGTCATCGGGTTCGGCTTCCGCGGGCCGAAGGTGCCGGTACCAGGCCGGGACGTCTCCGGTGTCGTCACCGGGATCGGTCCCGGTGTGACCGAGTTCGCGGTCGGCGACGAGGTTTTCGGCACGTGCGAGGGATCGTTCGCCGAGTACTCCGTCGCGCCCGTCTCACAGCTGGCGCGCAAGCCGGCGGGGATCTCGTTCGCGGAAGCGGCCGCCGTGCCGATCTCGGGCGGAACCGCGCTCCAGGGACTGCGTGAAGTGCGGGCAGGACAACGGGTTCTGGTGCTCGGCGCTGGTGGTGGTGTCGGCTCGTACGGGGTGCAGATCGCGAAGGCCCGTCAGGCACACGTGACCGGTGTGTGCAGCACGCGGAAGATGGACCTGGTGCGGTCGTTGGGCGCGGACGAGGTCGTCGACTACACGGTGGCGGACTTCACCGGCACCTACGACCTGATCCTGGACTGCGGCGGCAACCGGTCGTTGTCCAGGCTGCGCAAGGCCTTGACCCCGCGCGGAACCCTGGTGCTGGTCGGTGCCGAGACCGGGGGATCGCTGACGGGCGGGTTCGAACGGGCGTTGCGCGCGGCCGCGTTGAACCCGTTCACCTCCCAGAAGCTCTTCCTGCTGATGTCGAAGGAACGTGCCGACGTCTTCGACGAACTGCGCGTGCTGATCGAAGCAGGCGAGGTGAAACCGCCGGTGGAACGCGAGTTCCCGTTGCCGGAAGCGCTGAACGCGATCGACCACGTCTACTCGCGACGCTCGCTCGGCAAGGTCGTCGTCACGATCTGACCGCCGATCACCACGGTGGTCACGTGGTGCAGCGCGGAGATGTCCCGCATCGGATCTCCTCGCACCGCAATGATGTCCGCGTCCCAGCCGGGCTTCAACACTCCTTTGGTGACACCACACGCCTTCGCCGCCTGACTGGTGGCGCTCGCCAGCGCACCGGCGTTCGGCACGCCGCCCTTCACCAGGTCGACGACCGAGAAGGCGATGGCACCGTGTGGTTTGCCCGACGCGATACCACCGTCGGTGCCCGCGACCGTCCGCACGCCGCGGTCGTACATCATCCCGGCCATGCTCACCTTGCCGGCGTAGCTCATGCCGATCTTGTCCCACGCCTCGATCATGAAAGGCGGTGGTTCCTGGGTGATGCCGAGCGTGTGACAGACCGCGATGTCGGCTTCCACCAACGCGTCCACGAGATCGTCCGGAACCTGCATGCCCCGGTCGGAGAGGCACGAGAGGTGTTCGAGACCGTCCACTCCCGCGGCCACGGCCCGTTGTGCCGCGGCCAGGCTGTGGGCGTGGGCGGTCACCGGCAGGCCGTGCGCGTGGGCCTCCTCGACCACCACGCGGAGCTCCTGCTCGGTGAACTGGCACTCGCCGACCGCGGAGCCGGGGGTCGCGAACCCGCCGCTGGCCATGACCTTGACGACGTCGACACCGCGTTCGGCCCGGACACGGACGGCCTGGCGCAGTTGCTCGTCGCCGGAGACCTCGCCGCCCATCGACCAGCAGTGACCTCGAGGGCTGGTGATGGGCGGTCCGGAGCCGAGGATCCGCTGGACGTGCCTGCCCCGCTGCTCGATCACCGCCCACTGGTGGTCGCCGAGGTCCCTGACCGTCGTCACGCCCGCCCGGAGCTGGCGGGCGAGACTGTCTGCGATCACCGCGTCGAGCTGATCGGCGCTGAAACCGGGGATCCGGTCCAGAGCGCCGTTCTCGCTGTCCGCGCACAGGTGGACGTGGGTGTCGATCAGTCCGGGCAGGACGGTCGCGGTGCCGAGATCCACGACCTCGGCACCGGGAACGTCCGGGTGACCCTGCTCGACCGCCTTGATCGTGCCGTTCTCGGTGATGACCGTGACGGGACCGGCGAGCGAGTGCTCACCGTCGAAGGCACGCCCTGCTCGCAGCGCCAGCATCGGAACAGTCTGAGCGCCACGTGCTGGGAAAGCAATGGTCAGCGGGCGTGCGGCAGGGTGAACGAGTCGACCTGCGGCAGGTCGTGGCCGAGCCGGTCGCGCTTCGCGGTCAGGTACGCGATGTTGTGCGAGTTGGGCGCCATCAGCAACGGCACGCGCGAGGCGACGGTGATCCCGTTGTCCTCCAACGCCGCGATCTTGTCCGGGTTGTTGGACATCAACCGCACCGACTGCACGCGCAGGTGCTTGAGAACGCGGGCCGCGGGGGAGTAGTCGCGGATGTCCACCGGCAGGCCGAGCGAGGTCGCGGAGTCCAGGGTGTCCAGACCGGCGTCCTGCAGCACGTGGGTGCGGACCTTTGCCACCAAACCGATTCCGCGGCCCTCGTGGCCGCGCAGGTAGATGAGGATCCCGCTGCCCTCGCGGACGATCGTGTTCAACGCGGCGTCGAGCTGCTCGCCGCACTCGCAGCGCATCGCACCGAAGATGTCGCCGGTCATGCACTCGGAGTGGATGCGCACCAGCACGTTCTCGCGCAGCTTCGTCTTTCCGTAGACGAGGGCCATGTGCTCGTGGCCGTCCGCGCGGAACGCGACCGCACGGAAGGTGCCACGGCGGGTCACCAGGTCGGACTCCGCCACGTCCTCGTCGTTGAAGGCCTGTTCGAACATCTCGGGTCCCCTCGTCACCAGGCGCCTCCCGAGCGTGCAGCTACGCTCGGATGCGAGGTCGCACCGTAACCCGACCGCACAGCGGAGGTCATCCTGTTCAGCATCACCGTCCGCGATCACGTGATGATCGCCCACAGTTTCCGCGGCGAGGTCTTCGGTCCGGCACAACGTCTCCATGGAGCAACGTTCCTGGTGGACGCAACGTTCAAACGTGCCGAACTCGATTCGGACAACATCGTTGTCGACATCGGACTCGCGACCCAGGAGCTGAACAAGGTCCTGGCCGCGTTCAACTACCGCAACCTGGACGAGGAACCGCAGTTCAAGGGCATCAACACGTCCACTGAGTTCCTCGCGAAGCACATCGCCGACCAGCTCGCCGACAAGATCTCCGAGGGCGCTCTCGGTGAGGGTGCTCACGGCATCGATGCGATCGCCGTCACACTCCACGAGTCCCATGTGGCGTGGGCGAGCTACGAACGTGCACTTCGTACTGCCGGCTGACGTCGACGATCCGGCCGGTCCCAGCGGCGGCAACGTCTACGACCTGCGCGTGAGCGCGGGCATGGACCTCTTGCCCGTCGCCGGTGACTGGCCGCGTCCGCGCGACACCTCGTCGTTGGAGCAAACGCTTGCGCGGATCCCCGACGGCGAGGTCGTCCTGCTGGACGGCCTGGTCGCCTGCGGTGTGCCGGAGGTGGTCGTCCCACAGGCCGGACGCCTCCGGCTCGCCGTGCTCGTGCACCTGCCGCTCGCCGACGAGACCGGGCTCGACCCCGCGACGGCGAAGGCGCTGGACGAGCGGGAACGCCAGGTCCTGAGGGCCGTGAGCGCCGTCATCGCGACCAGCCCGACGGCCGCGCACGACATCAGGACCAGGCACGGGCTCGACAGCGTCCACGTGGTGGTCCCAGGCACGGATCCGGCGCCGGAAGCACCCGGCACGGACGGCGTCAGCCAACTCCTCTGCGTTGCCTCGATCACACCCCGCAAAGGCCACGACCTGCTGATCAGGGCCTTGCAGAAGATCGACTACGAGTGGCGGCTCGACTGCGTGGGGCCGGTCCGTCCGTTCGTCGGCCAGCTGCCGGAAGACGATCGCGTCAGCTTCCGCGGACCGCTCGTCGGCGACGCTCTGACCAGGGCGTATTCCGATGCGGACCTGTTCGTCCTCGCGTCCCGCAACGAGACGTACGGGATGGTCGTCACCGAGGCGCTCGCGCACGGTCTGCCGGTCATCGCCAGTGCCGTTCCCGACGCATTGGCCGACGGCGGGCTGCTCCTGCCTCCGGGCGACGAAAATGCATTGGAAGCTGCACTGACGCGCTGGTTCCAAGATCAGGAATTCCGCTCGGAGCTGCGGGCCAGAGCCCTCGCCAGACGAGCCGTTCTGTCCACTTGGGATCGATCCACAGAGGACCTGCGGAGGGTGCTGGCTAGTCTGCGGCCATGACCTTCGCGCCGGAATGGCTGGCACTGCGGGAGAACGCGGACGCTCAGGCACGCTCGACCGAACTCGTCGACGTGGTCCGCGCAACTCTGGTGAACCGAAACCCGCTGACGATCCGTGACCTGGGTTGTGGCACGGGATCGATGGGACGATGGCTCGCCGGGAGGCTCGGCGGTGTGCAGCACTGGGTGCTGCACGACCGCGATCCCCGGCTGCTCGCACTGGCGGAGGCCGGCGTGAGCGCCCTCGAGAACGTCACCGCCGAGACGCGTGAGGGCGACCTCACCGAGCTCACCGCCGCCGACCTCGCGAGCTCTGACCTGGTCACCTGCTCCGCGCTGCTCGACTTGCTCACTGTCAACGAGATGAACGCTCTGGCGGTTGCATGCGTAGAAGCACATGTGCCCGCACTGTTCACGCTCTCGGTGGCAGGCCGGATCGAGTTCGACCCGGCCGAGCCGCTCGACGCCGCCTTCCAGGACGCGTTCAACGCTCACCAGCGCCGCGTCGTGGACGGGCGCGAGCTTCTCGGACCGGACGCTCCGGCCGCTGCCGAACAGGCATTCGTGGCAGCGGGCGCTTCGGTTCGAACGGCTTCGAGCCCGTGGCGCATGAACTCCGACGCCCTCCAGCGCGAATGGCTGAAGGGCTGGGTCGGCGCGGCTGTCGAGCAGGAACCCGCACTGGCCGCAGAAGCGCCCGAGTACCTGCGTCGCAGGTCAGAGGCTTCCGCGGTGGTCCACCACGTCGACCTGCTAGCGATACCGAGGGCTGTGTGATGAAGAAGTTCTGGCCGTGGCTTCGCCTTGTGCTGGCGGTGGCGATCCTGGTGGCGGTGGGCCTTCGCCTGGGCACCGGGGCGTTCGTGGACGGACTGCGCGCGATCGACGCGTTCTCCGTCGCCGCCGCGCTGGCGATCGGGTTCGTGACGACACTGCTCAGCGCCGGTCGCTGGGTGCTCGTCGCGCGCCGCCTCGGCCTGTCGCTGACCATGCGGACCGCGGTCAGCGACTACTACCGGGCGCTGCTCGTCAACGCCGTGCTGCCCGCGGGCGTGCTCGGCGACGTGCACCGCGCGGTCAACCACGGACGTGAGTCGGGCGATGTCGGACGGGGCGTGCGCGCCGTGTTCTTCGAGCGCTTCGCCGGTCAGGTCGTGCTCATCGGGATCGGTCTCGGGGTGCTGCTGCTGCACCCCGCGCCCGGCTTCGACCTCGACCTGAGCGGCACCACGGTGGGGCTCGTTCTCGCTGGTCTGGCCGTTGCGGCGGTCGCCGGTTGGCACATCAAGCCCGTGCGCCGCGTCCTGGTCAACACTCTCGCGGACGGCATCAGGCTGTTGTCGTTCAAGACCTGGCCCGCGGTCGTCGCGCTGTCGGCCGCCACCGTCGCCGGGTACGTGGCGATGTTCGTGGTCGCCGCCCGCGCCGCCGGGTCGACCGCCACGATCACCCAGCTCGCGCCGGTCGTCGTGCTGGCGCTGCTGATCATGGCCATCCCGGTCAACATCGGCGGGTTCGGCCCGCGGGAGGCGTTCCTCGCGGTGGCGTTCGGCGCCGCCGGCCTGGGCGCCCAGCACGGGTTCACCACGGGCATCGTCTACGGCGTGCTGGCGTTGATCGCCGCGCTGCCCGGCGCGGTCGTGCTGTTCCTGTCACGCCGTACCAAGGTCGAAAAGACCGAGGTAGTGGCCGAAGGACTCGGCCAGCCCCGCGAGCAGGAGCTCGCCCTTGCGCGCTGACGCGAGAGAAGGCCTCCCGATGACGCCGGAGGACGTGTACGGCGTCAGACCGAGGGTCAGCATGTGCCGCCGGTCCTCCGCCAGGTGGTCAGCGGTTTCGTAGCCGGGACGGATGAGATCGGGGTGAGCGTGCAGAAGGATCGACGTCTCCAGCTCACCCGCGTGCATGTCGCTGTACGCGGAGGTCTCGATGCCGGCCTTCTCCCGCGCGAACGCCCAGTCGTCCCGTCCCGGGAACAGCGCCATGTTCTCGTTCTCCTGCACGACGTTCGACAGGACGTAGTTGCCGCCGTGCCCGTTCACCAGCACCAGGCCGGTGACACCGTTGCGCCGCAAAGAGTCCGCGATGTCCGTGATCACTGAGACCAGCGTGCGCGCGGAGATGCTGACGGTGCCGGGCCAGTCGGCGTGCTCCTGCGAGCACGAGAACTGGATCGGCGGCAGCAGCCGGACCGGGTGCCGCGCGGCGATCTCCGACGCGATCGTCCACGCGATCACCGAGTCCGTGGCGAGCGGCAGGTGCGGGCCGTGCTGCTCGGTGCTGCCGACCGGGAGCACGGCCACGCGCTGGTCGCGGACGTCGACCGTGGTGTCACTCGGAAACATGGTCCTGACCGTAGTCAATCCGGTGGCACAGCGCCGGAATCTCCCCGTTCGCGAGCTTCGGCATGACGTCCGGCAGCTCCTCGAACGCGCTGGAGCCGGTGATCAGCGCGTCGAACCGGTCGCCGGCCAGCAGGTCCAGTGCCAGCGCCATGCGTTCGGCGTAGCTGCGGTCGGGGCGGCCGACCGTGCCGACCTGGCTGCTGCGGATCGTGAGGCGCCGCGAGTGGAAGAACTCGCCGAGCGGAACCGAGATTTTCTTGTCGCCGTACCAGCTGAGCTCGACGACCCTGCCTTCCGGCGCGAGCAGGTTCAGCGCGGTGGTGAGGCCGGGTTCGGTCGCGCTGGCGTGGAAGACGAGGTCGCAGCCGTCGAGAGCGTTGCCCGGCAACGCGAAGCCCACACCGAGTTGATCGGCGACGGTCTCGCGGCTCGGATCCGCGTCCACGAGCTGCACGCGTGCTCCGGGGAACGTGGCGAGGACCGCCGCGATGCTCGATCCGACCATGCCGCCGCCGACCACCGCGATCCGGTCGCCGATCAGCGGACGCGCGTCCCACACGGCGTTCACCGCGGTCTCGACGGTGCCCGCGAGCACGGCGCGAGCGGCCGGAACGTCGTCGGGAACGGGTGTGACCGAGCTTTCCGGGACCACGTAACGGGTCTGGTGTGGATAGAGGCAGAACACCGTGCGCCCGCGGAGTTGTTCGGGTCCGTGTTCAACGACGCCCACGTTGAGGTACCCGTACTTCACCGGCCACGGGAAGTCCCCTTCCTGGAAAGGAGCCCTCATCGCCGCGTACTGGTTCTCCGGCACACCACCGCGGTGCACGAGGGTCTCCGTGCCGCGGCTGACACCGGAGAACAGCGTGCGCACCTCGACCTCGCCAGGACCGGGCTCGGCCAGCGCGACCGGACGGACTTCCCCTTTTCCGGATTCATTGAGCCAAAAGGCACTCGCCGTACGTGTCACTCACAACACCTCCGCCGCACGAAGTCCACCAGGAGCACCTGATGATCACACTTCAGCACACCAGGGCGTCCGTCGTCGTACGGGAGCCTGCCGTGTGGGCCGCCGCCCAGGTGCTCCTGCTGGGTGTGGTCGGCGCCACCGCCGGTCTCGGGCCGCTCGGCTGGGCCGCAGGTCTGGCCTACGGGTTCGCCACCTGGGCGTTCCTCGGCTACGGCATGCAGCGGCATCGCACCAGGTCACTGGGGCCGGCCGACCGCGTCACGCTGGCGCGCGGCCTGATGGTCGGCGCGGTGACGGCACTCGTCGCGGACCGCGCGGGCCAGGACGTGCCGGTGGCGCTGGTCGTGACGCTGGCCGCGGTCGCGTTGTCCCTCGACTGGGTCGACGGTCAGGTCGCCCGCCGCACCGGCACGTCGACCGCGCTCGGAGCCCGGTTCGACATGGAGGTCGACGCGTTCCTGATCCTGGTGCTGAGCGCGTACGTGGCCGTGCACATGGGGCCGTGGGTGCTCGCGATCGGGCTCATGCGGTACGTGTTCGTGGCCGCGTCGTGGCGCTTCCGCTGGATGAACGCGCCGCTGCCGGGCAGCTACGCGCGCAAGGTCGTGGCCGCGGTGCAGGGGATCTTCCTCGTCGTGGCGGCGTCGGGCCTGCTGCCGTTCGCGGCCGTTCTGGTCGGTCTCGCGCTGGCCTCGCTGGTGTGGTCGTTCGGTCGCGACGTGCTGTGGCTGTGGCGCAACGCGGCGGTGTCGGTGGGAGGATCCCGCCATGTCTGAGCAGACCTCGACCGCGGCGAAGGTCGGCAACATCGTCGTCTGGATCCTGCAGATCGTTCTCGCCGTGCAGTTCGTCCTGAACGGTTCCGCGTTGTTCACCGACCAGTTCGTTGCGAAGTTCGACGACATCGGCTTCGGCCAGTGGTTCCGCTACTTCACCGGCGTGCTGGAGATCGGTGCCGCGATCGGCCTGCTGATCCCGCGCGTCTGCGGCTTCGCGGCGCTCGCGCTCGCCGGGATCATGGGCGGTGCGGCGCTCACGGAGCTGTTCCTGGTCACCAACGGCGGGTTCAAGGCAGCCACGATGCCGATCGTGTTCATGCTCTGGGCGCTGGTGATCGCGGTCTACCGCCGCGAGCAGATCCTCGGGCTGTTCAGGAAGTGACTTTCGGGAAGTAGCGCAGCACGGCGACGTCCCCGACTTTCGTGACGTCCTCCAGGTGGAATCGGCGTGCCGGTCCACCGGGGAATTCGGCGGGATTCACGAAACGCGGGGCCGTCGCCTGCCCGATCAGCATCGGTGCGACCGCGACCCTGATCTCGTCCGCGAGTCCGGCGGCGAGGAACGCCGTGTGAATGCTCGTGCCGCCTTCGACCATGAGCTTTCTCACGCCGCGTGCGCCGAGATCGTCCAGAATTTCTGGGAAATCGCTGAAGATTTTCGTTTCGGCGAGGTGGTCGACAGTGGTCGTGGGGCTTTTGGTGTAGACCAGGCACGTGCCACCGCAGTGCCAAAACAGCAGCTCAGGGTCCAGATCACCACTTCGGGTGACGGTGACCCGCAGCGGGAGCTCCGGTTTGCCCTCCGCTATTCTCTGCGCGCGCCGCTCTTCGCTGTAGACGAGCAGGCGCGCGTTGTCACGGCGCAGCGTCTCGGCCCCGGCGAGAATCGCGTCCGACTCCGCGCGCATCCGGTCGACGTGATCGAAGTCCTCGGCGTTGGAAAGCGGAAACCTCTCGGTGCCGCGATCGTCGATGTGGCCGTCGAGGCTGACGGCGACGCTCAGCAGAACGTGCGGGCGGGTCACGGGCTCGATGGTAGTGCAGTTGAACCGCGCACGGGCCGTGCCGCGTTTACCTCATAGGTCAGGAAAGGGGATTCTCGGTGAGGATGTTGCTGCGTCGGACGGCCACTGTCCTGGCAGGGCTGTTCGTGTTGTTCGTGCTCATCGCGCCGAGCGACCTGGAGAAGTTCACGTTCGAGGCGTTCCTGCGGGTGCCGCTCGAAGGTCTCATCGGCGTGCTGGTGCTGGTGCTGCTGCCGGACCGGGTGCGCAAGCCCTTCGCCGTCGCTGCCGGCATCGCGCTGGGGCTGTTCACGGTCGTCAAGATCATGGACATCGGCTTCGACATGGTGCTGTACCGGCCGTTCGACCTCGTGCTCGACTGGCCGTTGCTGGTGCCGGCGGTCGACTTCGTGGACGTGACGTTCGGCCGTTTCGCTTCGGTGTTGGCCGTGGGGCTGACGGTGGCGCTGGTCGTCGGGATCGTGTGGCTCGCCGCGGTTTCGGTGCTGCGGCTGGGTTCCGTCGCGGCAGGGCGTCGTCCGGTCGCGATCCGCGTGGTCGCGCTGGCGGCGGTGGCGTGCGTTTCTCTTGCCGTGCCGGGGGTTCCGGTGTACTCGGACGCCGCCGCGACGTCGTTGGTCGATCACGCCAAGCGCGTGCGGCTCGGGCTGCACGACCAGGAGGTGTTCGCCGCGGAGGCCTCGGTCGACGCGTACCGCGACCACCCCGGGCTGCTGTCCTCGTTGCAGGGCAAGGACGTCGTCTTCACGTTCGTGGAGAGCTACGGCAAGTCGGCCCTCGACCTGCCGGACGTGTCCGCGAAGCTGGCTGCCGGCAACGATCGGCTGAAGGCGGCCGGGTACACGGCCAAGTCCGCGTTCCTGACCTCGCCGACGGCCGGCGGCGGCAGCTGGATGGCGCAGGCGACGCTGCTGTCCGGGCTGTGGATCGACAACCAGCAGCGCTACCGCAACCTGGTGGCCTCGGACCGGCTGACGCTGCCGCGCGCGTTCCGCGAGTCGTCGTGGCGCTCGGTCGGCGTCGTCCCCGGCATCACGCAGGCGTGGCCGGAAGGGGACTTCTTCCACTACAACAAGATCTACGCCGCCCAGGACCTCGGCTACAAGGGGCCGCGCTTCGGGTACGCGACGACGCCGGACCAGTTCACGTTGGAGTCGTTCCAACGCAACGAACGTTCGGGTGAACACGCCCCGGTGATGGCGGCGATCCCGATGGTGTCCTCACACGCCCCGTGGTCGCCGACGCCGGACTCCGTCGACTGGTCCGCGTTGGGCGACGGCTCGATCTACTCGACCATGCCCGCCTCGAACGACCCGCCGGAGTCGATCTTCGGCCGCGACCCGGCCGCCGTGCGGGCCGACTACGGGCACTCGATCTCGTACTCGCTGGAGTCGGTGGTCTCGTACCTCGAACGGTACGGCGACGAGAACCTGGTCTTCGTGTTCCTCGGCGACCACCAGCCGGCGCAGATGGTGACCGGTGAGGGGGCCTCGCGGGACGTGCCGATCACCATCGTCGCCAAGGACCCGGCGGTGCTGCAGCGCGTCGAGGCCTGGAAGTGGGACGACGGCATCAGGCCGGGAGGGTCGGCCCCGGTGTCGCGGATGAGCGACTTCCGGGACCAGTTCCTCTCGACCTTCTCGCCGCCCCGCCCCTAGCCACCTCGCTGGCTGGTTTGGCGCGAAAAGCACGTTCGGGCCGATAGATGGCCCGAACGTGCTTTTCGCGCCAAAGGAAACGAGGGGGCGCGGACTAGCCCATCGTCTTCTGGCCGTCGATCGTCTCGCGGATGATGTCCGCGTGGCCCGCGTGCTGCGAGGTCTCGGCGATGATGTGCGCGAACACGCGCCGCGCCGACCACGTCTTGCCCTCGGGGAACCACGGGGCGTTCGGCAGCTTGTGCGAGAGGTCCATGTCGACCGTCTCGAGGAGCTTGTCGGTGTGCGCGGCGATCTTGTTGTAGCGCTCGAGGATGCTCTCGAGCGTCTCGCCCGGCTCCATCCGGAAGTTGCGCTCGTGGCTGTCGTAGGCGTCCGACCCGGGGTCGAAGTCCAGCGCCGGCGTGCCCTCCTCGATGAACTTGACCCAGTTCTCCTCGACCGTCGCGACGTGCTTGATCAGGCCGCCGACCGACAGCGCGCTGACCGTCGGGCTGGACGCGGCCTGCTCGTCGGTGAGGCCCTTCGCCGTGAACGTCAGGAAGTAGCGGTGCTGCTGGAGGCTCTCGAGCAGGTCCGCGCGCTCGCCGGTGAGGATCTCGGTGGTGGTCATCGCTGTAGTCCTTCGCTCGTTTGTCCCGACATGAACGACTGTATGACCACTTGAGGTCAGCTTGTGTCCTAGACGAGCGGCCGCTCCAGCGAAACTCGAGCGACTTTCGAGCGATCGGGCGCTGACCTGCGCGTCACTCTCCGTGAGTCAGCCGAAAGTGACACGGCCTTGTTGTTTCACGTCCGGTTCTCGATCGCCGGTCGAGCGAGGCTGCGGTGCGCGGTGGTAGTGGCTCGCGTTCGCCGAAACTGTCAGACCCCGTCGCTACGGTTCGAACCATGACCGCCGACGACCTCCGCCGCTACCTGCAGGACTCCCGCGACTCCGTCGTTTCCTCGTTGGAGGGCCTCAGCGAGTACGACGTGCGCCGACCGCTCGTGCCCAGCGGCACGAACCTGCTCGGCCTGGTGAAGCACCTGATCGGCATCGAACTCGGCTACCTCGGCGACTCCGTGGGCCGCCCCGCCCCGGTGACGCTGCCGTGGGTCGAGGACAAGTCGATCTGGGAGAACGGCGACATGTGGGCCAAGCCCACCGAGAGCCGCGAGTACCTCCTGGACCTCTACCGCACGGCCTGGCAGCACTCCGACGAGTCGATCTCCCTTTTACCGCTGGACGCGCCCGCGTCGGTGGAGTGGTGGGCGGAGCACAAGCGCCAGACGACGTTCGGCCACCTGCTGGTCCGCGTCCTGGCCGAGACCGCGCAGCACGCGGGCCACTGCGACGTCGTGCGCGAACTGATCGACGGGCGTTCGGGCGCCGACAACCCCGACGGCTACTACGACCTGGTTCTGAGCATGGCCAGCGCTCCGATCACGGGCCCCGGAACCAGCAGCAAGAAGGCGTAACGCCAGGTCACGACCTCGGCGAACAGCGGCACGAGCTGGATGCTGACCACCGTGAGCCCGAATCCGATGGCGGTCAGCGCGGTGAGCGCGGTCCCGACGTAGCGCGGGTCGGCGACCTCGCTCAACGACGCCGAGAACACTCCGGAGTCGGCGATCACCGACGCACCCCACACCGCGCAGAACGCGACCAGCAGCGCCGACCCGTGCGCGAGAGGAGAGAACAGACAACAGAGCCCGCTGACGGTGAGCGCGCCGACAGCGGCGGGGGCTCGGCCGAACCGGTCCGCGGCCCACCCGCCGATCAGGCAGCCCACGAACCCGGCCACGCCCATCGTCAGGAACACGGTGAGCCCGGCCTTGGCGTTGGCGCTCAACAGGAACGTGGGCAGCCACGTCCACAACGCGTACAGCTCCCACATGTGCCCGTAGTAGCCGAGGTTGACCAACCGGGGCTTGCGCTCCCGGAACATCTGCAACGCGTACCGAGGATTGAGCTGTGCGGTCGTGGCCGTGACGAACGGACCTGGCCGCACGACCAGGAACGCCACCACTGCGCCCAGGAACGCGATCGCGGCCGCGGTCACGAGCACCTCGCGCCACGGCAGGCGCCCGAAGACGTGCGGCAGCGCCGAGCCCAGTGTCAGCGCACCGATCAGCACGCCCAGTGCCCGGCCGCGGTTGCGGGACTCCGACCACGACGCCATCAGCTTCATGCCCACCGGGTAGACGCCGGCCAGCGCCACTCCGGTCAGGAACCGCAACGGGATCGCGGACGCCAGGCCGTCCACGAACAGGCCGAGCACCAACGTGATCACCGCGCCGGTCGCCGCGGAGACCGCGAGCAGCCGGTGCGGGCGGACGCGGTCGGCCAGGTTGAGCACCGTGGCCCCGATCGCTCCCGTGACGAAACCGAGCTGCACGGACGCCGTCAGCCACACCGCGGCGCCCGCGCTGATGCCCCACTCCTGGCGCAGCGAGGGGACGACCGCCGACATCGAGAACCACACCGCCAGGCCGAGGACCTGGACGATCGCGATGGCCGCGCGCTGGATCAGCACACCCGGTCTCCTCACCGAACGGTGGTGTGAACCTGCCACAGCCCGGGTGCGACCGCAGCACGAGATCGACCTTGTCGAAAGTAAGGTCCGATCGGTTCCGATCGGCAGGGGCGCCGAAACGACGATCTTCGTAGGTTCGGCTGGGTGACTTGGCTGGTGATCGGCACCGACGCGGTGCTGGGTGTGTTCGCGTTGATGTTCCTCGCGTTGTGGTTCAAGCACCGGCTTCGGGCGTTGCTCGCCGGCGCCGGTGTGGTGGTCGCCTACGCGGTCAGCGAGGTGGTCAAGCTCGTGGTGCAGGAGGAACGGCCTTGTCGCACGGCGCCTTCGCTGGCGCCGTGTCCTGAGCCCGGTGACTGGTCGTTTCCCAGCAACCACTCGGTGATCGCCGGTGCGTCGGCCATGGCGATCTGGGCGTTGCACCGGACCTTCGGCTGGGTGGCGGTGATCTGTGCGGCCGCGGCCGCGGCGTCGCGGGTGATCGTGGGCGTCCACTATGTACACGACGTGCTGGCCGGGCTGGCGCTGGGAGCGTTGGTGTCGTGGGGGATTGCGGTGCTGCTGGAGAAGAGGCAGCAACAACGCGACGAAGCTGACGCCCCGACCGTGGTGATGCAGCGGCTGCGATGATGGGAGCCGTGTGCGCGCGGCTGAGTTTGTGGATGTGCGCGGCGGTGTTGGTGGTGGCCGCGGCGGCGACATCGCGGCCCGGCCGGCTCGCTCTCTGGGAAGTGGTGCTGTACCTGGCCGTGCTCGCCGGGGCGTTCGTCGTCGTGAAACGGCGGCCTGCCGTGGCGCTCGGCCTCGCGCTCGGGGCGTGGCTGGTCTGCTACCTCGTGCGGGTCGAGCTGGACAGCGCCACCGGTGTGATCGCGCTGGCGCCCGCGCTCGCCATCACCAGCTTTCTCGCCGGGCGGCACGCCGAGGACCCGCGCGCGACCGCGATCGCCCTGACCGCCGCGGAGTTCGCGGGGGTCGTCGTCGCACTGACCGAGCGCGGCGGGAGTGACACCGCGCTCGCCGTCACGTCCGGGGTCGGGGTGCTCGGAGTGGTGCCGTGGGCGTTCGGGCGGTTCCGCCGGCGGTTCGCGGAGCTGCGGGAGGTCGGCTGGGAGCACGCCTCACTCCTCGAACGGGACGCGGACAACGCGCGTGAGGCCGAACGTGCGCGCCTGGCCGGTGAGATGCACGACCTCGTCGGCCACGAGCTCGCGCGGGCGGCGCTCCTGGTCGGTGCGCTGGAGCTGGAACCGAGCTTGACCGCGTCGCAACGCGAGGCCGCCAAGACCGCGCGGGCCAGCGTCACGGCGGCCGCGGAACGGCTCGCCGACGTCATGCAGGTGCTGCGGTCCGACGAGGACGGGCCCGTCGCCACGATCGAGGAAGTCGTTGCGGGGAGCGGACTCGACGTCGAGCTCCGCAACGGTCGCAGGACCGGGATCGACGGCATCATCGCGCGCACCGTGCACCGCATCACGGCCGAGGCGCTGACGAACGTGATCAAGCACGCGCCCGGCGCGAAGGTCACCGTCACCCTCACGGCCAACCTCGAACTGCGGATCACCAACGGGCCCGCGCCGAGGACCCACGCGGTCGGCAGCGGCAAAGGACTGGTGGGCCTCGCCGAACGCGTCGCGCTCGTCGGCGGCTCGTTCGAGGCCGCCCCGACGGACGACGGCGGGTTCGAGGTGCGGGCGAAGCTGCCGGAACGACCACGGCAACGCACCACGCCCACGCACGTGCACCGCGAGCGCACGGAGGAGGAGATCCGCAAGAGCGCCAAACGGACCGTGCTGATCACGTCGGTCGTGTGTGTGGGCATCGCGATCGGAGTGCCGGGCTACATGGTGTTCGACGCGGTGACGTCGGTTCTCACACCGCAGCAGTTCGAACGGGCGGAAATCGGGCAACTCGAGGACGACCTCGACCTGCCGTGGCGCACCCGCGTCGACAACCCGCTCGGTGTCACCGCACCGCCGGACACCGAGTGCCGCTACTACAGCACGCACCCCAACCCGTTCGACGCCGACCGCCACGACCTGCACCAGTTGTGCTTCCAGGATGATCGGCTCGTGCTCAAGGAGTGGCTCGCGAGGAGGAGCGGTTGATCAGGGTCGTGCTCGCGGACGACGAACCGGTGGTCAGGTTCGGCGTCAAGGCCGTCCTCGCCACCGCCGGGGACATCGAGGTGGTCGCGGAGGCCGAGAACGGCAGCGAGGCGGTGGACCGCGTCGCCCGGCACCGGCCCGACGTCGCCGTGCTCGACATCCGCATGCCCGTGTTCGACGGGCTGGACGCCGCCAGGGTGATCCGTGAGTGCCATCCGGACACGAAGACGTTGGTGCTGACCACTTTCGCCGACGACGCGTACATCAGCAGGGCGCTGGGGGAGGGCGCGGCCGGGTTCGTGCTGAAGACCGGTGACCCACAGGAGATCATCTCCGGGGTCCGCGCGGTCGCGAACGGCGGCGCGTTCCTGTCCCCGCTGGTGGCCAAGAGAGTCGTCGATCAGCTCCAGACGGCACGGCCGCGACCCCTTGCCACGCAACGGATCGCCGTCCTGACCGCACGGGAGCGCGAGGTGCTGGGGCTCGTCGGCGCCGGGCTCTCCAACGCCGAGATCGCGGCACGCCTGCACGTCGTCGAGGGAACCGTGAAGGTCTACGTCAGCACGATCCTGAGGCAGCTCGGGGTCCGCAACCGCGTGCAGGCCGCGATCATCGCCCACGAGTCGGGGATCATCCCCGGCTGATCAGGCTCGGGCACCGATTCCGGAGATCGCCCTGACCTCCATCTCGGCCGCCTTGTCCGCGTTCTCCGGCTCGGCCTTCGAGAAGATCGTCGCCAGGAACCCGCACAGGAACGAGAACGGGATCGACACCAGGCCGGGGTTGCCGAGCGGGAACCACGCGAAGTCCACGTCCGGGAAGATCGACGTCTTCGCGCCGGACATCACCGGCGAGAAGATGATCAGCACCAGGCACGAGCCCAGGCCGCCGTAGATGCTCCACAGCGTGCCCGTGGTGTTGAAGCGCCGCCAGAAGATCGTGTAGAGGATCGTCGACAGGTTCGCCGACGCCGCCAGCGCGAGCGCGAGCGACACGAGGAACGCGACGTTCTGCCCGTTCGCCGCGATGCCGCCGATGATCGACAGCACACCGACGACCACCGCCGTCAACCGCGCGACCCGGATCTCCCTGCGCGGCTCCGCGTTGCCGCGCTTGATCACGTTCGCGTACACGTCGTGCGCGAAGGACGCGGACGCCGCCAGCGTCAGGCCCGCGACGACGGCGAGGATCGTGGCGAACGCCACGGCGGACACGATGCCCAGCAGCACGGCGCCACCGATGCGGAACGCGAGCAGCGGAGCCGCCGAGTTCTCACCACCCGGTGCCGCGGCGATCGTGTCCGTGCCGACCAGTGCCATCGCACCGAAGCCGATCACCAGCGTGCAGAGGTAGAAGATGACCATCGTCCAGGTCGCCCACACGACCGAACGACGGGCTTCCGAGGCGTTCGGCACGGTGTAGAAGCGCATCAGCACGTGCGGCAGCGACGCGATGCCGAGCACCAGCGACAGGGCCAGCGACACGAAGTCCAGTTTGGACATCGCGCTGAAACCGTACTTCGCACCGGGATCGAGCACGGCCTCGCCGAGCTTGTTGTTCTCGGTGGCCTGCTGCATGATCGCGGACAGGCTGAACCCGAACTTGCCCAGCAGGAAGATGCTCATCAGCGTCACGCAGAGCAGCAGCAGGACGGCCTTGATGATCTGCACCCACGTGGTGCCCTTCATGCCGCCGACCAGCACGTAGAGCACCATGACCATGCCGACGACCGCGATCAGCAGCGCCTGGCCCCACTTCGAGGACACGTTGAGCAGCAACGCGATCAGGCCGCCGGCGCCCGCCATCTGCGCGATCATGTAGAAGAACGAGATCACCAGGGTCGCGTTCGCCGCGGCCGCGCGGACCGGACGCTGCTTCATCCGGAACGCCAGCACGTCGCCGACGGTGAAACGGCCGGTGTTGCGCAGGCCCTCCGCGATCAGCAGCAGGCCGACCAGCCACGCGACGACCCAGCCCACGGAGTAGAGGAAGCCGTCGTAGCCGTGCGCCGCGATACCACCGGAGATGCCGAGGAAGGACGCGGCGGACAGGAAGTCACCGGACAGCGCCACGCCGTTCTGGGCACCGGTGAACGAGCTGCCCGCGGCGTAGTAGTCCGACGCCGTGACGTTGCGGCTGCTGGCCCGGTAGACGATGTAGAGGGTGATCAGCACGAAGACCGCGAAGACGCTGAGGTTCAGCACCGGGTTGCCGGTGGTGGGCATGCCTTACTCCTCGACGCCCGTCTTCTCTGCGAGCAATTGGCGCTGCGGGTCCAGCCGTCGCTTTGCGTAACGGGCGTAGCCGAGCGTGATGATGATCGAAGTCACGAACTGGCCGAGTCCCAAGAGGATCCCGACGTTGATCACACCGATCACCTTTGTGCTGACGAAGTCGGCCGCATAGGCGGACAACAGCACAAAGGTGAGGTAGGACGAGAGAAAGAGGGCGGTCATCGGGAAGACGAACGCCGTCAGTCGCCTGCGCAGCACACGGAATTCGTCGGTCTGCCGAATCAGCGCGAAGTTCGGGTTGCCGTCGGAATCGACGTACGACAAAGTATCGGGGTCGTCGAACGACGCAAAACCCCGCGATTCCCGGTACTCGTGCTGAGTTTCTCCAGGCGACCACATCGCCTTCGTCATGTACCCCCGCCCCTCGTGTGCGGCAACACTGTAGCGGTCTCACGTGTGCAGTCAACGCGCGGAGTCGCGTCAAACGGGCAAAACCAGGGCAAATCCGGACACTGCATTCGTCTCAAATGGTGCGACCCGAGGGTAACTCAGGTGTGTTGCCCGGGAGTTGCCCAGAGGTTGCGCCGTATGCAACAGCACAGTGCTGGTTCAGACCGTTGTCGCACGTGTGCACCTGGCCTAGGATCGATCGGTCCGCGTTTTTGGTGACGGTTGGGGATATAGTGGGGTTCTTAGCGCGCGAACGCACAGTCGCGCCTCCCGGATGGAACCGCTGGCTCGTTCCGCCCGCAGCACTGGCGATTCATCTCTCCATTGGTCAGGCCTACGCCTGGAGCGTCTTCAAGACGCCGCTGGAGAAATCTCTCGGTATCACGGGAACGCAGTCGGCTCTGCCTTTCCAGCTCGGCATCGTGATGCTCGGGCTCTCCGCGGCGGTCCTCGGCACGACGGTGGAGCGCAAGGGCCCGAGGTGGGCGATGTTCACCTCGCTGCTCTGCTTCTGCTCCGGCCTGCTGATCTCCGCGGCCGGCGTGTGGGCGGGCATGTACTGGGTCGTCGTCCTGGGCTACGGCCTGATAGGCGGCATCGGTCTCGGCATCGGCTACATCTCGCCGGTCTCGACGCTGATCAAGTGGTTCCCCGACCGTCCCGGCATGGCGACCGGCATCGCGATCATGGGCTTCGGTGGCGGTGCGTTGATCGCGTCACCGTGGTCGACCTCGATGCTCACGGCGTTCGGCAACACCTCGACGTCGGGCATCGGCAAGGCCTTCCTCATCCACGGCATCGTCTACGCGATCTTCATGAGCGTCGGCGTGCTGCTGATCCGCCTGCCCTCCGCTGAGTTCACGCGGGAGAAGGCGGAACTGCTCAAGGACAAGCCGAAGGCGACCGTCGCGTTCAACGTCTCGGCGAACAACGCGATCAAGACGCCGCAGTTCTGGCTGCTCTGGGTCGTGCTGTGCTTCAACGTCACCGCGGGCATCGGCATCCTGGAGAAGGCCGCGCCGATGCTGGTCGACTTCTTCAAGGAGTCCTCGACGCCGGTCCTCGCGACCGCCGCCACCGGGTTCGTGGCACTGCTGAGCGCTGCCAACATGGCCGGCCGGTTCATCTGGTCGTCGACGTCGGACATCGTGGGGCGCAAGAACATCTACCGCCTCTACCTCGGCGTCGGCGCGCTGCTCTACCTGGTGCTGCTGACGTTCGGCCCGACCAGCACCCCGCTGTTCGTGGTCGCGGCGATGGTGATCCTTTCGTTCTACGGCGGCGGTTTCGCCACGATTCCCGCCTACCTGCGGGACCTGTTCGGCACCTACCAGGTCGGCGCGATCCACGGCCGCCTGCTCACCGCCTGGTCGGTCGCGGGCGTCCTCGGGCCGCTGATCGTCAACGCCATCGCGGACGCGGGCAAGAAGGCGGGCCACACCGGTCCCGACTTGTACGCCACGTCCTTCTACATCATGATCTCGCTGCTGGTCGTCGGTTTCGTCGCGAACGAACTGGTCCGTCCGGTCAACCCGAAGTTCCACGAGCCCAAGGCCGAGGAGCCGGCAGCGGCGACGGACGACGAGCCGAAGGCGGCTGAGGCGAGCGCTGCCGAGGCCGAGGTCGCGGAACCCGTGACCGACCAGCCGAAGGCTGAGGACGACGCCGCTGACGAGGCGACGGTCGCCAAGTGGAACGAGGCCGAGGCCGCGGACGTCGCAGAGACGGCCGAGAAGGAAGAAGAGTCGGAAGGCGTGGTGCGGAAGTGAACTCCCAGCGCTTGTTGCTGATCGGTGCGTGGTTGTGGGTGGGCATCCCGCTCGCCTACGGCCTGTACCGGCTCTTCCTGAACGCGGCCAAGCTCTTCGTCTGATGTTCACCAAGCTCGTCAACTGGCGCAACTGGCGCCTGCCGGTGAAGCTCGCCGCGGTGTTGATCGTTCCGGTCACCATCGCGGTGGGCGTCGGCGTGCTGCAGATCCAGTCCCACATGGAACGCGCCGAGTCCTACGCGGCGCTCCAGCGGCTGGTGAAGGTCCGTTCCGCCCTGATCCCCGTGATCCAGGGGGTGCAGGCGGAACGGCGCATCATCGCCGAGGGAGTCGGTCCGCAGATCCTCGCCGAACAGGTGAAACGCACCGACGACGCCCGCAAGGCGTTGCGGGAACAGACCGGCAAGACCTCGTTGAGCGAGGTCGTGACCGCTCGCATGAACGACGTCGGCGCCAAGATCGGCGGCCTGACCGCGTTGCGCGAGCAGACCGGCGACGTGCCGAAGGTGATCGCGGAGTACACCGGCCTCACCGAGCTGATGCTCGACGTGGACGAGGTGCTCGCGAGCGAGTTCGGCGACGCCGCGCTCTTCCGCACGGCGATGGGCCTGCACCACGTGATGCACGTGCAGGAACAGGTCCTCTACCAGCAGGCGGTCGTGCTGTCCGGGCTCACCCGCGGCCAGCTCGTCACCGCCGAGGTGCGGTCGCTCGTCGAGTCGAACGTCAAGCTGAGCTACATCGCGGGCGAGTTCGCCGCACTGGCGACCCCCGACCAGCTCAACGCCTACGGCACGATGTTCAACGGCCCGGACATCGAGGCGCACCGCAAGATGCTGGCCACCGCGGTGCTGCACCCGACCTCGGACGCCCCGGTCACGGGCAACGCGAACTCGAACAGGCCCAAGCCGTTGCCCATCTCGGCATCGGACTGGAGCAAGGCCTCCGGCGCGGTCGTGACGTCGCTGAACGGCGTGGTGACGGGTCTGCAGGACGACCTGCGCAACACCGCGAACCGTCTGCGCGACGAGACGAGCGACGCGGCCGGCACCGCGTCAGCCATCCTGTTCGCGAGTCTCGTCCTGGCCGGCACCATCGGGTTCGTCGTCGGCCGCTACCTGCTGCGCTCCCTCAACGCGTTGCGCCGCTCCGCGTTGGAAGTGGCGTGGCACAGGCTTCCCGAGATGGTCGCGACCGGGCGCGGCAGCACCGAGATCGAGCCGGTGCCGGTCGACACGACCGAGGAGTTCGGCCAGGTGGCGCGCGCGTTCGACGCGGTGCACCAGCAGGCCGTGAAGTCGGTCATCGAGCAGGCCGGCATGCGCGCCAACATGCGCAACATCTTCGTGAACCTCTCGCGGCGCAGCCAGAGCCTCGTCGAACGCCAGCTCAAGCTGATGGAGGAGCTGGAGAAGTACGAGGAGGACCCGGACCAGCTCGCGAACCTGTTCAAGCTCGACCACCTCGCCACCCGCATGCGCCGCAACAACGAGAACCTGATGGTGCTCTCCGGCGGCGACGTGGCGCGGCGGTTCACCCGGCCGATCCCGCTGACCGACGTGCTGCGCGCGGCGGCCGCGGAGATCGAGCAGTACCAACGGGTAATGGTGCACACCGCGCCGAACGCCGAAGTGGTCGGTTACGTGGCAAGCGACCTCGTCCGCCTGCTGGCCGAACTCCTTGACAACGCAACGGCGTTCTCGCCGCCGCACACGCAGGTCTCGATCAGCGCGTCGATCGAGGCCGGAGACATCGTGCAGATCGACGTGGTCGACCACGGCATCGGCATCGACCGCGAGGCGCTGGAGGCCGTGAACCACCGCCTCGAGGCCGCGGGCGAGGGCGTGGACGTCCAGGTGTTCCGTGAAATGGGACTTTTCGTCGTGGGCAGGCTCGCGGCCCGCCACCAGATCGTGGTACGCCTCGATGCCCAACAGGGCAAGGGGACTCGCGCGATCGTGTTGGTTCCGGCGGAACTGGCACCACGACGCGAAGAGTCCTGGGAGAGTTTCCGCGGGGAAGCGATCGAGGCCCAGCAGACGTCGTGGTTCCAGGCGTCCGCTGCCGCCGCGCCGCCTCCCCCACCCGCACCCGCGCGTCAGACGCCGGAATCTGCCCGAGGATTCCTCAACGCCTTCCAGCGCGGTGTGCAGCGAGGCCTTCCCGACCACCAGGAGAGTCGATGAGCACGCAGGTGGACCAGTTCGGCTGGCTGGTCACCAACTTCGCCGAACGCACACCCGGCATCGAGCACGCCGTGGTGATCTCGGCAGACGGCTTGGTGTTGATCTCGTCGTCGAAGCTGCCGGCGCACGTCGCGCCGCAGTTCGCGGCGATCGTGGCCGGCGTGGTCTCACTCGCGGAGTCGGCGTCGCAGTGCTTCGCCGGTGAGGCGGTCGTCCGCACGGTCGTGCAGATGGACCGGGGCGTGATGCTGCTGTCGTCGATCAGCGACGGTTCGGTCCTCGCCGTGCTGGCGTCGAACACGAGCGACGTCGCGCAGGTCGCCTACGAGATGACCGTGGTCGTGCGGCAGGTGGGCCAGCTGCTCACGCCGGAGCTGCGGGCTGAGCTGGCATGAGCGGGGAGTCCGACGAACAGGTCAACTTCGGCGACCTGATCAGTGGTTTCAGCTTCGACAGCGAACGGATCCGCAAGCGCGGCAAGAAGAAGGCCACGCGCGCCGCGGATCCCGTGCCGGAGCCGGACCCGTACGCCACGCTGCCCTTCGAACCGGTGGTACCTCCGCTGCCGTCGGTCGAGACGTCGTCGTCGATCGTGCGCGCCTACGCGTGGACCGGCGGCCGCACCACGTCCGACGTGCAGCTGGAGATCGAGTCGCTGGTGTCGGTGAACGAGCGTTCCGCCACCGCGGTGCGCCCGGAGCACCAGGACGTGCTGGCCCTGTGCCACTCGCCGCGCTCGGTGGCGGAGATCGCCGCGTTGCGCGGGCTTCCGCTGGGCGTCACCAAGGTGCTGCTCGGTGACATGGCGATGCACGGGCTGATCGACGTGCACCGCACGGCGTCGTCGTACGGCGGAGACAGGCCGGACGGGGCGTTGCTGGAGCGGGTGCTGGCTGGGCTGCGCCGACTCTGAGCGTGGTTCTCCGCTACGGTCGGAGAACAACCTGGGGAGGTCGGAATGGAGTTCCAAGACGTCGTCCGGCGCAGGCGCATGGTGCGCAGGTTCACGGACGAGCCGGTCAGCGACGAGAGCCTCCAGCGGATCATGCGCAACGCGGTGCGCGGGCCGTCCGCGGGGTTCTCTCAGGGCCAGGGGTTCCTGGTGCTGACGGGTGAGCCGCTCGAGCGGCTCAGGAACTTCGAGTGGTGGGCCGCTGAGGAGACGAAGGCCGCACCGGCCGTCGTGATCCCGTTCTCGGCCAAGGACGTCTACCTCGACCGGTACGCGCAGCCCGACAAGGGCTGGACGGACCGCAGCGAGGACCACTGGCCGGTGCCGTACTGGGACATCGACACCGGCATGGCCGCGTTGCTGATCCTGCAGACCGCCGTGGACGAGGGTCTCGGCGCGGTGTTCTTCGGGCTCGGCAAGGACCAGTGGCCCGGACTGCGCGAGGAGTTCGGCGTTCCGGACATCTACGTGCCGATCGGCATGATCGCGATCGGGCACCCCGCCGAGGAAGGCGTCTCCGAGGGCGCGTCGCCGCTGACTCGCATGCGCAAGAGGTTCGACGAGATGGTGCACTGGGGTCAGTGGAAGTGAGATCGTTCGGCCTGCTCGGGCCGTTGGACGTGGTGCTCGACGGGCGTGGAGTCCACATCCCGCCCGGCAAGCGCCGGGTGGTGCTCGCCGCGTTGCTGCTGCGGCCCGGCCAGGTCGTCGGTGTCGACGAGCTCGTCGAACTGGCCGGCGGGTCGCGCAACGCCCTGCAGACCACCGTCGGCCGGCTGCGCGAGGACCTCGGCCACACCGAGCTCGTGCGGACCAGGCCAGGCGGCTACCTGCTGGACGTGCGGCCCGACGAGGTCGACGTCCACCGCTTCGACCGCCTGGAACCGCGGGAGGCGCTCGCGTTGTGGCGCGGCCGCCCGTTCGCCGACATCGGCAGCGACGCGCTCGAACGCGACCACCTGCCCGCGTTGACCGAGAAGTACCTCGCGACGCTGGAAGCGCGGATCGAGAACGACCTCCGCGACGGCAGACACGCCCAGCTCGTCCCGGAACTGCGCACGCTCACCCGTCAGCACCCCACCAGGGAACGGATGTGGGCGCAGCTGATCGTGGCACTGCACCGCTGCGACCGGCAGACCGAGGCGTTGCAGGCCTTCGACGACATCCGCGGCAGGCTCGCCGAGGAGCTCGGCCTCGATCCCGGCCGGGACCTGCAGAAGGCCCACCAGCAGGTGCTCACGGCCGACAACAGACCGAAGGCGCGCAACGACCTGCCCGGTGACATCCCCGACTTCGCCGGCCGCGCCGACGACCTGGAGGAGATCCTCGCCGCCGTGCCGTCCGGGTGCGTGGCGATCACGGCGATCGACGGCATGGCGGGCATCGGCAAGACGACGCTGGCCGTCCGCGCGGCGCACCGGCTGGCATCCCGTTTCCCGGACGCGCAACTGTTCGTGGACCTGCACTCCCACACCGACGGCGTCGAACCCCGGACGCCCGCGGACGCGTTGCTGGAGTTGCTGACCGCGCTCGGCGTGCCCGCGCAGGACATCCCGGACGGCCTGGACGCCCGCGCCGCGCGGTGGCGGGCGGAAATGGCGCACCGCAAGGCACTCGTCGTGCTGGACAACGCGGGCAGTGCCGCCCAGGTCCGGCCTCTGCTGCCCGGCACCGGCCTGGTGCTGGTCACGAGCAGGCGCCGGCTCGTCGACCTGGACGCCGCCCACACGATCTCGTTGGACGTCCTGTCCGAAGAGGACTCACTGCGGCTGCTCGCGTGCATTGCGGGACAACGGAAACTCGACCAGGACCTCGAAGCCGCCCGCGAGATCGTCCGGTTGTGCGGCCACCTGCCGCTGGCCGTGCGGATCGTCGGTGCCCGGTGGCGCACCAGGCCGGCGTGGTCCGCGCGGGACGTGACGCGCCGCCTCACCGAGCAACGGCTGACCGAGCTGACGGCGGGTGAACGCAGCGTGGCGGGCGCGTTCGCCTTGTCGTACCAGCAACTCACGGGCGAACAGCAGCGGTTGTTCCGGTTGCTGGGGCTGCACACCGGCGAGGACTGGGACGCGCACCTCGCCGCGGCGCTCCTGGCGACGACGAAGGCGCCGGCGGAGCGGCTACTCGACGAGCTGCTCGACGTGCACCTGGTGCAGCAGAAGGAGAACGGCCGCTACCGTTTCCACGACCTGCTGGCCGACCACGCCAAGGCCGTTGCCGCACCGGAGGAGACGCAGGAGGCGCAACTCCGGATCCTCGACTTCTACCTGCACTGCGCCACCGTCGCCGGGAACCTGCTCTCACCCGGCCGTCCGCAGATCGACACGGCGGTCGTCCACGAGCCGGTCGAGCCGCCGCAGTTCGCCACACCCGTCGCCGCGCTGGAGTGGCTGGCGGCGGAGCGGCTGAACGTCAAGGCCGCCGTCTACCTGGCCGCCTACCAGGGCCACTACCGGCACGCGTGGCAGTTGCCCCACCACCTCGCGCACTTCCTGTTGATGCGGGGCTACGGACGCGAACGGGTGGAGCTGCACAGCATCGCGCTCGCGGCCACGCACCAGCTCGGTGACCTCAAGGCGCGCGCGGAAGCGTTGCAGGGCCTGGGTTCTGCGTACCTGGAGGACAGCAACCCGAAGGCGGAGGGGTACCTGCACGAGGCGCTCGACCTGATGCGGCAGATCAAGGACCTGCGGGGCGAGGCATCGACGATGGGAGTGCTCGGCACCATCGCGCGCGAACGCCGTGAGCTCGACAAGGCGATGGAGTACTTCGAGCGAGGCCTGACCTTGATGCGCCAGGTGGAAGCGAAGACGGGCGAGTCGAGCGCGCTGCACAACATCGGCGTCGTGTACGCCGAACGCGGTGAGTACGGCACGGCGCTCATCTACCTCGAGGAAGCGCTGGCGTTGCAACAGAAGTACGGCGACGCACGGTCGTGCGCGATAATCCTGCACCACATCGCCTACGTGCACTGCAACGAGTTCAACGACGACCTGTCTCTGTCGTTCATCGAACGCAGCTTGCAGGCCTATCACGAGTCGGGCGACTGGCGCGGTGCGATGATGGCCAAGTCCGACTTCAGTTACATGTTCTACGCAATGGGCATGCACGACCGGGCACACGAGATGGTGCGCGCGCTGATCAGGCAGACCACGGAGTCGATGAACTTGGCCGATGTGGGGACCGCCCTCGCGACGATGGCGGAAGTGAGGGACCACACGGGTCAGATCGCAGTCCTCCTCTCGATGTCACTCGACGCCGAGCTCGACGGACGGCTGCGTGATGCCTTGCGGCACGCGGAAAGGTGCCTCGCCCTGGTGCGCAGGGCGGCGCGCGGCTGGGGCGAGGCCCGCCTGCTCACCCAGTTGTCCGGCCTGCACCTCGCACTCGGCGACCCCGCCACCGCGCTGCGCGTCGGCGAGGAAGCGGTGCGGGCCGCCGAGCGACTGCGTCAGCCACGCGCCATCGCCGTCATGAAGGAAATCCTCGCTAGAGCGACAGCGCCAGCAGCACCAGCGTCGTAGCGACGACCGCGACCAGTGCGAAGGCCGTGTACTGGGCGAGTCTGTCCTTGGTCCTGCGCATTCCCCTGCTCCCCTCGGTGGTGGTGCCACCGAGCGTGGTGAAGCCCGCCCCCACGTCGTCCCCACGGCGATCACACGGGGTCCCGACCATCACCCGTGCGGTTTACTCGGAATGTGCGAGGAAACCCGTCGGAGACGTTTTGATCTTCTCGGCGTGAGGTACTCGTGAAGCATTGCTCCAACCGAGCGCTTGGCTGGCTCGCCACATTCCGTTAGGGTCGCATTCGCGAGCAATTGGCACGGGTGCCGGCGTTACCGAAAATCGCCCGAAAATTGATCAAAAATTAGCCACTTGTTCGATTGCAACCAAAACGCTGCTCCATCGGAGTGCGGCCGTCCACGACAGGACCAGTCGGCGCTCACCCTGCGGGGCGGTGGTGACAGAGGTGTGTGCGTGCAGTGGTGCGAGGTCGGCCAAAAGGGGCTTGCGAGTCGTGAGAATCGGACCAGTCTTGTCTAATGGCATCGCCGGGACCCGTCCGGCGGACAGTGGCCTCGACCAGGGGGTGGAACGCACCATGGGTGGTGTCCCGACGTTTCCCCACGGCAGACCGCTGACGTGGGCGGACCTGGAGGCGATGCCTGATGACGGGCACCGTTTCGAACTCGTCGACGGGGTGTTGGTCATGAGCCCCTCACCCCGCCCCGTGCACCAGCGGGTCGTCGCACGACTGCTGGTGGCGCTGACGGCTGTCTGCCCGCCCGAGCTCGAGGTGCTCCCGGCTCCGGTCGACGTGGTGCTCGCCGACGACACGGTCTTCATTCCGGACCTCGTGGTCGGCCGGCGCGAGCAGTTCACGAAACAGGCCCTCATGGGACCGCCGGTGCTGGCGGTCGAGGTTTTGTCTCCGCGCACGCGGCACGTGGACCTCGAACTCAAACGTGCGAAGTTCCAGGAAGTCGGCTGCGAGAACTACTGGATGATCGACTACGACGCGCCGTGGCTGCGGTGTCTCCACCTCGAAAACGGGGTGTACGTCGAACAGGCGCGTTCGGAAGGCGACGAGATCATCGAACTGCAATTCCCGTTCGCGGTGAAGCTGAGCGCTCAGGGCCTGGTGCGCTGATCACATCGCGAGCTTCGAGCTGAGCCACGCACGGGTCGCGTCGCGGTAGTCCTCGGCGTTGCGGTGCAGGGCCAGTGAATGTCCCGCGCCGGGCAGCACGTAGGTCTCCAGCTGCGCCTCAGGCCGGTAGTACGGCGCCTCCTGCGCGCGCAGGCTCGCCGCGGACGAGCAGTCGCGCAACGCGAGCAGGCCGCAGAACAGGACGTCGTCCGTGCCGACCGCCTGGAACACCGGCACGTCGATGCCGTACGTCGTGGGCAGCACGATGCCGAAGACGGCCACGGTTCCCATGCCCGGCACGGAAACCTGGTCCTTGGTCAGCTCGTCCGCGTTCACCACGAGCTGCTCGGCGTCGTCCATGGCGTAGAACAACCCGGCCCGCGCACCCGGTCGCGTCGTGAAGTACAGCGGGTCGCTGCCGAGCTTCGCGAGCAGGTCGTCCAGGAACACCGGCTGAAGCCCGAGTGCGGCGCCCAGTGTCAGCACAGGGACGGCGGGCATGTGCGTCATGCCGGACAGCACCACGCCGTCGACGTCGTGGTAGGTCGCGGCCTCCATCGCCACGATGCCCGACCCGACGGAGTGCCCGACGATGACGACCTTCTCGTAGGCCGTGCCGCCGACGCGTCCGGCGCGCAGGTGCTGCACGACCTCGTGCATCGACCGCGCCTCAACGGAAATCAGCAGCGGCAGGCTCATCGGGTGCGTCGAGGCACCCGTGCCGAGCCGGTCCACGGCGAACGTGGCACGGCCTTCGCGCGCCATGTTCCGCTGGTACGAGTAGGACTCCGGCGCGCCCGGCAGATCCCAGTACGCGCGGTTGTACGTGCCGCCGTGCACCAGCAGCTGGATCGAGCGGGGGTGCACGCCCGCGGGCTTGCAGAGCTGGCCGGAGACCGTCGCCGGTTCTCCTGTCGGGCCGGACACGGGAAGTGTGGTGAGCGAGCACTCGACGGCGGAGGCGTGGGCGGCAGGCGTCAGTGACGTCATCGCCAGCACCGCGGCGAGAACGGGGAGCAGTTTCACGCTTGAGGCCTTCTACTCGTGGCGGTCATGGGCAGCCTGTTGGGCTGCATCGTCGCCTTCACCTGGGCGTAAACGCGTTGTCCCGCAACGGGGACGAGGTCCCACCGGTCCGGGTCGAACTGGCCGGGGTTCGGGTACCACCGGGGATCGCGGTGCAGAGTGTGTTGCGAGACCGCGATCTCGGACCCCTTCCGCACCAGGGCCTGTGCCGCAACCGGCACCGAGCCCCTGCTGTTTGGCGCGAAAAGCACGTTCGGGCCGATAGATGGCCCGAACGTGCTTTTCGCGCCAAAAAATATGTCCGGTATGCCTGAGTCGCTCTACTTCAAGACAGGCCATAGCGCGCCGCCGATCTCGACGTCCTCGCGGGCCCGGCGCATCTCCGATGATCGGCGGGGTGCGCCGCAGCACCTCGTTGATGATCCGGCCGGTGTACTCGAGCTTCGCCACGTCCTCGAACGTCGCGGGCCGGTCGCCCAGCACGGCGTCGGCCTCGGGGATGACCTCGCGCAGCCTGGCCGCGGCCTCGTCGAACTCGCGGTTCGCCTCGAGCGGCAGCTGTCCGAGCTCCGCGAAGAACAGCGTGCGGCCGGCGACGGTCATCACGAAGGCCTGCACCACCCGGTCGAACTCGAGCCGCTGACCGTCGTGCCACGAGTCGCGCAGTTCGGTGGCGAGCGACGTGATCACGTTCTCCGCGCAGGTCGCGACCCTGGCGCGCAGCTGCAGCGCGAGCTCGGGTGTCGTGACCAGGTGCACCGGTAGGGGACCGAGGAAGACTCTGACCACGTCACCCCTGGCGGGTAACGAGGACAGGAACTCGACCGGAGACCTGAGCAGCGTGACGGTGTGCCCGATGAGGGGCCATCGGCCCGGCACCGTCGTGACGCTCGGCATCACACCACCCTCTCGCGACCCCGAACAACCTAGGGCCGTAGCGCCAGTGGAGGCGAGCAGATACACACGATCGGATGCTCATCCATTCGGCCGGTCTGGTGCGCATGAGTACGCTCAGTCGGTGAGCAACGGCCCCGGTTGGGTTCCACCAGGTGTAGACACGACGGTGCCCTCACCGGCACGGGTGTACGACTACTGGCTCGGCGGCGGTCACAACTTCGCGCCGGACCGCGCGCTGGCGGAGAAGATCCTGCAGATCATGCCCGGCGTCCGGGACGCGGCGCGGCTCAACAGGTCGTTCCTGCGCAGGGCCGCGCTCACCATGGTCGAGCAGGGCGTGCGGCAGTTCCTCGACATCGGCTCCGGCATCCCGACGGTCGGCAACCTGCACGAGATCGTGCAGGCCGAGGCCCCCGACTGCAGGGTGGTCTACGTCGACAAGGACCCGGTCGCGGTGGCGCACAGCGAGCTGATCCTGGCGGGCAACGGCAACACCGCCGTGGTGCAGGCAGATCTGCGCGACCTGGACGCGATCTTCAACGCCGACCCGACCCGCAAGCTCCTCGACTTCGACCAGCCGGTAGGCCTGTTCATGTTGCTGGTGCTGCACTTCGTCCCGGACGAGTGGGACCCGGCGACGATCGTCGGTCACTACCGCGACCGTCTCGCCCCCGGCAGCTACCTGGCCCTGACGCACGCCTCGGCCGAGGCGAAACCTTCCGGCATGGACGAGGCCGTGCAGACCTACAACGTGAAGAGCTCGCAGAACCAGGCGTTCCCGCGCACCCACGACGAGGTGCTGGCGTTCTTCGGCGGTTTCGAGCTGCTGGAGCCGGGACTCGTCGGCTGCCCGGCGTGGCGCCCGGACGGCGCGGGCGACTTCGCGGCGAACCCGGAGATCAACGAAGTGCCGTTCGCGGGCGTCGCTGTCAAACCCTGATCTTCACTGACGGCCGACGGTCAGCCACCGGTCAGCGCTGGTCGGCACCTTGTGAGCAACACCGGCTCACAAGGGGGCAACCACATGAAGAACGTCCTGATCTCCGGCGCCAGCATCGGCGGACCCGCACTCGCCCACTGGCTGCGCCACCACGGTTTCTCCGTCACCGTCGTGGAGCGGGCCCGCGGTCTGCGGCCCGGCGGTCAGGCCATCGACGTCCGCGGCCCCGCGCTGGAGGTCGTCGAGCGCATGGGCCTGGGCGACCAGCTGAGGTCGTTCAGCACCAACATGCGCGGCATGAGCATGGTCGACGCCGAGGGCAGCGAGCTGTTCAGCTCCACCACCCGCACCATCAGCGGCGGCGACCTCGCCGGCCCCGACGTCGAACTGCTGCGCGACGACCTCGCCCGAATGCTCTTCGACGCAGCCGAAGGCGTCGAGTACCTGTTCGACGACACGATCACGTCCATCGACGGCACCCGCGTCACGTTCGAGAAGGCCGCACCACGCGACTTCGACGTGATCGTCGGCGCCGACGGCCTGCACTCCAACGTCCGCAGGCTCGTCTTCGGCCCGGAAGAGCAGTTCATCAGCCACCTCGGCATGAACCTCGCCGTGTTCACCGCGCCGAACTTCCTCGGCCTCGACCACTGGCAGACCTTCCAGCGGGGCGACGTCGTGGGCGGCGGCATCATGAGCGCCCGCTCGAACGCGGAATGCCGCGTCTACATGGGTTTCAACGGCGCCGTGGAGTTCGACCACCGCGACGTGGACGCCCAGCGCCGCCTGCTGGCCGAGATGTTCGCCGACGCGGGCTGGGCCTGGCCGACCGCGCTCAAGCACATGTGGGAGGCGCCGGACTTCCACTTCGACTCGATGAGCCAGATCCACATGGACACCTGGTCGCGCGGCAACGTGGTGCTCCTCGGCGACGCCGGCTACTGCGGTTCGCCGTTGTCGGGCCAGGGCACCAGCATGGCGCTGGTCGGCGCGTACGTGCTGGCCGGTGAGCTGGCGGCGGGTTTCGACGGTGCTTTCGGGCGCTACGAGGAGATCCTGCGGCCGTACGTGACGGCGAACCAGGACATGGCGCTGAAGAACCGGGAGAACGGGGGCGAGCCGTCGGAGGAGTTCGCGGAGGTCGTGAACTCCCTGAAGCTCCCCACCTACTGATGCAGCTCGTCGGTTGCGTCACAGCCCCGGTGCCGTGATCGCGGCGCTGATCATGGCGCTTGCCAGCAGGCTCGCGCCCATGATCGGTCCGGCCAGCCGGCTGCTCGGCCCGGTGGTGCCACGCAGGCGTGACACCACTCCCCCGAGTGCGACCAGTTGGACGACGCCGACGACCGCTACACCGAGGTCGTTCAGCAGCAGCGCCAGTGGCAGAAAATGCACCGCCACGACGACCGCGACCCACCACGCCATCCACCGCGATGCCCCGCGTCTCGTCAGCACGAGACACCCGGTACCAGCGGCGACGACCTCGGCCGCGACCAGGGCTCCGAACCAGGCGTACTCGCCCTCCAGCGCGGTCGGCCGGTCCCAGTTCACGGCGGTCAGAACCCCGAACGCCACGGCGAACCCGATGCCCAGCACCGAACCCACCCCCAGCCAGACCCGCCAACTCCGGGGAGGGTCCTCCTGGGCCCAGCCGAACCACACGAAAGCCATCAACCCGAACCACGCCACCGTGAAGCACTGATCACGCACGAACTCAGTCAGCATCGGCACTCGTTTCCCGTGGCAGGTCAGTAGCAGGACAGTGGAGCGAAACGTTGATACCGCATCTGTGTTCGGTGATCAGCGGCCGGGTGGACCTACTGAATTGGCTCAGACCATTGACGGCAAATGGGACAGGTCGTCACGCTGGACCGCGGGTCGCCGCCCCCCGGCTCGTAAGAGGAGGAGTCGTGAGAACTCGCGTTCTCGCCGCGGTCATCGCTGTCACCGCGGCCCTGTCCGTGAGCGCGCAGTCGCAGGCCGCGGAACCGTTGCAGAGCCTCGTGCCGGTCCCGGTGTCGGTGCAGGCCAGAAGCGGTGTCACGCACACGCTGACGGCAGCCACGAAGATCTACACAGCTCCTGCCGCACGGGACGTCGGCGCCTTCCTCGCGGGTGTCCTGCGGCCCTCGACCGGTTACGCGTTGCCGGTGTCCGACGCGGTGGGAACTCCGGCCGACGGCATTTCGCTGCTGCTCTCGGGTGCGCCGGGCTCGGTCGGGGACCAGGGCTACCAGCTCGACGTCGCGACCAGTGCCATCGTCGTCAGGGCCAACACTTCCGAGGGGTTGTTCGCCGGCGTGCAGACGTTGCGGCAGCTGCTGCCCGCGGCGGTGGAGAGCGCGACCACGCAGCCCGGGCCGTGGACCGTGCCGGGCGCGTTGATCGTCGACCACCCGCGGTTCTCCTACCGCGGCGCGATGCTCGACGTGGCCCGCCACTTCCACCCCGTCGCGTCGGTCAAGCGGTACATCGACCAGCTGGCGTTGTACAAGATCAACTATTTTCACCTGCACCTGAGTGACGACCAGGGCTGGCGGATCGTGATCGACAGCTGGCCGCGCCTCGCCACGTACGGCGGCAGCACGCAGGTCGGTGGCGGGTCCGGCGGGTACTACACCAAGGCGCAGTACAGCGAGATCGTGCAGTACGCGGCGGCGCGCAAGATCACGGTGATTCCCGAGATCGACATGCCCGGCCACACCAACGCCGCGCAGGCCTCGTACGCCGAGCTCAACTGCAACGGTCAGGCTCCGCCGCTGCGCACGGACATCGAGGTCGGCTACTCGTCGTTGTGCGTCGGCAAGGACATCACCTACCAGTTCATCGACGACGTGGTGCGCGAGATCGCGGCGCTCACGCCCGGCCCGTACTTCCACATCGGCGGTGACGAGGCGCACGCCACCTCCGACGCGGACTACCAGGCGTTCATGAACCGCGCGCTGCCGATCGTGAAGAAGTACGGCAAGACCGTGCTCGGCTGGCACGAGTTCGTGAAGACCACGACCGACACGACCGCCGTTCCGCAGTACTGGGGCACCACCACGTCCAACGCGACCGTGCAGGCAGCGGCGGCGCGCGGCAACAAGGTGATCATGTCGCCCGCGAACAAGGCCTACCTGGACATGAAGTACAACTCCAGCACGCCTCTCGGGCTGTCGTGGGCGGGGTACATCGAGGTGCAGACCGCCTACGACTGGAACCCCGGCACGCACCTGAGCGGCGTGCCGGAGTCCGCGGTCCGCGGCGTTGAAGCTCCACTGTGGACAGAGACGATCGTGACGTCGCGCGACATCGAGTTCATGGCGTTCCCGCGGCTCTCGGCCATCGCGGAGCTGGGCTGGTCGCCGTGGTCGACGCACAACTGGGACCAGTTCAAGGTCCGCCTGGGCGCCCAGGCGCCGCGCTGGGCGACGATGGGCATCAACTTCTACCGCTCGGCCCAGGTCCCGTGGGACACCGGCGGTCCGCAGCCCGGACCGTGCTCGCAGCCGGCGTGGGAGCGCACGAAGATCTACACCGGCGGCAACGTGGTCTCGCACAACGGCCACAAGTGGACCGCGCAGTGGTGGACGCAGGGCGAGGAGCCGGGCACCACCGGCCAGTGGGGCGTCTGGCGCGACGGCGGCGTCTGCTGAGTTCTTGCTCGATGAACGGCGCATTTGTTCACGTGAGGTGGACAAAAGCGCCGTTCATCGAGCAACGCGGGTACTGGGCGCTCGCACTGGGTAGCCGGATGTCGTGGATGCCCGAGTTGCCGTTTTTGCCCCGTCCCCTCAGCTGACCGTGACCGTCGAGGACCTCGACGGCGAGCCCGACGTGCACCTGCACGCCGGTGGCCAGGGTTTCTGGCAGTCCAGGATGATCGCCGCGCTGGGCGTCGAAGCCGTCGTGTGCGCGGCGTTCGGCGGCGAGACAGGCCGTGTGTTGCGCACGCTGCTTGAAGGTGAACACGTCGACCTGCGCGCGCGGGATGTCGCTGCGCGCAACGGCGCCTACGTGCACGATCGCCGTGACGGCAGCCGGTCTGAGATGGTCGAGATGCTGCCGGACGCGTTGTCCCGCCACGAGCTCGACGACCTGTACGAACTGGCGTTGGTGGAGGGCATCCGCGCGGGCACGGCCGTGCTGAGCGGGCCGTCCGACGACCGCGTGCTGCCGCACGACACGTACTACCGCCTCACGACCGACCTGACGCGCAACGACTGCCGCGTGATCGTGGACCTGGCCGGCGACCGGCTGGCCGAGGCGGTGCGGGGTGGTCCGCACGTCGTCAAGGTGAGTCACGAGGAACTGGGCGAGGAGGAGCTGTCCGAGCTCGTGCGGAAGTGTCGTGAGATCGCCAAGTCAGGTGTGCACGGCGTGGTCGTGTCACGTGCCGACGAACCGGCGCTGGCGCTGCTGGACGAGACGTTGTACCTGGTGAGGATGCCTCGGCTGGAGCCCGTCGACACCCGTGGCGCGGGCGACTCCATGACCGCGGGGATTTCAGCCGGACTCGCGCTGGGTATGTCGTTGGAGGACGCGGTGAAGCTCGGCGCGGCGGCCGGCGCGGTGAACGTGACCCGGCACGGCCTCGGCAGCGGCGGGGGAGATGCGGTGCGCGAGCTGAGCCGACGCGTGGAACTGGAGCCGATCGAGGAATGAGCGGATGCGCGCGCTGATCACGAACGACGACGGAATCGACTCTCCCGGCCTGCTGACGTTGGCTCGTGCCGCGGTCGAGTGCGGACTGGAGGTCGTCGTCGCCGCACCGGCCGAGCAGGCCAGCGGCACGAGCGCCTCGGTCGCGGCCGTCGGCGACAACGGCAGGGTGGCGAGCGTTCGTCGCACGATGCCCGGTCTCGACGCGGAGGCCTACGCGGTCGCCGCGCATCCGGGCCTGATCTCGCTGATCGCGTGCCGCGGCGGCTTCGGTGGCAAACCCGACGTGGTGCTGTCCGGAGTGAACCTCGGTGCGAACGTCGGCCGCGCGATCCTGCACTCCGGCACGGTCGGCGCGGCACTGACCGCGCACCTGAACGACGTCACGTCGCTGGCGGTGTCGCTCGACGTCGGGTTGGACGGGCCCGAACCGTTGTGGGACAAGGCGGGTGAGGCGGTGCGCGCGGTGCTGCCCGCGTTGCTGGAGATGCCCGCCGCCACGGTGCTGTCGCTGAACGTGCCGAACATCGTTGACGTGCAAGGACTTCGCTGGGCGGAGCTGGCGCGGTTCGGCACCGTGCAGAGCCGGGTGGACGAGGTGGGGGAGAACGAGGTCGAGCTCGTCACCGCGTACTCGGAGGACAAGCCCGCTCCCGGCACCGACGCGGCGTTGCTGGCCGACGGCTACGCGACCCTGACGCCGTTGCGTTCCGTTGGTGCCGAACCTATTTCGGGGCTGCCTTCGCCGGCCTGGCCAGCGTGATCACGAGCCCGATCAGCGCCGTGCGCACTTCGAGGAAGCCCTCGGTGGTGACGTCGTCGAGCGAGAACGCCAGCGTCCCGAACGAGAGCAGCAGGAGCAGGCCGTACATCCGCGCGAGGTCGTGCCGCCACGCCATGGCGACGCCCAGCGCCCCGACGCCGACCTGGATGACGTGGTAGTCGGGATCCAGTCCGAACACGTCGAACCATCCGAACGCGAGCTGCAACACGCCTGCTGTGAGGGTCAGGATCTGCGGCCTCGTGAACTCGAACTGGTCGCTCAACAAGGCCATTGGGGGTCCTACCCTTCGGATCGCCGCCACACCGCGTCGTACTTCGCCTGTCGTTCGCGGTCCTGCGCGGCATTGCGCTCTCGGCGCCCCTGAGTCGCCGACCCTCGTGGGTACCCGTACTTGGTGAGCCGGTAATCCACACTTTCCGGTGCGTAGGACAACGCGAAGTACAGTCCTACAACGAAACCGAGCCCACCGCACGCGATCGCCAGCGGCCACGGCGAGCCGAGCCCGAACACGAGCGCGAGAACGATGACCACGACCAGCGGTGTGACCTGCACGAGGCTGCGGATCGTGAAGCGCACCAGCCACTTCGGACCGGTCACGTCGTCGTGCACGAACTCGCGGTACTTCTGCGGCAGCCGCCCGCCCGCGTAGTACCAGACCTTGAGGGCGGGGTTCATCGCGTCGCCTTGGCGATCACCTTGCGCAGCACCTCGTTCAGCTGCGCGAGCTCTTCGAACGTCATGTCCAGCTGCTCCACGACCTTGAAGGGGATCTTGAGCGCCTCGTTCCTCAGCTCCTGGCCGGCCTCGGTCAGCGTGAGGGCGAGCGCGCGCTCGTCGTTGCGGTCCCGCTGGCGCTCGACGTAGCCGACCGCCTCCAGCCGCTTGAGCAGCGGGCTGAGGGTGCCGGGGTCGAGCTGCAGGACGTTGCTCAGGTCCTTGACCGTGCGCGGGGACCGTTCCCAGAGGGCGAGCATCACCAGGTACTGCGGGTGGGTGAGGTTCAGCGGCTCCAGGATCGGCCGGTAGACGGCGATCACCGTCCTGCTCGCCACGGCCAGGGCGAAGCAGACCTGCCGCTCGAGCTCGAGCGGGTTCTCCGGAATGCTTGGTGTACTAATCATTGGTGTACACACTAACTCGCGGGTGCGCTCGGCTCCAAGAGGTGTGGCGCAGCGCTCAGGCTGCCGGGTTCGGCGGAGGAGCCTGGGGTAGACGACTGGCATGGCCCGGACAACCGTCGTCATCGCCTCGCGCAACCGTGCGACGAGCCTGGTGCGCACGCTCGCGCACCTCAGCGAGCTCGCGACTCCGGTGATCCTGGTGGACAACGGTTCCACCGACGACACCGTGCTGCGCGTGCGGCGGGAGTTCCCCGAGGTCGAGGTGCTGGAGGCGGGCGCGAACCTCGGCGCGGTGGCCCGGAATCACGGCGTACAGGCCGCGCGGACGCCGTACGTGGCCTTCTCCGACGACGACTCGTGGTGGGCGCCCGACGCGTTCGAACGGGCCGAGCCGATCCTCGACGAGCACCCGGACCTCGCGGTGATCGCGGCACGCACGCTGGTCGGGCCCGCCGAGGTGCCGGATCCGATCACCCCGCTGCTGCGCGACAGCCCGCTGGGCGACGGTGTCGCGGGCCCCGCCGTGCTCGGGTTCATGGCCTGCTCGGCGATCGTGCGGCGGCAGGCGTTCCTGGAGGTCGGCGGGTTCAGCCCGGTGCTGTTCTTCCGCGGCGAGGAGTCGTTGCTGTCGTGGGATCTCGCGGCGGCGGGGTGGGCGCTCTGCTACGTCGAGGACGTGGTGGCGCACCACCACCCGTCCGCAGAACGGGCGCCGGACGGAGACATCGTCGAGCGGCGCAACGCCGTGCTGGCCACGTGGATGCGACGCCCGGTGCACCGCGCGGTGGCGGCGTCGCTGAAGGACCCGGCCGCGTTCCGGGCGGCCGTGCCCCGGCTGCGCCAGGCGCTCCGGCAGCGACGCGCGCTGCCGAAGCACCTGGAAGCGCAGATCAGGAAAGCGAGCGAACGGCCGCCGCGAGACGCGTGATGCCCTCGTCGATCTGCTCCGGCGTGACGCCCGAGAACGCGAGGCGCATCTCGTTGTCGCCGCCCTCCAGCAGGAAGTCCGAGCCCTTCACGAACTCGACGCCGTGCTCCTTGGCGACTCCGAAGAGCTTCTCGATCGACACGCCCGGCAGCTCGACCCACATGAAGTAGCCACCCTGCGGCGCGGTGAAGACGGCCTCCGGCAGCTCACGCTTCAGCGCGGCGACCAGCGCGTCCCTGCGGGCCTTCAGCGCGGTGCGGACGTTGACGACCGACTCGTCGAGACGCCCGGAGCGGCAGTACGAGTTCACGATCGACTGCGCCACCATGTTCGGCGAGATGTACGTCGTGGTCGCGATGTCCTGGACCTTCTTGATGACGGCCTTCGGACCGACCAGGTACCCGCAGCGGATGCCGGGCGCCATGGTCTTCGAGAACGACGACGCGTAGACGACCTTGTCGCTCTTGTCCTGCGACAGCATGGTCGGCAGCGGCTCGCCCTCGAAGCGGACCTTGATGTACGGGTCGTCCTCGAACAGCACGAAGTCGAACTTGGCCGCGAGCTCCAGCAGCCGCGCGCGCTTGGCCTCGGACAGCGTGTAGCCGGCCGGGTTGTGGAAGTTCGGGATGATGTGCGCGAGCGAGGGCCGCACACCGCTCTCGAGCAGCTTCTCGAGCGCGTCGACGTTGATGCCGTCGGTCTCCAGCTCGATGGCGTGGATCTTGGCACCGCGCTGACGCAGGTTCAGCAGCGTGCGGTCGTAGGTCGGCGCCTCGACCACCACGTCGTCGCCCGGCTGGACGAGGAGCTCGAACAGGAACGCGTCGGCCTGCATCGAGCCGTTGGTGACGAGCACCTGCTCCGGCTCGACACCGTGCTGCTCCGCGATCCACGCGCGCAACGGCACGTAGCCGACGCTCGTGCCGTACGCGAACGTGCCGCCGGGGTCGTTCGTGAAGGCCTGTTGCGCCGCGTCGCGCAGGCCCTCCTGGTCAATGATGTCGAGAGAGGGCGCACCGCGCGTGAACAGGATCGAGGCCATGCGCGGAGCGTACAACTCCCACGATTTGGGCTACGGCCGATATGCGTATGAGCTCAGCTGCTGCACGGGCCTGAGCTCAGGGCTGCGACGGCAGGGAGGTGTCGCACGGTGGCCGGAGTCACCCACATGAGTGAGATGTGAAACGCCCTCAGGCGTTTGGACGTTTAACACTGTGGGTATCCCACGCACTGTCTCTACCTCTTCACCGGTAGTACAACTCCACGGCAGCCGTCGCCCAGCCGAAGGGTTCGGGCCGGTTCTGAGCGCCGCCTTCACAAGCCGCGCAGGGTTCGACTCCCTCGGTTGCCACTGCTTTCACCGTCGATCCCGCGGCGGGAGCGGGGGCGTCGCGATCTGCGGATCGCGGCGCCCGCTCCGGTTTGGCTCGTGCGCCGTTCATCCGGGTAGGCGTCCGCGCTCACGATCGTCCTCGTGAGGGCGAAGCCGGCACAAAACAAGCCCGCCCGATCCTGAGACCGAGCGGGCTTGGTGGAAACACTCAGATGGCGCGGACGGCCTGCGCCTGTGGTCCCTTCTGACCCTGGCCGATCTCGAACTCCACGCGCTGCTTCTCCTCCAGCGACTTGAAGCCCTGACCCTCGATCTGCGAGTAGTGCACGAACACGTCCGGACCACCGCCGTCCTGCGCGATGAATCCGAAGCCCTTCTCGCCGTTGAACCACTTAACGGTGCCCTGCGCCATACCAATTGCTCCCTAGCGTTCAAGTCCCCGTCGTGCGGGGCGCGCGGGCAGTCTGCCAGCGGACGGTCTCTCTCACATCGTGGTTAGCCCGGTGGTGTGAAGAAGTAAGTTGGACCGGGTACCACCGAGAGGAGCAGGGATGACGAACTGGCTGGACGTCGCGCACGACGTGGCGGCGACGCTCAGGTCCGACGCGGCGGACAGGGACCGGGCCAACCAGCCACCCGCCAAAGAGGTGGAACTGCTCCGGCAGAGCGGCCTGCTGAACGTCAGCGACTGGGCCACCCAGCAGAAGATCAACCGGATCATCGGGGCCGCGGACGCCAACGTCGGGCACCTCCTCGGGTACCACTACCTGCAGATCTGGCGCAGCGGACTGTTCGACGTCCCGTTCAGCAAGGCCGCGGACCAGTTCTGGGCAGGCGTCAGCAACCCTCTCGACGCGGCCCTCGAACTGACGCCGAAGGGCACCGGCTTCCTCCTCAACGGCCGCAAGACGTTCGCCACCGGCGCCTCCGTGGCCGACCGGATCGTCGTCAGCGCCACCCGCACGGACAACGGCGAGAAGCTCACGTTCCTGCTCGACGGCAAGGCCGCGGGAATCACCTACCTGGACGACTGGGACAACATCGGCCAGCGACTCACCGCGTCCGGTGGCGTCGCCTTCGAGAACGTCGAGGTCACCGAGATCCTCGGCGTGCAGCCCGCGAACGAGGACCCGCGCATCAGCCTCGCCGCCATCGGCTTCCAGCTCGTGCTCGCCCAGCTCTACGTCGCCATCGCGGAGGGCGCGCTCGCCGAGGCCGCCGACTACACCCGCACGAAGACCCGCCCGTGGTTCGTCAGCGGGGTCGAGACCGCCACCGAGGACCCGTACATCGTCGCGGCCTACGGCGAGATGGTCTCCCAGACGAAGGCCGCCGGGTTGCTCGCGGACGAAGCCGGACGGCAGCTCCACGAGGCCACCGAGCTCGGCCGCCACCTCACCCCGGCGAAACGGGCGGAGGTCGCGGTCACCATCTCCGAGGCCAAGGTCGTCAGCACCAAGCTCGTCAACGAGGTCACCAGCCGGATCTTCGAACAGGTCGGCGCGCGCGGAACGGCCGCCAAGTACGCCGTCGACCGCTTCTGGCGCAACGCCCGCACGCTCACGCTGCACGACCCGGTCGTCTACAAGGCCCGCGAGGTCGGCGAGCACTTCCTGACCGGCGCGCGCCCCGCCTACACCGGGTACAGCTGATGCAGCCGGTGCTCGCCGACTCGGTGCGGCTCACCGACGACGGCGTGCTGATCCTGGACCGCCGCCAGTTCCCGTTCGAACGCGACTGGGTGCTGTGCCGGACGGCCGAGGACGTCGCGCGAGCCATCGAGGACATGGTCACCCAGTCCTCGGGCCCGTACTTCGCGGCGCTCTACGGCATGGTGCTCAAGGCCCGCACCCTCGAAGGGAAGCCCTTCGCCGAGGCACGCGCGGAGCTCGCCAGGACGGCGATCATGCTCGAGAACACCAGGCGCACCAACAACGCCCTGAGCAAGGCGACCGCGGCGGTCCTCAAGGCGGTCGACGAAGCCCAGGACGTCACGAACGCCCTGCAGGGCGCCAAAACCGGCGACCACGCGTACCGGGCCAAGAGCCAGGCGCTGGGTGAGCACACCGCGAACCTGTTGCCGGACAACGCCACGGTCATGACGCACTGCTGGGCCGACCTGTACCTGACGGAAACGGTCAGGGCGGCCCAGAACCAGGGCAAGACGTTGAAGTTCTTCTGCACCGAGACCAGGCCCTACCTGCAGGGGGCCAGGCTCACCGCGGAGACATTGATCGAGATGGGTGTCGACACCACGCTCATCACCGACGGCATGGGCGCGGCCGTCCTGCAAAGCGGTGAGGTCGACGCGTTGGTCACGGCGGCCGATCGGGTCACCATGGACGGGCACGTCGTCAACAAGGTCGGCACACTGGGGTTGGCCGTGGCAGCGCACGCGTTCGGCGTACCGTTCCACGCCCAGGTGCAGGCACCCGACCACGCGGCGCCCACGGCGGAGCACGTGGAGATCGAGTACCGCGACGGCGCCGAGGTGCTGCAGGTGCTCGGCAGGCCGAGTGCCACGCCGCGGGTGAAAGGGCTGTACCCGGCGTTCGACGTGACGCCGCCCCGGTTCGTCACGGACGTCGTGACCGACCGAGGGGTGTTCGGCGCCGGGGAGCTGGACAAGTACTACGAGGGAGAACAGCGGTGAGCAAGTGGGTCGTGCTCGACATCGAGGGCACGCTGAGCGCGACGGACCAGGTGCTGGTCGTCCTCTACGACTACGCGCGCCCGCGGCTCGGGCCGTGGATCGAGCAGCACGGTGACGACCCGGTGGTCGCCGACGCCGTGCAGCAGATCAAGGAGCTCGCCGGCCACGACGACGTGGTGAAGGCGTTGCACGACTGGATGGACGCCGACCAGAAGGTCACGCCCCTCAAGACGTTGCAGGGTCTCATCTGGCAGCAGGGCTACGCGCAGGGCGACCTCGTCGCGGAGTTCTTCCCCGACGTCGTCCCCGCGCTGCGCAAGTGGCACGACGACGGCGTGAAGCTCGCGATCTTCTCGAGCGGCTCGGTCGCGGGCCAGATCGCGTTCTTCAAGCACACCACCGACGGCGACCTGACCCCGTTGCTGGAGCACCACTTCGACACGGTCAACGCCGGTCCGAAGCGCGAAGCGGCGTCGTACCACAAGATCGCCGAGGTGCTCGGGTCCGACGACATCACCTTCTACAGCGACGTTCCGGCCGAGCTGCACGCCGCGCAGGAAGCCGGCTGGAAGACCGTCGGCGTCGCACGCGCCGGTGAGCCGTACGGCAACGCCGACTTCACGCCCCACCCGACGGTCTGGGAGCTCTCGTGACGGCGGAGCTCGCCCGCGAGTGCGTCCGCTTCGCGCAGATGGGCTGGATGCGTGGCACGAGCGGCAACCTCTCCGTTGTGCTGCAACGGGATCCGCTGCGGCTCGCGGTCACCGTCAGCGGCGTCGACAAGGGTGAGATCACCGCTGAGGACAGCGTCGTCATCGACGCCGACGGCAACGCGGTCGACAGCGACAAGATCCCGTCCGCCGAGGCCGGCCTGCACGCAAGGATCGCGCGCGTCGCCGGCGCGGGAGCGGTCGTGCACGTCCACGCGCTGGCGCCGGTCGTCGCGGCCGAGCACTGGCCGGACGGCGTGGTCCTCCAGGACCTCGAGATGCTCAAGGGCTTCGGCCGCTACGACCACGAAGAGGTCGTCATCCCGGTCGTGAAGAACTCGCAGGACATGGCCGAACTGGGCGACGCCTTCGAGAAGGGCTTCGACCCGTTGGTGCCGGCGCTGCTCGTCGCACGGCACGGCGTGTACGTGTGGGGCGACGACCTGGTGCAGGCCCGGCACCGCCTGGAATGCCTGGAGTGGTTGCTGCGCTTCAAGGTGGAGACGCGAGACATCTATACGGGGAGGCACTCATGACGTTGCTGACGGTGTGGCCGGACTCGGGCCCCGAGGAGACCGTCCTGCGCACGACCGACGCCGAGGAGATCGCCACCGCGCTCAAGGAACACGGCGTGCGCTTCCACCGGTGGTCCGTTGTGGACGGTGTGACCGCCGAGAACGCGTTACAGGTCTATGAAAAGGACGTCGCCCGCGTCAGCGAGACGGAGGGCTACACCTACGTCGACGCGATGGAGATGGCGCCGGCGGACACCGACGAGTACCGCGCGAAGGCCGTCGAATTCCGCAACAAGTTCCTCGCCGAGCACACCCACGACGACGACGAGGACCGCTACTTCGCCCGTGGCGCAGGGGTTTTCTACCTGCACATCGGCGACAGGGTGTACGCGGTGCTCTGCGAGGCGGGCGACCTGCTGAGCGTCCCGGCGAACACGACGCACTGGTTCGACATGGGCACCACGCCCGACTACGTGTCGATCCGGTTCTTCCACGACGACGACGGCTGGATCGGCAACTTCACCGGCAGCGACATCGCCACGAAGTTCCCGACCTTCGACGAGCTGAGCGCGGGGTTGAGGGCTTCCCGGTCGTCCGACTGAGCGATCATGTTCGGATGGCTGCCAAATCCTCTGACGGGCGCTATCCACCTATCGAGCCGCACGACTCGGGCATGCTGCAGGTCGGCGACGGTCATTCGCTGTACTGGGAGGTGTCGGGCAATCCCGGCGGCAAACCGGTGGTCGTCCTGCACGGCGGTCCCGGATCAGGCAGCTCGCCCGCGAAGCGGAGTCTGTTCGACCCGGACCACTACCGCGTGGTCCAGTTCGACCAGCGCAACGCCGGCCGCAGCACCCCGTCCGCGGCCGATCCGGTCGTCGACCTGTCGGCCAACACCACCCAGCACCTCATCGCCGACATCGAGGCGCTGCGGGTCCACCTGGGGATCGAGCGCTGGCTCGTGCAGGGCGGCTCGTGGGGCGTCACGCTCGCCCTCGCCTACGCGCAGGCGCATCCGGAGCGGGTGACCGAGCTGATTCTGGTCGCCGTCACCAGCGGCGACCGCAGCGAGACCGCCTGGATCACCCGTGACGTTGGCCGCGTCTTCCCGCGCGAGTGGGAACGGTTCCGCGACGGCGTGCCCGCCGCCGACCGCGACGGAGACCTGGCCGCCGCCTACAGCAGGCTGCTGCACGACCCCGATCCCGACGTCCGGGCCAGGGCCGCGCACGAGTGGTGCGTCTGGGAGGACGCGCACATGTCGCTGGCTCCCGACGCCGAGCCGTTCCTGTCGGTCGCCGATCCGTCGTTCCAGCTGGCCTTCGCGCGCCTCGTGACCCACTACTGGTCGCACGGCTGCTTCCTCGAGGACGGCCAGTTGCTGCGCGACATCGGGCGGCTCCACGGGATTCCCGGCGTGCTGATCCACGGGCGCTACGACGTCAGCGGTCCGCTCGGCACGGCCTGGGCGCTGCACCGGGCCTGGCCCGGCAGCGAACTCGTGGTCCTCGACGACACCGGGCACGGCGGCGGCAGCATGGCCGAGGCCGTCCTCACCGCCACCGACCGTTTCGCGGGACGAAGCCGATGAGAAGTTCGCCCATCTGAATCTCGTTCCGGAACTGGAACCAGGTATTGATCCCTCCGCCTCCGTGCCCCCAAAGTGGTACAGACCACTTATCGAAGGTCGGAGGGATTCACCGTGGAAACCCCTGCACTCCACACGCGCCGCTCCGTTCTCGCGCTCGCCCTGACCACACCCCTGCTCGTGGCACCGGCGGCTGAGGCCCTCGCTCAGCCGCCGTCCGCGCAGTGGGTCTCGGCGCCGTACACCTACACGATGCAGAAGCCGTACAACCTGGCTCTGAGTGCCCGCTACAAGTTCGAGGGCGGCGTGCACACGATGTGGGTCTACGACTACGACCAGCCCCACACCCAAGGCAGCCCAACGGATCCGCGCACCGAGATGCGGTTCAACCAGGAGTACTCCAGCGGTTCACGCGCCTGGGAGGGCGAGATCTACGTCCCGAGCGGCGTGAGCGGCCCGACGGTCGTGCAGATCCTGCGCGGCAGCAGGCCCGACGGCACGCGCGCCACCGACGTGATGCTCAACGTCGCCAACATCAACGGCGGCACCCTGCGCAAGGACAGCAACCAGGTGATCGCCACCGGCATCTACAACAAGTGGTTCAGGATCCGCGTCGAGCACACGGCCGTCGCGGGCGGCCGCGGCACTGTCAAGACCTACTACAACGGCGCGTTGAAGCTGACCCACCCGGACGAGGGGCCGGCGACGCGCTACTTCAAGAACGGTGTGTACCACCACGGCAGCGGCCGCGCGGAGGCCCGCTTCCGCAACATCACGTACTGGCGCCAGTGACCCTAGAGTGAGGTCATGGACTCACGGGTGGCGGTGGCATCGCTCGGCGGAACGATCACGATGACCGGCTCCGGGGCGGTGTCACCGACACTCGGCGCGAAGGACCTCGTCGCAGGCCTCGACGTCGGCGAGATCGCCACCGTGGCGACGATCCCCGGCGCCTCGCTCACGTTCGTGACGCTGCTGGAGGCCTTCGACTGGGCCGACGAGCAGGTCTCCAGGGGTGCAGCCGGTGTCGTGATCATTCAGGGCACCGACACCCTCGAAGAGACCGCGTACTTCTTCGACTGCCTGTGGCCGCACGAGGAACCGGTCGTCGTGACCGGCGCGATGCGGCACCCCGGCCTGCCCAGCGCGGACGGCCCGGCCAACCTCGCCGCGGCGGTGGCGGTCGCGGCGGCGCGCAACTCCCGCGGGCGCGGGTCGTTGCTCGTGCTCAACGACGAGATCCACGCCGCTCGCTGGGTTCGCAAGGGGCACAGCAGTCTTCTGAACGCCTTCGAGTCGTTCCCCGGTCCGCTCGGACTCGTCGTCGAGGGCGCACCGCAGTACTTCCACCCCGCGCACCAGCTGCCGGCGCTGCCACGACCTCTGGACGTGCCAACGGTTCCGCTCATCGAGGCCACTTTGGACGATGACGGCTCGCTGCTCGACTGGCTCAACGTCGGCGGAGTCGTCGTCGCGGCAACGGGTGCCGGCCACGTCTCGGCGGGCATGGCAGAAGCGATCTCACGCGCCCGCTTCCCGGTGGTCGTGGCGTCGCGGACCGGTGCGGGCACCACTTTCCGATCCACCTACGGGTTCACCGGGTCCGAGTCGGACCTGATCAAGCGCGGCGCGGTGATGGCAGGGTGGCTGTGTCCCCGCAAGGCGCGCGTTCTGCTGCGGCTCACCCTCGGCGCGGTGCAGCCCATCGAGGATGTTTTCGCAGCTCGTGGCGGCGTTTTCTAGTACGTTTTCACCCGAATGAGCGCGTGGCATGGATTGAATCCAAGCCCTACCGTCGAACGACATGACCGCGACCATTTCCACCCCGTGCAGCCGGGAACTCGGTGATGAGCTACGCCGCCTGAGGGAGACCTGCACCCAGTTCCACGGCCGTGCGATGGCCATCCAGCTCGGCTGGGATCCGAGCAAGGTGTCCGACATCGAACTGGGCAAGGTGCGGGCGAGCGAGATCGACCTCGTGCAGTACCTGGCGACGTGCGGCAAGGACATCGACTTCGTGAACGAGTTCCGCAGCCGCTACTACAACGCCTTCGATCTCTACTTCGCTCAGGTGCCAGACAATCTGCGCACACTGGCGATGACCGAAGCGATGGCCACGAAGATCATCAGCCTCGACATCATGACGATGCCCGGTCTTGTTCAGGTGGAGGAATACGCGCGAGAACTGTTCGTCGACTCGCACATCGAGGCGCCAGAGGACATCGAGAAGTACGTGCGGGCGCGCATCGAGCGGCAGGCGATCATGAGAAAGCCCAATCGTCCGGAGTGCTTGTTCTACGTGCACGAGCTGGCACTGCGGATGCGGTTGGGCAGCGCCGCGGTCCGTGAAGATCAGTACCTCCGTCTCCTGTTCAACACCCACATCCTCCGGATAGTGCCGACGAATGTCGTCGCCTTCCGCTACCCGTGTGTGCTGTACGAGTTCGAGAAGGCTTCTCCGGTCGTGTTCAGCGAGACCGACATGGCTCAGGTGTTCGCTCAGGACAAGGTCGCAGTTGCACGGGCGAGGAGGCTCTTTCAGCGGCTGGATGCCGTCGCGTTGGATGAGGAACAATCGCGGAGCAAGCTGATGGAGTACATCAGCGGACTGCGAGAGGATTCTCATGGCTCCGGAACGGACCTGGCGTAAGAGCAGCTACAGCAGCGGCAACGGCTCGGGCAACTGCGTGGAGGTCTCGCTTGCCCAGGACGCGCTCGTGCGGGACACGAAGAACGCGAGTGGCGACGTTCTCGCGTTCTCCGCGGCTGCCTGGCGTGCCCTGATCAACTCGCTCTGACCACAGGCAGGTGTGGCGGTTCAGTCCGTTGCCGGTCGATCTCCAGCCCGTTCGGGCTCGTCGTCGAGCAGGTCGAGGAAGGCGGGCGCCAGCAGATCGTTCGAGGTGCTCGCGCGTGCCTCGGCGATGCTGACCAGACGGGAGGACTGCTCGTACCCGTCGAGGTCGGTCCACGAGACGTCAGCTCCGCCGTCGCGCTCGGTCGCGGTGCAGTGGAAGACGACCTGGAGCAGATCCGGGTAGGGATACGGGTCGTCCGGACGCCGTGGGGCGAGATGCTCCAGGTGCAGCCACCCCAGCGGGCGGAGGGTGTCGCGGTCGAGCAGCCACCCGGTCTCCTCGTGCACCTCCCGCGCTGCCGCGTCCGCGAACGACTCGCCGGCGAGCCGCCTGCCACCGGGCAGGGGGTGAGCGCCGCCGGCGTTCTCGCAGAAGACGATCAGCTCACCGACCTGCACCACGCACCGCACCGAGCTGACCAGTTCCTCCGGCAGGTCGGCCGGGACGGTGTAGGCGCTGACCCGCAACGGCATCGCGCCGTCCATCCAGCACGTCTCGCCTGTCGCGCTGGGCTGGTGGCGGGCCAGCAGAGCGGCCAGGCGCGGGTGGCGTGCACCGAATCCCGGACGACTCAACTCGCCCTGACCACCGAGGTGTTCGCGGTCTCCACGGTCACCCGCACCGTCTGAGGCGCCAGCGACTGCAGGTACTGCGCGTGGTCGGACCCGATCGTGTCGCTGAACGCGATGAACGCCAGGTGCGGCAGCTCGAACGCGGTCGTGGCGCAGAACTCCTCCAGCCGGTCGAACCCGCGCCGGATGCCCGTGGCGTCCAGGCCGAACACCGCGTACCGGTCGAGCTTGGCGGCGCCGATGTCGAGCAGGTGCAACGCGTGCATGGCGTGGGTGAACGCCATCGCACACACCTCGATGCGCGAGCACGAGACCAGCAGCGTGCGCACCATCGACGGGTGCAGCGACTTGCCGGACGTGCGCAGGACGACGTCGATGCCCGCGGCGCGGAACTGCTCGACGATCTCGAACAGGCCGGGCACGGTGAGCGGCTCGCCCCCGCCCAGCGTCACGGTCTCGGGTCGCATCGAGATGAGCGCCTGCGTGATGTGCAGCATTCGTTCGTGGCTGAGCCGCGCGTGTGCGACGTCCCAGGTGATGTCCATCGGGCCCCCTTCGGCGGATGACGCCGATCCAATCGCGGGCGAAGTCCCGCTGTCAGGTGACCGCTGTCCCGAATCACGAGGGACTTCCGAGTCCCGCCTCACGGGCGCGCACGATGGCCTGCGCGCGGTCCGCGACCTGCAGCTTGGTGAAGATCGCGGAGACGCGGTTGCGCACGGTCTTGCCCGACAGGGAGAGCCGATGGGCGATCGAGGTGTTGTCCAGCCCGGACGCCATCAGCTCCAGCACGTCCCGTTCGCGGTCCGTGAGCTGTGGGAACAGCACGGCCTTGGACGACGAGATCGCGGTGAAGTAGCCCATCATCCGTTGCGCGATGGTGGCGCTGAAGATCGCCTCACCGGCCCCGATCGCCTGCACCGCACGCACGATCTCGTCGTCGTCGGTGGTCTTGACGAGATATCCGCGCGCGCCGGCCTTCATCGCCGCGAACACCAGTTCGTCGTCCTCGTGCATCGTCAGCACGAGGACGCCCAACGACGGCAACGTCTCCAGGATCTGCTTCGCGGCGTCCACACCGCCCAGCCCGGGCATGTGGAGGTCCATCACGACGACGTCCGGTTCCAGGTCGAGCACGACCTGCACGGCCGAAAGCCCGTCCGCGGCCTCACCGACCACGGAGAGCCCGTCCTCGCCGTCCAGCAACGCCTTGAGCCCGCGCCGGAACACCGGGTGGTCGTCCGCGATCACAACCCGCGTCACAGCGTCCATTTACTGGGCCTCCAACGGGATCCTTGCCACCACCCGTGTCCCGTGTGGTTGCGCGGGTCCCACTGTGCACGATCCACCCAGCTCCGCGCAGCGTTCTCGCATCGAGTCGAACCCGACACCGGGCTTCGAGTCGGCCGAGACGCCGCGTCCGTCGTCCACGATCTCCACGACGAGATCGCCGTCGGCCCGGACGGTGATCACGCACTTCGAGGCGCCCGAATGCCGTGCGGTGTTGGTCAACGCTTCCGCGACGATCCGGTAGGCGGCGACTTCCACGGCCGCGGACAGGCCGTCGATCTGCTCGGCCTCCACCTCAACGGTCAGATCGCCGTTGAACCGCGCGGCCTCGTCACGCACGGCCAGCGCCAGGCCCTGGTCGAGGATCGGCGGCCGCAGCCCGTCGACGAGCCTGCGCACCTCGACGGCGGTCGTGTCGACGTCGGCCAGCACCGGGTCCAGCACCTCGCCCAGCGACCGGCGCAACGCCTTGAGCTGCAACCGAATGCCGACCAACGCGGGCCCCACGCCGTCGTGCAGGTCGCGCCGCAACCGCAGCCGTTCTTCCTCGCGCGCACGCACGAGCCGTTCGCGCGCGAGTTGCAGGTCAGCGGTCAGCTTGATCGACTGCGCGGCCGGTGCGGTGGAACGGGCGAGGTCGACGAGCAGACTCAGCTCGCGGTCGCTCAGCCGTTCGTCGGGCGCCCGCGGCTCCACGACGAGATCACCGACCGACGATCCCCGGTACGTCATGGGAAAACGCAGCTGCGGCCACCCGCGGCTGCGTCCGTGCTCGGCCAGCACCGACCCGCCGCGAATCGCCACGTACGGCAGCTTCAACGACTCGGCCACGGTCTGCGCGACCGTCGGCAGCACGTCCTGCGACCGTTCGAGTTTCTCGCTCAATGTCGACAAAGCGACATAAGGATCGGCTCGCTGACCGAACAGCCACAGGTCGAGCCTGCGCTGCAGCCAGCTGCGGATCGGCGCGAACACCAGCCCTGCCGCGACCACCCCGATGACTTCGGCGTCGGCCGCGAACAGCCGCCCGCCCGCGAGCATGGAGCCCATGTAGACCAACAGCAGCACCACGGTCAACGAGCCGTAGAGCAACGACCGGTGAATCAGCAGGCTGATGTTGTACAAGCCATATCGCACGATCGCGATGACCGCGGCAGCCGGAAAGGCGAGCACACCGACGACCCAGGCGACGTGCCCGTCCGTCGTTTCCAGCACGGTCGCGGCAACGGCCAGTGCCAGCAACGCGACCGCCCACACCAGCAGCCGACGCTCGTCACCCTCGGCCTTGCGCCACCTCAGCACCAGCGACACGACCGCCGCGACGACCGCGATCCCGGCTGCCACCACGGCGATCGCGGTGATCGTCTTCGCGGCAGCAGGTCCACCACCGCGGTGGAAGCCCGCCGGATCAGCCCACGATCCCCAGGCGAGCCCGGCTGTGCCGAGAACAGCACCGAGCAACGACACACCGATGGCGACCCACCACCGGTTGCTCAACGGCTTGCCGTTCGGGAAAACCAGTGCGACGGCGGGCAACAGCGCATAGGTCGGCCACCAGACCCACTCCTCGACCCATCGGGCTGGATGATCGACCGGCTGGCCCGCCACCGCGACGGCGATGCCGCCGAACACGCCCATGACCAGCAACAACCAACCGACGGCCGACCCGCGGACGTGCCCGATCACCCGCACACCGAGCAGTGTGAAGGCGATGGCGATCAGCCAGTTCCGCGGATGCGAAATCGCGCCGGTGACCACGGTGTGCACGACGGCGAAGAGCACACACGCGGCCACCAGCGCGCCGATGACCCGAGCGAGGACTACCTCCGCCCGGGTCAGTCGTTGAGCCAGTGCCACAGGTCGTGGAACGGCGAACCGTCGTCGAGGGTGGTGATGCCACCACTGCTACCGGGCCAGCCCTGGAAGGTCATGATCCGGTGACGCAGGTCCTCGACGGACATCGGTTTGGAGGCCTGGTGGGTGTGGTCGAAATCGACGTCCCCAGGCTGCGGGCTCATCGCCCGCGCCTGAAGCTCCGCGTACCACGACAGGAGCTCTTCGTCGGACATGTGCGAAAAGTACGGCGGTACTACCTTCTGCCCGGACTTCGACATGTCAGGAAGGAGTCGCAGGCACTCGCCTGGATACACGAGTGCCCACGAACATTTGCGACTACTTCAAGCCAAGATCACGGCAGGACCTGGATCTTGCGCCCCTTACCCGCCTTGAACTGGTCCAATGCCCCCGCGTAGTCGGTCAGCGGCACCCTGTCACTGATGAAGATCTCCGGATCCAGTACTCCGGTCGCGAACAGGTCCGCCGCCCGTTCGAACGAGTGCAGCACCGCCATCGAGCCGGTGATGGTGATCTCCTGGTTGTAGATCCGGTACGGCTCGATCGTGACCCGCGCGGAGTAGTCCGAGACGCCGAACTGGAGGAACGTTCCGCCCTTCGCGACCCGGCCGAGGCCGTCCTGGATGGCCTTCTCGTTGCCGGTGGCGTCGATGACGACGTCCCAGCCCTCCGGCCGGTCGAGCTCGTCCGCCGACCCCGCCACCGCGGACACACCCAACTTGACCGCGGTCTCCAGCCGTTCCGCGTTGAGATCCACCACCTCGATCGACGACGCCCCGGTCAGCTTGCCGAGCTGCAGCATCATCAGGCCCATGGTGCCCGAGCCGTAGATCAGCACCCGTGACGCCATCTGCGTCCGCAGCACGTCGTACCCGCGCACCGCGCACGACAGCGGTTCGATCAACGCCGCGTCCTCGGTCCGCACGTGGTCCGGCAGCTTCACGCAGTTGGCGACCGGCGCGACAGCGAACTCCGCAGCGCCACCGGAGGTCGTGACACCGATGGCCGCCCAACGCTCGCACAGGTTGCTCTTGCCGGAACGGCACATCCGGCACTCGTGGCAGTACAGCGACGGGTCGACGGCCACGCGGTCGCCGACCCTCACCTCGTTCACCTGCGACCCGATCTCGACGACGGTGCCCGCGAACTCGTGGCCCGGCACGACCGGCAGGGTGGGCGCGAACTCGCCCTGCAGGATGTGGAGGTCCGTTCCACAGAGTCCGCAGGCGGCCACGTCGACGATCACTTCGCGCGGACCGCAGGCAGGATCGTCCACAGTGGTCACTTCGACGGATCCGACGCCGGTGATCACTGCTGCTTTCACTTGACCGCTCCCAACGAAAGGCCCTGGACCAGCTTGTCCTGGGCGGCGAACCCGGCGATGAGCACCGGCAGAGAAACCACGACCGCCGCGGCGCAGACCTTGGCCAGGAACAGGCCCTGTGACGTGACGAACCCGGTCAGGTACACGGGCGCGGTGCCGGCGACGACACCGGTGAGCACCCGTGCGAAGAGCAGCTCGTTCCAGCTGAAGATGAAGCAGATCAACGCCGTCGCCGCGATGCCGGGCATGGCCACGGGTGCCACGATCCGGCGCAGGATCGTGATCAGCCCGGCGCCGTCGATCGACGCCGCCTCCAGGATCTCCCGCGGCACCTCGGACAGGAACGAGCGCATGAGCCACACCGCGATCGGCAGGTTCATCGAGCAGTACAGCAGCGTCAGGAACGAGATGTGGTCGAGCATCCCGGCGAACTGCGCGATCAGGTAGATCGGCAGCAGCGCCGCGACCACCGGCATCATCTTGGTGGACAGGAAGAAGAACAGGACGTCGGTCCACTTCTCCACCGGCTTGATCGACAACGCGTACGCGGCCGGGATCGCCAGCAGCAGCACGATGATCGTCGACCCGATCGAGGCGCTGAACGAGTTGATCAACGGCGGCCACGCGCCCGCGTCGAAGAACTCCGCGTAGCCGTCGAACGTCAGCGGTGCCGCGAGCGACGGCGGGTTCGTCGCCGCGTCGGACTCGCTGTGCAGCGACGTCAGCACCATCCACGCGACCGGCAGGAAGAACAGGATTCCGCAGAACCAGGCGAGAACGCCCCAGCTGTGTTTAATCATTTGGGGCGTCATTTCGCCTCCCTGAAGAGCGACGACACCACGCGCAGCGCGAAGGTCGCGATGACGATCGACCCCGCCACCACGATCACGCCGGCCGCGGACGCCTCGCCGTACTCGTGGGCCTGGTAGAAGGTCTGGTAGATCATGTACGGCAGGTTCGCCGTGCCCAGGCCACCGGACGTGATCGTGAAGACCGCGTCGAAGTTCTGCACGATGTAGATGGATCCGAGCAGCCCGCCGAGCTCCAGGTACTGCCGCAGGTGCGGGAACGTCAGGTACCGGAAGACCTGGAACTGCGACGCGCCGTCGATCCGGGCCGCCTCGACGGGTTCCACCGGCTTGCTCTGCAGGCCCGCCAGCAGGATCAGCATCATGAACGGCGTCCACTGCCACACGAGCGACGCCACCACGGCCGTCATCGGCATGGTGCTGATCCAGTCGGGTTGGGCGTCGAAGCCCAGCCAGTTCAGGATTCCGTTGAACAGGCCGTACTCAGGGTTGTAGAGCACGTGCTTCCAGATCAGCGCGGACGCCACCGGCACGACCAGGAACGGCGCGATGAGCATGGTGCGGACGAACCCGCGACCGGCGAACTTCTTGTCCAGCAACAACGCGAGGCCCAGCCCGAGCAGCAGGCTGATCAGCACCACGGACGCCGTCAGGACGACCGTGTTGACGACCGACGAACGCAGGTCCGGGTCGGTGAACACGTTGACGTAGTTGTCTATCCCGGCGAACCCGCGTCCGGCCGGGTCGAGCGAGTTCCACTTCATGAACGAGATGACCAGCGTCGCCACGAACGGCAGCTGCGTCACGATGATCAGGAAGATGAGCGCGGGCAGCAACGGTGCCCGCGTCGCCCACTTCGGATACCGCTTGCGGGGGACGGGAGGCGGCCGGTCGGCGACCGACCGCTTCTCCGTCGAAATGGAGTCGAGGACTGCCATCTCACTGCCCCTTGTACTTCGCGGCGACCTTCTCCGCGAGCCCCTGGGAGCTGTTGAGCGCGTCGTCCACGGACACCGCGCCCGCGATCGCCGAGCTGATCTGCTGCGACACCTGGGTGCCGAGATCGGTGAACTCGGGGATGCCGACGAACTGGATGCCGGGAGCCGGCCGCGGCTGCACACCGGGGTCGTTCGGCTTCGCGCCCTTGATCGCTGCCTCGGCGGCCGCCGCGAACGAGCCGGAGGACTGCTTGTACTCGGCGCGCTGGTAGGTCGACGAGCGCTTGCCGTCGGGAACCTTGGCCCAGCCGAGGTTCTTGCCGACGAGTTCCTCGTAGCCCTTGCCGGACGCCCACGAGATGAACTTCCAGGCCTGTTCCTGCTTCTTCGACGCCTTCTGGATGCCGAACGCCCAGGTGTAGAGCCAGCCGGAGGTTTCGGTCTTCACGACCGGTGCCTGCGCGAAGCCGAGCTTGCCCTTGATCGGTGAGTCGTCGGCCTCCAGCAGACCGGCGGCGACCGTGGCGTCGTACCACATCGCGACCTTGCCCTGCGTCATGTTGTTCAGGCACTCGGCGAACCCGGCCTGCGGCGCGCCCGCCTCGCCGTGGTTGCGCACGAGGTCGACGTAGAACTTGGTGGCCTCCTTGAACTCCGGCGCGTTGAGCTGCGCCTGCCAGTCCTTGGTGAACCACGTGCCGCCGAAGGTGTTCACGACCGTCGTGAGCGGCGCCATCACCTGGCCCCAGCCCGGCTGACCGCGCAGGCAGATGCCGCGGACGTCGGGCGTCGCGACCTTCTGGGCGGCCTCGGCGACCTGCTGCCACGTCGGCTTCTCGGGCAGCGTGACACCCTTGGCCTCGAAGAGGTCCTTGCGGTACATGAGGAACGACGACTCGCCGTAGAACGGCTGCGCGTAGACCTTGCCGTCCGCGGCGGTCAGCGACTGCTTGATCGGAGTGAGGATGTCGGCCTGGTCGAACGCGCTGTCCTTGGCCACGAAGTCGTCCATCGCCGCGAGCCAGCCGTTCTTGGCGTACATCGGAGTCTCGTAGTTGGAGATCGTCGCCACGTCGTACTGCCCGGCCTGGCTGGAGAAGTCCTGGCTGATCTTGTCGCGGACGTCGTTCTCCGGCAGCACGGTGAAGTTCACCTTGATGCCGGTCTCCTTGGTGAAGTTGTCCGCGGTCAGCTTCTGCAGGTCCTGCATCTGCGGGTTGTTGACCATCAGGACGTTCACCGAGTCGGCGCCACCCCCACCGCCTCCAGCACCGGAACAGGCGGAAGCCAGGAGCAGCACAGCGGTGGCGGCGCCGAGCGTGCGAAGGGTTGAGCGGATCGACGACATCGTCTTTCCTTTCGGGGGTTTTTGGGCGCGCTGAACACACCCACCCTGTTTGTGATGAACGGCGCTTTTGTTCACCTCAGGTGCACAAATGCGCCGTTCATCGTTTTCAGGCGCGGATGATCTTGGGGCCGAGGAGGGAGTAGCGGTGGGCCTCGTGCGCGGAGAGGCCGCTGTCGGTGACGATCGCCTCCAGGTCGGCGACCTCGGCGAACCGGTGGAAGCTGGACACGCCGAACTTGGTGTGGACTCCGACGAAGATCTTCCGCCGGGCCGAGCCGAGCGCCTTGGCCTTCACCGCCCCGACCGCGGGGTCGGGCGTGGTCAGGCCGTGCTCGCGGGAGATGCCGTTGGCACCGATGTAGGCGAGGTCGATGACCATCTCGCCCAGCATCCTGGTGGTCCAGTGGTCCACAGTGGCCAGTGTGTGGCCCCTGACGCGCCCGCCCAGCAGCAGAACGGTGCACGACGGGTGCTCGGACATCGCCGCCGCGGTCGGCAGCGACGCCGTGATGATCGTGAGCGGGTTGGTGGTGGGCAACGCCTCCGCGACGAGCTGCGGTGTGTAGCCCTCGTCGATGAACACGGTCTCCGCGTCGTCGAGCCGTTCGGCGGCGGCCTTCGCGATGCGCCGCTTCTCCGGCACGTGCGATCCGGCGCGGAACCTCAGCCCGGTCTCGAACCCGGCGCTCTCGACCGGGATCGCGCCACCGTGCGTGCGTCGCACCAGACCGTGCTCGTCGAGCACCCGGAGGTCGCGCCGGACCGTCTCCGGGGCGACGCGCAGTTCGTGCGCCATCTCCACCACGTCGACGCGACCGTCGGCGCGCGCCCTGGCCAGGATCCGCCGTTTGCGTTCCTCGGCTCGCATGTCACCTGCCCACTCGGCTCTGTTGATGCCCGTTCGGGCCGTGCATAGATAAAACACCCACGTCAGGTTGTGGTCGCCACCACAACTCAGTGAGATCCTGCCCGGTTTTTGCCCGTTTCACATGACGAAAGCCGCGCCCACCTGGGACGCGGCTTTCGGGCATGCCCGGATCAACATCAAGACTTGCCCGTTTCTAGCCCAACCAGGCAGCGGCATCACTCGGCAGCTGCCCGTTGACCAGCGGGATGCTCGTCAACGCCGGCACGCCCGGCAGGTCGATCGGGGCTTGCGACAGGTTGACCACGCACGTGTGGCCGCCCCGCCTGAACGCCAGCACGTCCTCGCCGAGGTCGAGCCACTCCAGGTCACCGTCGATCGCACGGCGGCGCGCGAACACCTCGCGGTACAGGCTGAGCATCGATTCAGGGTCGTCCGTCTGGGCCGCCACCGAGAACTCCTGCCAGTTGTCCGGCTGCGGCAACCAGCTCGGACCGTCCTCGCCGGACCAGGGGAGCGGCACGCGGCAGCCGTCGCGCCCCCTGTCGGTGAAGCCGGAGCGATGCCACACCGGGTCCTCGCGCAGCTCGTCCGGCAGGTCCTCGACCTCCCAGAGACCGAGTTCCTCCCCTTGGTAGACGTACACGCCACCGGGCAGCGCGGCGGTGAGCATGATCGCCGCACGGGCCCGGCGCGTGCCGAGTTCGAAGTCGGTCGGGGCGCCGTGTTGCCTGTCCGCGAAGGAGAATCCGGTCTTCTCGCGGCCGTACCGGGTCACGTGCCGGGTGACGTCGTGGTTGGACAGCACCCACGTCGGTGGCGCGCCGACGGGTTCGTGCGCGGCGAGCGTGGCGTCGACGACCCGTCGCAGTTCCTGGGCGTTCCAGGGACAGCAGAGGAAGTCGAAGTTGAACGCGGAGTGCATCTCGTCGGCCCGCAGGTACCTGGCGAACCGCACGGGGTCGGGCAGCCACATCTCGCCGACGAGGATGCGTTCGCCGTCGTAGGAGTCGACGATCTTGCGCCACTCGCGGTAGATCTCGTGCACGCCGTCCTGGTCGGAGTAGGGCAGGTCGGCGTCGGGCTTGCCGAAGTCCTTGACCAGCCCGTCCGCCACGTCGATGCGGAAGCCGTCGACGCCGCGGTCGAGCCAGAACCGCAGAATGTCCTCGAACTCCCGGTGGACAAGGGGATTCTCCCAGTTGAAGTCCGGTTGCTCGGCGGCGTAGAGGTGCAGGTACCAGCGCCCGTCGTCGAGCTTGCTCCAGGCGGGGCCGCCGAACCGCGACTTCCAGTCGTTCGGGATCTCGTCGGAGTCGCGGACGTGGAAGCGGTCCCACAGGCCCTGCGTGAACCACGGGTGCTGGTCGCTGCAGTGGTTGGGGACGAGGTCGATGATGATCCTGATGCCGAGCCCGTGCGCGTCCGCGATGAGCTTCTCGGCGTCGGCGAGCGACCCGAAGACCGGTTCGATGTCGCGGTAGTCCGCCACGTCGTAGCCGCCGTCGGCGAGCGGGCTGGGGTACCACGGGTTGATCCAGATCGCGTCGAAGCCGAGGCTCGCGATGTGCTGGAGCCTGGCGCGGAGGCCGGCCAGGTCGCCGATGCCGTCGCCGTTGCCGTCCGCGAAGCTGCGCAGGTAGACCTGGTAGATGGATGCGTTGCGCCACCAACTCATCTGGTGTCCTTTCAGCCTTTTACGCCGCCCGCGGTGAGCCCCGCGAGGATGTGCCGCTGGAACGCGAGGAACAGCGCGACCATCGGCAGGCTCGCGAGCACGAGGCCCGCGAGCAGGAGGTTGATCGGGGTGTCGGGGGCGAAGCGCTGCAACGCCACGCTGAGCGTCTGCTTCGCCGGGTCCGGGAACACGAGCAGCGGCCAGATGAAGTCCTTCCAGGCCGCGACGACCGCGAAGATCGAGACGACCGCGAGGATGGGCCGCGAGATCGGCAGGACGACGCGAATGAGCGTCGTCCACGTGCTCGCGCCGTCGATCCTGGCCGCTTCGAGGAGCTCTTCCGGGATCTGGTCGAAGAAGCGCTTGAGCAGGTAGACGTTGAGCGCGTTGGCCGCGGCCGGCAGCCAGATGCCCGCGGGGTTGTTGAGCAGGTCGAGGTCGGTGAGCGTGAGGTAGACCGGGACCAGCAGGGCCGTCGCGGGCAGCATCAGCGTGGCGAGCATCAGGCCGAGAACGACGTTGCCGCCCCACGGTTTCAGCTTGCTGAGCGCGTAGGCCGCGGGCACGATCACGGCCATCTGCACGGCCCACGCGCCGATCGCGACGACGAACGTGTTGAGGAAGAACCGGCCGAGGTCCATGAAGTTCCAGGCGTCGGCGTACGCGCCCGGTTCCCACGTCCGCGGCAGGATCGTCGGTGGTTGCTGCGCGAGCTCTGCCGGTGGCTTGAAGGCGCCGAGCAGCACCCAGACCAGCGGGAGCAGGAACACCGCCGTGAACAGGACCAGCGTGAGCGTGAGGACGACCCAGTACGTCTTGCCGGTTCCCCCGGTGAGGGTCCTCATGCGTCGGCCTTCCTGGTGATCTTGAGGTAGAGGAAGGAGAAGACGCCCAGCACCGCGAAGAGGATCAGGCTCAGCGCGCTCGCGGTGCCGAAGTCGTTGTAGTAGAAGGCGTACCGGTAGAGCAGGAGCAGCACGGTGACCGTGGACTCCTCCGGGCCACCGCCGGTCATGACGAACGGCTCGGTGAAGATCTGCATCGTCGCCACGACCTGGAGCAGCAACAACATCAGGATCACGAACTTGGTCTGCGGGATCGTGACGTGCCAGATCTTCTTGAACAGTCCGGCGCCGTCGAGGTCCGCGGCCTCGTACAGCTCACCGGGGATCGTCTGCAGCGCGGCCAGGTAGATCAGCGTGGCCGAGCCCATGTTCGCCCACGTGATCACCAGGACGAGGCTGATCATGCTGGTGCTGCTGGAGTCGAGCCACTGGGACGTGGGCAGACCCAGTCCTCTGAGGACGGAGTTGAACAGGCCCGGTCCCGGATCGTAGAACCACTTCCACAGCAACGCCGTCACGACCGGCGGCAACATCACCGGAAGGTAGACCAGCAACCGGAAGTAGCCCTTGGCGTGCCGCAGTTCGTTGAGCACCACGGCGGTCAGGAACGGGACGCCGAAGCCGATGACGAGCGCGAGGAGGGTGAAGTACGCCGTGTTGCGCCACGCCACCGCGAACAGCGGGTCCGCGAAGAGCCGCTCGAAGTTCTCCCAGCCGACCCAGTCGGGGCTCGTGACGAAGTTGACCTGCTGGAAGCTCAGGACCACCCCGCGCACGATCGGCCACCAGGAGAACACCGCGAAGACGACCAGCGCGGCACTCAGAAAGCCGTACGCGGTGACGTGGCGCCGCACTCACTTCACCTGGGCCAGAACGGCGTTGACCTTGGTCTCGGCGTCCTTGAGCAACGCCGCGTGGTCAGCGTCCTTGTTGGTCAACGTCGCCTGCACGACCGAGTCGAGAATCGCGTAGACCTGCTGCGCCTGCGGAGGTTCGAGCGTGCCCTTGGTCTGCTCCGAACCGTCCACATAGGCCTGGAAGTTCTGCACGGGCATGGTGGCGTACTTGCCCTTGAGCTCTTCCTGCTTCTTGCGCGGCTCACCGGTCCAGATGTCGGCGATCGGCGGAATCGGCAGGCCGACGGGCTGACCGCGGTCCTTGTACTTCTGCAGGTTCGTCTCAAGACGGTCCGGGTTGAGGTACTTCCACTGGATCCACTTGAGGCCGGCCTTGATCTTCTCCGGCGACGCCTTGGGGTTGATCATGTAACCCTCGCCGCCGAGCAGAGTGCCCTTTTGACCGGGAATCGCCGCCAGTCCGTAGTCGTCGTACTTGCCCTTGAACTGGTTGACGATCGCGGCGACGTTGTCCGGCGCGGCGAGGTACATGCCGAGCTGGCCCGCGCCCATCATGTTCTGCACGTCGCCGATCTCCAGGAGCTGCTTCTCGCCCATGGAGTTGTCGTCCCAGCGCATCTCCTTGAGACGTCGCAGAACCTCCTTGCCCTTGTCGTTGTTGAAGTCGGCCTTGTAGGTGTCGCCGTCCTTGCGTGCGATGTCACCGCCGACGGACTTCATCCACGTGGTGAAGTGCCAGCCGCCCTGGTTGCTCTTGCTGTACTCGGCGAACCCCGTGACGCCGGCGTCCTTGAGCTTCTTGGCCGCTGTTCTGACCTCGTCCCAGCTCTTCGGCGGCGAGTCCGGGTTCAGACCGGCCTTGGCGAAGTTGGTGCGGCTGTAGAGCAGGCCCATCGTGTAGTTGGCGGTGGGCAGCCCGTAGACCTTGCCGTCGGCGGTGAAGACGTCCTTGAGCTCCTGCTTGAGGTCGCCGTAGTACTTGACGTCCTTGACGTAGCCGGTGAGGTCGGCGGCCTGCTTGCGCGCGATGAGCGCCGCCGGATCCGTGAAGTAGACGTAGAAGACGTCCTCGAGCTGCCCGCCGGCGAGCTTCGCGGAGAACGTCTTCGGGTCCATGAACCCCTCGTGCGGCACGAGGTCGATGTCCTTGTGCTCGTTCTCGAACTCCGCGACGTCCTCGTCGAAGACCTTGCGGTCGAACGCCTGCGTCTGCGGTGGCTGGCCGTTGATGTTGATGACGACCTTGCCGCCCGCCGTGTCGTTCGTGGAACCGCTCCCACAGCCGGCTACGAGGACACAGCCCAACAGCACGGCAGCGGACTTCTTCATGGTGGGGCCGCCCTTCTCGCGAGCGCGTCGATGTGACGGCGACCATAAGTCCCCGTTACATCTGGACGCAATATCTAGACGAAAACTCGCAAGAAGACGACTGCTACCGGACAGGTGCCGTGGAGGCCCTCACCACCAGTTCCGGCTCGAACAGCAACTCGTCCGGCGCCACGGCGTTGCCGGAAATCTGGTTGGCAAGCAGCTCAACAGCCGCCCGCCCCATGGCCTCAATGGGCTGCCGGACGGTGGTGAGCGGCGGATCGGTGCAGGTCATGAAGGCGGAATCGTCGTACCCGATGATCGACACGTCCCCAGGCACGTCCAACCCGGCGCGCCGGACGGCCCTGATCGCCCCGAGTGCAAGCGGGTCGCTGGCACAGATGATCGCCGTGACCCCGCGCTGCACGAGCTTGGTGGCCGCCGCCTGCCCACCTTCAAGGCTGAACATGGCGTGCTCGACATCGGCACCACCTTGCTTGGTGATGGCCTCGAGCTTCCGCAAGCTCGGCACGTGGTCCGGCGGCCCCAGCACGGCCCCGATCCTGCGATGTCCCAGCGAAAGAAGATGCCCGTACGCCTGCTCCACGGCCACTGCGTCATCGCACGAAACTCGCGGAAACGCCAGGTCGTCGATGGCGGCGTTGACCAGCACCGCAGGCAACTTCCTGCTCATCATCTGCTGGTAGTGCCCGTGACTGGCGTCCTTCTGCGCGTAGAGCCCGCCAGCGAACACGATGCCCGAAACGTGCTGCTCAAGCAGCAACTCCAGGTACTCGGCCTCGGTAACCCCACCAGCCGTCCTGGTGCACAGGACGGGCGTGAAACCCCTTTGCGCCAGCGCGTTGCCCACCACGTCCGCGAACGCGGGAAAGATCGGGTTCTGCAACTCGGGCAACACGAGCCCGACCAGCCGCGCCCGCTCACCCCGCAGCTGCGTGGGCCGCTCGTATCCCAGCACGTCAAGCGCGGTGAGCACGGCACTGCGCGTGGCGTCCGAGACGCCGGGCTTGCCGTTCAGCACCCGGCTGACGGTGGCCTCGCTGACCCCGACCTTGGCCGCGACCTCGGCCAGCCTCCGTTGCGTCATGGCGCAAGTGTACGCAAATTCTTGCGCTCGCTTGCGCACCCACGCTCACTCTCTCGGCAGGCGCTGTGGGCCAGGACTCTTGGATACGCTGCAATGTCACCGCAGGTGAGGGAGACCGCGATGGCCAGTGAAGCAGTCCAGCCCGATTCCGCTCCCCCTTCACCACCTCTTGAGCGCCCACGCTGGTCGCCACCTCCAGTGCAGCCGGTCGACTGGTTCCGTTGCGGGTCAAACGGAGGCGGTACGGTGTACGTGCGGCCTGCCGACTGATCACAGGTGCCATGCGGTCACGTGTGCTCGTCTACTTCGGCAGCCTGCTCGCAACCGTCGCACTGATCAACACCCCGGTACCCCGGATCATCGTCTCCGCCGTGCTCAATCCCGAGGCCGGTGACGCTGTCGCACGCAGCCTCGGGTCCATCACCAAAGATCTCGTGCTGGTGCTGCTCATCTCGATCTACTTCGAATGGGTGCGGACTCGCGAGCAGAGCGACCTGCTGCGCGGTCTTGACGGCAAGCTGGAGGGGATCCGCGAGAACATCAGCAACGCGACCGCACCGGCTGTCCGCCGGCTCGTGCTCGACTCCGCCACATCGGAGGAACTCGTCACCACGGCTTTGGACCGGGACATCCCGCACACGCCTCACAAGGCTTCGCTCGTCTCGCTGATGCTGCAGCCGAGGCCTGTTCTTCGCGACGTCTCGATGGCGCTGCGGATCGAGGGAGTGGACGAAACTGCGGTGCACGCCGGCATCCGGATCGAGGTGACGATGCCACGTGGGCAGATGCTCGTCGCCGCCACGCCGTCGGTGATGCACTCGACCGCGTTGTCTGCAGCGTGTCCGGACGTGTTCGAGGTGGTCAGTCTCGGGAGGCCTGGCTCGTTCGACGAGGCTGCCAGGACGTTCGGCGAGAAGCTCGAGTGTTATGTGGAGTCACCGAGCCGGACCACCCGGCGCGTCGAGTTCCGGAGGGTCCCGGCGAACGCGTTGAGGAAGTACATCTCGCCCCCGGTCGGGATGACGGCCGGCGACATCGTGCTCTTCGCCGCGGACCTGGGTGAGGGGGACGGCGAGTTCGTCCGGGTTCGCTACCACTACCACTGGTCTCAGGACCTGGATGAGCACTTCGTCTACTGGGCGGCCGACCGTCCCATGTTCGTCAGGACCATCACCTTGGACATGCGTGAACTGGTGACCCGCCAGGACTGCCGGGTTTGGGTGAAGACCTTCCTGGGTGGTGTCGACTCGCTGGTGCTCGACAACACCAGTGACGGCCACACCTCGCTCAGCCTCGACCGGTGGATCGTCGAGGGGCAGGGCGTCGTCGCTGTCTGGTGAGTCACCTCATCGCTTCACGCCACAGCAAAGCCACCCCGTGTCCCGGCAGCAACCACGACTGCACGTCCAAGTCCCCGAGCTCGCTCGCCTCCAGCCACTGCGCGGACGCCTCCGTCGACCTGAACGTGAAGGGCATGACGCGGAACTCGTGCCTGGGGGAGTGGTCGACCGCCAGTCCGGTGGCGTCGAAACTGATCGTGTCCACAAAGGACGGATAGGGTGACTGCCAGTAGCAGAAGCCGTCGTTGGTGCGCTGCAAGGTGCGCGACGAGACGGTGAGCCCGCAGATCGCGCGCACCACGTGGTCGTCGGCGATGCCGCTGAGATCGCATTCGAAGATCCGCAGGTCGCTCATGTGGCTCATCGGGCTGAGCTTCGGCAGCGTGCCCGTGGGCTCGCGGAAGAAGGTCAGGTAGTTGGCCCACTCGTTGAACTTCACCTCGACGGGCGGGATCTGACTGGGTTCCGCAGAGCGTCGCTGGCCGTCGTGGTCGAGGTAGTCGATGGCGATCTGGGTGGACTGGCGCAGGTCGTCGACGGAGTCCAGGAACAGCGACGAGTCGGGGATGAAGTAGAGCTCGTAGAGGGGGTAGCGGCACGCGGCGCTGATGGTGTCGCGGAGCAGGGCGTTCGAGGTCGCGAAGATGACAAAGCGGTCGACGGGCACGCTGTTGCGGAACTGGTACCGCTGGGTGGTCATGAAGTGGTAGGTCTTGGTGTCGATGCCCTGCAGTTCCAGCTTCACGGTGGTGCTGGTGCTGATCGTCAGATCGTCGCCGCGGGGGCGCATGCCGTCGCCGCCCAGGATGCCGGCCACCACGTCGTCGTTGGCGACGTTCGGGCCGTAGACCGAGGCCAGGAAGGTGCGCAGGACCTCGGACGGGAGCAGGTGCTCGACGAACACCGGGCCCGCGATGCGGCCGACTTCGGCGACCAGGCGTCGGTGCAGGAATAGCTCGTAGGTGCCGAGCAGGAAGCCCGCGAGTGCGGGTAGCGGCCACACGACCACGAGCACGTCGTGCAGCACTGAACGAGTCGTGGGTTGCCAGAGCAGGACGACGGTCAGGTCGAGAGCGGCCAGAAGGATCAGGAGAACAGCGACGGCCAGCGCTGGTACGTGCCTGCGCGCCGCCACCACCTCGTCGCCGCCCCCTCACTCCACCGGCTGTCCATACATGGTGGGAGTGATGGGGCAGCAGCGCCAGACCCTTTCGGTCGATGTCGTACTAGCGGGGCCGATTCCACATCGGTTCGTCGTGGACTCCGACGTACGTGCTGAGGGTGGCTCGCGGGGTGGTGTCGTCGGTGACGAGGTCGTTGTACAACCCGAGCAAGTGCGTGGTCATTGCGCTTTTCGCACCAACCTCGTCGCGCCGGCGGAGGAACCAGACGACCTGCTCGTGTTCGTTCGCCGAGCGGTTGTGCACTTCGCGGGACGGATGCGCGTGCCGCTTGCAGTCCTGCAGGCCGGGAACGAGCGCCTGGTACATCTGCGCCAGCAGCTCGTTGTGCGCGGCGTGGATGACGGCCGAGTGGAACTCCTCGTCCGACTCGATGACCTCCTGCGTGTCCTCGACCTCGGCGCGCTGGTAGCGACGGTTGAGCTTGGCCAGCTCGTCCAGCTCGCCGTCGTCGGCGCGCACCGCGGCGAGTGAGGCCGCGGTCGTCTCCAGCGCGATCCGAACCTCCAGCAGGTCCGTGTGCGAGAACTGACGGGACGCGAGGCGCCCCTCCAGGTGCTCTTCTACCGCAGCGAGGTCGGTGCGGCGCACGTACCAGCCGAGACCACGGCGGACCTCGACGATGCCCTGGAGCTGGAGGCGCTGGAGAGCTGTACGCAGCGAGGACCGCGCGACATCCAGTTTGCGAGCGAGTTCAGGCTCTGTGGGAAGGCGGTCTCCCGCCTTCAGCGTGCCGCCGATTATCTGCTCCCGGAGCTTCTGCTCGATGAGCTCCGGCAGTGGCCGTCGCGAATCAGGCGAGAGCGCCCAGCTCTCACCGAGATGTGCGTCGTCGGCAGGCATTGGTTCAGTCTAAGCCTCTCGCAGTCTGGTTGCAACTTGTCTGGCAACCTGGCGACCGTTGACAGACAACCTACAACTGCGAGATTCTTTTGTCATGGCGAGCCGCCCCGGACCGCCCACACCGGGACCACGGACTCGCCTAGTCGGGAGGGATCGAGATGTCCGCAGGGAGCGCACTCGGAATCGCAGCCGCCGTCGCCGTCGCCGTGACCGCAATCGGTTGGCGCACAGTACTCACGATGGTCGCAGTCTCTGTCGTCGCGTTGGCCGTCGTCGGCTTCGTGAACGTCACCAGCATCATGTTCGGCTGAGGAGGGGAATCCGGTGCCCTGCCTGCGCTTTCGTCAAGCGCAGGCAGGGCACCGGTCTGTTTGTGGGGGGATCCTGTCTGTAGTCACGCTCACATCGTGCGTTAGAGTCGCTCGCCATCAAGGCGCCGTCGCGGTGGCGGTGCCCACGACTCCACGACGTCTTCTGGGCACGTGAACACGGGGTCTTCGATGGTGGCATCTCCTTCAGAAACTGCTCACAAGCTGCACGCCCGCATCGCGCCGGCCGAGGTGCTGGTCGACGAGCGGCGCACGCTCTACCGGCTCGCGGTGGACCTGTTCGCTCCGGGAACCGAGTTGTCGGACAACCTGGTGGACCATCCGATCGTCCGATACGAGATCGGCCGTGCGCTGGCAGGTCATGGTCTGGATGTCGGGCGGCTGCACGAGGTCGCGGCCCTCGGCGTGCGGCACGCAGGCCTTCTGGTGGCCGCGGACCCGCGGTCCGCCGACCTGCTCGAGGCGCCGTTGCGGATCATCGCCCCGCCCGGTGTGACGATCAGGCCGCTGACCGAGGCGGACGGGGAGCGGTTCGAGGCGGTGCTGCAGGTGGTGGCGGACGGCATTCGTCTGTTCCGCGAGCTTGCGCCGGAGGCGGCTGACGACCTCCTCCCGCACGTGTCGATGCTTGCGGTGCTCAAGCGGGAGACGTCCGGCGGCGTCGTCTCGGCCTCGTCGCGGTACGTGCCCGGCATCGTGCTGATCGACGAACCGTCGTTGCCGATCGAGGTGGCAGAAGCGCTCGTGCATGAAGGTGCGCACGAGAAGTTCTTCGACTTCGCCATCACCCGTGAATTTCTCGACGCGCGGGCGGAGGACGTCGAGTTCTTCGAGACGTCCTGGTCGCACGCCCGTTGGCCGCTGGAGCAGACGTTCGCGGCCTGGCACGCTTACAGCTGTCTCGCTCAGTTCGCTCTCGCCTGCGAAGGTCAATCACTCGGCAAGGACTCCCTGCTGCCGAAGGCGCGGGAGCGGGCGGCGGAAATCGGCGACTGGTTGCTCGCTCATGAGCACGACCTGGGCCCGGGTGCGCGGTGGTTGTTGCGGGCCATCGCTGATGAGCCGGCGAGTCTCGCGTCCGATGTGGACGGTGCGGCGTCGCCCGTCGCCATTGACCGGGACGGCAAGTTCCACGTGGTGCCGGACATCAGGCTCAGGCGTGCGGCCACTGGGCGCGGAGTCGTGGGCAGGGCGGCACAACCGCCTGAGGTCTTCTGGCTCGATGACGACACGAGCTGGCTGCTCAGCCAGCTGCCGGACGATGGAACGCCGATGGCGGTCGAACGCATGGTCTCGAAGGCGGTCGAGGAATGGCAGGTCGCCGAGGCAACCGCTGAGCGGCGTCTGGAGATTTCCCTCGACTCGCTTCTGCGTTCGTCACTCGTCATGCAGACGTGATCCGGACTCACCGCTCCCGAGAAGGAACCATGACAAGCCTGAACCAGCCTGCTCGCCCGCTCAGACCCGTACTGCCCTGCGGCTCGCAGCTCACTCATCCGCGCCGCGTGGATGTGCCTGTGACCCGGCCTGTCGTACCGGTCGACTGGTTCCGGCGCGTGCCCAACGGCGGCACGACGCACCGCCGCCGGCTCCGGTGACAGCAATCAGGTGACGACGGCGAGGGCGGTGTAGGGGAAGCCCGGTGAGCTGATCGTTCGGCTGACGGTGGTCGGAGCGCTCGTCCGGATGCGGGTGAGTCGACGGAAGTCCAAGCCGCACGGAAATCGGGGGAACCGTAGATTTTTGTTTCCTGGACAGTTGTTCAGGAAGTTTTAATGCATGGACCAATGTGGTGGAATTACTTCTGCGAGAGATAGTTCATCCACGGGATGTACTGGGGAAACGGTCCTTCCATGTCGGCTTGGTGCAGTTTCCCCGAGTCTGGCGTGGGGCCGTTGGTACGGCCTGACCCTTTGCGGTCACGACGCGGTAAAGCTGCTGGTGAGAAGGTATTGCGGTCCGATGTAGACTGCCGCATCCCGGTGTGCCGGGAGGAGTGAAACGGCCCTTTCCGTGTGGTGTCAGACATGCGGTGCCGACGTGCTGACTCGGCGAATGTCGCAGGGTTCACGCGACGGTCAGGTCGTGTCGCTATGTTCTGGCTGGGATGCAATGCCAGTTGGGCTCTGTGGCAGTGCGTCACCATGGAAGATTCATTTGGTTCGAGCTCTACTTCAGGCAATCCGGGAATGTCGGGTCGTGGACGCCGTGCTGTGAGGTGTCGTGCGCCTGGCAACCGCTCGGCGTGCTCGTACGTGGCGGCTCGGACATTCCGCTCCCGAGAAGGAACGATGACCACCCCGACCAGCCGCTTCGCTGGCCACGGTTTCCGCCGAACGACGGTGTCCCTGCCCTCGCCTTCCTGCCGGTGTGGGTCCGGTGATCGGTCAGCCTGTCACCTCCGTCGACCAGCTCAGGCGCATTCCGAACAGCTGCACCACCTATCGCAGGAACCGGCCACGTCGGTTCCTCTGTCCCCCGTGCCCGCGATCCACAGTTCAGCGAGGTGTCCGATGGCGTCCGAGCAAGAGGGTCCGCGGGTCGGCGTGCGCATCCACGCCACGGCGCCGAAGCGGCGTCTGCAGGACTTGGTCGGTCAACGCTCTGAAGGAGGTAGCGCGGTGCCAGCAACACGATCAGGTGACGATGGTGAGGGCAGGTGGGAGAAGCTCGCCGAGCTGATCGCCTGGCTGGCAGCCATGGGGGCGCTCGTCTGGATGGTGGGGAAGCGGCCGGAGTCCAAGCCGCGCGGAACATCGAGGCAACCGTAGGAATTTCTCGGCTGGACGGCTGTTCGTTTCCGAAGTTCCGATGTGTGGACCGAAGTCGAGGAAGTATTTCTGTACGGGGTAGTCCAACCGTAGGATGACCTACGGAAACAGGTTTTCACATGTCGGTCCTGCGCGGCTTGGCGCGGTTCCCCGTCTGACGCGGAGCCGCTCGTCCTGCCTGGCCCTTTTGCGGTCACGACGCGGTAAAGCTGCTGGTGAGAAGGTATTGCGGTCCGATGTAGACTGCCGCATCCCGGTGTGCCGGGAGGAGTGAAACCGGCCCCTTCCGTGTGTTGCCAGACGCGCGGTGCCGACGTGTTGGCTCGGCGATTGTCCGCAGGGTTCACACGACGGTCAGGTCGTGTCGCTATGTTCTGGCTGGACGCATGCTCTGGGGCAGTGCGCCACCATAGAAGATCAATATGGTTCGAGCTCTACTTCAGGCAAACCGGGAAATGGCAGGTCGTGGACGCCGTGCTGTGGGGAGTCGTGCGCTTGGCAACCACTCGGTGCGCTCGTGGCGCTCGGACATTCCGCTCCCGAGAAGGAACGATGACCACCCCGAACCAGCCTCTTCGCCGGCCGCAGTCTCACCTCAACGGCGGCGTTCCTGTTCCCCACCTCCCGACGGGTGTGGGGCCGGTGATCGGTCAGCCTGTCACCTCTGTCGACTGGTTCAGGCGCATGCCCAACGGTGGCACCGTGTTCCTGAGGCCCGCTGAGAGCGCGCAGAACGACTGAGTCGTGGTGAACGCCGAAGGGGCCGGGTTTCCGGCCCCTTCGGCGTTCGGTCGTTCGGGATTCAACTTCACAGCCGCATAACGACTGGGCCACAGGGCGTATCCCGGGCCGTAATGACACCCGTTAGGGGGACGTCGATGGTCTTAGATCTCGACATCCCGTCGACCCCAACGGAGTAACCCCGATGCGCCTTACGCCCCTGAGAAGATCCGGCCTGCTCGGTGCCGCCACCGTGGCGGCCGTGGCCACGCTCGCTCTGGTGACCACCGCCTTCGCCGCGCCCGACAAGCCGGTTCTGAACTCCGGCGATGAGCGTGCCGTCGCGTACGACAAGAACGTCGCGCCCGGTCATGACGACGTCTGCACTGTTGGTGGGCTGACCGGCACGGTGGTCGCCAAGGGCAAGTTGACGTTCACCGGTGGTGGCGAGCAGGACCAGTACCTCAACATCACGGCCGTGGACGCCGGCGTGACGGTCACCGGTGTGGTCGTGAAGGGTTCGGACGCGTTCAACGTCTACCTCGCGGCCAAGCTCGGCCCGCTGCCGTGGAACAAGCTCCGGTCGCCTGAGAACAACGGCGGCAACGTCCCCACCATCAGCCACTGGTACGCCTGCGGTGTCAAGAAGGACCAGACGTCCAGCAGCAGCTCGTCGTCGACCTCTCCTTCGACCATCACTCACACGGCGCCCCCGAGCTCGTCTGAGACCACGACGTCGTCGTCCTCCGAGGTCGCGGCCACCACGACCACCACCGCAGCTGGTGCGCCGGGCTCCAACGACCTGGCCTCGACCGGGTTCGGGTCCGCCTGGCTGGTCGGCCTCGGCGCCGCGCTGCTCGCCGCTGGTGTCGCCGTGCTGTTCGTGCTGCGCCGCCGTCGCGCCTAAGAGTTCTCCATCAGCACGCCCCACAGCGTGCCGAAGTTGATGCGTGTTTCGACGTGGAACTCCACGTCCTCAGGAGCCGCCCCGCCGCCGTAGGTCTCTACGGCGCGTTGGGCGGCTTCTTTGCCTCGTGCGCCTGCCAGGCAGGCCAGGTCCCAGGCGATCGGGCCGCGCCAGGTGTCCTCGAAGTCGAGCCACACGGGGCCGGACGCGGTCATCAGCACGTTGCCGTAGTGCGAGTCGCCGTGCAGCGGCTGGACGTCGCGGTGGTGCGCGTCCCACGACGCGAGGAGCTCCTCGTGCCGTTCGCGGAACGGTTCAAGGTCCGGTACGCCCAAGCCGCCCAGGTACTCGAGCGTGTTCTCGACGTCGTCCACAGGGCCGCGCGTGGGGAGGTCGCCCTCGTACAGGCGCAGTTCGGCGTGCAGGTCGGGCAACAGCTTGAGCACGTCCGGACGGGACAACTCGACGGACGGGTCGTGCGGGACGTACGTGCTGAAGGACATGACGAAGCCATCATGCGTGTGAGGTCCGGCGGGCAGCTCGGCGGACGGGGTCACGACGGGGACGCCGCGCGTGGCCAGGAACGCCGACACCGACAGGTCGCGGGCGAAGTGCGAGGCCACCGCAGGGCGCACCAGGGCCGTGCGGGCGGCGATGCGGGCGACCACCGGGGCCGGGCGCAGGTGCACGATCACGTTGCTGCCGTCTTTCAGCACGACAGGATCCGTGCAGGCCACACCATGAGACGCGGCCAACGACACGGCGGCGCGTACAGCAGCAGAAGTCACGCAAGAGAGGCTGGCATCAGCCCTGCGGGAGAAGCGACTCCATTTCCGCTATCTCCTTCTCCTGGTGGCCGACGACGTCCTGGGCCAGCTTGCGGGTCTCGGGGTCGGTGCCGGCGGCGAGGTGCTTGCGCGCCATCTCCACGGCGCCGCGGTGGTGCAGGATCATCAGGGAGAGCCACTGGCGGTCGAACTCGGTGCCGTCGAGGTCGGCGAGGTTGCCCAGGTCGACCATGCCGTGCTTGTCGGTGTGGCCGTGTGACGTGTGCGACGACGCCTGCACCGGGGCGTTCCACGTGCGCAGCCAGCCGTTCATGCGGTCGATCTCCGGCTTCTGCGCTGCGGAGATCCGCTTGGCCAGGTCGATCACCCGCGGGTTGTCCGTGCGGGAGGCGACGAGGTCGCTCATCTCCAGCGCCTGCTCGTGGTGCGGCACCATGCCCTGCGCGAACGCGACGTCCGCGGAGTTGTGGGTGGCGGGTGAGCCGCAGGCGGACAGCGACAGCACAGTTGCGACAGCGACCATTCGGAGCACGGCGGCAGGATACGTGTGACGTGCGCTACGTCGCTGGCCACCGGCCATGGCCCACCCGAATGGAGCTGATCGGCTCCGTCTAATATCCGGTGAGTTTCCCGAACGACTGGTCCCACCAAGGCCTGGAGGCACCGTGACGGCCGTAGCCCCGCAGCCGATCGCAACGCGTCCTTATCCGACGCGCACTGCGGTCAAGGGGTCCTTCCTGCTGCGGATGTTCCGCACCACGGACCACAAGCAAATCGGCATCATGTACCTGGTCACCTCGTTCGCCTTCTTCATGGTCGGCGGCGCGATGGCCATGCTGATGCGGACCGAGCTGGCCCGGCCTGGAATGCAGTTCCTCAGCCAGGAGCAGTTCAACCAGCTCTTCACGATGCACGGCACCGTGATGCTGCTGCTGTACGCGACGCCGATCGTCTTCGGCTTCGCGAACTTCGTGCTCCCGCTGCAGATCGGCTCGCCCGACGTGGCGTTCCCGCGGCTGAACGCGTTCTCGTACTGGCTGTACCTCTTCGGCGGCCTGATCGTGATGGCGGGCTTCATCACCCCCGGTGGTGCGGCTGACTTCGGCTGGTTCGCGTACACGCCGCTGAGCAACGCCATCCACTCGCCGGGTGTCGGCGCCGACCTGTGGATCTCCGGCCTGGTGGTCGGTGGTCTCGGCACCATCCTCGGCGCGGTGAACATGATCACCACCGTGGTCTGCCTGCGTGCGCCCGGCATGACGATGTTCCGCATGCCGATCTTCACCTGGAACATCCTGGTGACGTCGGTGCTCGTGCTGCTCGCGTTCCCGATCCTCACCGCGGCGCTGCTCGGCCTGCTGGCCGACCGCCACCTCGGTGCCCACGTGTTCGACCCCGCCAACGGCGGCGTGATCCTGTGGCAGCACCTCTTCTGGTTCTTCGGACACCCCGAGGTCTACATCGTCGCCCTGCCGTTCTTCGGCATCGTGTCGGAGATCTTCCCGGTGTTCAGCCGCAAGCCGATCTTCGGTTACAACGGCCTGGTCTACGCCACGCTCGGCATCGCGGCACTGTCCGTCGCCGTGTGGGCGCACCACATGTACGCGACCGGCGCCGTGCTGCTGCCGTTCTTCGCCTTCATGACGTTCCTCATCGCTGTTCCGACCGGTGTGAAGTTCTTCAACTGGATCGGCACGATGTGGAAGGGCCAGCTGACGTTCGAGACGCCGATGCTGTTCTCGATCGGCTTCATCGTCACGTTCCTCTTCGGTGGCCTCTCCGGCATCCTGCTGGCCGCGCCCGCGATCGACTTCCACGTGTCGGACACGTACTTCGTCGTCGCGCACTTCCACTACGTGCTCTACGGCACGATCGTGTTCGCGACCTTCGCCGGCATCTACTTCTGGTTCCCGAAGATCACCGGCCGGTTCCTCGACGAGCCGCTCGGCAAGCTGCACTTCTGGACGACGTTCCTCGGCTTCCACGCGACCTTCCTCGTCCAGCACTGGCTGGGCAACGAGGGCATGCCGCGCCGGTACGCCGACTACCTCGCGTCCGACGGCTTCACGACGCTGAACATGATCTCGACGATCGGTGCCTACATCCTGGGCGCGTCGACGCTGCCGTTCATCTGGAACATCTTCCGGAGCTACCGCTTCGGTGAGGTCGTGACGGCCGACGACCCGTGGGGCTACGGCAACTCGCTCGAGTGGGCCACGTCGTCCCCGCCGCCGCGGCACAACTTCACCGAGCTGCCCCGGATCCGTTCCGAGCGCCCGGCGTTCGAGCTGCACTACCCGCACATGATCGAGCGGATCCGGAACGAGGGTCACGTGACCTTCACCGGCAAGACGATCGCGCACAAGGACGCGAAGCCCGCCCCGTCGGAGCTCGCGGCCTCGGCCATCAAGTCGGGTACGGCCTCCGAGAAGGACGACTCGGACCACAAGTAACCTGCACTTCACAGGTTCAACGACGAGCCCCGGCTGCTTCCACGCTGCCGGGGCTCGCCGCGTCTTACGAGGAGACGAACGTGAAAACGCCCGTGCTGATCACCGTGACCGGCCCCGACAAGCCCGGCGTCTCCTCGGTGCTGTTCGCCGTGCTGACCAGGCACGGCGTCGAGGTGCTCGACGTGGAGCAGGTCGTGATCCGGGGCCGGCTGGTGCTCGGGGCGCTGGTCTCGACCGACCACGACCCGGAAGGCCTGCAGGAGGCCGTCGAGCAGGCCATGGCCACCGTCTCGATGCACGTGGAGATCGAGATCGGCGCCGACTCGAAGCGCACCGCGCGCCTGGAGTCGTCGCACGTGCTGATCGTGCTCGGCCGCCCGGTCACCGCGAAGGCGTTCACCGAGGTGGCGCGCAGGCTCGCGTCGCTCGGCGTGAACATCGACGCGATCCGCGGTGTCGCCGACTACCCCGTCACCGGTCTTGAGCTGCGGGTTTCGGTCGCCGACGACACGTTGGAGAACGACGCGGAGCTGCGTTCGGCGCTGGCGGACGTGTCGGTGCGGGTGGGCCTGGACATCGCGGTCGAGCGCGCCGGCCTGACCCGTCGCGCCAAGCGCCTGGTCGTGTTCGACGTCGACTCCACGCTCATCCAGGGCGAGGTGATCGAGATGCTGGCCGCGCACGTCGGGTGCGAGGAGCAGGTGCGCGAGATCACCGAGGCCGCGATGCGCGGCGAGCTCGACTTCTCGGAGTCGCTGCGGCGCCGGGTCGCGCTGCTGGAGGGCCTCGACGCGACGGTGCTGGACGAGGTCGGTGCCTCGCTCGAACTCACGCCGGGTGCGCGCACGACGATCCGCACGCTGAAGCGGCTCGGCTTCTACTGCGGGGTCGTGTCCGGCGGGTTCACGTCGGTGATCACCGGCCTCGCCGACGAGCTCCAGCTGGACTTCTGCGCGGCGAACACGCTGGAGATCGTGGACGGCAAGCTGACCGGCAAGGTCGTCGGCGAGATCGTCGACCGGCCGGGCAAGGCGGTGGCGCTGCGCCGGTTCGCCGAGGAGGCGGGCGTGTCGCTGGCGCAGTGCGTGGCGGTCGGTGACGGTGCGAACGACATCGACATGCTGGGCGCGGCCGGTCTGGGCATCGCGTTCAACGCCAAGCCCGCGCTGCGCGAGGTCGCCGACACCGCGTTGTCGCACCCGTTCCTCGACGCCGTGCTGTTCATCCTGGGCGTCACGAGGGCAGAGGTGGAGGCCGCGGACGCCGCGGACGGCCTGGAGCTGACCCGGCTGTGATGATCCTCGACCTGATCGCCTCCCGGAACTACGCGGAGGAGTCCGAAGTCCGCGCGATGCCGATGGTGTTGCGCATCGAACGCGTCTCGCCGCCTTCCCGGACGGCTCTGCTGGAGGCCGCGGCCGCCTCGGCGGTCGCGGTGTGCCTCGACCCGCGCGCCGACGTGGGCGGGGAGTGGCACGAGGCCGTGCGGGCGTGGGTGGCCGGACGGATCCGCAAGGTGTCGCGGCGAGCTCGCGGCGTGCAGTGGGAGGCCGTCCAGGAGCTGCCGGGCGTGACGATCACCGTGGACGGTGCGTCGGTTCGTTCGCTGCTGCCCGTCCTGGTGTCCGAGACGCCCCGCGAGGTCGCGAAACTGCAGATCTCCGGCTCTGACCTGCCCGTCGACGAGCCGGGGGCGGTTCCTCCCGGTGCGCGGGTGCTGTACGTGAACCCGCGGGTCGAGATGTCCGCGGGCAAGCTCGCGGCGCAGGTGGGGCACGCCTCGATGCTGCTGGCGCCGCACCTGTCCGACGACGAGCTGAAGGAGTGGGCGTCGCTGGACTACCGCTGTGCCGTCCGGACGCCGTCGGTCGCCGAGTGGGACGCGCTGATCGGGCGCGCCGACGTCGTGGCCGTGCGGGACGCGGGCTTCACCGAGGTCGAGCCCGGTACGACGACGGTTCTCTCACCTTTGGGTTAGAACGCGGGCAATTCGGGTAAATCCACTCCTCGTGGGCTTCCTCGACGTTCTCGACGCACGGCTCGGCGACGGGCTGGAGAACCTGTTGTGCTCTCACCACGGGCGAAGACTGCGCCGCCTGGGGTGGGGCGAGGTGATGGACGGCGACGGCGCGGGGTGGTTCACCCCGCGCCGACCCGTGCAGCACGGCAATTCGATCGAGGTTCTGATCGACGGCGCCTCGGCGTTCCCCGTCATCGCCGAGGCGATCGAGAAGGCGCAGAAGTACGTCCACATCGCGAACTGGCACGCGTCGCCGGACTTCAAGCTGACCCGCGAACCGGGTGCGCCGCAGCTGCGCGAGCTGCTGTCGTCCGCCGCGGAACGGGTCCCGGTGCGCGTGCTGCTGTGGGCGGGCCCGCCGATCCCGTTCTTCGAGCCGACGCGCAAGCGGGCCGTGGCGGCGCAGAAGGCCTTTCTGGAGTGCGGCGCGGTCCGGTGCGAGCTCGACGCGCGCGAACGAACGTTGCACTGCCACCACGAGAAGATCGTGATCGTCGACGACGTGGCGTTCGTCGGCGGCCTCGACATGACCGCGGTGGAGGGCGACCGGCACGACTCGCCGAAGCACCCGCCGCGCGACCTGGGCTGGCACGACCACATCGCCCGCATCGAGGGCCCTGCCGTGGCGGAGGTGGCCGCCCACTTCGCCGCGCGGTGGCTGGAGATCGCGGGGGAGACCCTGCCCGTCCCGGAGGTGCCGCCCGAGGCCGGTTCGTCGTCCGTGCAGATCGTGCGGACGATCCCGGAGAAGACCTACGACTTCGCGCCGCACGGCGACTTCAGCCTGCTCGACTCGTACCTGCGGGCGCTGCGGTCGGCGGAGTCGCTGGTGTACCTGGAGAACCAGTTCCTGTGGTCGCCCGAGATCACCGAGGTGTTGCTGGAGAAGCTGAGCCGTCCGCCGTCACCGGACTTCCGGATGGTGCTGGTGCTGCCGCAGAAGCCCAGCAACGGCGCCGACACCACCCGCGGTCAGCTCGGACGGCTCCTGGACGCCGACGACGGCAACAGGCGGCTGATCGCGGCGACCCTGGTGTCGCACGGCGACGACCCCGGCCCGGTGTACGTGCACGCGAAATTGTCCATTGTGGACGACCGCTGGCTCTCCGTGGGGTCGGCCAACCTGAACGAGCACTCGTTGTTCAACGACACGGAGCTCAACGTCGTGACCGACGACCCGGACGTCGTGCGGCGAACCAGGCTGAAGCTGTGGTCCGAACACCTCGGGCTGTCGATCGACGAGGTCTCCGGCCCGGCGCACGTCGTGGTGGACGAGCAGTGGCGTCCGGCCCTGACGGGATCGTCACGGGTGACGGAGCTGCCCGGCGTGTCGCGGCGTGCCGGAAGGTTGCAAGGACCGTTACGTGGATTGCTGGTCGACGGCTGATCTGTAGCACTAGCGTGGCGGAGTGGCCAACGAGGTGACGATCCCGCTGTTGCCGTGCGCCTCCATCGACGAGGTCGCCGAGTTCTACGTGATGCTCGGCTTCACCATCACGTATCGCCAGTACCGGCCGAACTCGTACCTCTCGGTGCGACGCGAGGAGATCAACCTCCACTTCTTCGGCATCCCGGGCTACGAGGCCGAACGGTCGTACAGCTCGTGCCTGATCCAGGTGGAGGACCCGCGCGAGCTGTACGAGGCGTTCGCGCACGGCATGCGCGCGGTCTACGGGCGGGTGCTGGTGTCGGGCCTGCCGCGGATGACCCGGCCGCGACGCGACGGGTTCCTGGTCGTCGACCCCGGTGGCAACTGGATCCGGGTGGTGCCGGCGGTGCGGGAGCAGGCGCCGTCGTCCAACGGGTTGACGCGGGCGTTGCACAACGCGGAGATGCTGGCGGGGTCGCACGCGGCGGAGCGGCAGGCGTTGAAGATCCTGGAACGGGCGTTGGTGCGGGAAGTGCACGCCTCGGAGGAGGAGCGGGCCACAGCGCTGGAGTTCCGGGACGAGCTGCTTGAACGGCTGGGACTGCGTTCCTAGGCCGGGTGCCTGATGCTCTCGAAGATCCTGGCGAACCCCTCCTTGCCGTGGCCCGCGTCGATCTGCCGCTGGATGAGGCGCTGGACCACGTCGATCACCTCGGTGCTGATGCCCTGGTCGGCACTGGCGGTCACGATGTCGGTGAGGTCGGAGAACTCGAGGCTCTGCTGCCCGGCCACGGTGTAGTCGCCGCCGTCGACGACCTCGGCGAACCCGTGGAAGCCGCCGGTCATGGCAGTAAGCCAGGGTGCTGCCGCCGCGGCGAACTCGGTCGCCGTGATGCCCGCCGGCGCGACCATGGCGGCGCCGTGCAGGAACCCCGCGAACATGACGTACATGCCGGAGAGCAGGGCGAGGTCGTACAGCGAGGCCAGTCCGGCGTCCTCGCCGAAGTAGGTGCTGGTTCCCCACAGGTCGAGCAACGGCTTGTACTCGTGGAACACCTCGGCGGACCCGCTGTAGAGGATCGACGACTCCGGCCGGCCGATCATGTGCGGTACGGCCATGATGCCGCCGTCCAGGTACGCGATTCCGGCGCGCTCCGCCCACGCGGCCGACTCCCGTGCCTGGGCCGGTGTCGTCGTGGTGACGTTGATCAGGACTCGTCCGGCGAGCTCGTCGGTGAGCGGGTCGAGCACCTCGTGCACCGACGCGTCGTCGAGCAGGCAGGCGATCACCACCTGGCTGTTCAGGATCGCGTCGCGGGCCGTGGCCGCGGCTGTGGCGCCCTGTGCGACGAGGCCGTCGGCCTTGCCCGGTGACCGGTTCCAGACCGTCGTCGGGTGTTCCGCCCCGATCACGGCGGCGGCGAGGGCGGTGCCCATCGCTCCCAGTCCGAGGACGGTCACGTGAACGTTGTTGCGTGCAGTCATTTTTCCGGATCCCCCTTGTGATCGTCGTTCGGTGGAATCCTCTCCGGCACCGCCGGCGTTGAGAAGAACTGACTAATTAGTGGGGTACTCACTGAAAAGTAAGCGCGTTGGGGGTTCGAGTGGCAGCACGGCGTGGTCCGTACTTCTGCGGCATCGATGCCGCGATGGACGTGGTTTCGGGCAAGTGGAAGTCGTTGATCCTGTGGGAGTTGCAGCACCACGGCACCCGCCGGTTCGCCGAGCTGCGGCGCGGTCTGCCGGGTGTCACCGAGAAGATGCTGAGCCAGCACCTGCGGGAGATGGAGGAGGACGGCCTGGTGCACCGCGAGGTGTTCGCCGAGCTGCGGCGCGGTCTGCCGGGTGTCACCGAGAAGATGCTGAGCCAGCACCTGCGGGAGATGGAGGAGGACGGCCTGGTGCACCGCGAGGTGTTCGCCGAGGTGCCGCCGAAGGTCGAGTACTCCCTGACGGAGCACGGGGTCTCGCTCAACGCCTCGCTCGCTGCCTTGGGCGCGTGGGGCACCGCACGCATCCGGCGGATCGGGGCCGAGAAGGTCGACGTTGCCAGGGCTTAATCTACATAGGTAGTATTGGTGGCGTGGAGCCACTGCAACGCATCGGCAAGGCCACGGTCGACGTGCTCGAAGTGCTTCTGGGTGCGGAAGAGCCACGTTGGGGCCTGGAGATCATCAAGCTGACCGGCAGGCCGTCGGGCAGCGTCTACCCGTTGCTGGACCGCCTCGAACGCGCCGGCTGGGTCACCTCGGCCTGGGAGGACGACGCCGAGCGGCGCGGACCCCGCAGGCGGATGTACCGGCTGACGGCCGAGGGTGCCGCGGAGGCGCGCAAGGTCGTGGCTCGGGCTGCTCCGGCGCCGCGACTGGTGCCGAGGGCGGCGCAATGAGAGTCGCGTTGTTGTTGGTGCGGTTCGCGGCGGCAGTGGTCGGTGACGACCGGTGGCGTGAGCAGTGGGAAGCGGATGTTGTTGGCGCGCGCGAACTCGGCATGTCGCCGTTGGGAGTGGCGGTCGGGGCCGTGCGCGCTGTTGTCGCCATGCCGTCGAAAGGGGTTGCTGTGGCTGGGATCGGACCGTTGGGGATCGCGTTGAGGCACGCGCAGACGCCGCGTGGTCGTGTGTTGGCGATCGCCGTGGTGTCGGCGTTGTTGTTGCTGGGCGGGCTTGTCCTGCTGTTCGCTTGAGCAAATAGCTCGGTGTCGTTTCGGCAGTGGCGGGCTTAGCTTCGGGCGGTGGCGAACGAACTCACCTTTCCGCTCCTTCCCTGTCCAGACATCGACGAGATCGCGTCGTTCTACGAGATGCTCGGCTTCTCGGTCACCTATCGGCAGACGCGGCCGAACCCGTACGTCGCCGTGCGGCGGGAGGACATCCAGCTGCACTTCTTCGGGATGGACAACTTCGATCCCGAGCAGTCGTACGGCACCTGCCTGGTCATCGTGCAGGACACCGGCCCGCTGTACGAGGCTTTTGCCGAAGGCATGCGGGCGGCGCACGGGAAAGTGCTCATCTCAGGCATTCCGCGGATGACCCGGCCGCGGCTGCGCAACGACAGGTACACCGGGTTCAGCGTGGTCGACCCCGGTGGCAACTGGATCCGCATCAACAAGGCCGCCCCGGAACCTGAAGCGCAGACAAAACTCGCCAAGGCCATGGAGAACGCGGCGCGGCAGGCCGACGCTCGCGGTGACGAGCGTCAGGCGTTGAAGATTCTCGAAGGCGCGTTGAAGCGCGCGGACGGCTCCGAACCGGAACTCCAGGAGGCTCAGGCGTTCCGGGACGAGCTGGTCGAGCGGATCACGGGGTCTGGGCCGCGTCCAGGCGCTTGAGGGCGGCGCGCACCACCTCGGGGTCGTAGGTCGTCCAGAACGGGGGGAGCGAGGCGCGCAGGAAGCCGCCGTAGCGGGCCGTGGCCAGCCTCGGGTCGAGGATGGCCACCACGCCCTTGTCCGACATCGACCGCAGCAGGCGGCCGGCCCCCTGGGCCAGCAGCAGGGCGGCGTGCGTGGCGGCGACGGTCAGAAAGCCGTTGCCGCCACGGGAGTTCACCGCTTTCTGGCGGGCCGAGGCCAGCGGGTCGTCCGGCCTGGGGAACGGGATCCGGTCCATGATCACGAGCTGGAGCGACGGCCCGGGCACGTCCACGCCCTGCCACAGCGACAGCGTGCCGAACAGGCACGTGCGCTCGTCCTCGGCGAACTTCTTGACCAGCAGGCCAGTCGAGTCGTCGCCCTGGCACAGGATCGGGTGGTCGAGCTTGTCCCTCAACGCGTCCGTGGCCGCCTTCGCCGCGCGCGTCGAGGAGAAGAGCCCGAGCGCGCGGCCGCCCGCCGCGTTCACCAGGCCCTCGATCTCGTCCAGGTACTCCGGCGGCAGGCCGTCGCGGCCCGGCTGCGGCAGATGCCTTGCCACGTAGAGGATCCCGCTCGACGCGTGCTGGAACGGCGAGCCCACGTCGAGCCCGCTCCACTTCGGACCGTCGATGTCCTTGTCCGTGGCCGCACCCTCGATCTTGCGGACCTTCTCCGACGGCGGCAGGCCCCACTGGCGCGCCATCGTGTCGAAGGCGCCGCCCAGCGTCAGCGTCGCGGACGTGAGAACGGTGGTGCGCTTGGCGAACAGCCGTTCGCGCAGCAGGCCGCCCACGCCGAGCGGGGCGACCCGCAGCGTCGGCGTCTTCTGGTTGAAGTCGCCCGACACCCACACGACGTCGCGTTCCTCGTCGAACGCCTCCAGCACCCGCACCGAGCAGTCGTGGACCTCCTCCAGCAACGCCAGCGCGAGCTTGCGCGCCGTCGCCCCGTCCGGGTCCTCCTTGCGCTCCGACCCCATGGCCGACACGCAGTTGTGCGCGGCGTCGCGGGTGGCGGCCAGCGCCCCGGCGAGCGCCCTGGGCAGCGTGTCGAGCCGGCCAGCGGGCATGTCCTCGAGGATCATCGCCAGCCCGTCGCTGGCCTCGGCCAGCCGATCCGCGACGTCCTGGTCGATGAGCCTGCCGCACCGGCGCGCCGCCATGGCCACCGAAGCCCCGCTGAGCTCCTCCGTCGCTACCGACGTGATGCGGTCGACGAGGTCGTGCGCCTCGTCGATCACCACCACGTCGTGGTCGGGCAGGACCTGGTAGCCCTCCAACGCGTCGATGGCGAGCATCGCGTGGTTCGTGACGACCACGTCCGCCTTGCCCGCCTCCGCCCGCGCCCGCTCGGCGAAGCAGTCGGCGCCGATCGGGCACTTCGACACGCCGAGACACTCGCGCGCCGTCACCGACACCTGCCGCCACGCCTGCTCGCTGACGCCGGGCACCAGCTCGTCCCGGTCGCCGGTCTCGGTGTCCGACGACCACTCGTGCAGCCGCTTCACCTCGCGCCCGAGCCGCGACACCGCGAACGGGTCGAACAGCCCGGCCTCCTCAGGCTCCTCCGGCGCGCCGTTGTGCACGCGGTGCATGCACAGGTAGTTGCGCCGCCCCTTGAGGATCGCGAACGTGGGCTCGCGGCCGAGATCCTTCTTCAACGCCTTCGCCAGCCGCGGCAGATCTCGGTCGACCAGCTGGCGCTGCAACGCGATCGTGGCCGTGGAGACGACCACCGTCTCGTCCTCGGCCACCGCGTGCCTGATGGACGGCACCAGGTACGCGAGCGACTTGCCCGTGCCCGTGCCGGCCTGGACCGCGAGGTGCTCGCCCGTGCGGATCGAGTGGTCGACGGCTTCCGCCATCTCCACCTGGCCAGGGCGCTCCGCACCGCCGACGGCGTGGACGGCGGTCTCGAGCAGGCTCAGGGTGGGGGGAACTTCAGGCACGGGACAGACCGTACCCGGCAGGTCCGACAGTCTCGTCAGACCCGCTCAGTCGCCGCCACCACACCCGCCCCCGCTGTCACCGCTGCCACAGGAGCTCGACGAACATCCGCTCCCGCAGCTGCTGCTGGACGACGTCTCGCGGTACGGCAGGGCCACCAGACCGGGGCAGGCGCGCGTC
>NZ_JBHRZI010000031.1:0-120278 GCF_042649515.1 Lentzea rhizosphaerae | reverse complement strand
ACCGGCGGCGGACGAGAGCCCAGGCGGCGGGCAGTACGCCGGCCGCCAGGGCGATCTTCAGCGCGTCACCGATCAGGAACGGCAGCACGCCGACGCTCAACGCCTTCGCGAAGCCCATGCCGGTCATCGCCATCAGCCACGGCACGCCGACCGCGTAGATGGCCAGGTTGCCCAACGCCATGGTGCCCACCACGCGAAGAGGCGTGCGGTCGCCGCCGCGGCCCGCGAGGAAGCCGACCAGGGCGCCCGCGAACACGAAGCCCACCACGTAGCCGAGCGAGACCGGGACGCCGGACGAGCCGCCCTGGAACCACGGCACGCCCGCGACTCCCGCGATCAGGTACAGCAGCATCGACGTGGCGCCGCGCTGCCAGCCCAGGGAAGCGCCGACGAGCAACGCCGCGAACGTCTGGCCCGTCAGCGGAACCGGGCTGCCGGGGATCGGCACGGCCACCTGCGCGGCCAGGCCGGTGAGGGCCGCGCCGGCGACGACCAGGGTCAGGTCGCGGACCAGTGCGCCGGGCACGAAGTCGGCGAGCACGGTGCGACGAGGCGCTAGTGCGAGTGTCACGGTTCCTCCCAGGCGGAAATCGAGAGGACCTGAGGTTAACCAGGGAAACTCGAGAACGTCTTTGTTCGATCTCTACAAAGTGACCGGTTACACATCGAGCGCGACCTTGCCCACGGCCCGCTCCTCGTTGCGCCGGGTCTTGGTCCAGCCGTTGTTGCCGCGCACCAAGCGGATCAGCGCGCGCCACGACGTGATGTAGAAGGTGTAGATGTACAACGCGTAACCGAGTCCGTACCCGATGGACTTCCAGAAGCCGACGGGCACGCAACGCGCGCGGTACACCGGTCCCCACAGGACGAACGGCAACAGACCGAACGCGCCGTACACGGTGAAGAGGATCCACGCACCGTCGAAGAACCACGTCACGACTTCGGATGGCGACACCACGAACCGGTAAGCCATGAGCGCCATGGGGATCGGGTAGATCACCGTGCCGAGCAACTGCATCCACGGTTGCGCGAGGTAGTACATCATCTCGGCGGCGCCAAGAGTCGTCAGGTGCTCGGAGTCCCAGATGCGCCTCAGGTACCGCATGCACTGCATGGTTCCCTGGCCCCAACGGGTTCGTTGCGCCAAGAAGCGCCGCAACGAGTACAAGGCCTCCTGGTTCACGTGCGTGTCCAACGAGAAACCGGTGTGCCAGCCCGCTGTCAGCAGGTGCACGCCGAGCTCGAAGTCCTCCAGCAGCGAACCGCGCCACGGGCTGCCCGTCGGCCCGGCGATCGAGTCCAAAGCGGACAGACGCGTGAACTGCCCGTTGCCGCCCATGGAGATCGTGCCGGTCGCGCCGCGCGACAGCTGGATCGCGGCGATGGCCGTGCGGAACTCCAGGTCCTGCATCCGCACCAGGGCGGCGCCGAAAGTCCGCCGCCACAACGAGACACCGGGTTGACGCTGACCCGCGTTGATCATCCGCACGTCGACCTGCACGGCGCCGATGCGCGGGTTGCCGAAGAGATGAGACGCCGCACAGACTTCGAGACAGTTCGCAGCAGGCCGGCCGTCGGCGTCCACCACCACGATGATCGCACGGTCCGTGTCCGCACGTCGGCCCATCCACAGCTTCAACGTGCGGTAGGCGTCGTTCAGTGCGTTGCCCTTGCCGGTACGGGCATAGGGCCGTTGGCGCTGCACGAGGTGGATGTGCGTGTCTCGAACACCGCCGTTGCGCTTCAACGTCCGTACGACGCCCGCAGTGCCGTCGTCGGAGTCGTCGTCGATGACCCACACGTGCGCGATGGGGAACGTCTCGCGCAGATAACGGATCGTGGCGCCGATGACGGCTTCCTCGTCGCGGCACGGCACGAAGAAGTGCCACTCCAACGACTCCGGTACGCCGACGGGCGCGGGTTTGCGCCGCAGGTACGGCACCACGATCACGAACACGTACGTCACGAAGGCGACGCTCATCGTCAGAGCGAGCGCCTGCGTGAACCCGAGAACGAGGTCGAGGCTCACTTCCGCGTGGCCAGCCAGACGAACGCGACCAACGCCGCCGCGCCACCGAACACGCTCACCATCGACCCGAGCAGCGTGTGACCCCAGTAGTAACCGGTGTCGACGCCCAGCCACCGCACCAGCCCGACGAGCGTGAGCACGCGGAACTGGTTCACGATCACGACCGCCGACCCCGCGAACGCCAGCGCGACCAGCACGCGCGACTGGATGCGCGGGCGCAGCGCGATCATCACCGCGCCCACCACGATCAGCGGCAACACGAGGAACGCCGAGGTGCACTCCGGCGTCATGCGCAGACCCAGTGGGGTGTCGGAGCCCAGTCCGAAGTAGACGGTCTGGCGCTCGGGAACCACGGCCACGCCGTAGGAGCTGATGACGCTCAGGACCGCTCCGGACAGCGAGATCTCCGCCGTGCGGTACAGGCGGTGCGCGAACACGAGTCCGGCGGCGAGAGCGAGCAGGACGACCACCGTCACCCGGCTCGGGAATGCGGTGCGGCGCACGGCAAGCGTCACCCGAGGATCCTTTCCACCGATGAGGGAGCGCCCAGACGGGCTACCTGACGTTCCATCGGTCGACGCAACGTCAGCCCTCATCCCCGGATCGAGTGACGCCGTGACCGGAAATTGATCAGAAGTTCCACGATGAGTGGCGCCGATTGGGCGAGTCGAGTGGTCGTGTCGCCCGATACGGGGAGTAACCCTCAGTTCCCTCGAAAGAAAGCCGATGCCGGTAATTGCCCCCGGAAAGCGTGAAACCACCTTGGTATCGGCGCGCCCTGGGGCCGGAGGAACCAAGGGAAGGAGTTTCATGCGTGTCCGAATGACGGGACTGGCTGGAGTCATCGCGATTGCCGCACTCCTGGTCGGTGCCGCACCTGCTTCGGCCGCTCCGGGGGACGCCTCGGCCTACGGTGCGAGGCTCAACGTGACGCTGCTCGGCAACCCCGCTGTCAACGCGGAACCGTTCGCCGCCGCCAACGCGAACGGGCCGACGCAGAACACGTTCGCCGGCGTCGATCTCACCGGAATCCTGAAGACCGGTGTCATCAACGCCTCCGCGTCGCGGGACGACAAGTCCGGCGGCGTGCACTCGCGGGCGAGCACCGCGGACGTCCGGATCGACCTGCTCTCCAAGGTCACCGGGAAGATCTCCGCCGAACTGGTGGAGGCGGAGTGCACGGCGACCCAGAAGGGTCTGACCGGCAAGTCCAAGCTCGCGGGCGTCAACCTCGGCAAGCTCGGCCAGGTGAACGCCGACCCGGCGCCCAACACGGTTCTCGACGTGGAACTGGCGGGCATCAAGATCGCCGAGGTCATCTTCAACGAGCAGTACAAGAACGAAGACGGCAGCCTGACGGTCAACGCGATCCACATCAAGCTGCTGCAGGGCGTGCTCGGCTCCATCGGCACCGGTGACGTGATCATCTCGTCCGCCACGTGCGGCCCCGCCGGCCTGCCCATCCCGATGGCGTCGGGTGCGGGCCTGTGGATCGGCCTCGGCCTGCTCGGTGTCGTCGCCGCTCCGGTCGCCTTCGTGGCGCTGCGCCGCCGCGCGTCGTTGCCCGCGGCTTAAGAGGAGCGGCAGATGTACAAGGTCCCCGGTACCGGCATCGGTGTCGGCACGGGTGTCGGCGCCCTCGCGGTCACCGGCGCGAACGTGACGTGGTGGATCGTCGCGGGAGTCGTTCTCCTGCTCGCTGGTGCGTTCCTGATGCACAGCACGCGCCGCAAGCGCGCCACCGCCACCGCGAAGGCCAGGCCGAACCGAGCCGGCTGACACGGTCCGCCTGGGGTTGCCCCCGCCCCCAGGCGGACCACCCGGTCTCCCCGAGAAGAGGACAACGGTGAGCAAAGAAGTTCTGCTGGTGGCCGGCACGCGGCCCGAAGCCGTGAAGATCGCCCCGGTCGCCATCGCGCTGAGGGGCCATCCCGGTCTTCGCCCGACGATCGTCCACGGCGGACAGCACTCGGGCCTGGTCGAGCAGGCGCTGGACGCGTTCGACCTGGTCCCCGACGTGCGGCTGGACGTCCCCCGCCACACCGGCACGCAGTCCGAGCTGGTCTCCCGCCTGCTGCCCGAGTTCGACGCCGTGCTGGCCGACCGCGACCCCGCGGTCACCCTCGTGCAGGGCGACACCACCACGGCACTGGCCGCGGCGCTCGCCTCGTTCTGGCGCGGAATCCCCGTGGCGCACCTCGAAGCCGGTCTGCGGACCGGCGACCTGTACGGCCCGTTCCCCGAGGAGGGGAACCGGCAGATGATCTCCCGCATCACCTCGCTGCACCTCGCGCCGACCGACGACGCCGCCAACGCGCTGAACACGGAATCCTTGCCGGACAGCCACATCGTCGTCACCGGCAACACCGTCGTGGACGCCGTGCAGCGCGTCGCGTCCGCCGACCTGCCCGCGTCCAGCGCCGACGTCGTCGCCCTGGAGCGCACCCTGGACGCCACCGGTGGCAGGCTCGTGCTCGTCACCGTGCACCGCCGCGAGTCGTGGGGCCGCCCGCTCATGCGCGTGCTCAACGCAGTGCGCGCCATCGCCGACCGCCACCCCGACGTGCACGTGCTGATCCCTGCGCACCCGAACCCCGGTGTGCGCGAACAGGTCGTGTCCCTGCTGGGCGGCCACGAACGCGTGGTCATCACCGACCCGCTCGGCTACCCGGACCTGGTGCGCGTGCTGCGGCGCGCCGCCCTGGTCCTGACGGACTCCGGCGGCATCCAGGAGGAGGCGCCCACGTTCGGCGTGCCGGTGCTGGTGCTGCGGGAGACGACCGAACGCATGCTCGCCGTCGACGCCGGGTGCGCCTGGCTCGTCGGCACCGACACCACCCGCATCCTCGCCGAGGCGGGGTGGGTGCTCGGCTCCCGGTTGCGGCTCCCGTTGGGGCGCAACCCGTTCGGCGACGGGCGTGCCGCGGTGCGGGTGTGCTCCGCCCTGGAGAGGTTGGCGGGCCTGCCGACCGCGTTACCGCGCCGGGAGCCGTTCGCCACGCTGGCAGGTGTTCGCTGACGACAGTTCGCCTGTCACTCGGTCGTGTAGTCGCTATTTCACGAACGGGTGACATGGGGTGCCGAACTGTCATCCGAACCACCCAGCACAACCATTATCGGGCGGTGGTAATTCGAGCCATAGGGGAAACAGTGCGAAAGAGTGTGGTCGCGGGGGCGGTGGTCGCGTTGACGTTGGCGACGGCGGCACCCGCGCACGCCGGCAACCCACCCGGCACGGCGTCTTCCGGTTCGGCCGACTTCGCCAAGGCGGACCAGACGTACAAGGTGGAACCGCTCGCCGTGTGCAACGTCAACCCGGACCAGGCGGGCACCGTCACCGGAGCCAGCCCCGCCGTGACCAGGAACGGGCTCAAGATCGGCGAGACGTCGTCCACGTGCACGACCGAGGTCGTGAACCCGGACGAGCTCCTCACCAAGACGAAGTCGGTGGCCACCGGAAAGGCGTTCGAGCTGTCCGCGCTCGTCGCTGCCAAGGGGCCGCGACTCAAGATCGCCGAGTGGACGATCACCTGCAGCGCCGACGAGAAGGGCACGCAGGCGGGCTGGGAGCTCAAGGGCATGTCCGGCTGGACCGGGCTGCCGCAGCAGATCCCGTCCGGCTACGTGCACGACGTCAAGGCGAGCAACGGAACCGTGCTCGCCAAGGCGAAGTTCACCGACACCGTGTTCCCGGTGCCGAACGACGGCAGCATCAGCATGACTCTGCTGAAGATCACGTTCGAGCCGCCGTCCGGCTACACGGGCAGCGTCACCGTCGGATCGGTGGCCTGCTCACCCACGCCCTAGGTGACTTGATGAACGGCGCATTCGTCCACCTCACGTGGACAAATGCGCCGTTCATCGCTCAGGAGACGGTTACGCCTGCGGCTTGTAGTTCGTCGACGGCGGCGTCGCGGGTCGTCGGGGCGACCGCCGCCGTCAGCCCGACGAGCACCGTCGTGCGGAAGCCGTTCCGTTGCGCGTCCAGGGCCGTCGCGCGCACGCAGTGGTCCGTCGCGATGCCGACGACGTCCACATCGGTCACGCCCTTGTCCGTCAGCCACCCCGCGAGGTCGTTCTCCGCCTCGAAACCCGAGTACGCGGCGGCGAACCTGCCCTTCGAGAACACCTGCTCGACGGCGGACACGTCGAGCTCCGGGTGGAACGACGCACCGGGCGTGCCGGCCACGCAGTGCACCGGCCACGTGTCGATGAAGTCCGGCGTCTCGGAGAAGTGCGGGCCGGGATCCACGTGGTAGTCGCGCGTCGCGACGACGTGGTCGTACGACGAGGAAGCGATGTGCTGCGAGATGGCCGCGGCCACGGCCGCACCACCGGCCACGGCCAGAGAGCCGCCTTCGCAGAAGTCGTTCTGCACGTCGACGACGATCAACGCCTTGGTCATCGGGTCTCCTCCAGGTAGACCGTCGGGATCGCGGGCTCGCCGCGCGAGAGCTTGAGGCCTTCCCACGGCACGCTCACCAGGGCCGCGCGCAGACGTTCGCGGCTCTGCTCCAGCGTGGGTACCCCGTCGGTGATCTGTCCAGCGCGCATCAGCGGGATCTGGACGAGCTTGTCGTAGCGGCCGAGCTCCGGCTCGGACGAGGCCTGGAACACGACCTCCTCCAGCGCCGTGCCGGTGTCCTTGTGGCGCCGCAACGCCTTCTTCCAGCCGCCGCGCGACTGCTTGGACGAGCTGCGCTTCTCGACGTGCCTGCCGTCGACCTCGACCAGCTTGTAGACCATGCCCGCGGTCGGCGCGCCGGAACCGGTCACGACGGACGTGCCGACGCCGTACGCGTCCACGGGTTCGGCGCGCAGTGCGGCGATCGCGTACTCGTCGAGGTCGCTGGACACGACGATCCGGGTGTTGCGGGCGCCCAGCGAGTCGAGCTGGTCGCGTGCCTGCCTGGCCATGACGCCGAGGTCGCCGGAGTCGATCCGGATCGCACCGAGGTCCGGCCCCGCCACCGCGACGGCGGTCTTGATGCCCTCGGTGATGTCGTAGGTGTCGACCAGCAACGTCGTGCCGACGCCCAGTGCCTCGACCTGGCTGCGGAACGCTTCTTCTTCGGAGTCGTGCAGCAACGTGAACGCGTGCGCGCACGTGCCGGCCGTCGGAATGCCGTGGCGGCGCCCTGCTTCGAGGTTCGACGTCGCGGTGAAGCCAGCCAGGTACGCCGCGCGGGCGCACGCCACGGCGGCTTCCTCGTGCGTGCGGCGCGAGCCCATCTCGATCATGCGGCGGCCGTTCGCGGCGGTGACCATGCGGGCGGCGGCGGACGCGATCGCGCTGTCGTGGTTGAGGATCGAGAGCGCGAGCGTCTCCAGCACCACGCCCTCGGCGAAGGAGGACCTGACCGTCAGCACGGGTGAGCCGGGGAAGTAGAGCTCGCCCTCGGGGTAGCCGTCGATCTCACCGGAGAACCGGTAGTTCGCGAGCCATTCCAAAGTCGAATCGTCGACCACCGCGTTGCGGCGCAGCTGGTCGATCTCCTCCTCGCCGAAGCGGAAGTCCCCGATCGCATCGAGCAGCCTGTTCACCCCCGCGACGACGCCGTAGCGACGACCGTCGGGCAGCCTGCGGGCGAAGACCTCGAACACGCACGGACGGTCACCGGTCCCGTCACGCAGCGCGGCCGCGAGCATGGTCAGCTCGTAGTGGTCGGTCAGCAACGCCGTCGAGTTCATGGTCGCCAACCCTAAGGTCGCCTCCGGTTTAGCCGCATGCGGTCTCCGCCACTGCGGCGAACATGACACCATTGGCGGTATGACCACGCCCGTCGAACAGGAACGGACGCAGCCGGAGGCCGTCGGCGCGGAGATCGCCGCCGAGGACCGACCGTGGCAGACCGTGGTCTGGAACGACCCGGTCAACCTCATGTCTTACGTGACGTACGTGTTCCAGAAGTTGTTCGGCTTCAGCAGGGACAAGGCGACCAAGCTGATGCTCGACGTGCACCACAAGGGCAAGGCGATCGTGACCTCGGGCACCAAGGACAAGGTGGAGGCCGACGTGGCGAAGCTCCACGCGGCAGGCCTCTGGGCGACCATGCAGCGGGCCTCGTGAAGCGGTGGATCCGCGACGGCGACGTCGTCATCGGGCGGCTGGACCGGCAGGAGGCCGCGGTCGTGCGCGGTCTGGTCAGCCAGATCCAGGACATGCTGCTGGCCCGCGCCGAAGAAGCGCCGCAGGACGAGCTCGCGGAGCTCACCGGCATCAGAACGGGCTCGTCGGAGGCACCCGACGACCCGATCCTCGGCCGGCTGCTGCCCGACTTCCACCGCCTGGACGACGACGCGCCGGACCCCGACGAGGTCAACTCGGCGGCGGCGTTGCGGTCGCTGCACGAGCCGGAGCTGCTGGACCACAAGACGGGCGCGGCCGAGGTCGTGCTCCAGACGTGCTCGCCCGACGGCGGCGAGATCCGGCTGTCGATCGGTGAGGCGGAGGCCTGGCTCGCGTCGCTGAACGACGTGCGCCTGGCGCTGGGAACCGCGCTCGACGTCACCGAGGACATGCCGGAGGAGCTGCCCCCGGAAGACCCGAGATCGCCGCACCTCGGCGTCTACCACTGGCTGACCTGGGTGCAGGACACCCTGGTCGAGGCGATGATGCCGTGATTCCCGGCGTTCTCGTCGGCCACCACCACCGCGTCGAACCGGGCTGGGCCACCGGCACCACCGTGGTGCTCGTGCCCGAGGGCGCGGTCGGTGCCGTCGACGGGCGCGGTGGCGCGCCGGGCACCCGTGAGACCGACCTGCTGGACCCGGCGAACCTGGTCCAGCAGGTGCACGCGATCTGCCTGTCCGGCGGCTCGGCGTACGGGCTCGCGGCGGCGGACGGCGTCATGCGGTGGCTCTCGGAACGGTCGATCGGCTTCCAGGTGGGCTCTCAGCCGCACCACGTCGTGCCGATCGTGCCGGGTGCGGTGATCTTCGACCTGCCGATGTCGGAGTGGGGCAACCGGCCGGACGCGTCGTTCGGCTACGAGGCCTGCTCGAACGCCTCCGCGGAGTTCGCTCTCGGCTGCGTCGGCGCGGGTGCCGGTGCGCGCGTCGGGTCGTTGAAGGGCGGCGTCGGCACGGCGGCCACGAAGGTCGGCGAGCACCACGTCGGCGCGCTGGCGGTGGTGAACGCGGCCGGTGAAGTCGTCGACAGGGCAACGGGCCTGCCGTGGCTGCCGTCGCTCGGCACCACGCCGGTCGTGCTGCCCGAGCACAAGCCGCAGGGCCTCAACACGACGATCGGCGTCGTCGCGGTGGACGCGGATCTGTCCAAAGCGGAGTGTCAGCGGCTCGCGATGGCGGCGCAGGACGGCCTGGCCCGAGCCGTGCGACCGGCGCATTCGATGTTCGACGGCGACACGGTGTTCGCGCTGGCCACGGGTGCCGTGCCGCTCGCGGAGCCGCGCCCGTTCGCCCTCGACGCCCTGTGCGCGGCGGCTGCGGAGATGTTCGCGGACGCCGTGGTGTCCGGTGCGCGGGAGGCGACGACGCTCGGTGAGGTCAAGGCGTTCCGCGACCTCTGAGGTGGGTAACCCACCTGGCATGACCGATGTGATCGACCAGGCCGCCGGGGTCGTGTCCGAGCTCGTGCCGCCGCCCGTCCGCCGTCATCCGCTGCACGGCCGCAACACAGCGCTGCTCCGCGTGGCCATCGGCGCCACCACGGCCGCCACGGCGGTCGAGCTCGCCGAGTGGGCCACGCTCTCCGAGCAGGAACGGCGTGGCGGTGTGTTCCGGCTCGGGGCGCTCGCGGCGGCGACCTGGTGCCTCGTCAAGGCGCTGCGGTGCCGATGACGCAGGTCAGACCCCCTGTGTAGTGCAATATCTCGCATACCGAGACAACTCCCGCCAGCCCGTAGGATTGAACGCGTGCTGGTGATTCGCCGTGACCTGGTGGACGCGATGGTGGCCCACGCGCGCCGCGACCATCCCGACGAGGCGTGCGGGGTGATCGCAGGGCCGTACGGGTCTGATCGGCCTGAGCGCTTCATCGAGATGGAGAACGCGGAGCGGTCGCCGACGTTCTACCGGTTCGACGCCGCCGAACAGCTGCGGGTGTGGCGCGAGATGGACGCGAACGACGAGGTGCCGGTGGTCATCTACCACTCGCACACCGCGACCGAGGCGTACCCGTCCCGCACCGACATCTCGTTCGCCGGCGAGCCGGAGGCGCACTACGTCCTGGTCTCCACGCGTGACCCGATCGAGCACGAGGTGCGGTCGTACCGCATCGTCGACGGTGTCGTGACCGAGGAACCGGTCAAGATCATCGAGTCCTGAGCCACATTCCCCGGAGGTAGAACCATCATGGCCGTCACCGTGTCGATCCCGACCATCCTGCGCACCCACACCGGGGGCGAGAAGTCGGTGTCCGCTGCCGGTACGACGCTCGCCGAGGTCATCGACGACCTGGAGAACAACCACGGTGGCCTCAAGGCCCGCCTGGTCAAGGAGGGTGCGCTGCACCGCTTCGTCAACGTCTACGTCAACGACGAGGACGTGCGCTTCGCCGGTGGCCTCGAGGCCGCGGTGAAGGACGGGGACAACGTCACCATCCTCCCGGCCGTCGCGGGCGGCTGATCCACAAATGGCCCGCTACGACTCGCTCCTGGACGCGCTCGGCGGGACGCCGTTGGTGGGCCTGCCGCGCCTGTCGCCGTCCGAGAACGTGCGCATCTGGGCGAAGCTCGAGGACCGCAACCCGACCGGCTCGATCAAGGACCGGCCCGCGCTGGCCATGATCGAGGCGGCGGAGCGGGACGGCGTGCTGCGTCCCGGTGCGACGATCCTGGAGCCGACGTCCGGCAACACCGGCATCTCGCTCGCCATGGCCGCGAAGCTCAAGGGCTACGGCCTGGTGTGCGTGATGCCGGAGAACACCTCGACCGAACGCCGTCAGCTGCTGCAGGCCTACGGCGCGCGCATCGTGTTCTCGCCCGCCGCGGGCGGGTCGAACCAGGCCGTCGCCACGGCCAAGGAGCTCGCCAAGCAGAACCCGGACTGGATCATGCTCTACCAGTACGGAAACCCGGCGAACGCGGACGCGCACTTCCGCGGCACGGGTCCGGAGATCCTCAAGGACCTGCCGGAGATCACGCACTTCGTGGCCGGTCTGGGCACGACGGGCACGCTGGTCGGCGTCGGGCGGTTCCTGCGCGAGGCCAAGCCGGACGTGCAGATCATCGCCGCCGAACCGCGGTACGGCGAGCTGGTCTACGGCCTGCGCAACCTCGACGAGGGCTTCGTGCCGGAGCTGTACGACGAGTCGGTGCTGACCGGGCGGTACTCGGTCGGCTCCTACGACGCGTTGCGCCGCACGCGGCAGCTGCTGGAGACCGAGGGCATCTTCGCCGGCATCTCGACGGGCGCGATCCTGCACGCGGCGCTGGCCGTGGCGCAGAAGGCCGAGGTGGCGGGCAAGGCCGCGGACATCGTCTTCGTGGTGGCGGACGCGGGGTGGAAGTACCTGTCCACCGGCGCCTACGCCGGAACGCTGGACGAGGCGGCCGCCAGACTCGACGGCCACCTCTGGGCGTGATCGGTCAGGCGCCCTTCCAGGCGTGGTCGTCCTTCATCGCATCCCCCCAGAGATGCTAGTGCGGGCCGGTGTACTGCTCTTTTGTAGTTCACCGGCCGGTCGGCGCACATCCGTATAAACCACATGGTGATGCACGTGTGATGCACGTCTGATGAGCGCGACTGGTTGCCTTAGCCGTTGAACGCGACGCCCGGAACGCCCTGGCCGATGCCCGGCAGCACCAGCACCGACCCGTTCAGCTGGCGGTCCATCAACGCCTGGTCCGGCAACCCGACGCGGGCGGACGTGACGTAGAGGTCGGTGAAGTCGGCTCCGCCGAAGCAGCAGGCGGTGGGGTTGTCCACCGGCACCGCGATCTCGCGGTCCAGCTCGCCCTGCGGTGTGTAGCGCCGCACCGCGTGCCCACCCCACAGCGCGACCCACACGCACCCGTCGGCATCCACGGTGAGGCCGTCCGGCCAGCCCTCGGTGTGGCCGACGTGGGTGAGCGGGCGGCGGTTCGAGACGGTGCCGGCGGCGTTGTCGAAGTCGAAGACGTCGATCCGCCGGGTCGGGGTGTCGACGTAGTACATGAGCTTCCCGTCGGGGCTCCAGCCGACGCCGTTGCTCGTGTTCACCTTGTCGACCATGACCTTCGCGGTGCCCTCGCCGGTGATCCTGGCGAGCCAGCCCTCGTCGGCGGCCTGGTCGTAGCGCATCGTGCCGGCCCACAGCCGCCCCGACGGATCGACGCCCGCGTCGTTGCCGCGCACACCCTCGCGGGCCCAGTAGACGAGCCAGCTCTTGGTGCCGTCGCGGTCGATCAGCGCGATGCCGTCGCGCAGGTTGCAGACGATGCCGCCCTGCGCGCGCGGTTTCGCGGCGCCGACGTGCTGGGGGAGCACGAGCACGGCGTCGTCGTCCCGCGCGGGGGCGTAGCGGTGCACCTCCGAGGCCAGGATGTCCACCCACAGCAACGTGGAGCTGCCGTGGTCCCACGTCGGGCCCTCACCGAGCTGGGCGGACGCGCGCACCGCTACTTCGATCGACACCCGATCACTGTATTGGCACGTACGCTGGTGATGTGGACCGCACCGCCTTGGCGAAACGAGTCATCCCGCCGCACCCCGTGCTGTCGTTCCTCGTCGTCGCCGGGTTCGTCGGCTTCCTCTACGTGGTCGAGGCGTTCGATGTCGCGACCGGCGGTTCCCTGGAAGGCGACGGCGTGCGGCCGCGCGACTTCGGCGAGTGGGACAACCTGCTGTGGATGCCGTTGATCCACGGTGACTGGAGCCACCTCACCGGCAACGCGGTTCCGTTGCTGCTGCTCGGTTTCCTCGCCACCTCGGGCGGGTTGAAGCACTTCTTCCAGGTCACCGCGGTCATCTGGCTGACGAGTGCGTTGGGCGTGTGGGTGTTCGGCAGCCCCGGCAGCCACATCGGTGCGTCCGGACTGGTGTTCGGGTTCCTGGCGTTCCTGCTCGTGCGCGGGCTCTTCGCGCGGTCGTGGCTGCAGATGGTGATCGCGGTCGGTGTGTTCGCCGTGTACGGCGCCGCGCTCTGGGGTGTGCTGCCCGGTCAGCCGGGTGTGTCGTGGGAAGGCCACCTGTTCGGCGCAATCGGTGGCGTGCTGGCGGCGTGGGGTGTGTCTCGTGACAACCGGCGCAGCACAACACCAGCTACATTCTCGGCGTGACGATCGGGATCATGGACTCGGGCGTCGGTGGCCTGACGGTCGCCCGAGCGATCATGGACCAGCTGCCCGGCGAGTCGATCCACTACATCGGCGACACGGCGAACGGTCCCTACGGGCCGCTTCCGATCGCGCAGGCGCGCAAGCACGCGCTGGAGATCTGCGACCGGCTGGTCGACGAGGGCGCGAAGATGCTCGTGATCGCGTGCAACACCGCGTCCGCCGCGTGCTTCCGCGACGCCCGTGAGCGCTACGACGTGCCGGTGGTCGAGGTGATCCTGCCTGCCGTGCGGCGAGCGGTGATGACGACCCGCAACAACAGGGTCGGCGTGATCGCCACCGTCGGCACGATCAACTCCCACGCCTACCAGGACGCGTTCCAGGCCGCGCGCGACGTGACCGTGACGGCGGCGGCGTGTCCCCGGTTCGTCGACTTCGTCGAGCGCGGCGTCACGTCCGGCCGGCAGGTGCTCGGGCTGGCGCAGGCCTACCTGGAACCGTTGCAGCGCGCCCAGGTCGACACGGTGGTCCTGGGCTGCACGCACTACCCGTTGCTGACCGGCGTGATCCAGATCGTCATGGGCGAAGCCGTGACGCTGGTGTCGAGTGCGGAGGAAACGGTGAAGGACGTCGTGCGGCTGCTCACCGAGCGCGACGAGTTCGCCTCCGAGCCACCCGTCCACCGGGTGACGTGCACTGGTCCGCCCGAGCGGTTCGCGAAACTCGCGGCCCGGTTCCTCCCTACCTTCGAACAATGGGGATGACGTGCTGCTGACCGTGCTCGGCTGCTCCGGCAGCATTCCTGGACCGGGCGCGGCCGCGTCGGGCTACCTGCTGGAAGCCGAGGGCTTCACGCTGGCGCTCGAGTTCGGCAACGGTGTGCTGTCGCGGTTCCAGGAGGAGCGCCCGCTGTTCTCGATGGACGCCCTGGTGCTGTCGCACCTGCACCCCGACCACTGCGTCGACGTGTCCTCGCTGTACGTGGCGCGGAAGTACCACCCGTCGCCGCCAGCGGGGGCGTTGCCGGTCTACGCGCCCGCGGAAGCGCCCTCGCGGTTCGTCGCCGCCTACGCGCCGAACGCGGCCGAGCGGGCGTCGTTGGACTTCAGCGACGTCTTCTCGTTCCACCGCCTGGGTTCGCCGGTCCGGATCGGACCGTTCACTGTGGACTCCGCCGTGGTGGCACATCCTTGCGAGGCTTACGGGTTCCGGATCTCCTACGGTGACGTGACCCTGGCCTACACCGGGGACAGCGGGCCGTGCGCCGCGCTGGACTCGCTGGCGGCGGGCGTCGACGTGCTGCTGAGCGAGGCGAGCTGGACGCACGCCCCGGACCGCCAGCCGGACCTGCACCTGTCCGGGCGCGAGGCGGGTGAGCTCGCGGCGAGGGCGGGGGCAGGACGGTTGCTGATCACGCACGTGCCGCCGTGGACGTCGCGCGAGGACGTGCTGGAGGAGGCCCGATCGGTGTTCGACGGGCCGTGTGAGCTGGTCGTGCAGGGCGGCCGGTACGAGGTGGGGGAGCAGCCATGATCGAGATCGAGCGGGTGGGCGACCACGAGTTCGTCGCCTCCAACGAACGCGGCGCCACGGTGCGGATCGGCCGCAAGGGCCAGGAGGGCTCGTTCAGCCCCGTCGAACTGCTGGTGGCGGCAGCGGCGGGCTGTGCGGTGGTGACGTCGGAGACCCTGATCCTGCGCCGCACCGGCGGCGAGGAGCTGTCGGCCGTCGCGGACGCGGTGCAGTCCGAGAGCGGCAACGAGGTGATCTCCATCCCGGTGACGCTCTCGTACGACCTGTCCTCCGTGGACGACCCGGAGGCGCTCGAAACCGTCGTCCGTCGCGCCGTGGAGCAGTTCTGCACGGTCACGCGGACGTTGAAGCAGTCGGCGACGGCGCCCCTTCAGCTGCCGATGCCGCTCCAGACCGCCGAGGACCCGCTGTGACCGGTGCGGACCGTCTGCACGGTGGTGCCGATCGCGAGCAGCACGACCAGCACGCTCACCACGACTGAGATCACCCGCCACGTCTTCGTGGTGGGCGCCTCGGCCGCGCGTTCACGGTCGGCGAGCCTGCCGGCGACGAGCAACGCGATCACCGCGACGCCGAAGCCGAGCGCGAGGGGCAGCAACGTGTCGCCGAGCGCGGCGTGGGCCTGGATGGCCGGGTTGGGGCCGACCCTCTGCTCGAGGGAGGCCTGGAGGTCCTCGCCCGCCTGTTCGGCCACCGGGACCGCGGCGACACCGGCGAGGGTGACGCCGAGGACGGGCCACGCGTACCTGCGCCGCCAGCTCGGTACCAGCGCGATCGCGACCGAGCTCAGCGCCGCGAGTGGCAACAGCACGACCACGGCGTGCACGAACAACGGGTGAAGCGGAATACCGTCGATCGTCAGCATGTCTCTCCCTACGCCATCGCGCTCCGCAGGGTTCATTAGGGTAGGCCGCGTGGTGCGAAGCGACGGTAGGAACGACGACGTGTTGCGTGACATCCGGATCACGCGTGGATATCAGACCTGGCCCGCGGGCTCGGTCCTGGTCGAGTTCGGGAACACCCGCGTGCTGTGCGCCGCGAGTGTGACCGAAGGCGTCCCTCGCTGGCGTTCGGGCTCCGGCCTCGGCTGGGTGACCGCCGAGTACGCGATGCTGCCGTCCGCGACGCACAGTCGCAGCGACCGCGAGTCCGTGAAGGGCCGCATCGGTGGCCGCACGCACGAGATCTCGCGCCTGATCGGCCGTTCGCTGCGTGCCTGCATCGACCTGGCGGCGCTCGGCGAGAACACCATCGTCATCGACTGCGACGTCATCCAGGCCGACGGCGGCACCCGCACCGCGGCCATCACCGGCGCGTACGTGGCGCTGGCCGACGCGGTGACGTACCTGGGCGCGGCCGGTCGCCTGGCCGACCCGTCGCCGCTGTCCTGCGCGGTGTCCGCGGTGTCGGTCGGCGTCGTGGACGGCCGCGTGCGCCTCGACCTGCCCTACGAGGAGGACTCACGGGCCGAGGTCGACATGAACGTCGTCGCCACCGACGCGGGCACGTTGATCGAGGTCCAGGGCACCGGCGAGGGCGCGACGTTCGCCCGGTCCACTTTGGACCGCATGCTGGACGTGGCACTGCTGGGCTGCGCCGAGCTGAACCGCATCCAGGCCGCCGCGCTGGCCGAGCCGTACCCCGGCGTGCTGCCCGAGCCCAAGGCGAGCAGGCGATGAAGCTGCTCCTGGCCTCGCGCAACGCGAAGAAGCTGCGCGAGCTGCAGCGCATCGTGGCCTCGGAGGGCCTCACGGGCATCGAGGTGCTGTCGTTGTCGGACGTGCCTTCGTTTCCCGAGGCGCCGGAGACCGCGCCGGACTTCGAGGGCAACGCGCTGGCCAAGGCCCGTGACGCCGCCGCGGCCACGGGCCTGGTGTCCGTCGCGGACGACTCGGGGCTCGCGGTGGACGAGCTGAACGGCATGCCCGGCGTGCTGTCCGCCCGGTGGTCCGGTCGTCACGGCGACGACGAGGCCAACCTGGACCTCGTTTTGGGGCAGCTCGGCGACGTGCCGGACGAGCGTCGTGGTGCGGCGTTCGTGTCGGTTGTGGCGATGGTTGTGCCCGGTGGCGAGGAGGTCGTCGTTCGCGGGGAGTGGCGCGGGACGTTGCTGCGGGAGCGGCGCGGGACCAACGGGTTCGGGTACGACCCGATCTTCGTGCCTGAGGGGTACGAGATCACCTCTGCGGAGATGACGGCGGAGGAGAAGGACGCGGAGTCGCACCGGGGGCGGGCGCTCAAGCTGCTGGTCCCGCACCTGCGCAAGCTGGTCTAACCGACCCAGGCTACTTTCACATCGGGGCCGAGTTCATCGACCCCGATGTGCGTGTTGTGCCGGTGCAGCCGGAGGCGTAGGGCTCGCTCTTTGAGCGGCCGAACATCGATCGGGGCGCCCCTGAGGCTTCCCAAAGACACGTAATCCAGTTGCGGCAGGGCGGGAAGAGCGCCGAGGTTCGGCCAGTTGGTGCAGACGAGGGTACGCAGACCCTTTACTTCTGCGAGCGGGCTCAGATCGCAGTCGGACGCGACCGCACTGAAATGAAGGTTCCGCAGCGCTCTTCCGCGCAGGAATTCCAGGCTGCTCCACGGTTCGCGCTGGAGCAGGCTGAGCGAGGAACGGACGAGCGGCAGTTGGCCGAGGTTCGTGAACCGCTGGGCCGAATACAGGCGGATCACGTGTGGCGTGGTCCGGCCGAGCGGGCTGAGATCGATCTCGCCCGACGTCCCCGCCTCGAGTCTCCTGAGGCCGGTGACGTGTTCGACGAAGCCGAGGTTCCGCTGCAACTCGTGGAACGGTAGCTCGATGTCGGCACCGAGCAGCTGACGCAGGCAGTGCAGATGAGGAATCAGCCGGGCGGACCGCACTCGCGCGTAGCCGCCGTCGAGTGGGGCCTCCGCCAGAACCTCCTCCGCGTAACGCCGGGGGTCGAAGTGCTGCCACGCTTCCAGTAGTTCCTCCTGCACACCGGCCCGGCCGTCGTGGGCGTAGCCGGCCAGGCGGGCCATCGCCTCGGGTGATCCGACCATGGCCGCGCTGCGTACCGTCGCAGTTGCGGCTGCCTCGGACAGTTCGTTCAGGTCGGTCGGGAGGTAGCGCAGCACGCGATGACCGATGGTTGCCAGGGACAACGTTTCCTTGATGCTGCGCGGCGGAACCAAGGTGTCCCTGATCATCGAGTCGACCCGGTCGTGCACCTCCGGGTCGACGTCCTTAACGGTCTCCAAGCACGCGGCGGCGAGCAGCCGCAACCGTCGTCTCCGGCGTGGTTCGCGATCAGCGCGGTCGAGCACCTTGGTCAGCAGGTCGCTCACATCAGCCCGTCGCCCATGCCCGCACGCGAGCACGATCGTCTCCGCCCACGAGTCGAGATGCGCGTGGGACACCAACGTGTCGATCTGGTCGTCCTCCATCGCCTCCTCCCCGGCGAGGTACTCCTGGAACGTCCGATGAACGAAGTCCACCCGCCCCATCACGGGTTCCCGAATTACGCCGCTGCGTTCCAGCAGGTGCGTGACGATGACGTCCGGCTGCTCGTCGACGTTGGGCATCGCTCGGACCTTGCGCGCCACGTGGTCGCGGACCTTGTCCGTCGAGAGCTGGCTGCGGCCGCCAAGAGTCAGTCGCCAGGCCAAGTCCCGCAACAGGACAGTCTTGTCGGACGTGGTGAGGATCCGGGCGATGCCCCGTTCGGCGTCGCGCAGGTCCAGCAACATGGTCAGCGCCGCCGCGTACAGCTCCATCCGGTTGTGCGGCAGTTCGGAGACGCGTTCGAGGTTCAGCGCGCACAACATCGCGCACAGCAACGGCGAGGAAGCCAAGGCGCGCAGGTGTTCCCGGCTGTCGAGCTGGCTGACGAGCCGTCGTTGCGCCTCGTCGGGTGCCTTGGCGGCTTCGTGCCAGCGTTGGACGAACGCCTTCACGTCGGCGGAACTCATCTGTTCGAGCAACACCGAAGAGAACGCCTGCTCGTCCAGCCACTTCTCGTCGGCGGCAGCAGGACGGGCCGTCACGACGAACTGCGAGTCGGGGAAGGCGTTCACGAGTTCGCGCAGCCACTCGCGGACGTTGCGGCGCTTCTGCGGCGGCACCTCGTCGACGCCGTCGACGAGCACCAGACCTCGGCCTTCGCGCAGCACGCGGTGGGCCCAGCCCAGCGGCATGAGGCCGGCGAGTGGCCCGGTCAGGAACTCCTCGGGCTGCGGCAGCGGGGAGTCGGCGTAGGAGCGCAGCCTGATGGGGAACGGGACCAGGCCGTTCCACCGGCACAGGTCGTCGACGAACCCACCGCGCGCGGCGGTGACCGCCAGCCAGTCGAGCAGCGTCGTCTTGCCCGAGCCCGCTTCACCGCGCACGAAGGTGCGGGCGCTCAGCGCGGACTCGACGCGGACGCCGGACCGCGCCTGGTCGGTCTCGCCGAACCACTCGCGCTGCTGCCGTTGCTGGCCCGACACCGTGAGACTCAGGTACGCGACGCTCAGCGCCAGCCTGGGCTTGTCCTTCATGGACAACCCGAGCAGCTCCAGGCGGTCGAGGTTCGCCGCGATGTAGCGCAGGTACTCGTCACGGAACTCGTCGTCGTTGTCCGTCCCGGCAGGCGCGTACAACGACGTCCGGGGCAGGCGGGCCAGCACGTCCTCCAGCAACGCTGCCTGGGCGGTGGCGCGGGACAGCACCTCGGCCAGGGCGCGCGGCTGGAACGACGGCAGGTGCCTGATGATCTGCACGAGGTAGCGGCACGACTGGTCGAGCGCGATCTCGTAGCACCGGCCCAGGTCCTGACGCGGCACCGAGCGGCGGATGCGCTGGGCCAGGACCTCCGGGTCGGTGTCGTCGGCGAGCAGGGCCTCGTCGGACAGATCGACGGACGACAGCGCTGCCTCGACCGCGGCCACGGAGGCTGTGACGTCGTCGGCGGCGAAGCGTTCGAGGACGGGCTCCAGCTGCTCGGTCACCTGGTGGCCGATGTGCTGGACCAGGGTGTCGAGCTTGGCTCGTTGGGTGGGCCGGTCGAGCTCCGCCGCGGCGAGGTCGGTCAGCGACAGCGTTCGCGCGTCCTGCTCGGCGTGGCGGGCGAGCCACTCCGTTGCGGCGCGCATCGCCACCGACTGGCCGAGCTTGGAGACAGCGACGATTTCCAATCCCACCCAAACGAGGTTAGACGGCGGCCGCCTGCGCGTGGGACGCAACGGACACAACGCACACGCCTGCCGCGATCAGCGCCATGCCGCCCAGCATCGCGAGGTTGAGCGGGTCGGAGAACAGCACGCGGCTGGTGATCGCCACCAGCGCTATGCCCGCGCCCGCCCAGATCGCGTAGGTGATGGCGACGGGCACGCCCATCCGGATCACCAGCGACTCCAGGTACAGCGCGGTGAGGAAGCCGGCGCCGAGTCCGGCCACGGGCAGGGGTTTCGTGAAGCCGTCGGAGTACTTCAAACAAAGGGTCGCGAAAACCTCCGCGCCGACGGCGGCGGCGAGCAACATCCACTTCAACATTGAATTTTCCCAGCACGAAATGCACGCAGCGCTAGGCGTGCGTGTTCGGAACAACGATGGACTGTGGGCTCAAACGCCCAGGTCAACCGCCACGCGTGGGGAAGTGGACACGCAGAACGAAATCAGACGGGATGTCGGGACCGCGAGGTGCCGTCAAGCGACACACGGTGTATCACCCTCACCGGAACAGGGGCGGCATTTGTTGCACACCCTCACCCCGACCATACCGGAAGAACGGGTCGCCGTCGCCACGAAAGCGACGGCGACCTCGCATTCACGCGGGGAGTTCGCGCAGCAGCTTGGCGACGTGGCCGGTGGCGCGGACGTTGTACATGGCCTTGACGATCTTGCCGTCGGGGCCGACGAGGAACGTCGAGCGGATCACGCCCTGGACGGTGCGGCCGTAGTTCTGCTTCTCGCCGAACGCGCCCCACTCGACGAGGACCTTCTTGTCCGGGTCGCCGAGCAGCGGGAAGGTCAGGCCCTCGGCGTCGCGGAACTTGGCGAGCTTCTCCTGCTTGTCCGGCGAGATGCCGACGACCGCGTAACCCAGGTCGTTCAGCTGGGCGAGGCTGTCGCGGAAGTCGCACGCCTGCTTGGTGCAGCCCGGCGTGCTGGCCGCCGGGTAGAAGTACACGACCACGGACTTGCCGAGGTAGTCGGACAGGGACACCGGCTTGCCCTCGCTGTCGGGCAGCGTGAACGCGGGCGCGGTGTCTCCGGGCTCGAGACGACTGGTCATGCCCGAAAGCCTATGCCTGGCCCTCGAACACCGTCGCCGCGTCCTGGCCCTGCCCACCCGGCTGGATGGTCAGCTGGATGTGCACCGGCAGCTCGGACACCGCGAACGCCAGCTGGATCTGGGTGTCGCGGCCCGGCGGCAGCTCCGCCACGGCCGCGGCGAGGCCGTTGAGGCCCTGCACCGAGTCCACGAGCTCGGCGGCGGGGTTGCCGTCCGCCGTGGCGCGCACGGAGAGCTGGGAGGGGCGGTAGGAGGTCTTGGAGCCGTTGTAGACGGTGATCGTGAAGACCGCGGTGCGCTTGGCCGGGGGGATCGCCGTCGCGGACGGCGCGAGGGAGCGGGGAGCGGACACCACGACGGACAGGCCCGAGGCCCACACGCGCTGCGTGCCGAACGCGGCGGCACCGGACGCGCTCGGCGTCTCAGCCCGCTGTTCCACTGTCAGGTTCTCGTCGGGGGTGACGGCGACACCGGGGCCCGCACATCCCGCCACGGCCAGCAACAGGCACAGGCCCGCGGCCGATTTGGCGAACTTCACGAACTCCCCTTTCCCACCCCGGCGGTGGGTGTGAACGACTCCCGTCAACTGTGACGGTGCCGAAGAGGGTGGGGCGAACGAAAGTGGCCTCTGAAGCGGACCTGGTGCCGGGCCGTGGCCGACTCGTGATGGGCGACGTGGGCGGCGCCACAGAGTGCGCCTGCCCCACGCCGTCCTGCGGCCGAGACCGCTTGGTGATGCTAGGGAGCGCGTCGGGGGGCGTGCGCGCTCACACCGATCATCGCCCACTGTGTGTCTGGCGCTACAAGGGGAGCCGTTTATCACCCGTTCAGAGCAGTGGCAGTCGTACGAAACGTGAAGCTCACGCCTGACCGACTCACGTATGTGCGGCTGAACGGCCCAGTGAAGGCGTCCGTTCGGCCACATCGCTGAGCAGTTCGAACGAACGGAGACGGTCCTCGTGCCCGTGCACGATGGTCGTCACCATGAGCTCGTCGGCGGCCGTCGACTCCATCAACTCGTCGAGTCCTGCGCGGACCGTTGAGGGGGACCCGATGATCTGGGTGGCCATGCGATCTTCGATCACCAGCTCGTCGATCTCGGTGTACGGGTAGTCCGCGGCCTCCTGCGGCGTGGACAGCGGGGCGGGGCGGCCCTGGCGCAGCCGCACGAACGAGAGCGCTCCCGGCCCTGCGATCCACCGGGCGTGCTCGTCGGTGTCGGCGACGATCACCGAGGCGCACACCATGGCGTACGGCTCTGACAAAACCTCGGACGGGCGGAAGTGCTTCCGGTACAGCTCCAGCGCCGGCAGCGTGTTCTGCGCGCTGAAGTGGTGGGCGAACGCGAACGGCAGACCCAGCAGACCCGCGGCCTGCGCGCTGTAACCGGACGAGCCGAGCAGCCAGATCGGCGGCTTGTTGCCGGCGGCGGGCACGGCGTTGAGCTCCGCTGTGCCCTCGAAGTACTTGATCAGCTCGGTGAGCTCCTGCGGGAAGTTCTCCGCGGACAGACCGGCTTCGGTGCGCCGCAACGCCCTGGCGGTCTTCTGGTCGGTGCCGGGCGCGCGGCCGATGCCGAGGTCGATCCGGCCGGGGTGCAGGGCTTCGAGCATGCCGAACTGCTCGGCGACCACGAGCGGCGCGTGGTTGGGCAGCATCACGCCGCCCGAACCGACGCGGATCGTGGACGTGGCGTCCGCGATGTGCCCGATCAGCACGGCGGGCGCGGACGACGCGATGCCCGGCATGTTGTGGTGCTCGGCGAACCAGTAGCGGTGATAGCCGAGTCGTTCGGCCTGCTGAGCGAGTTCCCGGGAGTTCCGCAGCGCGGTCGTCGCATCCGATCCCGACGTGATCGGGGCGAGGTCGAGAACGGACAGCGGGATCTCACTCAGACGGCTCATGCATCGATCAACACCGATACTTCGTGACTTCTTCCGTGACGCGGGTAACTAGTCTCGCTGAGAAGGCCGCGGGGCCGAGTGCTGTTGACCGTGGTGTGACGGACGTGGTGGTGATCGGCGCGGGACAGGCGGGCCTGTCCGCCTCCTACTTCCTGCGCAAGCGCGACGTGGAGCACGTGGTGCTGGACGCGAACGACGCTCCGGGCGGCGCGTGGCTGCACCGGTGGCCGAGCCTGCGGATGCGCACGGTGCACGGCATCCACGAGCTGCCCGGCATGCCGTTCGAGCAGCCGTTGCCCGACGAGCGCGCCAACGAGGCGATCCCGTCGTACTTCGCCCGCTACGAACAGCTCTTCGACCTGCCGGTGGTGCGCCCGGTGACCGTCACGCAGGTCGTGAACGACGGTTCGCTGCTGAAGGTCGAGACCTCCGACGGCGTGTGGACCACGCGCGGCCTGATCAACGCGACCGGCACGTGGCGCCGCCCGTTCTGGCCGTACTACCCCGGCCAGGAGACGTTTCGGGGACGTCAGTTGCACACCGCCGACTACCAGGGCCCCGAGGAGTTCGCGGGCAAGCGCGTCGTCGTCGTGGGTGGTGGCGCGTCGGCCACGCAGCTGCTGATGGAGCTCGCCCCTGTCGCTCTCGAGACCCGGTGGGTCACGCGTCACGAACCGGTGTGGCGCGAAGGCCCGTTCACCGAGGACTACGGCCGCTGGGTCGTCGGCATGGTCGACGAACGCGTCCGCAAGGGCCTGATCCCGCGCAGCGTCGTGAGCGTGACCGGGCTGGCGCTCAACGACCAGACGCGCGCCGCGATCGCGTCCGGGGTGCTCGACCGCAAGCCGGTGTTCGACCGCATCACGCCGGACGGTGTCGCGTGGGCGTCCGGCGAGCACTTCGACGCCGACATCATCCTGTGGGCCACGGGATTCCGGCACGACCTCGACCACCTCGCGCCCCTGCACCTGCGTTCGGCGGGCGGTGGCATCAGGGTCGACGGCACGCGCGTGGTCGCCGACCCGCGCATCCACCTCGTCGGCTACGGCCCGTCCGCGAGCACGATCGGCGCCAACCGAGCGGGCCGCAGCGCCGTCCGCGAACTGGTGCGTCACCTGGAGACCCCAGCCCGGCTCGAGTGACGATCGACCGGCGCGCGGGACCGTCGTGCGATGAGCCGCAAGCGTGGACAGGAACCAATCGCCGCCGACAGCCACGACGTGATCGAGGTGCGCGGGGCGCGGGAGAACAACCTGCGCAACGTCTCGCTGGACATCCCCAAGCGCCGCCTCACCGTGTTCACAGGTGTGTCCGGGTCGGGGAAGTCGTCGCTCGTGTTCGGCACGATCGCCGCCGAGTCGCAGCGGCTCATCAACGAGACCTACACGGCGTTCCTGCAGGCCATGATGCCGAACCTGGGCCGCCCGGACGTCGACGAGCTGCGCAACCTCAGCGCCGCGATCATCGTCGACCAGGAACGCATGGGCGCGAACTCGCGCTCGACGGTCGGCACCGCCACCGACGCGCACACCATGCTGCGCATCGTGTTCAGCCGGCTCGGCAAACCGCACATCGGCACGTCCACCGCGTTCAGCTTCAACTCGACCGACGGCATGTGCCCGGAGTGCGAGGGCATCGGCAGCGCCCGCGGCCTGGACATGAACGAGATGTACGACGTCGAGAAGTCCCTCAACGAGGGCGCCATCACGATCCCGAACTTCCACCCGCGCTCGCAGTACTGGCAGACCTACAACATGTCGGAGTTCTTCGACATGGACAAGAAGCTCAAGAACTTCACGAAGAAGGAGTGGGAGCTCTTCCTCCACGCTCCGGCGCAGAAGCTCAAGCGGGACAAGTTCAACTTCAACTACGAGGGCCTGCTGGTCAAGTTCGACCGGATCTACGCGGGCAAGGAACGCGACACGGTCCAGCCGCACGTGCGGGCGTGGATGGACCGCGCCATGACGTTCACGACCTGCAACGCCTGCAACGGCACCAGGCTCAACCAGGCCGCGCTCGGCTGCAAGATCAAGGGCAAGAACATCGCCGAGCTGTCCTCGATGCAGATCAGCGACCTGGCCACGTTCCTGCGCAAGGTCAACGACTCCGAGGTGGCGCCCCTCCTGGCGAATCTGTTGAACACGTTGGACTCGCTGGTGGAGATCGGCCTGGGGTACCTGTCGCTGGACCGCGAGTCCGGCACGCTGTCCGGTGGTGAGGCGCAGCGCGTGAAGATGGTGCGGCACCTCGGCTCCGCGCTGACCGACGTGACGTACGTCTTCGACGAGCCCACCACCGGACTGCACCCGCACGACATCGAGCGGATGAACGACCTGCTGCTCCGCCTGCGGGACAAGGGGAACACCGTCCTCGTCGTGGAACACAAGCCCGAGGCCATCGCGATCGCGGACCACGTCGTCGACCTCGGCCCCGGCGCCGGCGTTCACGGCGGTGAGCTCTGCTACACCGGCGACCTCGCGGGCCTGCGCAAGTCCGGCACGTTGACGGGCACGCACCTCGACCACAAGGTGGGCCTGCGCGACCAGGTGCGTTCTTTCGGGGACAAGATCTCGGTCAAGGGCGCGAAGCTGCACAACCTCAAGAACGTCTCCGTGGACATCCCGCTCGGCGTGCTCACCGTCGTGACGGGCGTGGCGGGCTCGGGCAAGTCGTCGCTGATCCACGGCTCACTCGGTTCTGCTCCCGGCGTCGTGAAGGTCGACCAGTCACCCATCCGCGGCTCGAAGCGCTCGAACCCCGCCACCTACACGGGCATGCTCGACCACATCCGCAAGGCGTTCGCCAAGGCCAACAACGTCAAGGACTCGCTGTTCAGCGCCAACTCCGACGGCGCGTGCCCGAACTGCAAGGGCATCGGCCTGATCTACACCGACCTCGCGATGATGGCGGGCGTCGCCACCGTGTGCGAGGAGTGCGGCGGCAAGCGGTACACGCAGAAGGTGCTGGGGTACAAGCTCAACGGCAAGAACATCGCCGAGGTGCTGGAGATGCCGATCGCTGCTGCGGCCTCGTTCTTCTCCGACGGGCCGACGAAGGTGATCCTGGACCGGCTCGTGGACGTGGGGCTGGGGTATCTCGGGCTCGGGCAGCCGCTGAACACGTTGTCCGGTGGTGAGCGGCAGCGGTTGAAGCTCGCGATCAACATGACCGACAAGGGGTCGGTGTACGTGCTCGACGAACCCACGACCGGGTTGCACCTGGCTGATGTGGACCAGTTGCTGGGGTTGTTGGATCGGTTGGTGGACAACGGGAACACCGTTGTGGTGATCGAGCACCACCAGGCCGTGATGGCGCATGCCGACTGGATCATCGACATGGGGCCCGGGGCTGGGCACGACGGGGGACGGGTGGTGTTCACGGGGACGCCGCAGGATCTGATCGCGTCTGGGGAGACGGTGACGGCTCAGCACTTGCGGACGTATGTGAAGGGGTGAGCTGAGAACCAAGCGCCCGCGCCCCTCAGGAACGGGTCTCCGCTTCCGCCTTCCTCGCCGCCGAGAGACGTGACACCACGAAGAACACCACTGCCGCAGCTGCCAGGCCCAGCACGACCTTCGAGCCGATGCCGACGTACTGCTCGACCAGGTGCCAGTTGTCCCCGAGCAAGTACCCCGCCAGGATCAGCGCCGTGTTCCACAGCAGGCTGCCGGCTGCCGTGTAGGCGAGGAACGGGGCCATTCGCATGCGCTCGATGCCGGCCGGGATCGAGATCAGGCTGCGGAACACCGGGATCATGCGGCCGAAGAAGACCGCGCGGTAGCCGTTGCGCAGGAACCAGGCCTCGGTCTTGTCCACATCGGACAGGCGGACCAGGGGCATGCGTGCGGCGATTCGGCGGACTCGGTCTCGGCCCAGCACGGCGCCGATCCAGTACAGGACCAGTGCGCCCGCCACTGAGCCCGCGGTGGTCCAGAGGATGGCGTCCAGCAGCGACATCTTGCCCTGGGCCGCGGTGAAACCGGCCAGGGGCAGGAAGAACTCGCTCGGCAGCGGTGGGAAGAGGTTCTCCAGCGCGATCGCCAGCGCCGCTCCGGGTGCGCCGGCCACGTGCATCAGGTCGGTTACCCAGTCGACCAGGTTCATGGGATCCAAGGTACGGATGGGGAACTGAGAGGACAGTGGTGTGGGCCGTAAAGCCGGGGTGGGGAAAACCCCACCCCGGCCACACCAGAAAACCATCAGGAACAGCGAATCCTTGCGTCGGCCCAAGAAGCGTGGTCGTTCTGAACACCGTCGCCGCCATCTGAGACGCGCAGGGTGAGAGTCCTCACGCCGGTCACGTCCACGGCCAGGTCGCGCGCCGCCGCACGCACGCCGAGCAACCCGGAGTCCGCCAGCACCACGCCGTCGCCGAGCACCTGAAACGCCACCGTGCCGCCCACGCGTTGCCTTGCCACGTCCAGGCCCGCCTCGTCGTCGACGCCCACCGACGCGGCGAAACCCGTGCAGCGGGCGTCCAGTGCGTAGGTGATCTCGGACGAGGCGTGTGTGCCGAGGCCCTTGCCGTAGGTCACGCGGCGCAGAGCTATGCCACGGCCGTCGAGCGCCGCGGTGCCGCCGTTCGAGATGTCCTTCTCCACCGGGCCGTCACCGCCGACAGCGGACACCCACGGCCGGTCGCTCAGGTACGACCACGAGTCGGACAGCGGCCGGACCAGGTGCACCCGTGCGGTCTGCTCCGACTCCACGCCACCGTTGAACGTCGCGACGACCGGGATGTCGAAGTAGCCGTAGGACGTGGGCGCGGCAGGCGGGACGACGGTCCACGTGCCCGACAACGCCTGTCCGGGGCGCACGGAACGCGACGTGACCGGAGCGCCGGACACCGACCAGCCCGCCGGCACGCGTGGCGCCAGCGTCACGTTCCGCACGTCCTCCCGGACCTGGAACAACCCCGTCACCGAGAACCCACGCGCAGAAGCCGTCACCGACGTCGAAGGCACCGCACGCACGGGTCGTTCGCACGACGAGCCACGGCAGGCGATGGCCGCGAAACCGCCGTTGGCCGCCACGTCCAGCGTCAGCGCGTCCCCGGCCCGGACGGTGCGCACCTCGCGCACGAGCCCGGCGGGACCGTCCCTGGTGATCTCCACCCGCCACCGGCCCGCAGGCAGGTCGAACGGCACGGACACGGTGCGCGCGGCACCGGAGTACCCGCCGCCGACGAACCACCGGTCGCCCGACCGCCGGGCGAACACCGAGTGGTCCGCCGGACGGCCCGACAACAGGCGCGTCTCGTCCCACGCGGTCGGCACCTGGTCGATGAAGCGTTCGGCGACGGGACGCGCGGCGTAGTCCTCCGGCCGTCCGGCCAGGTTCGCGAGACCCGACTCGTAGATCACGGTCAGCGCGAGCTCGTGCGCGTCGGAGGTGGTGCGTGACGGGCGGTGCCAGGCCAACGGCGTGTAGTCCATGCCTCCGACGACACCGCGCGTGAACGGCAATGCGGTCAGATGAGTTCCTGTCAGGCCAGAGGACTTCTCACCGCCATGTACGGCTTCCATCGTCATGACGTGTGGCCATGTGCGGTGAATGCCGTGCGGGATCGTCGAGCCGTGGAAGTTCACCAACAACTTGTGCGCGGCGGTCTCCGCGAGGATGCGGTCGTACCAGCGGTAGCGGTCCTGCCCGTCGGAGTCCATGAAGTCGATCTTCACGCCCGCGATGCCCCACTTCTCGAACAACGCGAGCCGCGTAGCGCTCTCCGCGGGAGTGTCGAGCTCGTCGTAGTGGATCCAGAGATGGATCTTCACGCCGCGAGCGCGCGCGTACGACACCAGCTGGGGAACCCACGACGTCTGCTCCCACGTCGGGTCGTAGTCCCAGTTCGGGTCGAAGTACCAACCGGCGTCCACCAGCGCGTACGGCCAGCCGTGCTGCGCCGCGTAGTCCACGTACCGCTTCTGCATCGTGAGGCTCTGGCCTGCCTCGCGGCCACCGGCGAGCCAGCTCCAGAACACCTTGCCGGGCTTGATCCACGACGTGTCGCGCACCTTCGAACGCGGCGCCAGGTCGTCCACGAGGGTCGACGTGGAGACGTCCGCCAACGAGCCGACGACGGCTGTGCGCCACGGTGACTGCCACGGGCCGTCCACGGCCACCTGCTCGTCCCAGTACTTGATCGCGTACGCCGGTGAGCCGGCGGTGTGCACGAGCCGCGCACCCGAGTGCCGACCATCCACAGCGGACTCGGTCAGCAGCGCGTACACGCCGCTGGAAGTCTCGAACAGCGCCGGATGCAGGTACTCGGCCGTCTCCGCCGTGAGAGCGTTCATCTGCACGAACGGGTTCTCGTAGTCACGCCGGTACTTCGCGATCCACGCCGTCGCAGCGGCCGGAACGACGAACGCCGACGTCTCTCGCAGCACGTTGCCCAAGCCCGCAGGCAGCTCGTACCGGTACGCGACACCATCCGTCGCCGTGCGCACGACCACGTCCAGACGGGCCGCACCGGCGAACGAGTAGCGCTCCTCCTTGTGGGCCACTGTCCGCTGCCGCTGCTTGCCCGACGACGCGGTGTAGTGCTCGACCACACGCCGCTCGGTCCGCCCGGTCAGGCGCAGACCTGTGGAAAGATCCGCTCTTTCCGTCACCACGCCCAACGGGCTCGGCTCCAGCACCGTGGTGCCGCCCCGCGTCACCGACAGCGTCGGAACGCCGTTCGAGACCGCCACCACGGCCTTGGGTATTACGCTAGTTTCTTGTGCTGCTACGGGAATTGTGAAGCCTGCCGTCAGTGCGACGGCGAGCAACCCCGACGCGCGCCACCGCACGGTGGACAACCGCATGTCCAGTCCTCCAAGACCTCGGTCGCGGCGGCGACACATCCGATGTATACGCGCTCGAGCGCCTTTGGTCCACAGGTGATCGGAAAGGCCTTTCTGCAGGTGTAATCGTTTGACTACGATCCGTGCGATGGCCGACCAGGTGGGGACGTGTGCGACCTGCGGCGTCGCGACCTCCAGACGCAGACAAGTGCGGTACTGCTCGAACGCCTGCCGTCAGCGCGCTTACCGGCAACGCGCGAGTGAACCCGTTACGGCACTGGACAGTTTCATCGGCCGTGACGACGAGCTGGACCGTCTCGGCAATCTCCGCGACGCCCGCGTGCTCACGCTCGTCGGGCCCGCCGGCGTGGGGAAGAGCAGGCTGGCCAAGGAGTTCGCGACAGGGGCGGTGCGGGTCGAGCTCTCGCCGGAATCGGATGTCGTCCAGGCGTGCGCGACGGCGCTCGGCGTGATCCCCGCGTTGAGCGCCCTGGTGCGCGCGCTGACGGGCCGGACGGCGGTTCTGGTGCTGGACAACTGCGAGCACGTCACCGCGGACTGTGCGGCGCTGCTGGAGCCGTTGCTGCTCGGCTGTCCCGGCGTCCGGGTGATCGCGACGAGCCGGGAGCCGCTGCGGGTGCCGGGCGAGGTGTTGTTCACGGTCCAGCCGTTGCCCCTGGAACACGCCGTGGACCTGTTCGCCGACCGCGCCCGCGCCAACCAGCTCGGCCTGCGCCTGGACGACCCGGACGTGCTCGCCGCGCTGTGCCTGCGCCTGGACCGGCTGCCGCTGGCGATCGAGCTCGCCGCCAGGCTCGTGACGGTGCTGCCGGTCGCGGAGCTGCTGGCCCGCCTGGACGACCGCCTGGAGCTGCTCAACCGCGGCAACCGCACCGCCGCCGAACGCCACCGGAGCCTGCGCGCCGCGATCGGCTGGAGCTACGACCGCCTCAGCGCCGACGAGCAGCACGTCTTCCGGTGCCTCTCGGCGTTCCCGAGCTTCGGGCTCGACCTCGCGGTGGCGGCCTGCGACCTGCCGGCGGACCGGGTGCTGGCCGTGCTGTCGGCGTTGGTGACCAAGTCGCTGCTGACGACGTCCGGCGGAAGCTTCGAGCAGCTGGAGTCCGTGCGGCTCTACGGTCGCGAACGGCTCGCCGAGCAGGGGAGCGGCTGAGTGGAAGGGCCGGGTCGTGGCGTGGATGGCTGAGTGGGAGGGCCGGGTCGTGGCGTGGATGGCTGAGTGGAAGGACCGGGTCGTGGTGCTGGACCGCTGAACGCAAGCCCGGCTCGGGGGTCCGGGGGCGCAGCCCGCCGGGTGGGGTGTGGGGGCTTCGCCCCCCACAAGACACGACGAGCGACCTGGGCGAATGGTCTCCATGAGCACACTCCGCCCAGTCGCGAGTGAGGTCGGGGGGACTCGAACCCCCACTGGCTGGGACCTAAACCCAGTGCCTCTGCCAATTGGGCTACGACCCCTCGCGTGGAAGCCTATCGGCCCATCATGTACTCGCTCTCTCGGGGCGCACGTGGGTCGCTCGAAGCCGAACACCTGGCCGTCCACTACGGTTGCGGGCAGAACCGCTGCTAGGAGGACATGTGGCTCGCGATCCCGACACCATCCAGCGCGAGATCGAACAGGCTCGCACCGCGCTGGCCGCCACCCTGGACGAGCTCAGCGAGCGCGCGAACCCGCAGAAGCTCGTCGAGCAGGGCAAGTCGTCCGTGCTCGACGTGCTGAGCCAGCCCAAGGTGAAGTACACGCTGATCGCGGTCGGCGCAGTGGTCGGCTTCGCGCTGGTCCGCAAGCTCTTCCGCTAGGACACCTGCACCAACGGCAACAGGACCTGCTCGACGACCTTCTCCACGAACGGCTCGTCGAGCGGGTCGCCGGTGAGCATCAGGCGGTAGATCAGCGCCGCGCCCGCGATCTCGACGGCCATGCCGCGCGGGGCGTCGGCGCGCAGCTCGCCCCGTTCGGCGGCGCGGTCGAGGATGCCGCGGAGCACGTCGCGTTGCGAGATCAGGAACGTCTCGCGGAACGCCGCCGCCAGCTCCGGCTCGTGCGGCAGCTCGCCCACCAGTGCCTGAGCCGCCTTGCCGATCGGTCCTGAGAGGAACGCGGCGAACGACGAGAGGAACTCGCGGAGGTCGCCGGCCAGTGAGCCGGTGTCCGGTGCCGCGAGGTTCTGCGTGGCGAGCTGGGTGCACGTGTCGATCACCAGATCGAGCTTCGACTCCCAGCGCCGGTAGATCGTTGCTTTGCCCGCCCTCGCGCGGGCCGCCACGGCGTCCATGGTGAGGGCCCGGTACCCGACCTCGGCCATCACCTCGAGCGCTGCCTGACGTAATGCGTCGTCCCTGCTGGCGTCGCGAGGACGGCCCCGCTGGGGGACCCTGCCCTCGTTGAACGCCGTTGTCGACACGGCCATGCCACCTCCTCGTACAAGGGCACGGCTCGTGCGTCGTCTCCCCGCCCCTTTGGCGGGACATCCTAGGCGTCTTACCCACATCGCAGGGTGAGCAGCACCCGGTTGTTGCTTCGTGTTGCGGTTGGTTGGGTCTTGCGCGATGTGGTCCAGAACTCCTACCTTTCCCAGTTGTCTGGACCAAGCTGCACCGCCGCGCAGCAGGACGTGAGTTGTCGTCATGCGCGGACGGGGAGCGGGAAATGGTCTTTGGCAGACGGGGTTTCATCGGCGGGACGACGGCGGCGGTGCTGCTCGCCCAGACGGGTGTGGCGACCGGGAAAGAGGCCGGGCCATCGGATGTCTTCGCGTGCGACGGCATGTCGGAAGACGCGTGGAAAGATTTCGTCGGGGCGCAGGATCTCGTTTGGCAGAGGCCTCCGACCCAGTACGGGCAGGCTCCGTTCCTCGGTGACGGACGGCTCGGCAGCGTCGTGTACGCCGAGGGCAGCACCGTCAGGTTCACCGTGCAGCACGCCGACGTCCAAGATCACCGCACGACCGGCGGTAGCCAGTACGGCGTGTGCAGACTGCCTGTCGGCAACCTCAAGCTGACCGCCGCCGGCACCGTCACGGCCGTCGACTGGCGCCTCGACCTGTGGAACGCGGAGCTGCGTGGAACCGTGACCACGACCTTGGGCGTCATCTCGTTCGCCGCCTACGTCCACTCCACCCGCTCGGTGCTGTCGGTGCAGGTCACCGCGTCGGGCACGGAGAAGCCGGTGCTGGAGTTCGTGCCGTCCAAGGCGATCCCGCCCCGCGCGGACTTCAACCCGCTGCCCGACGGGTACGTGCTCAACCCGGATCCCGTGACGAAAGCCGACGGCCGGGAGACGCTGGTGACGCAGGCCCTGAACGCGGGCGGCCAGACGGCAACCGCTTTCCGGCTCACCACGACCGGCCGCACCCAGCTGCTGCTGCTCTCGGTCGCGCACACCTATCCCGAGGCCGCAGCGGACAAGATCGTTCTCACCGCCGTGCGCGAGGCCGCGGGCGCGCAGCTGACCAGGTCACACCGGAAGTGGTGGAACGCCTTCTACCGGAAGAGCTTCCTGTCGTTCGGCGACCAGCGGCTCCAGTCGTTCTACTGGATCCAGCTCTACAAGGTCGCGTCCGGCTCCCGCGCCGGCAGCCCGGTCATGGCGACGACCGGCCCGTGGCTCGAGAAGACGCCGTGGGCCGCGGCCTGGTGGAACCTCAACGTGCAGCTCGAGTACTGGCTGATCCACGGCTCGAACCACCTGGAACTCGACTCGATCACCAGCACCCTGAAGGACAACCAGGACCAGCTCGTCCGCAACGTCAAGGAGCAGTACCGCCACGACTCGGCGGGCGTCGGCCGCAGCACCGACCGCACCACGTCCAACATCGGCACGTTGTACGAGCCGGGCAGCGGCGGCACCGGCGTGAAGGAGCTCGGCAACCTCACGTGGGCCCTGCACAACGTCTGGCTGTCGTACCGGCACAGCATGGATCCCAAGATCCTTTCCGACGTCGTGTTCCCGCTGCTGCGCCGGTCGATCAACTACTACCTGCACTTCCTCAAGAAGGGCAACGACGGCAAGCTCCACCTCGACGTCACCACCTCGCCCGAGTACGGCGACGCCCCCGACTGCAACTACGACCTGCAGCTCATCCGGTGGGGCTGCCAGACGCTGGTCGACTCCGCGAAGCTGCTGAAGATCAACGATCCGCTGGAACCGAAGTGGCAGGAGGTGTTGAGGGACCTCACGCCGTACCCGGTCGACGAGAACGGGTTCATGATCGGCGCCGGTGTGCCGTTCGTGAACTCGCACCGGCACTTCTCGCACCTGCTCGCGACGTTCCCGCTGATGACGGTCAACTGGGAGCAGCAGGAGAACCGCGCGTTGATCGAGAAGTCGTTGCACCACTGGATGTCGCTGGAGCCCGCGCACCGCGGCTACAGCTACTCCGGGTCCGGTTCGATCGCCGCACGCATGTTCCGCGGCGACGAGGCCTACGGCTACTTCGTGAAGATGTTCGACACGACCAAGCGCTACCCGGTCCTCGAGAACACCATGTACACCGAGGCCGGACCGGTCGTGGAGACTCCGCTGTCCGGCGCGCAGACGATCCACGACTTCGTCTGCCAGAGCTGGGGCGGCATCGTGCGCGTGTTCCCCGCCGTGCCCTCCGCGTGGCCCGACGTGATGATCGCCGACCACTCCTGTGAAGGCGGCTTCTCCGTCACGGCGAAGCGCACGAAGGGCAAGACCGAGTTCGTGCTCGTCCGCAGCCGCGCGGGGGAGCCGCTGGTGCTGCGGCACGGCATCACGGGCCCGGTGTCCGTGGTGAGCCCGGTCCGGTACCACGACCGCGGCGACGGGACGCTGGAGATCCCGTTGCGCCGCGGGCAGGAAGTCCTGGTGCACCCCAGGGGCCGCCGCCCCGACCTGGCCGTCCGGCCGGTCGCCATCACGACCCCCGGCAAGCCGTGGGGTCTTCCCGCGTGATGTTCGGAAAGGAGAGCCCCATGCGCACCCTCGCTCTGGCCGTGCTGTCCACAGTGGTCAGTTCTGTCCTGGTCGTGCCTGCCGCACAGGCGTTACCGGACGGCCTGGCCCTCACTCCACCGATGGGCTTCAACAACTGGAACGCCACCCACTGCCGTGCCGACTTCAACGAGGCGATGGTCAAGGGCATCGCCGACATCTTCGTGAACCGCGGACTCAAGGACGCGGGCTACGAGTACGTCAACATCGACGACTGCTGGGCCGAGAAGTCCCGTGACGCCAACGGCAAACTCGTCCCCAACAAGACCAGATTCCCGAACGGCATCAAGGCCGTCGCGGACTACGTGCACTCCAAGGGCCTGAAGTTCGGCATCTACACCAGCGCCGGCACCAAGACCTGCAACAAGGACAACGGTTTTCCCGGCGGCCTGGACCACGAGGAGTCCGACGCCCAGCAGTTCGCGTCGTGGGGTGTCGACTACCTGAAGTACGACAACTGCAACAACCAGGGCGTCGACGCCAAGCAGCGCTACCGCAAGATGCGCGACGCGTTGAAGAAGACCGGCCGTCCGATCGTCTTCTCGTTGTGCGAGTGGGGCCAGAACAAGCCGTGGGAGTGGGCTTCCGACACCGGGCACCTCTGGCGCACCACCGGTGACATCAACGACACGTGGCCGCGCACGATGGACATCTACGAGAAGAACGTCGTCCTGGACGCCTACGCCGGTCCTGGTCACTGGAACGACCCCGACATGCTCGAGGTCGGCAACGGCAAGATGTCCGCGACCCAGTACCGCAGCCACTTCTCGCTGTGGGCGATCATGGCCGCACCGCTGCTGATCGGCTCCGACCTGCGCAAGGTCAGCCAGGACACGTTCACGATCCTGGAGAACAAAGACGTCATCGCGATCGACCAGGACAAGCTCGGCAAGCAGGGCAAGCGCATCAGGACCACCGGCAAGACCGGCGTCGACGTGATCGTGAAGCCGCTGGCGAACGGTGACAAGGCCGTGGCGCTGTTCAACAAGTCCGGCTCCACGCAGACGATCTCGACCTCGCTCTCGGAGATCGGCATGTCCGGACCGGCCACGCTGAAGGACCTGTGGACCAAGTCCACGCGCACCACGACCGGCGCGATCTCGGCGTCCGTCCCGTCGCTCGCGACCGTGATCTACCGGGTGTCCAAGGGGGACGGTGGCCCGCGGCCGACCCCGCCCGCCGGCACGACCGACCTGTCCGCGTTCGAGGCCACGTCGTCCACGAACGGCTGGGGACCCGTCGAGATCGACAAATCCGTCGGCAGCCAGGCGGCGGGTGACGGCAAGACCCTGACGATCAACGGCACCACGCACCAGAAGGGTTTCGGCGCGCACGCGGCCTCGACCATCGAGTTCTACCTCGGCAGGAAGTGCTCCTCGTTCACTGTGGACACCGGCGTCGACGACGAGGTGGCCGCGGGCAGAGGATCGGTGGTCTTCCAGGTGTTCGCGGACGAGACGAAGGTCGCGGATTCCGGACGGCTGACCGGAACCGATCCCGCGAAGAAGCTGACCGCGTCACTGAGCGGAGCCGAGAACCTGCGGTTGGTCATCACCGACGCCGGTGACGGCATCAATTCCGACCACGGTGACTGGGCGTCTCCGCGGATCACCTGTTCGTGACGCGTTTTTCGAGGCGGTCTGTGGGTAAGCGGTGTAACGCAGCTCACAGGCCGTCCTATATCTCGGGCATGAAAGCAACCCGGCTCCTTCCTGCCCTCGCCGCAGCCGCCGCGTTGGTGCTGGCCCCCGGTCTGGGGCTCGCCGATCCCGGCAACGGCAAGGGGAACGGGATAACGAACAACCCACAGGTCCCACCGGCGCAGTCCACCCAGGACACTTCCGTGCCGCAGCCACCGTCCAACGCGGACTTCAGCGGCAACGGGGCGAACGTCAGCGGCCCGTACGACTCGACGCGCGACGGGTCGCCGTCGCTGAACGGCAACGGCGGCGGTGAGGCCGTCGGCAAGCCGTGCGCGGGCTGCGTGGGCAAGGCGGACAACAAGAACCCGCAGGGCCAGATGCCGGGCGGCTCGGACGCGAACAAGGGCTACGAGTGCGACGCCAACCACGGCATCGGCCGCTCGAACCCGGCGCACACGGGGTGCAAGCCCGGTGAGACGACGCCGCCGACCACGCCGCCGTCGACCCCGCCCAGCACCCCGCCGAAGAACCCTCCGTCGACCAGGACCGAGGTTCCGCCGCCACCTGGTGGAGGCGCACCTCAGGCGCCTGAGGCGCAGGCGGCCTCCGCTGACGAGCTGGCGTTCACCGGCTTCGACGTGCTGCCGCTCGGCCTCGGTGGTCTCGCCCTGCTCGGTGCGGGCGGCGCGACCGTTCTCATGGCGCGGCGGACCCGGAAGTCCTGACGCGAGCGACGGCGAGCTGGGTCATGTACCCCTTGGTGACCCGGCCGCCGTATCGCGTGTCGACGAGCTGTCGGATGTCCGCGATCAGCTGGTCGCGGGCCGGCAGCGCGATGTGGTTCGAGTACGTGAGGAGCAGGTCCGCGTACGCCTCGGTGTCGTAGGCCTGCTCCCACTCGTACCGGTGAAGTCCGGTTCGCCGAAGAGGTCGCTCTCGTCGAACTCGCGCGGGATCTCGGCAGTGGGGGAGAGCCTCAGGCCGGGCGGAGTGGCCGGGTCCCAGCGCTCGTAGATCTCCTGAACGTCCACGAAGAACTGTTCGGTGCCACCGGCGACGTGGTGGGTGGAGATCACGGCCAGCGCGCCACCGGGCCGCAGTGCCGCGGCGCACCGGGCCATCCGGGTGGCAGGGTCGAGCCAGTGGAACGCCGTCGCGGACACCACGAGGTCGAACCGTTCGGCGGGCAGCGGCCACTCGTCGAAGTCTGCGACGACCACCTGCGCCGCGGGTGCGTGCGAACGGGCGACGGCGGCCAGTTCCGGGCTGAGCTCCACCGCCGTCATGTCGCCGAGGTGAGTCAGCGGCAGCGTGGCCTGGCCGGTGCCCGGGCCGATCTCCAGGATCCGCCTTGGGCTGATGGCGTCTGCAAGTACCACCAACTCGCTGTTGGTGGTACTTGCAGACGCCAAGTGCCGCCACCCACGGCCAACAACCCGACGATAGGCGGGTACAAACGATGCACCGTCGGTGGTGGGGTGCATCCGTGAAGTCATCTTCTGCATCTGTGCGTGTCAAGCGCGCGGCGCTCGTGAGTGCGCTCGTGCTCGGCACCGTTGTTTCCGGCCTGGGCACGGCATCAGCCCAGACGGAGTCCTCCTCCGTCAAGCCCGCTGCCTGGGGGCAGTGCGCGGCAGACGTTCTCGCCGGTCTTCCCGCCAGCGTCACGCCCGAGGAGCGTGCGCGGCTCACGTGTGCCGTCCAGGAAGTGCCGATCGACCACTCGCGGCCGCGCGGTGAGAAGACCGGCATCGCGATGATGAAGCGCCCGGCGAACGACCCGTCGCGCAAGATCGGCTCGATCTTCCTCAACCCCGGTGGTCCCGGTGGTTCCGGCCTGCTGCGCGGCGCCGTGTCGAAGAACTACTTCGGGGCGTCGGTGCTCGACCGGTTCGACGTCATCGGCTTCGACCCGCGCGGTGTGGCCCGCAGCGCGCCGCTGCGCTGCTTCCGCACGCAGGAGGAGTCCGACGCGGTGAACGCGGGCTGGTCCAGCCTGCCCATCACCAAGGAGGAGATCGGCAACACCATCCGTTCGGCCAAGGCCTACACGGACTACTGCAAGATCAACGCCGGTCCGCTGCTGAACTTCATGTCGACAGAGGCCGTCGTGCGCGATCTCGACATGATGCGTGAGGCCGTCGGCGACAAGCAGCTGAACTTCGTCGGCTTCTCGTACGGCACGCTGATCGGCTCGACGTACGTGAACATCTTCCCGCAGAAGTCGCGCGCGATCGTGATCGACGGCAACGTCGACCCGCGGCTGCGCCTGACCAACGGTGCGGAGTACGACCGTCAGCGCACCCAGGGCTTCGAGATCGCGCTGGACGCGATGCTGAAGCGCTGCGACAGCGCGGGTCCGGCGAAGTGCGCGTTCGCCGGCAACGCCCGCCAGAAGTTCGAGGACATGAAGAAGGCCCTGGCCAAGGGCCCGGTCACGTTGCCGAACGGCACCAAGGTGACGCTGGCCGACGTGATCGGCCGCGTGGCCGGTGACCTGTACACGGTGGCGCGCATCAACACCCTGGTGCCGTGGCTGCAGAGCGTGCACGCCGCGCTGAACCCGACCGCTGCCGCCTTCAGCGTTCAGTCCGTTGTGGACCTTCCGGCGCCGTTGAACAACGGCGGTGGCCGCATGGACGTCGACCCGCTGGCCGACACCCCGTACACCGCTGACGACTCGTACTTCGCGGTCAACTGCACGGACAAGCCGTTCGCCCGCACCAACCGCTTCTGGGAGCAGACGGCGACCAAGTGGGAGAAGGAGTCGCCGACGTTCGGCCGCTACCAGGCCGCCTCGGACCTGCTGGCGTGCCCGACGTGGCCGACCCGCAACCCGGACCGCTGGATCGGGCCGTGGAACCGCAAGACCGCGAACCCGGTCGTCGTGGTGGGCAACTACTACGACCCCGCGACGCAGTACCTGTTCTCGCAGCGCATGGCCAAGCAGCTCGGCAACGCGCGCCTGATCAGCGTCGACTCGTTCGGCCACTGCATCCTGGGCCGCTCGGCCGGCGCGGACGCCGTCGTGGCGAAGTACCTGGTGGATCTGGTCGCTCCGGCTGAGGGCCAGGTGTTCCAGCCGAACGTGCAGCCGTTCGCCTGATCTGGTCGCGGAGCGCGCTCTCTACAGGAGTGCGCTCCGCACGATCAGCACCACGGCGCTCACCCCCGAGACGATCAACGTCGGCGTGCGGATCCCCTTGGCGTCGAACCGCTTGCGCAGCGGCCCGGACAGCAGGAACCCGGCCACCAGGAACGGGATCAGCAGCACCCCGCTCCACAACTGGTGCACGGTGACGTTCCCCGTGCTCGTCAGCCCGATGATCGAGGTGACGGAGCCGAGCGTGAAGAACGCCGCCAGCGTCGCCCTGACCTGCGGCCCCGCCTGGTTCTGGTAGAGCAGCGCGACCATCGGCCCGCCGATCGACGTGGCCGTGCCGAACGACCCGCTCGCCACGCCCGCGGTGACCAGCGACCCCGGCGTCGGTTGCGGCCGCCACGAGATCAGCGAGAGCAGCACGCACACGAGGACCGCGGCGCCGACCACGACGCCGAAACTCTTCGGGTCGAGCGAGTCGACGATCCAGATGCCGACGATCGTGCCCGGCAGGCGCCCCAGCATCGCCCAGCCCACGCCGCGCCAGTCGACGTGGGTGAACTCCCTGGCCAGCGACATCATCGCGTGCGCGCTGGCGATGACCAGCACCGGAACCGGCACGAGCGCCGGGTCGAGCAACGCGAGCAGCGGCACCGCCACCAGCGCCAGTCCGAACCCGATCAACCCCTGCAGCAGCCCTCCCGCCGCAACCACCACACCCGCCACCGCCAGCAACCCCCAGGACATAGTTAGCCATGCTATCGAGTCACGCGGGGGCCCCGCGTTTCCCTGGAGGAAACGCAGGGCCCCCGCGTTCCTCAAAAGCACGCACGCCTCCTTGCTGGGCCGCACGCGGGGCCCTTGCGTGTCGTCGTAGCGAACGAAAGCTCCCCGCGTGCACTTGCGGCAGAGGCTTCGCCTTGCGTTCGCCTGGCGTTGGCCCAGCGCACCTACGCTCCGCGCCATGACCGCGTCCCGCCGCTCCTTCCTGCTCGGCACCGGTGCGACCGCCGCCGCTGCCGCCCTGGTCACGCCCGGTTCCGCAGCCGCTGACATCGTTGTCGGCGGCGGCCGGCCCGACCCCGAGTCGCGGCGGTTCACGCTCGCGGTGATCCCGGACACGCAGTACATGTTCGACCTCGACCGCGGTGACTCGGCGCCGATGAAGGCGACCTTGCAGTACCTGGTCGACCACCAGAAGTCCGAGAACATCGTCTTCGTCAGCCACCTCGGCGACCTCGTCGAGAACGGCCGCAAGAGCGAGATCGACGACATCAGCGCGCGGTTCGAGGTGCTCGACCGGCGTCGCGTCGGGTACAGCGTGCTCGCGGGCAACCACGACCTGCCGGACTCGCGCACCGACGACCAGCGCGGCCGCACGCCGTACCTGGACGCGTTCGGGCCGCAGCGGTTCCGGCACTCGCCGACGTTCCGCGGTGCGAGCGCGGACGGCTACAACAGCTGTCACGTGTTCCGCGCGGCCGGGAAGGAATGGCTGGTCCTCGCGCTGGACTGGCGCATGTCCGCCAAGGGTTTCGAGTGGGCGCGGAACGTGCTGAAGCAGCACCCGAAGCTGCCGGTCGTCCTCACCACGCACGAGGTGGTCCAGGACGGGGGTGACGGCGTCGCGGTGATGTCCGACTACGGCCGCAAGCTGTGGGACGAGCTGATCAAGGACAACGACCAGATCTTCCTGTCGCTCAACGGACACTTCTGGCCGCCGGCGCGGGCGACGTTCCGGAACGCGTCCGGCAACGACGTGCACGTGCACATCACGAACTACCAGGACCGCTACTACGGCGGCGGCGCGATGATCCGGCTGTACCACTTCGACCTGGACCGCAAGACCATCGACGTGCGCACGCTCTCGCCGTGGCTGCTCGGAAAGAAGACGCTCAACCCGTTGGAGCGCAAGGAGATCGAGCTGACCGGACCTGCCGACCGGTTCAGCGTGCCGATCGACTTCGAGCAGCGGTTCGCCCGGTTCGACCCGCCGGTGCTGCCCGCAGCTCAGCCCGTGCGGGACGTGCTGGTGCGCGGCACGGTCGCGTACTGGCGGCTCGGCGAGGGCCTGAAGGACCTGTCGGGCAACGGCAACGATCTCACCCAAACCGGCACGCTGACGGCTTCGGATGACCACCACCGGTTCGCGCCGTCACACCGTTCGCTGTACTTCGGCAAGAACGGCTACCTGTCCACTGTGGAAGGTGCGCCGATCAACCGGGAGACGTTCGAGCGCGGGTACACCATCGAGCTGTTCCACAAGCTGCCCAAGGACTTCGACCACCCGTGGTGCGGCCTGTTCACCAAGCTCGCGCCCGGCTCCGCGGCCGGCAGGACCGGTGACGACCCGAGCGAGCCGATCGCCACGCTGAACCTCGCGGGCGGCGGCGGGTTGCAGTGGGCCGTGTTCCCGCGCAACCAGGCGGGAATCTCGACCAACTGGGGGCACGAGATGCCCTACGAGACGTGGTGGCACGTCGCGGTGGTCAACGACGGCGTGCACACGACGCTGTACGTCGACGGATCTCCCTTGCTGCGCAACCCGTCCACGCCCGCGCGCGGCATCTCGGCGGCCAGCGGTCCGTGGCTCGTCGGTGCCTACGCGTACAACAAGGTCGTCGAGAAGTCGTTGTACGGCTGGATCGGCGACGTGCGGGTCGTGAACCGGCCGCTCGACCGCTCCGAGTTCATGCGGTCCCGGGCAGCCCGAACTTCGGGAACAGACTGAGGTCGAAGAACGACAGGACGTGCGTGATCCGGTCGTCCTTCAGGTCCAGCACCTGGAGGTTGAACGGCCGGAACACGCCGTCCTCCTCGCGCAGGTACAGGCCGTACGCGGGCTGGCCGTTCGCCTCGGTGGCGATCATCCTGGCGCCGTGCGGCACGGCCGGGCACTGGTTCGCGAGGTGCCACGCGACCGCGTCCGGACCGCGGTACCACTGCGGGAACGGCGGCATCTCCCAGACGACGTCCTCGGCGAACATTCCGATGATCGCCGGGATGTCCTTGGCCTCGAAGGCTTTCACCCACCGGTCGAGCAACGGCTTGGCGTCCGCGGGTTCGGTGACCTCGTCCTCGGAGAGGTCCTTGAGCTGCGCGTGGGCCCGTTGCAGGGCGCTGTTGACGGCCGCGACCGTCATCTCCAGCTCGTCGGCGGTCTCGGCGGCGCTCATCCTGAGGACGTCGCGCAGGATCAGCACCGCGCGTTGCCTCGGCGGCAGGTGCTGGAGCGCCGCGACGAACGCCAGGCGGGTGGACTCGCGTTCGGTGACGATGGCGGCGGGATCGGTCGGGAACGGCTCCAGCCACGGGATCTCGTGGTCCTGGGTCAGCGGGTCCTGCTCGGTCGCGCTCTGCGTCCCGAGCCCGAACGGCAGCGGTCGCCTGGTGCGGCCCTCGAGCGCGGTGAGGCAGACGTTCGTGGCGATCCGGTACAGCCAGGTGCGCACCGACGAGCGGCCCTCGAACTGCCCGTACGCCTTCCACGCGCGCAGGTACGTCTCCTGCACCAGGTCCTCGGCGTCGTGCAGCGAGCCGAGCATCCGGTAGCAGTGCGCGAGCAGTTCCCGTCTGAACGGGTCCGCGGCGGTCGCGAAGTCCACTGTCACCCTTGCACTGTAATCGCTTTTTGCAGACGGGTGATGAGGGTCGCGACGTGCTCGGCGAGCTGCGCCGGTTCGTGCACCTCGAACTCGAAGCCGAGGAACAGCAGGTGGAACACGATCCGGTCGAGCGAGTCGGCTCCCGTGCGCATGAGACACGAGTTGTCGTCGATCCGTTCGAGTGAGACGGACACCGGCGACGTGCGTTCCGCGACGGCTTCGAGCGGGGCGTGGATCGTGAGCACGGCCTGGTAGGTGTAGACGTTGGAGGCGACCTGCCGGGACACGAAGTCGCCCAGGCTCTCCGCGGGTGGTTCGCGCGGCGTGAAGCGGGCGGCGAGGGTGGGTTCGGTGGTGATGCGGTCGACCCTGAACGTCCGCCAGTCCTCTTTGGACACGTCCCACGCCACCAGGTACCACCGTCTCCCGGTGTGCACGAGACCCTGGGGTTCGACCAGGCGCTTGGAGGGCTCGCCCTGCGTCGGGGCGTAGGTGAACCGCAGCTGCTGGTGGTCGCGACAGGCCGCCGCGATGATCGTGAGCGTCTCCGCGTCGACGGTCGGTCCCGCCGCCGTGAGGGGAGTCGTGTGCATCTGGAGCGCCTGCACCCGCCTGCGCAGCCTCGTCGGCAGGATCTGCTCGAGCTTCGTGAGCGCGCGGACCGAGGTCTCCTCGATGCCCGCGATCGTGCCGTTGGCGGCGGTCCTGAGCCCGACCGCGACGGCGACGGCCTCGTCGTCGTCGAGCAGCAACGGCGGCAGTTCCGCGCCGGCGCCGAGCTGGTAGCCGCCGGTCGCGCCGGGCAGCGAGGTGACGGGGTAGCCGAGGCTGCGGAGCTTGTCGACGTCGCGGCGAATCGTGCGCACGTCGACGCTGAGCCTGTCCGCGAGCTCGGGGCCCGTCCAGTCGCGCCGCACCTGCAACAGGGACAGCAGTTTCAGCAGCCGTGCGGACGTCTCCAGCATGTGACGGATTCTAGATTCCATTGCGGACACCGGCTTGTGCTGGCTAGGGTTGCGGGTATGACTGCCGGGTCGGCCTTGTGCCGTGAGCGGAACGGTTGCCCGGCCCTGACTTGATCAGGGCCCCTCCAGCCCCCGCGTTCATCCGTTCTTCGGGATGTGCGCACGGGAGAGGAGGTGATGCGCAATGCTTCCCAACGTTGGTGATGTCTTTTCGGGGAAGGTCGTCTCGACCGTTCCCTTCGGTTCGTTCGTCGAGCACCCCGCTGGTGCACACGGGCTTCTGCACGGCCACCAGGCCGAGGTGGGGTCCTCGGTGCAGGTGAAGGTGCTCGCGGTGGACGCCGAGCAGCAGCGTTTCAGCCTGGAGCTGGCGTAGACACCTGAGTACACCGGACAGAGGCGCCCTGTCCGGTGTACCTGCTCGAGTTCCTACGGCCTGCGGTAGTCCGCGCACTCCACGACCAAGCGGTCGTGGAGCGTTCTGCGATGCCCTTGTTCCTGAGGTGGTGAACCCAGTGCGTCCGCTGGGCTCGTCACGTCGTGCAGCAGCCGGTACAACACGACATCCGTTGCGGTGTAAAGCCAATCGTCCGCCTTGCCGGGTGGCGCGGCCGGGCCGAGCATGTTCTCGAACCACGCGGGGAACAGCAGGTCCCGTGTGACCGCGTCCTCGATGCGAGCGCGGATCTTTTGGCGTGCCTGCGCTATCGCTTCGTTGCCCGCTGACTTGGCGACGGTGTCACTGGCGTGCGTGTTGTCGTCCGGTGCTTCGGGGCGGGTTCGCTGCGTGATCGTTCGCCACTGGTCGTACTTCTTGCGCCACAACGACTCCGCGTTCGGCGGGAGGGTGGTGAGCGCTTCGGCGGCGTCGATCGCGATGTGGGCCGCCCTGTCGTACTCGGCGATGGCCTTGCGGGTGTTCTTGGCTTCCTGCTGCGTGAACGTCTTGCGGGCGTAGGCTTCCTGGCCCGCGAGGATCTTGGCGATCTCGGCCTTGGTGATCTCCGGCCAGTCGTCGAAGTCCGCCTTCTGGGTCTCGCCTGCCCGCACCTTGCGGTTGAGGGCCACCAGGAGGCGTTCGAGGCGGTGCACGCTCTCGGCGAGCTCGGTGATGCGGTCGTTGGTCTTGGTGAGCTTGCGGTTGGTGTCGCGCAGCTGGTTGGTGGTGCTGAGCTGTTGCTGGGCCGCGTCGGTCTGGGTGTTGTCGATGCGGGCGGTCAGGGACTTGAGGTCCTTCTTGAGGCGCTCGACCTTGTCGTCCAGGGCCTTGACCGGATCGATGTTGATCATTTGAGCGTCCTCCAGGCCCACCACGCGATGCCTGCGGCGGTGATTGCTGTTGCCCAGCCGTGTGCCAGCGGGGTGGCGATGGTGGCGGTCAGGGCGGCCGTGATGGCCGTGGTCCTGGCCCTCGGCTCCCAGAGGTGGCGGCCCGTGGGGTCCACGAGGACCGCTGCCGCGGTGGCGGTGGCGAGGAGGAGGGAGAGCAGGGACCAGGCGTCGAACCAGCCCACGGCGACGATCAGCGCCGCCGTGGTCGTCGCGGCGGCGATGGCGCGGTTCGGGGTGGCCAGCCTGGCCGCTTCCACGTCCCTGCGCGCTTCCATCACCGCGGTGACCTCCTTGTCGGTCTCCGCGACCAAGGAGGGGAAGTCAGGGCTGCCCGGGCCTGCGGCCTGGAGGGCTCGCAGGGCTGTTCGCAGTGCGTGCTGGCGGTCGGCCAGGCGAGCGAACGGATCGGCTGCCATGCCCTGAAATCGTGATCAACGTCGAGGGCCGGGGGTAGACCGGCGGGCCGAGTTGGTCCGGTTGCCGACGAACTTCCCTCTGGTGGAGTAGTGGTCCCGGCGTCAGGACTTCCTGCGCGCCTCCGGTGGCCACACCACCTCGATCGGGACGCCGGACGCCCGCGCCTGCTCCACCACGTCCGCCGTGCCGCCCTTGCCCTGCGCCGGCACGCCGTCCCACACGGCGATCAGCATCTCCACCGAGGCGAGCATGCGTTCGTTCGCCGCCACGTAGGCCTGGCGCCCGCTCGACATGTGCGGCAGGACGCTGACCACCGTGGCGGCGGCGCGCAGTTCGTCGTAGTCGGCCACCTGGTGCGGTTTCAGGCGGTCCCGGTAGTCCAGCGCCGGGAGGACCACCTCGACCTGCCCGCCGAGAGCCAGGACGGCTCTGGCGAAGACCTGGTCGGCGCCCGGTGCCAGGCACGTGACGCCGACCAGGGGACGATCGAGGTCCTGGAGGACCTCGGTCAGGGCTGCCTGCACGGCCGGAACGCACTCGGGGACCAGGTTGCTGTGGCCGGTGATGCCTACCCGCATCAAGCCGTCCGGATCGCTCTGATCGCGTCGCGTGTCTCCTGAACGGCGCGGATGTGGCGGTGCGTAGCCGCTTCCTTGGCGAAGTCCTCCAGTTTGCGGAGCACCCGTCCCGAGGAGAGCTTCGCCGCTGTCGGCAGAACCTCGTTGATCAACCCGCACGCTGCCTCCGGGTCTCCCGCGACCATCTTGGTGCGCGCCAGTCCGATCACGTCGAAAGCGCGGTTGCGCACCTTCGACGGGTCTCGCAGTTCCAGGGCCCGCCGGATGTGCTGTTCGGCGAACACGGCCTGAGCCGGGTCGTGTTTGGCGAGGTCGCGGCACCGTGCCCCGATCACGCCTTCGAGCTCCGCCTCGTCGAAGCTGTGCAGGTAGCGCGGTTCGCTGTCCGCCTCGCGCTGGGCGAAGCTGTCCTGCGCCATGCCCACGGCCTGGTGGAACTCGCGGGTCTTGCCCATCTGGGCGTAGGCCCAGGCCTCGCGGGTCAGCAGCAGGGCCTTCAGGGTCGGCGTGCCGGTCCGGCGGGTGCCGTACTGGCCGAGCTGGACGAGTTCCAGGCCGTCCTCCGGGCGGCCCAGGTCGAACATCTGCCGTGCCATGGCGGCCAGGCAGAGGGCCGCGAAGCCGTCGTTGTGGCCTGCCTTGGCCATGCGGACCGCCAGCACGTAGTAGCGCTGGGCCGCGTTGTGCAGGCCGGCGTCGAACGACATGCTCGCTGCCACCTTGGACAGTTCCGCGCCGATGAAGAACGCGCGTTCTGTCGTCGGGCCCGCCGGCGCGCGCTGGAGGCGTTCGGCCAGCTCGTCGAGCTGCCCCAGCACCGCCTTGCGCGCCAGTCCGTAGCCGCCCCTGCCGCCCCAGCCGCGCAGGCCGTCGGCCACGCGCTGCAGGGCTGCGAGCTCCTCCTCACTGATCGCCGAGTGCGACGACCACTTCGACAGGTTCTGCAGCGGGTGCAACCACCGCTGCAGCGGCTCGACCAGTGCGGATCCCACCGTCACCGCGGCCGCTCCGGTGAGCGCCGCTCGTCTGCTGATCGCCAAGTCGCTCCTCGCCGTCTCCTCGACCGAACGGGCAATGCTCGTCGCCTCCCAGGGGGCGGCGAGCACGTCTGGCGGGCTCGTGTCGAGTGAGCCTGCCTGAGCTGGGATGACGACTCGGTCGAACCACAGTCGTTCGCCCGGTACACCGAGCACGAGCGCGAAGTGGCGCAGCCGGTCGAGGCGGTCGATCTGGTTCTCGCCCGACTCGTACCGCGAGAGCTGCGCCTGGCTGATGCCGAGCCAGCCCGCCATGCGGTCCTGGCTGACCCGGCTCAGGTGCTGCGGGTGGTGCCGGTAAGCGGAGATCAGTGCACCCATGTCGCGGTCCGCGAAGGCGGCCGTGATCGCGGGGTTGTCCCAGAAGTCGTCCGGGACGGCAGGGGGGCCGTGGACGTCCGAACGGGCGTTGCGCCGGCACCGGTGACAAAGGCGATCGGTGTTGTCGGCGGCGATGAACGCTCCACACGGGCAAGCGCGCCTGGATTTGGGTCTCGCGGTATCCATCGGCCTCGCCCCCGTCACTGAGCGTTCACCAAGTGTACGGAGCCGTGATCGTCAGTCCATCCATCTCATGCATAAGACGTAATGGATTCGCGTGTCGCAGTGCTCGTACCTCCGTGCGGCGGATGAGCTTCATACGCCCGGTGCATGACGCTCATGCACCGGGCGAGTGGTGTTGGCGGGAAGTGCGACGCACCCTGCACATCGTCGGGTCGCGGGTCGATCCCCGTGGTTCGACCAGTGCCTGACCCACCTACGGGGAGGACAACCGCCGATGAGTCTCACGACCGCGGAGACCGGCCACGGTAGTGCCGGGATCCCACAGAACAGGGGACACGACCGGATGATCGGCGAGGCCGTCGCCGGTTACCGGCTGCTCGGCTGGCAGGTGACGGTCACCGAGCAAGGCGTGTTCCTGCCCCTCGGCCCCGCCACCACAGCACTGGCCATGCCCGCGCGAATCGGGTCGCGCGTGCTGGCCGACCTCAAGTCGCGCATGCTCGCCGGCCCGGTCACCGTCATCCCCGGCCCCCGCGAACACTGGATCTTCCTCGCCGAACTGGTCGCGTTGCTCCCGACGCACCTGAAGGCGCCGCCAGAGGTCCAGTTCGTGCGCTCACCGCACCGGATCGCCCTCCCACCCACGATGACCAGGTACGGATCGCTGCGCTGGGCGAACCCGCCGTCGCACTCCCGGCACTGGTTCCCGCCGTTCACCGCCGTGCTGGCACTGGCCCGGACGGCCGCCGCGGAGGACCAGCGCCGATAATCGGTGCTCGTGGATCGTCGTTCAGTGCTGTTGTTGTGTGGGCTCGCTGCCGCCTTGGGCGCCTGTGGCGAGCCCGCTCCTCGCAAGACGGGCGGCGTGGGGACCGCCCGGCCGGGTGACCGCGTGACCTCCGCTGCTTCGGTGCCGGTGGGCAGTGGCGTGCTGGTGGACATGCCCGGCAACGCCCAGCTCCTGGTCGTGCAGCCTCAATCGGGTGAATTCCGCGCGTTCAACCCGGCCTGCCCGCACGTGGGCTCGTTGGTCAACCCTCCCGCCGGTGGTGTCATCACCTGCCCGTTGCACGGGAGCGCTTTCGACCCGTCCTCCGGTGCTGTGCGCAAGGGGCCCGCCACGTCGGGGCTGACCCAGGTCGCCATCTCGGTTTCGGGTCAGGACCTGCTGCTCTCCTGAGCTTCCAGCCAGGAGACGATCGCTTTCACGAAGCCGTCCGGGCTGCGGCCTTGCCGGGGATCAGGAGCACCTCGCGGATGTTGCCGTCGGGCGCTGCATAGGCGTCATCCAGCCGTGTGCCTGGGAGGAGCGCGTCGGCGATGGCCAGAAGATCCTTGCGCACGGTCGAAATCTACCTGTGCATTTGCTGTGCATCGGGCTTCTGGCTGAACGCTGCGCGATCTCCTCGCGTAATGCTGTGGTGTGAACCCGGACACCCACCACCACGGAGGAACGGTCGTGAACACCGAAAGCCCGGTCAGCAGGCGGGCGGCGCTGTGCGGAATCGTGGTCGCCCTCGCGGTGCCGAGTGGACTCGTGACCGCGTGCGGCTCGCCGGCTCCTTCGGGCACCGGCTCAGGTTCGACCCCCAAGCAGAACGGCTCCACGCCGACGTCGGCGTCCTCCGGTGGCGCGCTCGTCGCGCTGGCCGACGTGCCTGAAGGCGGCGGCGCCGTGGTCGACGGCCCTGGCGGCAAGAAGATCGTCGTGGCGCGGATCTCCGCGACCGAGGTGAAGGCCTACGACGCGACGTGCACGCACCAGGGTTCGACGGTCGCGGAGCCGTCCGGTGGCACCATCACGTGCCAGTCGCACGGCAGTCAGTTCTCGCCCGCCGACGGCTCGGTGAAGAAGGGGCCGGCGACGACCGGTCTGCGTGCGGTCGCGGTGCGCGTTCAGGGCGACCAAGTGGTCCTGGCCTGACCCTTTCTGTTTTTGTCAGACCACGTCGATAGTCTTGACGGCGTGGCAGATCCCTCGACGTACCGCCCCGCGGTGGGCACGATTCCTGAGGCTCCCGGCGTCTACAAGTTCCGCGACGCCGGTGGCCGGGTCGTGTACGTCGGCAAGGCGAAGAGCTTGCGCAGCAGGCTGAACTCGTACTTCGCGGACCTGGCCGGGCTGCACCCGCGCACGCGCCAGATGGTGACGACGGCGGCCTCCGTCGAGTGGACGGTGGTCACCACCGAGGTCGAGGCGCTGCAGCTCGAGTACAACTGGATCAAGGAGTTCGACCCGCGCTTCAACGTCCGCTACCGCGACGACAAGTCGTATCCGGTGCTGGCGGTGACGCTGCACGAGGACTATCCGCGGCTGCACGTGTACCGCGGCCCGCGCAAGAAGGGCGTGCGCTACTTCGGCCCGTTCGCGCACGCGTGGGCCATCCGCGAGACGCTCGACCTGTTGCTGCGCGTGTTCCCGGCGCGCACCTGTTCCGCCGGCGTTTTCAAGCGCCACGGGCAGATCGGGCGCCCGTGCCTGCTCGGCTACATCGACAAGTGCTCTGCTCCTTGTGTGGGCAAGGTTTCCGCTTCCGAACACCGCGAGATCGTCGAGGACTTCTGCGACTTCCTGGCGGGCAAGACGGACCACATGATCCGCCGCCTGGAACGCGAGATGTCGGCCGCTTCGGACGCTCTCGAGTTCGAGCGCGCGGCCCGCCTGCGAGACGACCTGGGCGCGTTGCGCCGTGCGATGGAGAAGCAGGCCGTCGTGCTGGGCGACGGCACGGACGCGGACGTGATGGCGTTCGCGCAGGACGAGCTCGAGGTCTCGGTCCAGGTCTTCCACGTGCGCGGCGGCCGGGTGCGCGGCCAGCGGGGCTGGGTGCTGGACAAGGTCGAGGCCGTCGACGACGCGGCGTTGGTCGACCAGTTCATCATGCAGTTCTACGGCGACAACACCGAGAGCACCCCGCGCGAGGTCCTCGTCCCCGTGCTGCCGGACGACGCTGTGGCTCTGGAAGACCTGCTCTCCGAACAACGCGGCTCCCGCGTGGTGCTGCGCGTCCCACAGCGCGGCGACAAGCGAGCGCTGATGGAAACCGTGGCCCGCAACGCCGCGGAAGCGTTCGCCCAGCACAAACTCCGCCGCGCCGGCGACCTGACAGCCCGCTCGGCGGCGTTGGGCGAACTGCAGGACGCCCTGATGCTGGACACGGCTCCGCTGCGCATCGAGTGCATCGACATCAGCCACGTCCAGGGCACCGACGTGGTGGCCTCCCTGGTCGTCTTCGAAGACGGCCTGGCCCGCAAGTCCGAGTACCGCCGCTTCGCCCTCCGCGAAGCAGCCACCGAAGGCGACGTGGCCTCCATCGCCGAAGTGGTCCGCCGCCGCTTCCAAGCCATGCTCCGCGAAACCGCATCCGGCGGCCCCAACCCGGGCATAGACCCGGACACCGGCAAACCCCGCAAGTTCGCCTACCCACCCAACCTCCTGGTGGTCGACGGCGCCGCCCCCCAAGCCGCAGCCGCAGCCGACGTCCTCGCCGAACTGGGCATCACCGACGTGGCAGTGGTAGGCCTCGCCAAGCGCCTGGAAGAGGTCTGGGTCCCAGGCGAGCAAGACCCGCTGATCCTCCCGCGCACCAGCGACGCCCTGTACCTCCTTCAACGAGTGCGCGACGAGGCCCACCGCTTCGCCATCGCCTACCACCGCCAAAAACGCTCGAAGCGCATGATCGCTTCCGAACTCGACGACGTCCCAGGCCTCGGCGAAACCCGCAAAGCCGCCCTGCTCAAGCACTTCGGCTCGGTCCGCAAACTCCGACAGGCCACAGTGGACGAGATCAGCGTCGTGCCAGGAGTGGGCCGCCGCACGGCAGAGGCGGTGGTGGCAACCCTGGCGTCCTCCGGAGACAAGGCGTGACGTCGCCCGCGCCGTCCGGCTCGTGGGCCGCGAGCGTGCCGGCCCTGATGTCGTTCCGGGGCAAGGCGTGACGGCGGCTGGGGCGCCGATCGCCGCAGCGGTGCCTTCCGCCGCCGGGCGCGAACCGGTTCCCGCACCCGAGTCGTCCAGCCACAGCAGTGAGGCGGCGGCGCCCCTGATCGTGCCCCGGAGCACGTCCCGATGATTACTCCGCCGGCCCGCTCCTTCCTTCTGTCGCGGCGAAGATGACCATGATTTCCGGACGTCTAACAGACGGCCCCAGGCGTGGATCGGGACCAGGTTCACTCGTCCGAGTGGCGAGGATCGCCCAGGCACGTAGCGTCTCAACTGTCGAACCTGCCGCGCGCGAGAGCCGTTCCAGTGGAGACTCAGGTGGGGCGCGCCGGGGCGTGGCGTGGCCGCCAACACCGGGCTCGGCCGCAACACCCAGGTTTGGCAGCAATGCCGGGCTCGGTGAACACCTGGGCTCGGCCGCAACACCTGAACCTGACAGCAACACCAAGCTAGCCCGCAACACCAAGCTAGCCCGCAACACCAAGCTAGCCCGCAACACCAAGCTAGCCCGCAACACCAAGCTAGCCCGCAACACCAAGCCAGACCGCAACACCAAGCCAGACCGCAACACCAAGCCAGACCGCAACACCAAGCTCGGCCAACACCGGCCCAGGCCCCAACCCTGGGGCCAAGGCCCAACACCGGGCCCCAAACGAGCTCGCCCAACCAACAGCATCAGCCAAACAACAGCGCCATCAACAGCGCCACTCAACAGGTAACGGAGTCGTAGTCGTGAACGCGGAGAAGTCCGGCATCGAAGTCGCCGTGGTGACCGGGCTGTCCGGTGCGGGCCGCAGCACCGCGGCCAAGTGCCTGGAGGACCTCGGCTGGTTCGTCGTGGACAACCTGCCCCCGGAACTCATCGCCACCATGGTCGAGCTCGGCGCTCAGGCGCGTGGGGCTATCACCAGGGTCGCTGTCGTCATGGACGTGCGCAGTCGTGCGTTCACCGAGGACCTGGCCGCCATCATCAAGGACCTCGACGCTCGCGGGTACAAGCCTCGCGTGCTCTTCCTCGAGGCCACGGACGCGGTGCTCATCCGCCGGTTCGAGGCCGTGCGGCGCGGTCACCCCATGCAGGGGGACGGGCGGTTGCAGGACGGCATCGAGGCCGAGCGGATTCTGCTCACGCCGCTCAAGCAGGAAGCCGACCTGGTGCTCGACACGTCAGCGCTGTCGGTGCACCAGCTGCGGGCCAAGATCGAGGACACCTTCGGCACCGAGGCCGCCACGCGGACGCGGGTCACCGTGCTGAGCTTCGGGTACAAGTACGGGCTGCCGATGGACGCCGACCTCGTCATGGACGTGCGGTTCCTGCCCAACCCCTTCTGGATCCCGGAGCTGCGGGAGCAGACGGGGCTCGACGGCGAGGTGCGCAACTACGTGCTGAGCCAGGAGGGGGCCGACGAGTTCCTCGATCGGTACCACGAGCTCCTCAGGCTCATCGGCGCCGGTTATCGCCGGGAGGGCAAGCGGTACCTGACGCTCGCGATCGGGTGCACCGGGGGCAAGCACCGGAGTGTGGCCCTCAGCGAGGAGCTGGCGGCTCGGCTCGCCAGCGAGGACGGCATGGCGGTCAAGGTCGTGCACAGGGATCTGGGACGCGAGTGACGACGTTGAAAGCTGTTGCTCTTGGTGGTGGGCACGGGCTGCACGCGACGCTGAGCGCGCTCAAGAAGGTCACCGGCGACGTGACGGCCGTGGTGACCGTCGCGGACGACGGCGGGTCGTCGGGGCGTCTCCGGAGGGAGCTGTCCGACCTGTTGCCGCCCGGTGACCTGCGCAAGGCCATGGCGGCGCTGGCGGGGGACGACGAGTCGAGCCGGCTCTGGACGTCGCTGTTCAAGCACCGGTTCGGTGGCACGGGGGCGCTCGCGGGCCACGCGGTCGGCAACCTCGTGATCGCCGGGCTACTCGAGCAGCTCGGGGATCCCGTCAAGGTCCTCGAGACGGCGTGCAGGCTGCTCGGTGTGCAGGGGCGGGTGCTGCCCATGTCCAACGAGCCGCTCGACATCGAGGCCGACGTCGTGGGGCTGGACGAGGACGAGAAGGTCGTGCGGCGCATCCGGGGGCAGGTCGCCATCGCGACCACGCCGGGGCTCGTGCAACGCATCCGGTTGACTGCCCCGAACGGGCGACCTGTCGGCTGTCCGGAAGCGGTACAAGCTGTACTTGACGCCGATCTCGTGCTACTCGGGCCCGGATCGTGGTTCACCAGCGTGTTGCCGCATCTGCTGGTGCCCGAGCTGCACGACGCGCTCGTGCGCACGCGTGCCAAGAAGGTGCTCGTGCTCAATCTTGTCCCCCAACCGGGGGAAACCGCCGGTTTCTCTCCGGAGCGCCATTTGGACGTAGTCTGCGAACACGCACCCGAGCTGAAGGTGGACGCGGTGATCGCCGACGTCGACTCGGTCCCCACCCCGGACCGGCTGACGCGAGCCGCCTCGGCGCTGGGGGCGCGAACGCATCTGGCGAAGATCGCCGCACCGGACGCCGCTGAACGGCATGATCCGGAGGCGCTTGCCGGTTGCCTGAGGCAAGTGGTCGGACAGACCGGAGTGGGAGGGACTGGCCCGTGGCGATGACGTCGGCGGTCAAGGACGAGCTGAGCAGGCTCGCGGTATCCAAGACCTGTTGCCGCCGCGCGGAGGTGTCCTCCCTGCTCAGGTTCGCCGGTGGACTGCACATCGTGTCCGGCCGGGTCGTCGTCGAGGCCGAGCTCGACCTCGGGTCGGCGGCCCGCAGGCTGCTCAAGGAGATCCAGGCCCTCTACGGCCACCACGCCGAGGTGTTCACGATCCAGTCGAACGGCCTGCGCAAGGGCACCCGCTACGTGGTGCGCGTGGTCAAGGACGGCGAGGGGCTCGCCCGCCAGACCGGTCTGCTCGACCCGCGCGGACGTCCGGTGCGCGGCCTGCCCGCTCCGGTCGTGTCGGGTGGCGTGTGCGACGCGGAAGCCGCGTGGCGCGGTGCTTTCCTGGCGCACGGCTCGCTGACCGAACCCGGTCGCAGCTCGTCGCTGGAGATCACCTGCCCCGGTCCGGAGGCGGCGCTGGCACTGGTCGGCGCGGCACGCCGGATGGGCATCGCGTCGAAGTCCCGCGAGGTGCGCGGGGCCGAGCGCGTGGTCATAAGGGACGGCGACGCGATCGGCGCCATGCTCACCAAGCTCGGCGCGCACGACAGCGTGATGGCCTGGGAGGAGCGCCGGATGCGGCGCGAGGTCCGCGCCACCGCCAACAGGCTCGCGAACTTCGACGACGCGAACCTGCGCCGGTCCGCGCGGGCGGCCGTCGCGGCGGCGGCGAGGGTCGCGCGCGCGTTGGAGATCCTCGGGCCGGAGGCGCCGGACCACCTCGCCGCGGCGGGGCAGCTGCGGCTGGCGCACCGGCAGGCGTCCCTGGAGGAGCTGGGGCAGCTGTCGGACCCGCAGATGACCAAGGACGCCGTCGCGGGCCGCATAAGGCGGCTGCTGGCGATGGCCGACAAGCGGGCGAAGGACCTCGGGCTGCCGGACACGGAGTCCGCGGTCACCGCGGAGATGCTCGAAGCAGAGGTCTAGAGGTGTTGCGGGGGCTGCGGTGCAGCTGAGCGCGTGCGCCCGAACGCTCCGCACCCCGCACCGCCGAACGGCCTAGTCAGGGCACCTTTTTCTGGTTCGATCAAGAGATACGCACTATCCGTGTGACCAGCGGCGCAGTTCGGCAGATAGGGTGGGCTTGTTCCTACCAAGCTGAACGCAAGGAGTCAGTCGTGACGGTTCGTGTAGGTGTCAACGGTTTCGGCCGGATCGGGCGCAACTTCTTCCGCGCCGTGAGGGCCGCCGGCCACGACATCGAGATCGTCGCGTTCAACGACCTCGGTGACGTCGCCACGATGGCCCACCTGCTGAAGTACGACAGCATTCTCGGTCGTCTGGACGCCGACGTGCAGGTCACCGACGAGGGCATCTCCGTCGACGGCAAGGTCATCAAGGCCCTCGCCGAGCGCAACCCGGGCGCTCTGCCCTGGAAGGACCTCGGCGTCGATGTCGTGGTCGAGTCGACCGGCTTCTTCACCGACGCCACCAAGGCCCGCGCGCACGTGGACGAGGGCGGCGCCAAGAAGGTCATCATCTCCGCGCCGGCCAAGAACGAGGACCTCACCGTCGTCATCGGCGCGAACGAGGAGAAGTTCGACGGTTCGCAGACGATCATCTCGAACGCGTCCTGCACCACGAACTGCCTCGCGCCGCTGGCCAAGGTGCTGCACGACAGCTTCGGCATCGAGCAGGGCCTCATGACCACGATCCACGCGTACACGCAGGACCAGAACCTGCAGGACGCGCCGCACAGCGACCTCCGCCGTGCCCGCGCCGCCGCGCTGAACATCGTCCCGACCTCCACGGGTGCCGCGAAGGCCATCGGCCTGGTGCTGCCGGAGCTGCAGGGCAAGCTCGACGGCTACGCGCTGCGCGTGCCGATCCCCACCGGCTCGGCCACCGACCTGACCGTCACGCTCAAGCGCGAGGTCACCGTGGACGAGGTCAACGCCGCGTACAAGGCCGCCGCCGAGGGCCCGCTGGCCGGCATCCTCAAGTACTCGACGGACCCGATCGTGTCGGCCGACATCGTCACCGACCCGCACTCGTGCATCTACGACGCGCCGCTGACCAAGGTCATCGGCAACCAGGTCAAGGTCGTCGGCTGGTACGACAACGAGTGGGGCTACTCCAACCGCCTCGCGGACCTGGTCAAGCTCGTCGCGTCCAAGATCTGAGCAGCGGGAACGGACAGTCAGTGAAGACTCTCAGCGACCTGCTCGCCGAGGGTGTCGCAGGTCGGCGCGTCCTGGTGCGCGCCGACCTGAACGTCCCCCTCGACGGAGACAAGATCACCGACGACGGCCGCGTGCGCGCGTCGGTGCCGACGATCAAGGCGCTCGCCGACGCGGGTGCCCGCGTGATCGTCACCGCTCACCTCGGCCGCCCCAAGGGCGAGCCGGACCCCAAGTTCTCCCTCGCCCCGGCCGCCGCTCGTCTCGGTGAGCTGCTCGGTGCCGAGGTCGCGCTCGCGAACGACCTCGTCGGCCCGTCCGCCACGTCCGTGGTCGGTGCGCTGACCGACGGTGGCGTCGTGATGCTGGAGAACGTCCGCTTCGACGCCCGCGAGACCTCGAAGGACGACGCGGAGCGCGCGGCACTCGCCGACGAGCTCGCGGCGTTCGCGGACGCGTTCGTGTCCGACGGTTTCGGTGTCGTGCACCGCAAGCAGGCCTCCGTCTACGACGTCGCGAAGAAGCTGCCCGCGTACGTCGGCGGCCTCGTCGAGACCGAGCTGGGCGTGCTGCGCAAGCTCACCGACGACCTGGAGCGCCCGTACGTCGTGGTGCTCGGCGGCGCGAAGGTGTCCGACAAGCTCGGCGTCATCGCGAACCTGCTGACCAAGGTCGACCGGCTGCTGATCGGCGGCGGCATGGCGTACACGTTCCTCAAGGCCCAGGGCCACGAGGTCGGCACGTCGCTGCTGCAGGAAGACCAGCTCGACCAGGTCAAGGGCTTCCTCGCGGAGGCCGAGAAGCGCGGCGTCGAGCTCGTGCTGCCGGTCGACGTGCTGGTCACGGCCGAGTTCGGCAACGTCGAGCACGAGGTCGTCGCGACCGACTCGATCCCCGCCGACAAGATGGGCCTCGACATCGGCCCGCAGTCGCGCGAGCTGTTCGCGTCGAAGCTCGCCGACGCCCGCACCGTGTTCTGGAACGGTCCGATGGGCGTCTTCGAGATCGAGACCTACGCCGGCGGCACCCGTGCCGTCGCGGAGGCCCTGGTCAAGTCCGAGGCGTTCACCGTCGTCGGCGGTGGTGACTCCGCGGCCGCCGTGCGTGCCCTGGGTCTGCCCGAGGACGGCTTCTCGCACATCTCCACCGGCGGTGGTGCGTCCCTGGAGTTCCTCGAGGGCAAGGAACTCCCCGGCATCAGCGTTCTGGAGGCCTGAGATGGCAGCGCGTACCCCGCTCATCGCGGGCAACTGGAAGATGAACCTCAACCACCTCGAAGCGATCGGCCTCGTGCAGAAGATCGCCTTCTCCCTGCCGGAGAAGTACTTCGCCAAGGTCGAGGTGGCCGTTCTCCCGCCGTTCGTCGACATCCGCAGCATCCAGACGCTGGTCGACGGCGACAAGCTGCTGATCAAGTACGGCGCGCAGGACATCTCGCAGCACGACTCCGGCGCCTACACCGGTGAGGTGTCGGGCCCGATGCTCGCGAAGCTGGGCTGCCACTACGTGGTCGTGGGCCACTCCGAACGCCGCGAGTACCACGGCGAGACGGACGCGCTGGTCAACGCCAAGATCAAGGCGGCGCTGAAGGTCGAGGTCACCCCGATCTTCTGCTTCGGCGAGAAGCTCGAGACCCGCGAGGCCTCCGGTCACCTGGAGCTGGTCCGCCAGCAGCTGGAGGACGGGCTCAAGGGCTTCACGGCCGAGCAGGTCGCCAAGATCGTGTTCGCCTACGAGCCGGTCTGGGCGATCGGCACCGGCCGCACGGCGTCCTCGGCCGACGCGCAGGAGGTGTGCTCGCTGGTCCGCTCGTTCGTGGCGGAGAAGTACGGCGAGGAGACCGCGGCCGTGGTTCGCGTGCTTTACGGCGGTTCCGTGAAGTCGTCGAACATCGGTGAGCTCATTCAGCAGAAGGACATCGACGGTGCACTCGTCGGCGGTGCGAGCCTTCAGGCGGACGAATTCACCAAGCTGTGCGCTCTGGCCGCCGGCGGCCCTCTACCCTAAGTTGATCTGGATAAACCACTAACCCCAACTGGTTGCACACGTTCGGCAGTCGAACAGGTACTCTGTGGCGTCGGCTGCCTGACAGCGAGGAAGAAATGATCCTGTTCCTGCAGATCCTGTTGATCGTCTCCAGCGTGCTGCTGGTGCTGCTCGTGCTGCTGCACCGCGGCCGAGGTGGCGGCCTGTCCTCGCTGTTCGGCGGCGGTATGCAGTCGAGTCTGTCCGGTTCCTCCGTTGTCGAGAAGAACCTCGACCGCCTGACGCTGTTCGTCGGCGCGGTCTGGATCATCGCGATCGTGGGCATCGGACTGCTGATCAAGCTGCCCGGCGCGGGCAGCTGATCAACCGTTCAGCGGCAGAAGCCCTCAGGGGCTTGGGGTAACCACTTGGTGGGGGTGTAACGGTCGATGTCCGGTGGTAACGCGATTCGCGGTACCCGCGTCGGCGCAGGCCCGATGGGAGAGTCGGAGCGCGGCGAGTCCGCGCCTCGTCGTCGGGTGTCGTACTGGTGCGCGAACGGTCACGAGTCCCGGCCGTCCTTTGCGGTCGACGCTGAGGTGCCGGAAAACTGGGACTGCCCGCGTTGCGGCCTGCCGGCAGGGCGGGACGAGCAGACGCCACCCGCGCCTCCGCGCAACGAGCCGTACAAGACGCACCTTGCGTACGTGAAGGAGCGGCGCTCCGACGCGGACGGCGAGGCGATCCTCGAAGAGGCTCTCGCCAAGCTGCGCCGTCAGCGCGAAGAGCCGTAAGCCAGGCTCGCAGAATTACGCGAAAGGCCCCCGGGATCCGGGGGCCTTTCGCGTACTTCTGGATGGTTGCGGGCGGCGGTTTTAGTGCACGCGGGGACTTTCGTTCGCTTGGAGCGCACGAGAGGGCCCCGCGTGTCGTCAGCGGCGGAGTACGCGGGGAGCTTTCGTACTCTCCTGGAGTACGAGAGGGCCCCGCGTGCGGCTAGCCGCGCAAGCCCGAGAACTGGCGGCGGAGCATTGCTGCTCCTACCAGCAGGAAGAACAGCAGGACCACCAACGTGCTGGTGGTGCCGCCCGACGAGCTCGACAAGGTCACGTCCACGTTGCCCACCAGGACGATGCCGCACTCCGCGCGGACCTTGTGGCGGCCCGGTTCGATGCTTGCGAACTTCACTGGCGACTTGAACTGGCCGTTTTCGTCGGCGACGGTCTGGCCCACGTCTTGGCCCAGCGACTTCAGGGTCACGGGGGCACCCTTGGGGCAGCCCGTGCCGGTTGCGGTCAGGTCCTCGCCTGGCTGGATGTTCTCCTTGTCCAGGATCAGGACGCCCGTGCCGGGGTCGGACGGCTGGCTCGAGGACGAAGTTGTCGACGAGGTCGTGTCCGTGGTCGTCGTCGTGGTGGTGGTCGGGGGAGTGGTGGTGGTCGTCGTCGTGACGACCGGGGGACGCGTCACTGGCGGGTTGGTCACCGGCGGGACCGTCACGGGCGGCTTGGTGGTCGTCGTGGTGGGTGGGGGCGGGACTACCACGCGCAGGGCGGTGCCTGCGGTGCCGCACTTCGTGTTCGACGACGTTGCGGTGAGCTTGTGGCTACCCGCTGTGGTGGCTGCTGGGACGGTGGCGCCTACCGAGCCGCTTGCGGAGGACGTTGCGGTGGCGATCTGGGTGCCGTCGAGGGCGAAGCTGATCGTGACGGCGCGACACGTCACGAAACCGCTCCAGGAGATGGTGATGTTGCCGCCCGCTGTGGCAGGCTGCGGCGCCGCCGTCAGCACGGGAGGGGGCGCAGGCGTGGTCGTCTGCGCGGCCGCCGGTGTGGCGACCAGCACCGTAACACCGGCTGTGCAAGCCACGAGTAAGCCTAAAGACCGCATTCCCTCTCCCCGGATCAGAACCTAAGGTGCGCTAGTGAGACGTCGCTTGGCCGGTGCAGGTTTACTGCTGTGGTGCGGAATTATGCTGCTCCCGTCAACGGCCCTCGCGCAGGACGGGTCGGTTCTGCTCGAGGCCGATGTGGACGGTAGACCGGTTGGAGTAGGGAACCTGGTGCTCGACCCGTCGGCCACCACCAAGGTTTCGGTCACGGTCCGCAACAACACGGACACCGTGCAGCGCGTGAAGACCGTGCGGATCAGCGGGACGGCGCTGGCGTTGACCTTCTTCGCCTACGACACAACGGTTCCGTTCGACGTCGCGCCGAAGTCCTCCGAGACGCGGTCGTTCCCGCTCGAGCCCACGGACCTCGGTTCGCAGGCCATTGGTCTCCTTCCGGTCACGGTCGAGGTCATAGACGTGCAACGGCAAACGATCGCCGAGGTCGAGACGACCGGGGACGTGCGCGGGTCGTTGTGGTCCGTGTACGGGGCGTTCGGCTTGGGCGTGCTCGTGCTGACGGGGCTGTCGTGGGCGGGGGCGCTCATCGCTCTGGCTCGGCGTCGGCTGCCCGCGAACCGGTGGCAGCGGGCGATGCGGTTCCTGCCCGCCGGGTTCGGGACCGGGCTGATCGCGGTGATCTCGTTGTCGGTGCTGCGCCTGGTGGCGCCGTCGCCCACGGCCGAGATCCCGTTCATCGTCGGGGCCGCGGCCGCCGCGTTCATTCTTGGCTATGTGACACCGCATCCGGGTGGGCAGCAACCGTCCGAAGTGGATACCGTGAGGATTCAACGGTGACTGTGTCCAGTGTGGTCGCCGCTCTGCCGGGCTATGCGGTCGGTGAGCAGATCGGCGAAGGCGGGATGGGCGTCGTCTACGGCGGCGTGCACCGTCAGCTCGGCAGGCCTGTTGCGATCAAACGGTTGCCGCACGCGGTGGCCGAGGACCCGCGGATGAGCGAGCGCTTCGAGCACGAGGCGCGGTTGCTGGCGCGGCTCGACCACCCGCACATCGTGCCGGTGTACGACTACGTCCGGCAGCAGGGCGAGCACCTGCTGGTGATGGAACGCCTCGACGGCGGCACGGTCTGGTCGCGGTTCTCCGGCGACGGGCTGACCGCGCAGCAGTCGTGCGGGATCGTGCTGGCCGCGTTGTCGGGCCTGCACGCGGCGCACGAAGCGGGCGTGCTGCACCTCGACGTGAAGCCCAAGAACCTGCTCTTCACCTCGAACGGCGTGGTGAAGGTGGCGGACTTCGGCATCTCCCAGGTCGTGTCGGAGGGTGCGACGCTCGTGACGCACGCCGGCGCGGTGCTCGGCACGCCCGCGTACATCGCGCCGGAACAGGCGATGGGCAACCCGTTGTCGCCCGCGGCGGACGTCTACGCGACCGGCACGATGCTGTACGAGCTGTTGTGCGGCGACCTGCCGTTCGAACGCGGTGGCGGACCGCTGGCGATGATCCAGAAGCGGGTCTACCAGGACCCGCGGCCGTTGCCGAACGTGCCGGAACCCCTTGCGGGCGTGGTGATGCGCAGCATCGCGCGGGACCCGAACGCGCGCTACCGCAACGCCGAGACGTTCGCGATCGACCTGGCCGGGGCGGCGGGTCACCTGTTCGGGTCCGACTGGCTGATGCGCCTGGGAATGCCCGTGCACCTCGCACCCCAGGTGTCGGCGTCGTCCACGCGCCCGTCGCTGCGGCCGGTCGACCGCACCACGGTCTCGCTCACGCAGCAGCCGATCCGCGCCACGCTCGTGGACCCGGTGCCCGCCGCGCGGCTCAGCGGCAGCAGCACGCTGGTACCGGCCTCCGACGTGATCAAACCGCCGTCGTCGCCGTGGTTGCTGTGGCTGGTGGCGGCGATCTCGTTGGTGGCACTGGCGATCGTGCCGTTCGTGGCCACCGGGAACCCACCGGACGTCACCGTCACGCAGGACCTGGCCGACCCCGTGAAGGCCGAGGGCAGTCACCTCGTCGTGACGCTCGCCGGGATTCCGCTCGCGGACGTGCCGCAGCGCGGACCGGACGGGTTCGTGCTGCCGGGTGCGGCGCGGTGGATCATCGGCGGGGTCGTGACGGCGAAGGTCGACGACCAGCCGCCGTTCCTGCTGGAGTCCAGCCAGACACCGTGGCTGAGCCTCATGGGCACGGGCTCGGCGCTACTGCTCCTCTTCACGCTGGCGTACCTGGAATCCAACCTGCGGGCGTTGCGGCGGCGGCAGACCGGGATGGCCGCGGTGATCGCGTCCGTGCCGCTCGGGCTCGGGCTGGGCGTGGCCGTGTGGCTGCTCGTGTCCGTGGTGCTGAAGCACGAGCCGACGATGTCGATCGCGTTGACGTGCGGTGTGCTCGGCGCGGCGGCGGCCCTCAGCGCGTCCCTGGCCTCGAAGCGTCCCTGACCGCCAGCTCGAACAGGTCCGCGAGCTCCTTCGCGTACCGGGAGACGTCGGTGTCCGGCCGGGCCATCAGCTCGGCCGGCGCCGCCTCCATCGCGGCCATCACCGACACCGCCATCACGCGCGGCGCGAACTCCCGCAGCTCACCGGACTCCTGGCCCTCGCGGAACATGTCCTCCAGCTCGGCGAGGGCGAGGGCGTTCTGCTCCTCCGCCCACGTCCGCGCGGCCTCGGCGTCCCGTGCGGCGGCGGCGATCTGGCCGATGGCGACGAGTTCGGCGGGGTGCTCGGCGCAGTAGTGCACGAAGCCCTCGATGAGGGACCTCAGCGCTGAGACGTAGCCGTTGGCGTTCTCTGTGAGCGCGGTCAACGCCTGGTCCATCGAGTCGTGCACGGTCAGCATGACCTGTTTCATCAGCTCTTCGCGCTTGGCGAAGTGGTACGTGATGAGGCCGGGGCTGATGCCCGCACGCCGCGCGATCTGCACGAACGACGCCTTCGCGTACCCGATCTCGGCGATCGTCGCGATCGTGGCCGCCACGATCTGCCCCCGCCGGGCGTCCTCGATGAAGCTGCGCTTCTGGTCGCCCGACCGAATTTCTGGTTGCATGACCAGTAGCCTAGTTGAGCAACTAGTCAGGGGGAACGATGATCAGCCGGAAGGTGTTCTTGAAAGCTGTCGCAGGTGCTGCCGCACTCGCGAGTCTCGGGGAAAGCAGTGCTTCAGCGACGCCGAAACTGCGCGGCGGCGTCTGCTACGACACCGGTGTCCTGCACGCCGTCGGGGATCCGCTGAGCCGTGTCCGGTGGAGCCGTCGGCAGCTGGAACGCGAGATCGGGATGATCGCCGCCGACCTGCGCTGCCCGTCCATCACCGCGTTCGGCACCGACCTCGGCCGCCTCGCCGAGACCACCGACGCGGCGTTGCGCCACGGCATGGAGGTGTTCGTCCAGCCACGCCTCTACGACCATCCGCAGGACGAGATCATCGAGCACATGGCTCAGGCCGCCCGCGACGCCGAACGGAGGCGGCGAGGGGACAACATCACGTTCGTCACCGGCTGCGAGCACTTCCTGTTCACGCCCGGCATCGTCCCCGGAGCGACATTCCTCGAGCGGCTCGAGAACATGCCCTCCATCCCGCAGTCGGAGTGGCCCGCGATCGTCCGCCGGTTCCGCGAGTTCATGGCGAAGGCCGTCGAGGCGACGCGGCGCGAGTTCCGCGGCCGGATCACCTACGGCGCGGCCGCGGGCGCCGACGCGTTGTGGAACGACTGGTCGTTGTTCGACGTCGTCGGCCTCGACTACTACACGTACTTCGACACCGATGCCGAGTACACGCCTGACCTCGGCAGCTACCGGCGCTGGGGCAAGCCGATCATGGTGCTGGAGTTCGGCTGCTGCACGTTCACCGGCGCGGCCCGAGCCGGTGGCCTGGGTTGGGACGTCGTCGACTACGAGGCCGACCCGCCGGTGATCAAGCCCGGCGTCGTGCGGAACGAACGGGAGCAGGCCGACCACATCGCGCGCATGCTCCGTGTGTTCGACACGGAACAGATGATGGGTGCACACCTGTACTCGGTCATCTCACCGGACTCGCCGCACAACCCGACGTGCCGCGATCGCGACTACGACATGGCCTCGTACAGCTTGTACCGCACGATCCGTGAGCGGTTCGACGACGAGGACTCGCCCTACCGGCTGGAGCCCAAGCAGTCGTTCCACGCGTTCCGGCGCTTCAATCGCTGACGACGCGCTCCTTCGGGAACGACGCCGTCACCAGGAAGCCACCGTCCTCGGTCGGGCCCGCGGAGAACTCGCCGCCGAGCAACGTGGCGCGTTCCCGCAGGCCGACCAGGCCGTGGCCGCCGCTGGGCAGCGGTGACTCCGCCGACGGTCCTGCCGCGGTGTTGCGCACCTCGACCAGCACGTTGTCGTCGTACTGGGCGTCGATGAGCACGGTCGCGCTCGCTCCGACGGCGTGCTTGCGGATGTTGGTCAGGGCCTCCTGCACCGTCCGGTAGACGGCGCCGGACACCGGTGCGGCGAGGTCCTCGACCGGCCCCTTGAGCTGGACGGTGACCTCGAAGCCCGCGTCGGCGGCGAGTTCCGGCAGCTCGTCGACGCCCGGCTGGTTGTCCTCCGTGGTGCGTAGGACCGACACGAGCTGACGGAGCTCGTCGAGAGTGCGCGTCGACAACGTGCGGATGGTGCCCGCGACCTGCTTGTGCTCCGCGTCGGCAACGGCCATGCGCAGCGCTCCCGCCTGCATGGCGATGAGGCTGACTTGGTGCGACACGACGTCGTGCATCTCGCGCGCGAGCTTTGCCCGTTCGTCCGCACGGATCGCGTGCGCGTGGAGGACGCGTTCTCTCTCGCGTGACTCGGCGAGCTCCACGATCCGGTTGGACAGCTCCTGCCGTGCGTGGGCCAGCAGGCCGATCGCGATGGGCAGACCGGCGACGAGGAAGCCGTAGATCGCCGAGTGGAAGTGGCCCGACGCCGGCCGGTCGATGAGCTCCTGCGGTGGCCAGGCCACGAACCGGCACAGCCACACCAGTGCGGCCGCGAGGCCCGTCTGCCAGCCGCCGACGTAGCGGCGGGCCACCGAGTACAGGGCGATCATCGCGGCGAGCTGCGACCAGCCGACGAAGAAGCCGGGGATGGTCAGCACGAGCGTGATGAACGGGAACCGGCGGCGCAGCACCAGCGCGCCGACCGCGACCCAGTTGAGCCAGACCTGGTAGCTCTCGATCGGAGGCAGGTCCGAACTCGGGTCGGCCTCCATCCACAGGCCGAGCAGCCACACGTCGAGCACGGCGAAGAAGATCAACGCGAGGTCGACGAGGACCTCGCGGTAGTTGACGCGCGACCGGCGGGAGCCAGCCGCCGTTCGTGCCGACCGTCTGGCCGGGAGCAGCGTCGTGGTCAGGATCCGACCTCCCCTGTGAGCCTTCCGATCCTCACCGTACTGCGCGTATGCGGCGGTTGGCATTGGCTGCCCCTTTACCCCGACCTGCCCCGTCACGTGGATAGACGGCTTCACACGCGAATCTGTACGGCGCTGCGCTCACATATGTGCTACCGCACACGCCCCGAAGGCGCGTGCGGTAGTCACAGCACTGCTAGGGGCACGTCTTCCACGCGAAGTGGTAGGTCGTCTCCAGGTTGCCGTCGGTCGAGTCCATCGTCATGAAGCTCGTCGTCGTGGCCGTGTTGGACGAGCCGCCGTACACCCGCAGCTCGGTGTTGATGTTGAAGTTCCGCTTCTCGCCGCACGGGGCGAACACGATCGCGGCCACCTCGGTCGTGTCGGTGGCCTGCCAGTCGTCGCTGATCGGGCCGTTGTAGCGGTGGGAGATCTGCTCGGTCTGCGACATGCCCTGGAAGTAGTAGTTCGCCTTCTCGATGGCGTAGGCGCCGCGTTCGAGGTGTGCGAAACCTCTGTAGTCGGCTTGGGCGACGCCGTAGGTGAAGCCCTGCGGCACGTTCACCCGGAGGTTGAGCTGGCAGTTCTTGCGCAGGTCGGTGGGCTTCGCACCGACGCCGACCTGGGCCAGGTAGTCGCTGTAGGTGACGGTGAACGCCTTGTTGTCCTCGGACACCGCGACGGCCGCTGTGCCCGCGGGGCAGCCGGAGCCGTTGATCGTGACGATGTCGATCGTGATGTGGTCGGGCGGCGGCGTGTCGTTCGGCGCGCCGGGCGGGATGATGATGGAAGAGGCCAGCAGGGCAGCGGCAACCACGTTGAGCATGGGGCACCTTTCCGACGCATCTCGCAGGGTGGGTGGCGGCGGTGAAGAGGGGCGGCGGCGGCCTTTGCGGAAAATCAGCAGCGCTTCCACGAGAAGTGGTACAGGGTGCGCACTTCTCCGCGCGTGTAGTCCATCGTCATGAAACTGTTTGCATCGGCGTCGGAAGAACCTTTGTCAACGCGCAGCGAGCTGTTGACGTTGAGATTCTTCTTCTCTCCGCACGGTGCGTAGACGATGTCGGCGAAATCGGTGCGGTGAGTAATCGACCAGTTGTCGTCGAAGGGTCCGGTGAAGGAGTGCTTCCACGTGTTGGTGGCCGACTGACCCTGGAAGTAGTAATTCACCCACTGGTACCCCGTCGCGCCGCGCTCGAGGTGTCCGTAGCCGGCGTAGGTCGCTTCCGCTACGCCGTACGTGAAGCCCTGTGGCGTGTTGACCTGCAGGTTGATCTGGCAGTTCTTGCGGAAGTCCGTGGCACCGGCGCCCTTGCCCGCCTGGGCGAGGTAGTCGCTGTAGATCACCCAGAACGAGGTGTTGTCCGGAGAGACGATCACTTCCGCGGTGCCTTGCTTGCACCCGGAACCGTTCACCGTCAGCACGTCGATCGTCACCCGCTCCGCTGGAACCGTTTCGGCGTGCGCGGGTGTGGACGACAATGTGAACAGCACGGCCAGAGCGGCTGCTGCCGTCGCTTTACGCATGAAGTTGGCCTTTCCTGGTGCCTCTTTCTCAGCATGGAGCGGCAGCGGTGCCGCGAAGGTTAGCGCAGACCCTCGACCAATGGTGTGATCCAAATGGCCCAGGTCACACTGATGGAGCAGTTCGTGAAGAATTGCCAAAGGTCGTCCGCCGCCTGGTGCTGAGCGAACGAATAGTTTCCGGCATACTGACGCGCATGTCGCAAGCTGGTCTGGTGCTCGTGGTCGAGGACGAGGACCCCGTGCGGAGGTACACCGTCAGCCTGCTCGAGGAGCTCGGGTTCACCGTGCTGCAGGCCGTCGACGGCGTCGAGGCGATCGCGATCCTGCGCGAACGCAGCACGGAGATCAGCGCGATGCTGCTCGACCACAGCATGCCCGGCCTGTCCGGCGAGGAGGTGCTGGCACAGGTGACGCGCGAGGGCCTCGCCGTGCCGGTGGTCCTGACCAGCGGGTACGACCGCACGTCGCTGGAGCGCCGGTTCGCAGGACACGAGATCGCCGGGTACCTGCAGAAGCCGTTCCGGATCGAGAGCCTGGACGAGGCGGTTCGTCTCGCCGTGGCGAAGCGGGCTCAGGCGTCCTGACGCAGGACCTCGCGCACGCGTTCGAGCAGCTCGGGCTCCGCGTACGGCTTGGTGATCAGCACTTCGCCCTCCAGGACCTCGTCGGTCGTGTACCCGGACATGTAGATCACCGCGGGTGCCGCTCCGGTCGACCGGAGCAGCCGGACGAGCTCGGGACCGCCCATCTTCGGCATCACGACGTCGGTGAGCACCAGGTCGATCGTGCTGCGGTGCGCGGTGGCGAGCTGCAACGCCTCCTGCCCGTCGCCCGCCTCGATCACCGCGTAGCCGGCGGTCTCCAGCGAGCGCCGAGCCATGATCCGCACCTGCGCGTCGTCCTCCACGAGCAGCACGGTCCCCGCACCCTGATGCGAGGTCGTACGGCGCGCACACGGTGCTTCGGTCGTGCCTTCGCGTTCGTGCGGCACGGGCAGATAGACCTCAACGGTCGTGCCCGCGCCAGGTGCGCTGATCAGTTCGATCTGCCCGCCGGACTGCTGCACGATGCCGAACACCGTCGACAGCCCCAGACCCGTGCCCTTGCCGACGGGCTTGGTGGTGAAGTACGGCTCGAAGACCTGCGCCTGCACGTCGGCGGCCATACCGGTGCCCGTGTCGTGCACGCGCATCACGACGTAGTCGCCCGGCCGCACACCGACGATCCGGCCGGTGTCGCCGTGGCCGAGCTCGGCGTCGGCGATCGAGACCGTCAGGGTGCCGCCGTCGGGCATCGCGTCGCGGGAGTTGACCGCGAGGTTGAACAGGATCTGCTCGACCTGGCCCGCGTCCGCCCACACCCGTGCGACGTGCTCCGGCAGGTCCATCTCCAGTTCGATGTGGTCGCCGACGAGCGTGCGCAGCATCGAGTGGACCTTCGTCAGGCTCTCCCTGAGGTCGAGCGACTCCGGGTGCAGAACCTGCTGGCGGGTGAACGCGAGCAGCTGCCGGGTGAGGTTTGCGGCCCGTTCGCCCGCGTGCTGGATGTCCTCGATCGCCGAGCGGCGCGGATCGTCGGGAAGAGTGCGTCGCAGCAGCATCTCGCTGTTGCCGTTCACGACCGTGAGGATGTTGTTGAAGTCGTGCGCGATGCCACCGGTCAACCTGCCGATGGCCTCCATCTTCTGTGCGTGCCTCAGCTGAGCTTCGGTCTCGCCGACACGTTCTTCGAGCCGAGCGCGCGCGTCCTTCAGTTCCTGCATCAACCTGATGCTGCGCAGCGCACTGCTGAGCTGCTGCTGCACGGCCTCGTAGATCCAGCCGGGCTCCGGACCACCCTCCTCGAAGATCACGTACCCGAGGTGGTCCTCGTCGGTGTAGAGCGGGGCGATCAACGCACTGAACGGCTCGTCCCTCCTGAAGGGGTACGGCGTCAGGTTGATGACGGGGAACGGGGTGTCCGGCGAGTCCTTCAGCTCGGTGTTCTCGTAACGGACGAGCGCGCGCGCCGTGCCTGGCGTGTCGTACGCCATGACGTGGCACCCAGGGATTCCGAGGCGAGGGAGCTGATCGGCCAGAGCGTCGGTCAGCTCCTCCACGTCCCGTGATGCGATGAGCCGTTGACCTGCTTCACGCACCGTTTGATCGTGACGCTCGTGTGAGAGGTATCGGAAGCGTGCGTCCGTGGCGAACGCATCGCCCACAAGAAGCTGCACGCGCAGCCACAGGTCGTTGATGAGCGTCGCGTCGCTGATCCGCGCCGTCACGAACCGATGCAGGTCGAACAGCGGTGGCCACCAACGCTCCGGTTCGCACCCGGCGCGCGCGCTCGCGCGGATGTACTCGGCCAGCAGCTTGAGGAACTCCGCGCCCTCGACCTCGCCGCGGCCCGCGGCCATCAGTTCGACGATGAGCTGCTCGGCCCACCCCTCCGGCAGCTTCGCCGACAGCGGTCCGAGCGAGTCGCGCAGGTGGTCGGCCACCGTGGACGCGGTCGCGGACTCGTTGATGTTCAGCCGGCCGTGCGCGGGGGCGTGGTCGCCGAGCCCCGACGGCAGGCAGCCGCACGACCGCCGGACGATCAACTCGGTCGGCATGATCTGGCGCCGGCGCGTGGGCTCGCCGCGCACCAGGGCCAGCGCCAGTTCCGCGGCCCGGAAGCCCATCTCGTGGAACGGCGCCCTCACCGTGGTGAACGCAGGTGTGGCCGCGTCGATGTTCACCTCGCGGCGCACCCTGGACGGGGGACTGCCGCCAGTGGTGGTGATGTAACCGAGGTCGTGCGTGCGAACGTTCGTGTGGTTGTCGTATCCGACGACGGCAACGTCTTCTGGCGTGCGGAGGCCCATCTCCTCCAGCGCTGACACGACACCGATCGCGTAGTCGTCGTTGGCGGCGGCGATGGCGTCCGGAGGCTCGTCGACCTTCGCGATCATCTTGCGCACCGCGTCGGCCGCACCGTTCGGTTCCCAGATGAACGAACCGGGCAGCGTGACGATCGAAGGATCCGGCGCGATCCCGTGCTTGCGCAACGAGTCCAGGTAGCCCTGGAACCGTTCCTGGGCTCCAGCATGCGTCAGCGGACCGCGCACGAACGCGATCCTGCGCTTGCCGTGCACCTCGATCAGGTGATCAACGGCCTGTTCCATGCCATCGCGGTTGTCCATCAGGATGGTTGGCCACTGGGCGAGGGACGTCTCCACACTTACGATCGGCATCGGTGCGTAGCGCTTCACGTACTGCTGCATGCCTTCGGCCCCGATGAGCTGCCCTACGCGCGTAGTCCACACCACGAGCGCATCGACCCGGTTCGGCGAAATCAGGTCGTACACCGTGTTCGCCCGACGCTTGTGCGGATCCGGGTGGTCCAGTTCGCTGCCCACGAAGCACACGAGGTCGCAACCGAGGTGCTGGGCGCCGTCACTCACACCGCGCCACTGCTCGCCCGCGAGCTCGATGAGCGGGCCAGCGGTGATCATCCCGATGGTGGGACGTCGCTTCGCACTGCCGTTTGCCACAAAACCCCCGCTACTCAACGCGATTCGGGATGATACGCGTTGTCGGGGGGAATGCCTGCCGCGTTACCTGGGGGAATTGGTGAACGGTGTTCGGGACGGCCTGGCGAGCAACCCCGCTCTGCCGCCCCCGCTCGTGGACCGTCTGATCGTGGTGGCGGACCCGGTTCAGAGCACTGACCTGGCCCGTCGCGCCGACCTGGAGCCGCACCACGTGCGCGCCCTGCTGGCAAAGGACGACTCCGCGGTCACGTGCGCGCTGCTGGAGAAGGGCTGGGTCGCACCGGCGGACGTGCCGACGTCGAACCCGTTGGTGGCACTGGTCGTCACCGCTCACCCGGACGCCGATCCCGACCTGGCCCGCCGCCTCTCGTCGCACCCGGACGCCCGCTTCTGGCTTCCCGAGCAGGCCCACCACCTGCCCGCCGACGTGGTCGAACGCCTGGCCTGCGACGAGGACGACCAGGTGGTGGCCCAGCTCGTCCGCTTCCACGCGCTCCCGGCTCCGCTGGCCGACGAGCTGAGCCGCCATCCGAGCCCCGAGGTGCGCAAGGCCTTGGCCGCCAGCCCGCACACACCTCCGAGAACGCTTGCGCGCCTGATGGATTTCGCCCGCGAGCTCGCCTCGAATCCCGCGACACCGCCCCCGATCGCCGCCGGCCTCGTGCACCACCACGACGCCCGCTACTGGCTCGCCGCCCGCACCGACCTGCCTCCCCACGTCTACGAAGAGCTGGCCGCGGAGGTCGAGCCCGGCATCCTGACGCAGCTCGCCGCCAACCCCGCCGTGCCGGTGGAGGTCCTGCGCCAGCTCACCGGAACTCCTGCGCTGCTGCGGAATCCCGCCCTGCCGCTAGACCTCGTGGTGCACATGGCCGGGGCGGCGCGCATCGGCCTGCTGCCGCGGGTCGCCTCCGCGTCGGAGGAGGAACTGCGGACGTTGGCGGGCGCCACCGCTCCCGCGCGAATGCTGGTGGCGTGCCGTGAGGACCTGCCCTTGGACCTGTTCCAAGACCTTGTCCTGGATCCCGGTGTGGCTCAGGCGATTGTGACGAATCCGCTGGTGACAGTCGATCAGTTGACGCAGCTCGTCGAACGGCACGGGCCGCCGTTGTACGCGCGGGCAGCGCTGAACCCGTTGTGTCCGCCGGAGTTGTTGCACCACATGGCTTCGCGGGCCTCGTCGGAAGAGACGTACCGCGCGATCGCCCGGCATCCGCGCACGTCAGGGGAGACGTTGTTGCTGTGCTTGGGGGATGCGCAGGCCCGGTACGCCGCGGCGAGTCATCCGAACCTGCCGGTGGAGACGATCGTCGCGTTGCTGTGGAGTGAGTTCACGGCCAGTGCGGCGGCCGCGAACCCTTCGTTGCCGGTGCACGTGATGGAGGCCCTGCTCAGCTCCACCACTTGATCAGGTTGGTCTGCTCCTTGCGCACCTCGTACCCGTTGGCCGCGTAGAACTTCCGCGCGTCCACCCGGTTCTGCCCGGTCACCAGCCGCACCCCGCACGCACCGTCCGCGCGCGCCCACTCCTCCCCGGCTGCGAGCAGACGCCGGCCCACGCCGCGGCGCTGGTGGCGCGGCGAGGTGGCCAGGGTGATCAGGTTCTTCAACGGCCGGTGGTAGGTGTTCTCGTAGTCGCTGAGCTGGATGTAGCCGAGGACGTCCTCGCCGTCGACGGCCACGAGCAGCACGATGTTGGGGGCCTTGACGATTCGTTCGAGCTGGGCCCGCGTGTCCTGCACGGGGAAGTCGTATCCCAGCGCCTCGCGGTTGATCTCGCTGATCGCCGCGGCGTCGTCGGCCGTCACGTCTCGGATGTGCATGGAGCCATCGCATCACAGTGGGCGGTACGGGCGAATCGGCTGGACACAAACGGGATTCGGCTGGAACGCTCGCGCAGGGGTGGTGACGATGCGAGCATCCCGGCGATTTCACGTGGGCGCCGTGGCCGAGCTGCTGCTCGGGGTGCCGACGGTGCTGAGCAGCCTGCTGTTCGTGGCGGTGCTCGGGCGGGCGGTGAGCCAGGACGAGTGGTGGGTTTTCCCGGTGGTGTGGCTGGTTTCCGGCGCGATCGTGTTCGTGCCGGCCACGGATCGGGTGCTCGCGGCGCTGGTACACCGGCTCAGGAAGCCCACCAGGACGGAGAGCGCGGCGCTGCAGCCGTTGCTGGAGGACGTGTGCGCCACTGCGGGGGTTGATCCGCGCCGGTACTGGTTGCGGATCCAGAACTCCCGCGAGATCAACGCCATGGCGGTGGGCGGGCACGTGGTCGGGGTGTCGACCGCGGCGCTCGGCCTGCCACGAGAGCAGCTGGAAGCGGTGCTGGCGCACGAGATGGGGCACCACCTCGCGGGGCACACGATGATCTCGTTGGTGCGGTGGTGGTACGAGCTGCCGGCGCGGACGGTGATTCTCGTGGTCGTCCTGGCCGGGGCGGCCGTGCTCAAGATCGGGCAGGTGCTCGGGGGCACGGCGACCGTCGTGTCGCGCGTCGTCGTGGTGGCGTTGGGGATCGCCGCCGTGCTGGCCAGTCCGTGGTTGTTGCTGGTGCCGGTGATCGCGCCGCTGGTGGCGTTGACGAGCAGGCGCGCCGAGCTGCACGCGGACCGGGTCGCCGCCGAGCTCGGGTACGGGCCGCGGTTGCTGGAAGTGTTGCAGCGGTGGATCAGGGAGGGGCACGACGACATCCGCGCGAGGGCCGGCCTCAGGGCGCGGATGCTTGCCTCGCACCCGTCGTGCGCGCAGCGCATCACCAAGTTGCAGCGAAAAGGATGAACGGCGCATTTGTCCACCTGAGGTGAACAAATGCGCCGTTCATCGTTTGCCCAAGGGTCAGGCCAGGGGCGGTTTGAACAACGCCGGGACTGCTGAGGCGGCTGCTGTGTCCAGGAGCCACAACGTGCGGCGGCGGCCCGTGGCACCCGCGGCCGGCAGCTGGACCTCGCCCGCGCCCGAGAGAGCCATGGCCACCGCGGCGGCCTTGGCCTGACCGGTCGTCATGAGCCACACCTCCTGCGCGCGCCGCACCGACGACAACGTCAGCGACACGCGCGTGGGCGGCGGCTTCGGGCAGTTGCGCACGGCCACGACCGTCCGCTCCTTCTCGTACACCGCAGGAGAAGACGGGAAGACCGACGCCACGTGGCCTTCCTCGCCGACACCCAGCATGCAGACGTCGAACGTCGGCACGTCGCCGTGGTCCTCCGGCCGGGCCAGCGACGCCAGCACGTCGGCGTAGGCGGCAGCCGCGGCCTCCGGGTCGTCGCCGAACTTGCCGTCCGAAGGCTCCATCACGTGCACCCGCGACGGATCCACCGGCACGTGGTCCAGCAACGCGGCGCGGGCCTGCGTCTCGTTGCGCTCCGGGTGCCCGGACGGCAGGAAGCGCTCGTCGCCCCAGTACAGGTCGACGCGGGACCAGTCCACGGCGTCACGGGCGCCGTTGCGGTTCAGGTGTTCCAGCACGGCGGTGCCGGTGCGGCCGCCGGTCAGCACAACGGACGCGTAGCCGCGGGCGGCCTGCGCGTCGACCATGCGGGTCACCAGGCGGGCCGCCGCCGCGGCGGCCAGGAGGTCGCCGTCGCGGTGGACCACCACTTGCGGATTGCTCACGAACTCGCCTTCGCCTTGGACTTCTTCGGAGCGGCAGCAGCCTTGCCGTTGCCCGACTCGGCAGCGGGCTCGGGAGCGGGAGCGGGGGTGCGGCCCTTCGAGACCTTCGACAGCGACTTCAGCGCAGCCGCGTAGACCTCGTCGGGGTCGAGCCGGCGCAGCTCCTCGGCCAGGCAGTCGCGCACCGAACGACGCTGCAGCGCCACCCGGCGGGACGGCTGGCCCGGCTGCGACAGCGTGCCCACCTTGCCGTCCGGGCGGTGCAGGTCGACGGCACCGGACGCGCGGTCCAGCTTGACCTGCACGATGCCCTCACCCGAGGTCGCCTTGTAGCGCTTGGCCGGAACCTTCAGACGGTCCGTCAGCCACGCGGCCAGCAGGTCGGTGGACGGCGAGTCGGCCTCGCCGGTCACCTCGGCCTCGGTGATCTTCTCGTACGGCGGCAGGTCCAGCGACGCCGCGAGCATGGCGCGCCACAACGTCAGCCGCGTCCACGCCAGGTCCGTGTCGCCCGGCGCGTAGTGCGCCTTGCGGGCCTCCAGGGCCTTGATCGGGTTCTTCTCCGCGGCCGCGTCGGTGATGCGGCGCTGCGCGAGCTGGCCGATCGGGTCCTTGGACGGCGAGACCGGCGCGTCGAACGGCCACCACGCCACGACCGGGGTGTCCGGCAGCAGCAGCGGCATGACGCACGAGGCGCCTTCCTTGGCCAGTTCGCCGTACAGCCGCAGAACGACGACCTCGGACGCACCCGCGTCACCGCCTACGCGGATCTGCGCATCCAACCGAGGTGCGGCCTGACGAGCGCCGCGCGCCACGACGATCACGCGACACGGGTGCTCCCGCGAGGCGTCGTTGGCCGCGTCGATCGCGGCGTCGGTCCGCTGGCCGTCCTCGGTCACGATGACCAGGGTCAGCACGCGGCCGAGAGTGGTCGCGCCACCCTCGTCCCGCAGGCGGACCAACCGTGAGTTGATCTGGGACGTGGTGGTCGAGGGCAGGTCGATGATCACGGACGCCTCCAGTGCCTTCCGGTCCTGGCGGTCATCGCGTCCGCCGACGGCGGACCCCAGGTTCCAGCCTTGTACTTCTCGAGTGCCGGCTCGTCCTTGCGCGCCCAGAAGTCGAGGATCGGGTCGAGGATCTCCCAGGAGAGCTCGACCTCGTCGTTCTTCGGGAACAGCGACGGCTCACCGAGCAGCACGTCCAGCAGCAGCCGCTCGTAGGCCTCCGGCGACGACTCGGTGAACGAGTGGCCGTAGCCGAAGTCCATCGTGACGTCGCGGACCTCCATCGTGTTGCCCGGCACCTTCGACCCGAACCGGATCGTCACGCCCTCGTCCGGCTGAACCCGGACCACCAGGGCGTTCTGGCCGAGCTCCTCGGTCGCGGTGTCGTCGAACGGCAGGTGCGGCGCCCGCTTGAACACGACGGCCACCTCGGTGACGCGACGGCCCAGGCGCTTGCCGGTGCGCAGGTAGAACGGCACCCCGGCCCAGCGGCGGGTGTTGACCTCGCAGGTGATCGCGCCGAACGTCTCGGTCTTCGACTCGGGCGAGAACCCGCCCTCCTCCAGCAGACCCGGGACCTTCTGACCGCCCTGCCAGCCACCGGTGTACTGGCCGCGCGCCGTGGTCTCCTCGAACGGCTCCGCGGGACGCGTCGCCGAGAGGATCTTCACCTTCTCCGCGCGCAGGTCCGACGGCTTGAAGGAGACCGGCTCCTCCATGGCGATCAGCGCGAGCAGCTGCAGCAGGTGGTTCTGGATGACGTCCCGCGTCGCGCCGATGCCGTCGTAGTAGCCGGCGCGGCCACCGAGACCGATGTCCTCGGCCATGGTGATCTGCACGTGGTCGACGTAGTTCGAGTTCCAGATGGGTTCGTACAGCTGGTTCGCGAACCGCAGCGCCAGGATGTTCTGCACGGTCTCCTTGCCGAGGTAGTGGTCGATGCGGAACACCGACTCCTCGGGGAAGACCTCGTTGACCGTGCGGTTGAGCTCCTTGGCCGACTTGAGGTCGTGGCCGAACGGCTTCTCGATGACGACGCGACGCCACTGGTCGGCGTGGGTCTGGGCGAGACCGGCGCGCTTGAGCTGGTTGATCACCGTCGGGAACGCGCCCGGCGGGATCGACAGGTAGAACGCGTGGTTGCCGCCCGTGCCGCGCTCGGCGTCCAGGGCCGCCAGGCACGCCGCGAGGTTGTCGAACGACTGGTCGTCGTCGAACGTGCCCTGCACGAACCTGATGCCCTCGGCGAGCTGCGACCACACGTGCTCGTTGAACGGCGTGCGGGCGTGCTCCTTCACCGCGTCGTGCACGACCTGCATGAAGTCCTGGTCGGCCCAGTCGCGGCGGGCGAAGCCGACGAGACCGAAGCCCGGCGGCAGCAGACCCCGGTTCGCGAGGTCGTAGATCGCGGGCATCAGCTTCTTGCGCGACAGGTCACCGGTGACACCGAAGATGACCAGCGCGCTCGGGCCCGCGATGCGGGGCAGGCGCTTGTCGCGTGCGTCCCGCAGCGGGTTGCGCCACTTGTCGGATGTGGTCACGAGCCGTCCTCCTGGACTGCCTCGACGAGCTGGGCCAGACCTGCGATGCGGTCCTCGAGGTGCAGCCGCAGCACCGGACGGCCGTGCTCGGCCAGCACCTGACCGTCGCCGAGCGCCTGCGCGAGCTGCAGCTGCGCCAGCGTGTACGGACGGCCGGGCACCTCCAGGTCGTCGCCGGACTCGCCGGTGATCTGGATGAACACGCCGTTCTGGTGACCGCCCTTGTGGTACTGGCCGGTCGAGTGCAGGAAGCGCGGACCCCATCCGAACGTGGTCTGCAGGTGCGTCCTCTTCGCGATCTCCGCACGGAGCAGCTCGAACGACGCGTCGTCGATCCTGTCCAAGTACGCCTGAACCGAGATGTAGCCGTGGTCGGGCGCGACTTCAACGAGCGCCGCCAGCGCTTCCGCGACGGTGCTGACCTCGCGCGGCGCCCAGTCCGTGCCGTGCGCCTGCACCGGACCGTCCACGAAGGACGGTTCGGCGGCGGACGCGACCGGCGCGTCGAGCAGCGCACGCGCGGCCTTCTTCGCGGCCTCCACGTCGGGCTGGTCGAACGGGTTGATCCCGAGCACCCGGCCGACGAGCGCGGTCGCGTACTCCCACAGCAGGAACTGCGCGCCCAGCTTGCCTTCCACCGCGACGTGGGACGACCCGGTGGCCGGTCCGATCGCGACGGTCGTGGCGTCCGAGCGCGCGTCCACGAAACCGGGAGCGCCGGGGCCTTCGACGACGACCGGCAGCAGGCCGGTGCCGTTCTTGCCGGTCGACTCGGCGATCAGCTGCTCCGCCCAGTCACCGAACCCGGTGATGCCGGAACCGGTGTCGGCGAACACGATCTTCTCCGCGCCGTGCGCGTGCGCGGCACCGAAGATCGCGGCCAGCTGGACCGCCGGGTTGTCGGGGGAGTCCTGCGACACGATCTTCGCGACCTCGGCCGCGTCGTCGAGCAGCGACTCCACGTCCGCACCGGCGAGGTACGACGGGACCAGACCGAACGCGGTCAGCGCCGAGTACCGGCCACCGACGTTCGGGTCGGCCAGGAACACCTTGCGGTAGCCCGCTTCCTCGGACGCCTTCTGCAACGGCGAACCGGGGTCGGTGACCACCACGATGCGCGACGCGGCGTCGATGCCCGCGTCCGCGAAAGCCTTCTCGAAGATGCGCCGGTGGCTGTCGGTCTCGACCGTCCCACCGGACTTGGACGACACCACGATCACCGTGCGCTCGAGATCACCGGCGAGAGCGTCGGCGACCTGGGCGGGATCGGTGGTGTCCAGCACGACCAGCGGGACGCCCTGCGTCCGCGTGATCACCTCGGGGGCCAGCGACGAACCGCCCATGCCGGCGAGAACGACGCGGTCCACACCCTCGGCGTGCAGTTCCTCGCGCAGAGCCTTGAGCTCGGGGAGCAGTGGACGGGACGTCTCGTGCAACGTCGTCCACGAGAGGCGAATGCTCGCCTCGGACTCGGCTTCCGGCCCCCACAGGGTCGGGTCCTGCGCGGTCAGCTTGCTCGGCACCGAATCCGCGACCAGGTCAGCAGCGATCGTGCTGACCTGGTCGGCGTTCGGTGACCTCACGATTTCGACGGAGGTCACTTCGTGATCAGCCCTTCAGTTGAGCCAGTTGGTTCGTCACCGTCTCGAGCAACTCTTCCCAGGACTTCTCGAACTTCTCGACACCCTCGGTCTCCAGGACCACGAACACGTCCTGGAGGTCGATTCCCACGGCGGCGAGCTTGTCGAACACCTCCTGGCCCTCAGCGGCGCGTCCGGTGACCGTGTCACCGGTGATCTTGCCCCCGTCGGCGACGGCGTGCAGCGTCTTCTCCGGCATCGTGTTCACGACGTCGTTCACGACGAGCTGGTCGACGTAGAGGGTGGGGGAGTAGCTCGGGTCCTTCACACCGGTCGACGCCCACAGCGGCCGCTGCGCGTTCGCGCCGTCCGCCTTGAGAGCCTCCCAGCGCTCGCCCTGGAACGTCTTCTCGAACGCTCCGTAGGCGATCCACGCGTTGGCGAGCGCTGCCTTGCCGCGCAACGACTTCGCCTCGTCCGAGCCGATCTTGTCGAGACGCTTGTCGATCTCGGTGTCCACACGGGACACGAAGAACGACGCGACGGAGTGGATCGTGCGCAGGTCGTGGCCGTTCGCCTTGGCCTGCTCCAGGCCGGCGATGTAGGCCTCCATGACCTTCTCGTAACGCTCGACCGAGAAGATCAGCGTGACGTTGACCGAGATGCCCTCGGCGATCGTCTTGGTGATCGCCGGCAGGCCCGCCTCGGTGGCCGGGATCTTCACCAGCAGGTTCGGCCGGTCCACGGTCTTCCACAGGTCCTGCGCCTCGGCCACGGTCTTGTCCGTGTCGAACGCGAGGCGCGGGTCGACCTCGATGGAGACGCGGCCGTCGACACCGTTCGTCGAGTTGTAGATGTCGCGGAACTTGTCGCACGCGTTGCGCACGTCGGTCGTGGTGACCTCGCGAATGGTCGCCTCGGTGTCGGCACCCCGGTTGGCGAGCTCGCGGACCTGCTCGTCGTAGGACTCGCCCTTCGACAACGCGCCCGCGAAGATCGTCGGGTTCGTCGTGACGCCGACGACGTTCCACTCGCGGATCAGCTCGTCCAGGTTGCCGCTGGTGAGTCGCTCGCGGGACAGGTCGTCCAGCCAGATGGAGACGCCTGCTGCGGACAGGGCGTCGAGATTCGGCTTGCTCACTTGCTTAACCCCTCACTCGGTCAAGGGAACGGCGGGCGGCGGCGACGACGTTCTCCGTCGTGAAGCCGAACTCCTTGAACAGAACCTGGTAGTCGGCCGAGGCGCCGAAGTGCTCGATCGACACGATCTCGCCCGCGTCGCCGACGTAGCGGTACCACGGCTGTGCAATACCGGCTTCCACCGCGACGCGCGCCCTAACCGACGACGGGATGACCGACTCGCGGTACTCGGCGTCCTGCTTCTCGAACCAGTCGAGAGAAGGCATGGACACCACACGCACGGCAACGCCCTCGGCCTGCAGAACCTTCCCGGCCTCGGCGGCGACCTGCAGCTCGGAGCCGGTGCCGATGAGCACGATCTCCGGGTTGTCGTCACCGAAGAGCACGTACCCGCCGCGCTTCACGCCCTCCGCGGAGGTGCCTTCCAGCGTCGGCACGTTCTGCCGGGTCAGCGCGAGGCCGACCGGGCCGAGCTGCTCCAGCACGGCCTTCCACGCGAACGCGGTCTCGTTGGCGTCGCCGGGGCGGACGACCGCGAAGTCCGGGATCGCGCGCAGGGCGGCGAGGTGCTCGATCGGCTGGTGCGTGGGACCGTCCTCGCCGAGGCCGATCGAGTCGTGCGTCCACACGTACGTGACGGCGGCCTGCATGATCGCGGCCAGCCGCACCGACGGGCGCATGTAGTCGGAGAACACGAGGAACGTGCCACCGAACGGGCGGGTCGGGCCGTGCAGCGCGATGCCGTTGAGGATGGCGCCCATGGCGTGCTCGCGGACACCGAAGTGCAGCACGCGGCCGTACGGGTCGGCCTTCCACATGCCGGTGGAGATCGACTCCGGGCCGAACGACTTGGCGCCCTTGATGGTCGTCAGGTTCGACTCGGCGAGGTCGGCGGAACCGCCCCACAGCTCGGGCAGCGCACCCGCGAGCGCGTTGATGACCTCACCGGAGGCCTTGCGGGTCGGCACGCCCTTCGCGTCGACCGGGTACACCGGCAGCGCGTCGGCCCAGCCCTCGGGCAGCTGACGAGCGACCAGGCGGTCCAGCAGCGCCTTGTTCTCCGGGTTGGCGGAAGCCCACGCGTCGAACGACTTCTGCCACTCGGCCTTGGCGAGCTCACCGCGCTTGACGACCTCGCGGGCGTGGTCGAGGACCTTGTCGGCGACCTCGAAGGTCTGCTCGGGGTCGAAGCCGAGGATCTCCTTGGTGGCCTTGACCTCGTCGACGCCCAGCGCCGCACCGTGCGCGGCACCGGTGTTCTGCTTGTTCGGCGCCGGGTAGCCGATGATCGTGCGCAGCAGGATGAACGACGGCTTGTCGGTGACGGCCTTGGCGTTCTCGACGGCCTCGAGGATGCCCTTGACGTTCTCGCCGGACTCGACGACCTGGACGTGCCAGCCGTACGCCTCGTAGCGCTTCGCGGTGTCCTCGGACAGCGCGATCGTGGTGTCGTCCTCGATCGAGATCTTGTTGTCGTCGTAGAAGACGACCAGGTTGCCGAGCTGCTGCGTGCCGGCCAGCGACGACGCCTCGGAGGTGACGCCCTCCTCGATGTCACCGTCGGAGGCGATCACGTAGATGTGGTGGTCGAACGGGCTCTCACCCGGCGCGGCGGCCGGGTCGAACAGGCCGCGCTCGCGGCGGGCGGCCATCGCCATGCCGACCGCGGAGGCGAGACCGGAGCCCAGCGGGCCGGTGGTGATCTCGACGCCCCTGGTGTGGCCGTGCTCCGGGTGACCCGGCGTCTTCGAGCCCCACTTGCGCAGCGACTTGAGGTCGTCCAGCTCCAGCCCGTAGCCGGACAGGAAGAGCTGGATGTACAGCGTCAGGCTGGAGTGGCCCGCGGACAGCACGAACCGGTCGCGGCCGATCCAGTCCGGGTCGGCGGGGTCGTGCCGCAGCACGCGCTGGAACAGCGTGTACGCGAGCGGCGCGAGGCTCATCGCGGTGCCGGGATGGCCGTTGCCGACGTTCTGCACGGCGTCCGCCGCGAGCACGCGCGCGGTGTCCACGGCGCGCTTGTCGAGCTCGGTCCAGTCGTCAGGCAGATCGGCCTTGGTGAGCCGGGTGATGTCGTCGGTGACGGTCACGGACTTACAGCTCCACTCTTGTCGCTAGGGCGGGCAGGCTTGATCGATCCCGAACGGCCTGACCCGCGTTTCTCCCTCGTCCACCGGCCAGCCTAGTCCTGAGAGATTCAGATGTTGCTCTGAAAGGTCTCAGGTGGGTGTGTGCCGAGGCACACCAGCACCCGAACGGGCTGTGAATTCTTTGCGCGGTTACCATCAGTCGCTGGTTTTCACACCTGTCTCGACACGAGGAGCGTCCCCGCGATGAGTGCCGTCCTCGAGGCGCCCCGGTCGCCTCGCCAGGTCGTGAGCGCCTACGTGGCCCTCACCAAACCGCGGGTCATCGAGCTCCTGCTGATCACCACGATCCCCGCGATGCTGCTCGCCCAGCACGGCCTGCCGCCGCTGTGGCTGATCGCCTGCACCCTCACCGGTGGCACCCTCGCCGCGGGGTCGGCAAATGCTCTCAACTGCTTCGTCGACGCCGACATCGACTCGGTGATGAAGCGGACGGCGGCCCGTCCGCTCGCGCACAACGCCATCCCTCCGCGCAACGCCCTGATCTTCGGCATCGTGCTCGGCGTCTTCTCGTTCGCGTTCCTCTGGATGTTCGTGAACCTGATCTCCGCCGTGTTCGCCGTGGCGACGATCTTGTTCTACATCTTCGTCTACACGCTGGTCCTCAAGCGCCGGACCTCCCAGAACATCATCTGGGGCGGCATGGCGGGCTGCATGCCGGTGATCATCGGCTGGAGCGCGGTGACGGGCACGGTGGAGTGGCCGGCCCTGGTCATGTTCGGAGTCATCTTCTTCTGGACTCCGCCACACACCTGGGCCCTCGCGATGAAGTTCAAGGAGGACTACGCCAGGGCAGGCGTGCCGATGCTGCCCGTGGTGGCCACAGCTGCGCAGGTGACGCGGCAGATCGTCATCTACAGCTGGATCACGGTCGTCTGCACCCTCGCCCTCGCCCCCGTCACCTCGTGGATCTACGTGGCGGTGGCGGCCCTGTCGGGGCTGTGGTTCGCCGTCTTCGCGCACAAGTTGCACAACGTCGTGCGCCGCGGCGGATCCACGAACACCATGAAGTTCTTCCACATGTCGAACCTCTACCTGATGCTCGTGTTCTGCGGTCTCGCCGTGGACGCCGTGGTCGGGTTGCCGGTGCTTGGCTGGCCGTTCTAGCTGCACCTCCAGGCGTACGGCTGTGGCGCCCGTTGAGTTCACCGTCACAGGTGGTGAAGGCTCACCGCTCGACCACGTCGCAGTCGTGACGCCGTCGTCCTCGCTCGTCGTGATCACCGATCCCGGCGGCTGGGCGCAGGTCAGCCAGGCGGCGCCGGTCGGATCGGCCGTGGTGCCGACGCGGGTGCGGCCGCTGCGGTTCGCCGTTCTCGATCTTCGTCACTTCCCGTCCGCGTCCGGCCTGCCGTCGATCGCGGACGTGCCCGGCGACCTGGTGGCGGTGCACGACACGCGCTCCTGGGACTCCTCACCGGTGATCGGGTCGTTGCGCGGGCTCGGCCGGCCGGTCGTGCTGTTCACCGCCGCGCACACGTGGGTCTCGGGGCTGGACCCGTCGACGGTGCTGCTGGGCTGGAGTTCGCCGCACGTCGTGATCGCGGTGCCGCGCGGCCGGGGCGAGGGCCGGGTCGAGGACGTCGTCTGGCAGTTCCAGGAACTGGAACGCCGCCGCGTGGCCACCTACACCGCGCTGCCGTCCCCGCAGGTGGTCGAAGATCGTCCGGTGACCGTCGTGGTCGCGCTGCCGGGCGCGACCGAGGGCATCGCCGGGGCGTTGCGGCCGGGCGCCGAGTACGAGGTGTGGGTGCGCGTCGGGACGCATCCGGCGCCGCTGCCCGGTGATCTGGAGTTGCGGGCCGTGCTCTGCATGAACGGGCGCGCGGTGCAGTCCGAGCCGTTCGTGCTGCCGGCGGACGGCGCGAGCCCGTGGGTGAGCTTCCCGGTCACGACCCCGTACGCGTCGGTGCCGTGGAGCGGTGAGCTGGTCATCTACCGCGGTGCGGTGCCGGTGCACGTGCAGCAGGTGGTGCTGCCGGTCGGCGGTGGTGAGTCCAGGACGCGACCGCGGTTGCGGTTGTCGCGGACGTTCGCCGATCTCGTGCCGTTGTCGTCGCGGACGGGTTCGGTCCTGGTGCTCGGTGAGCGGGCGCTCGTGGCGGCCGGCCGTGAACCGCACTGGGTGAGCCTGGACTCGGTGTCGGGCCTGCCGCCGGTCTCAGGGCTGGATCCCTGGTACGGCAAGGGTTTCCCGGCGTTCTGCGAGGACCTCGCCGCGTTCGCCGTGCGGGGCACCGCGCTGCACGGGCGGTTGTTCGGCGACGGCGCGATGATCCCGCGCGGTGGGGTGATCACGGTGGTGGGCTCGACGCGCGTGCCGTGGGCGCACGTCTACGACCTGCCGTTCGTCGAAGGGCCGTACCGGCTGTGCGCGTCCGTGTCGCGGTTCGGTCCGTTCGGTGCCGGGGGAGAGGTGCCGCCGCGGTGCCCCGAGCCCGACCACAGCGGGAACGTGTTGTGCCCCTTCGGTTTCTGGGGGTTCTCGAGCGTGTTGGAACAGCCGGAGGGTCCGCTGGCGTGGCAGGTCTCGACGGCGGGGCGCCAGGTCGAGGTGACGCTGGCCGTCGACCCAGGACTCGACCGGGCGCTCACCCAGCGGCACGTGGCCGAGCTGCTGTCGTTCCTGCCACCGGAGTCGATCTCTTCGGCCTACGTGAGCCCGTCGGACCTGTCGCGCGCGTTGGAGGACGAGCGCTCGGACGTGATGCACCTCGTCTACGACGAAGGTGTCCTGGAAGCGGTGGAGGCCGAGTGGCCCCACCGGCCGCTGGTCGTCACGACCTCACCGGCCGCGAACCTGGTGGGCGAATTCGTGAACCGCGCGGGCGCCGCCGGCGTCCTGTGCCCGGAGGTGGTGGTCGACCAGGGCATGACGGGGTGGGTCAGCGGCATGCTGCTCGCCCGGCTCGCGGGTGGAATGCCCGCGGGAGAGGCGTTGCGGCGCACGCGCTGGGAGATGATGAGTCGCGGCAACGTGTTGGGCCTCGCCTACGCCCTGCACGCGAACGCGGACCTCCGACTTCGATGACCTCGTCGCAGCGGGGAGGGCGACATGACGGCTCTGGTGGTCGTGCTGGTCGCGATCGGTGGCGCGTTGACCGTCCTGGCGCCGGTGTGGGCGCTGCTGACCTGGGGTTCGGTGCGGGAGCGCAAGCGAATCTCGCGGTTGTCCGTTTCCCGTTGCGCTGACGTGGTCTCGCCGGGGCGGCGGTTGTGCGTGGTGGAGGGCAGGAGCATGCCCGCCGCGCAACCGCTGGTCGCGCCGCTGTCCGGTGAGCCGTGCGTGTGGTACTTCAGCGAGGTCGAGGAGCGCGTCACCAGCGACGGCCCGTCCACGGTGCTGGTCTGGCAATCCGGTGGCACCATGCCGTTCGCGGTGCAGGACAGGTCCGGATCGGTGCTCGTCGACGGATCTCTCGTGCATCCGGACCACCAGTCGAAGCGCATCGGCCACAGTCCGCCGGTGCGGCGCGTCGTGGACGAGGACGTGAGCTCCGCGCGGGACAGCACCCACCTGCAGGGCCTGGTCGCCAGCGGGGTGCTGAGCCAGAAGTCGTTGGAACGCAGGTGGTGGTCCAGTTCGCTCGGGTGGAGTGTGCGGGAGTACGTGCTGCCGGTCGGGGAACCGTTGCACGTGCAGGGCAGGCCCGAGCTCCGGGCCGGGCGGCCGGTTCTGGGGGACGGGCGACGCAGGCACCTCGTCACCGGCGGCACGTACGAGCAGGTGGCCGCCAACATCGAGGAGGACGTGCGGACCAGTTCTGGATGCCTCCTGATGGTCGCCGTCGCGGGGCCTCTCCTGCTGCTCGCGGGTTTTCTGCTGGTCAGAACGCTCGGCTGAGGCTGTCAAGAAGAACAAGACTGCACTTTCCGCGAGATCACGGGCACCCTCGCCGACGTGTCCGAACTCGCCGCTGAGCAACACCACCTGAACGTTCTGCACGCCCGCCTCGACGCGTTGAGGAAGGAAGCGGCCGCCGCGCTCGCCCGAGGGCACGCGCCGGACGTGTGGCGGGCGGAGCTGGCGCGGCTGCAGGCGGTCGAGGACGGATTGTGCTTCGGCCGCCTGGATTTCACCGGTGGCCGGAGTGTCCACATCGGACGAATCTCGCTGTTCGAGGGCGACGAGCCTCTGCTGGTGGACTGGCGTGCGCCCGCGGCCCGGCCGTTCTACACCGCGACCGCCGCCGAGCCGGGCGACGTGGTGCGCCGGCGGCGGATCACCACGCGCGGCCGGACCGTCGTCGCGCTGGACGACGAGCTGCTCGATCCCGACGCGCCGCGCGACGGGCTCGTCGGGGAGGCCGCGCTCCTCGCCGCCGTGACGGCCGAACGCACCGGACGCATGCGCGACATCGTCTCCACGTTGCAGACCGAGCAGGACCGGATCATCCGGGACGACGCTCGCGGTGTGCTCGTCGTGCAGGGCGGACCGGGCACCGGCAAGACGGCCGTCGCGCTGCACCGGGTCGCCTACCTGCTCTACACGCACGAATACCTGCGGGCGCGCGGTGTGCTCGTCATCGGGCCCAGTGAGGTGTTCCTCGGCTACATCGGCCAGGTGCTGCCGGGGCTCGGCGAGAACCGGGTGGTGACGGCGACCGTGCCAGGACTGCGGCCTGTCGCCGTCACCGAAGTGGATTCGGCCGCGGAGACCGAGCGCAAGGGCAGCGCGGACATGGCGTCCCTGCTGGCGAAACGGGTGCGGGCCGTGGTCCGGGTGCCGGACGAACCGGTGGACGTGGAGTTCGAGCAACAGCTGCTGCGCCTGGACGCGTCGGCGGTGCGGCGAGCCGTGCGGACGGCCGGGGAGACCGGGATGCCGCACAACCAGGCGCGGCTGGTGTTCCAGCGGGAGGTCGTCAGCGCGTTGGCAGAAGAGCTGGTCGATCAGCTGGAGTCCGTCGTGTTCTCCGAGACCGGGGAGGCACTCGACGGCGGCAGCGCGGACGGCCGGCTCAGCGAGGCCGAACTGCGTGCGCTGGCCGCCGCGGGCGTGGTGCTCGGCGCGGAGGACGACGGTCCGCGCGAGCTGCTGGACGACGTCGACAGGGAAGCGTTGCGGACGGCGTTGCTCGGTGACGCCGGCGTCGGGGAGGTGCTCGACGAGCTGTGGCCGCCGCTGACCCCGGCGGACGTGGTGCCGGGTCCGTGGAGCGCCGCGGACGTGCCGTTGCTGGACGAGGCCGCGGCGCTGGTCGGCGAGAGCGTGCCGGTGTTCGGGCACGTCGTGGTCGACGAGGCGCAGGAGCTGTCCGAGATGGCCTGGCGGATGCTGGTGCGCCGCTGCCCGTCCCGATCGATGACCGTCGTGGGGGACCTGGCGCAGACCGGGAGCGCGGCGGGCGCGACGTCGTGGGAGCGGGTGCCGGGACCGCGCCGGCTCGCGCAGCTGACCGTCAACTACCGCACCCCGGCGGAGATCATGACGGTCGCGGCGGAGTTGCTCGCGCGGCACCACCCGGCACTGCGGCCACCGCGGTCGGTCCGCGGAAGCGGTGAGCTGCCCTGGCGTCTTCAGGCCGCGGACGTGCCGGGCGCACTCGCCGCGTTGATCGACGAGCACACCGACGGCCAGTTGGCGATCATCACGCTCGATGTCGGCGAGCTGGCGGACGCGCTGTCGTTGCCGGTGCCGCCGGACCTCACGGGCAAGGTCGTGCTGCTGACGCCGGACGAGGCGAAGGGCCTGGAGTTCGACGTTGTCGTGATCGCCGACCCCGCTGCCGTGCTCGCGGCCGGGCCCAACGACCTCTACGTGGCCCTGACGCGGGCCACCCGGACGTTGGGCGTGGTCCACCCGGGGCCGGTGCCGCCCGAGCTCAGCTCGCTGACGGTGCGGTGAGGCTCAGGACGCCACCTTGGTCAGCAGCTCCTCGACGCACGGGTCGTCGAGCGACTCCACGATGTGCTGCCACAGCAACAGGTTCGTCTCGGCCCACTTGGAATACGTCGCGGCGGCCTCCGCGTCGTAGAAGTAGTAGCCCTCGTCGGCCTTGGACACCTGCTCGCCCACGATCTTGTACGCGAGCTCCTTGAGCGTGATCCCGTTCTCCTGCAAGTACTTGTGCGCGAGAACGACCGGCGTGACCGGCAGCGCCTTGAAGAGCGTGTCCGCGTCCGACAACGCCTGCGCCTCCAGCGAGATGTCGCGGTGGCGGGTCCGCATCTCGGCCTCGACGACGATCTTCTCGATCCACTCGATGTCGCCGAGACACACGCCGGAGACGAAGAGGATCTTGCGGCGCAACGCCTCGCCGTCGGTCGGCAGCGAGTTGCGGCGGACCATGTAGTTCAGGTCGTGCACCAGCGCGGCGACCTCGACGACGTCTCGCGCGGCGCCGTTGCGGTCGGCGAAGTGCACGGACTTGTCGCGGACGAAGCTCACGTGGTGCCAGCCGTGGAACTGCAGCTTCGCGGCCAGGTCCTCGCACAGCCGCCTCACGCGCTGCTCCACGTCCGCGATGACAGACCTCGGAATCGTTGTGCGCGTACGCATCATCAGCCCTCCCACCGGGTGGGCTGATGGTAAGCGTGTCACGGGTCCCCGCGCGGGGCTTCACAGGTGGTTCGTCAGATCCTCCAGCCTGTCCTCGACCGGCACGTGCCGGTGGCTGATCCCGGTGTCCGGGTCGTAGCTGAGGCTCCACGGCGTGACGGCGCGGGACTTGACCAGGAACGTCATGGTCCCGTCCGCCGCGCGCGGGATGCGGTGGAACTCGTGCGCGAGCAACGTGCCGGTGGTGCCCTCGGTGCACTGGGTGCGGTTCGTGAGTTCGGTGGCGACGACCGTGCGGCCACCGACACCGAGCCGGACGTCGAAGCGTTCGTGCAGGTAGGCGCCGCTCAGGATGGTGGTGCAGAAGTGGTACCGGTGGTTGTGGACCGAGTCCGCGTACCCGGTCCGCCAGTCCGACAGCGGCTTGTACTCGTGCAGCCAGAACGTGAACGGTTCGTCCCGTTCGTCCCTCAGGCACCACGCGAAGTGGGTCGTCGTCTCACGTGAATGCGCGATCACCCAGGTCGCCTGCTGCGGGGTGAGGCCGTCGATGTACTCACGCAGCTCCTTGCGCAACTGCGGACGGGTCGCCCACTCGCGGAACCACATGCCGACGTCGGTCCAGTGATCGACGACAGGGAATTCGGCGCGCTTCACCCGGGCGGCGAGCTCCTCGAGCGCGGACAACCCGGTGAACTCGGCTAGCAAGATCGATCAGCTCCTCAACTGAGCGGATGCGGAGAATTCGCGACGGAATGCGTGGAACTTCTCTTCGAGTTCCGCGAACCCGTCTGTGGTGAGTGTTTCGCCGGTGATCTTCTCGAACAACGCCAGGAAGTCGGTTCTCGTGGTTCCCGGCGTGATGACGAAGTGATAGCCGGCCTTGGAATTGCTGATCCGCAGGAACTCCGCGCGTTCCATCGCGTACAGGAAGGAGCTCTCGGTGAACCTGAGAGTCCGCGGATACGGCCTCGGGACTCCGGCGGTGTTGCTGTAGAGCGTGATCCAGGCGCAGTCGTCGAACAGTTCGAGCCGGTCCTGCGGCGGGTCCGAAACGATCGTGACGTCGATCCGGCTGCACCGGCTGCGCGCCACGAACAACCCGACGAGCCCGATGCCGATCTGTTCCTTGAGCTGTGCGGCGATCTCGTCGTAGTCGCCGTCCGCACCCGCGTTGCGCAGGAGGTACCGCGCGCGCCCGCTGATCGCGTTGTCGTCGCGCGGGTCCGCCAGCACGGCCCTGAGCTCGCATTCCGTCTGCGACAACAGGACCCTGCCCGCCGCGTACCGCCCGGCGAACCCGCGGAAGCAGTACAGCCGCGTCCGCTCCAGGTCCTGCATCATCAGCTGGTTGAAGACGGGAGACGGCTTGGCCGTCGGCTCGAACACGTGGCTGGGGAAGAACTCCCGGTCGAGCAGCCGGTACTCCTCGCTGAGCTCCTTGAGTGCCCGGCGGCTCTCCTCGACGACCGGCGCCAGAAGCGCTTTCTGCGCCGCTTTCGACGTGACGAGCGTCTGCGTGAAGCTCACGACCGCCGATATGAGCGTGCCGGTGCCCAGGGCTGTCAGGAAGTTTCTCGGTGCCCCGGAATCCATTTGACTGGAAATGGCCAGACACGTTCCCGACGTGACGACGAGTATGAGGAGGAGCAACCCGGTCCGAGTCCAGAACAACTCCGAGATCAGGTTGCTGCGGATGCCTCCGGCCTCCGCGGACACGTGTCCCACCTCCTGGGTCACCTCAACGGCCGCTACCCGAACGGACGAATGCGGTCGGTGTCCGATCAAGTGCGCGGAGTTACTGTACGCGTCGGTCAAAAGATAAGGAAGCTGCTATTCGTGCGACATTTAGTCCCGGAATAACCGCCCTTGAGCGCAGTCGTCGGCCCGTACTCGTGCACTTCGGTGACGCCCCGTCGCTGATCGCTGGAGAACGTGTCGGATGAGGGTGACCCGGCCCCTCGGAGCACCTACGCTGCGTAGACCCAGCTCCCTGCTACACCCGGCTCACAACCATCCGAATACCCTCACCGACCATGCGTAACGTCCTGCTCATCGCGTCCCTGGCGCTTGTCGCGGCCGCCGGCCTGTCCGGCTGCGGCAGCTCGGCCCAGCCCTCCTCGGGCGCGCCGTCGACCCCCTGCAAGGCCGACGACTTCAAGGTCACCGGTGCCTTCGGTGCGGCGCCCAAGGTCGAGATCCCGGCCTGCAAGCCCACCGACGAGCTCATCATCAAGGACCTGGTGCAGGGCACCGGCGCCGAGGTGAAGGCGGGCACGACGGCCTCGGTCAACTACCAGCTCACGACGTTCTCCGACAAGAAGGTGCTGGACAGCTCCTTCGAACGCGGGCAGCCGTTCGACGTGGAGAACGTCGGGCAGGCGCCGGTCATCGACGGCTGGAACGAGGGCATCGTCGGGCTCAAGGAGAAGGGCCGGCGTCTGCTGGTCGTCCCGCCGGCCAAGGGCTACGGGCAGGGCGGGCAGGGCATCAAGCCGAACGAGACCCTCGTGTTCGTGATCGACGGCGTGAAGGTCACCCCCGCCGCGTAGACGTGCGACGGTTCGGGGGTCCGCGGGGCGCACCCCCGAACCATCACCACCAGCGACTGTGTCGAAGTCCGCACCAAGCCCCTGCTGTTTGGCGCGAAAAGCACGTTCGGGCCGATAGATGGCCCGAACGTGCTTTTCGCGCCAAAAAAATATGTCCGGTATGCGTGAGTTGCTCTACTTTGATGCAGGCGCTAGTCCTGCACGATCTTCAGCTCGCTGTGGAAACCGCCGTCGGAGCGGCCGCAGGGTCCGCAGAACATCGAGTAGTGGAACTGGAAGTTGAGGTTCGCGGTGCCCGGCCTGCCGCCGACCTGCACCTTGAACGTGCAGTTGCCCCACAGGTCGTACTTGATGTTCTTCACCAGGTTGCCCTGCACCGTGGAGTGCCAGTGGTAGTCCACCGGGATGTTCGGGTGCGAGTCGCTGTACGAAAGCTGGTTGTGGCCGGCCGTGCAGTTCATGTTGCTGGTGGCAATGGCCTGCACGGCTCCGGAGATCCGGAATGACCACGGCATCGGCACCACATAACCCGCGCGCATGTTCGCCTGTGCGGTGAAGTGACCGTTGCTGTCGGTCGCCTCGAAGTACTCCGCGCTCTGCGTGAACGTGTGGTAGTGGTCCGCGCTCGCGGTTCCGGCCAGCAACGTCATGGCGGCCAGCGCGCTCGAAGCGATCGCGATCAGTTTACGGCTGAGCTTCCTCACTGTTCAGATTCCCCTCTGACGATCTCACCTTGATGGCTCGCCAGCGGTATCCGTCCTGGTCAGCGCGCTCAGCCGTGAACTCGACGGCCTCGTCCGCCCGGAGGCTTCGATAGCCCCCTGGAGACGTGTTCCGATCACCCGGGTCAATGCTCGAAAAATGAACCCAGACCGGACCGTCGAATTCCGGTGAAACGATTGCCCCCCAGCCTTCGTCCGCATGCCACCGAAGCACTCGGCCGCGGCTCGGCTGTTCCCCACTCGCCGTCATGCGGGCCATTCTATGCTTCCGCTGGCTTCCCCGTGAACGAAGCTAACCGGCGGATGAGGGGAGTTCAACGAAAACGGCCGTGGCGTCACTCGAACGTGGCACGTTCACGAGGGAATTGAGAAAGTTCTTCGCGTGACCAGAAATGCGGAACGGCCCTCCGGTGGTCAGAGGGCCGTTCCGGCACGAAGTCACGGCAGGAGCAGCAGCTTCCCGGTCGTCTTGCGCGACTGCAGGTCCGTGTGCGCCTGCGCCGCCTCCTCCAGCTTGTACCGGCCGCCGATCCGCAGCGACAGCGTCCCGTCGGCGATCGCGGCGAACAGGTCCGAGGCACGCCACTCGAACTCAGCGCGGTCGAGCAGGTACGCACCGGTCGAGGGGCGCGTGAGGTACACCGATCCCGCCTGGTTCAGCCGCTGCGGGTCCACCGGCGGCACCGCTCCGGACGACGCCCCGAACAGCACCAGCATTCCGCGCGGCTTCAACGACGCGAGCGACTGGTCGAAAGTGTCCTTCCCGACCCCGTCGTAGACGACGTCGACCTTGTCGATCTGCGACGCGAAGTCCCCGTACCGCAGCACCTCGTCGGCCCCGGCCTCGCGGGCCAGCGCCTCCTTCTCGTCGGTCGACACGGTCCCGATCACGTGGGCGCCGCGGGACTTCGCCCACTGCGTCAGCAGCAACCCGACACCACCGGCCGCCGCGTGCACCAGCACCCGGTCGCCCTCCTTGACCGCGTAGGTCGAGAAGACGAGGTAGTGCGCGGTGATGCCCTGCAACAGCGCGGCCGCCGCCCGTTCGACGTCGAGCTCGTCCGGCACCTTCACCGCGGCCGACGCCGGCACGACTACCTCGGACGCGTAGCTGCCCAGCACGGACATCCACGCCACGCGGTCGCCGACGGCGAAGTCGGGGGAGTTCGACACGACGACCTCGCCCGCGCCTTCGAGTCCCAGAGCGGTGGGCAGCGGCACCTTGTACTGGCCGCTGCGCTGGTAGGTGTCGATGTAGTTGACCCCCGCCGCGCCCACCCGCACCAGCAGCTCGCCGTCACCGGGCACGGGCGACGGCACGTCCGTGAACTCCAGCACCTCGGGGCCGCCGGCCGAACGCACCACCACTGCCTTGGGCATCTGTCCTCCTTGATCGACTCACCCCGCTCAACCCCGGCCGCGAGGACGTTGTTCCCGTTCCCACGACCTGGGAACCCACGGTGCCGTCAGTCCTCGCCCAGCGCCACCCGGCGCGCGAGCCCGAGCGGCAGCGCGCCGGACCCCGCGATCCGGTCGTGGAAGTCGCGCAACGAGCCCAGCCCCGCGGCGAGGTAGTCGTCCCGGATGAGGTCGATCTCCAGTGCGCCGGTCAGGTACGACGGCGCCTGCGTCGGCCACGCGCAGTACCTCTTCACCTCGCCCGCGGCCGTGCCCGGTGTCAGTGCCGTGCGCGCCACCATGAACGCCTCGGCCTCGTCCGGTGTCATGTCCCCGCAGTGCAGCGCCGTGTCGACGACCATCCGCGCCGCGCGGAACAGCCGCGCCTCGACGTGGCCCATCAACGCCCCGCGTGTCGTGTAGTAGCCGACCGACCGGAGCAGCTTCTCCGAGTACAGCGCCCAGCCCTCGGAGAAGTACGGCGTGCGGAACACCTTCCGCAGCGGGTGCGCCGGGCCTTGCGCCGCCACCCACGCGGAGTGCCAGTGGTGGCCGGGGTAGGCCTCGTGCACCGAGATCGTCGGCAGCTGCGACCGCGCGTTGGTGCGCAGCCGTTGCGTGATCTGCTCGTCCGTCGCGTTGTCCGGCGTGTACGGCACGAAGAAGTAGCCACCGCGGTTGGACGTCAGCGGCGGCGGGCCGACGTAGCTCGCGACCGCCATGATCGCCCGCTGGAACGGCGGCGACGGCACCACCTGGCACTCCTCGCCGTCCGGCAGCGTCACGAGCGAGTGCTCGACCAGCGCCGCGCGGGCCCGTGCCGTCTCCGCCTCGTACTCGGCGCGCATCGCCTCCAGCGTCGGCGGGTGGTCGTCCTGCAACGCGCTCATCGCCGTGCGCCAGTCCGCGGAGCCCGCGAGCTCGACCAGCTCCGCCTCCAGCGCGGCGTACGCGTCCTGCCCGCGCTGGTGCAGCTCCGGTGCGCCGTAGCCGAGCAACTCCTTGTCCTGCAACATCGTCGAGTAGAGCTTCTCGCCCATCCGCCAGTCGCCGGTCGCCCGCAGGACCAGTTCGTCGAGGAACACCGCGTACCGGTCGAACGCCTCGGCGGCGGGCACGGCGGCGTCCACCAGCTGAGCGCGCAGCTCCGGTGAGGACACCTGCTGCGGCAACGAGTCCAGCACGAAGGCACGCCCCGTCCGCACCTGGTCGCGCGCCCGCTTCACGACCAGCGGCGACGCGAGGGCCGGGTCGAGGTTCGCCTCGGCGGCGGCGAACACCGACGGCACCTCGCGCAGCTTCGCGATCGCGGTGGCGACGAGCTCGTCCTCGGGCAGCAACCGGTGCAGGAACGGCCCGAGCAGTCCGAAGAAGACCATCCCGGAGTACTCCTGGGGGTCGCGCCGCCAGCCGGGCCACGCCTCCAGCGCGAGCGATCCGCGCAGCACCGACAGTGCGAGATCGCGGTCGACCGACCTCGGCAACGGCTCCAGCCGCGCCACCCAGGCGCCCTTCTCCCTGGCCCGCTGCTCGAACGCCGCCGCGGAGAAGTCCCCGAACGTCGAGTAGTGCTCCAGCGAGCCGACCTGCGCCGCGTGAGCCGGGTGGTGGTCGAAGTACCACGAGAGGAACGACGTGAGCGTGTCGGTGGTCACCGCACCGAAGCTACCCGCTGGTTTTACAGTGTGGGGGTGTCTGATCAAACCACTCAGAAGCGCATCGCCGAGTTCGTGAAGGCCCACGGCAAGCCGGGCACGGCGGTCAGGGCGGTCGTGGAGCCGATCGGCAGGGCCGGCGCGCGGATCGTGCTGGTCGGTGCGGACGGCGCCATGGGCGACGTGATGGCGACGGACGTCGAGTCCGCCACCAAGGCCGTCGAGGCCGCCGACAACGTCGAGCAGGCCGAATGGGACCGTGAGACCACCGCGGCTACCAAGATCGGCCCCGCGCACCGCCGCAAGATGGCCTCGATGCAGTCATGAAGGTGGTGCTGGCGTCCTGCGCCGCACTGCCGGAGGGCGACGGCGACGAGGACGCGCTCATCGCCGCCCTGGTGCGTGACGGCGTCGACGTGACGTGGCAGCCGTGGGGCACCGACGTCTCGGGCGCCGACCTCGTGGTGCTGCGCGCCACCTGGGACTACACCGAGCGCCTCGACGACTTCCTGGCGTGGTGCGACGGCGTGCCCGCCCTGGCGAACCAGGTCTCGGTGGTCCGGTGGAACACCGACAAGTCCTACCTGGTCGAGCTCGCGGCCCACGGCGTCCCCGTCGTGCCCACGGCCGTCGTCGAACCCGGCTCGTCGCCGGTGTGGCCGGACGGCGAGTTCGTGGTGAAGCCGGCGATCGGCGCGGGCTCGCGCGGCGCCGCCCGGTTCACCTCGGCGGATGCGGCGCAGGCGCACCTCGAAGCCCTTGGCGTCAAAGCGCTCGTGCAGCCCTATCAGTCCAGTGTGGACGAGCACGGCGAGACGGCACTCGTGTTCTTCGCGGGCGAGTACTCCCACTCGTTCCACAAAGGACCGATGCTGGCCCAGGGCCTCGCTGAGTCGGAGTCGGGCCTGTACGTCGAGGAGAAGCTGCGCGCCATCGAACCGTCCGCGCCGCAGCTCGACCTGGCGAACCAGGTCCTCGACGTGGCTGCCGAGCTGCTCGCGTTGTCGAGCAAGGACTTCCTCTACGCCCGCGTGGACGTCGTCGAGGGTGCTGAGGGTGAGCCGCTGCTGCTGGAGCTGGAGCTGACCGAGCCGTCGCTGGGGTTCAAGCACACCGGCGAGGAGGCCGCGTCGCGGTTGAGCGCCGCGATCAGGTCACGCGTCTAGGTCCGGCGCGCTGCGGGCGATACCGGCCAGCACGTCCAACGCGGCGCCAAGCCGTTCGAGGGGCGGAGACGCCAAGGCGAGCCGCACCGCGTTGGGCGCCTTGCCGACCGCGAACGCCGACGCCGGCGTCACCGCGATGCCCTCCCGTGCTGCGGCGGCGACGAACGTGTCGGCGCGCCACGGCGGTGGCAGCTCCCACCAGCAGTGGTAGGCGCGTGGATCGGCGCGCACGTCCAGCTTCGCCGCGACGAGCCGTTGCCGCGCCGACGCGTCCGCTCTCTTGGCTCGCTGGATGGTGACCGCGGTGCCGTCGGCGATGTGGTGCGCCGCCACGTCGAGAGCGAACCGCGGCGCCGTCCAGCCGCCACCTCGCGCGGCGGCGGCGATCCGGTCGCCGAGCGCCGCGGGCGGGACGACGAAACCGAGCGTCAGCCCCGGTGCGATCCGCTTGGACAGGCTGTCGACGACGACCGTGCGGTCCGGGGCGAGCGCGGCCAACGGCGGTTCGTCGCACAGGAACGTGTAGACGCAGTCCTCGATCAGAGGCAGGTCCAGTTCCTCCAGCACCGCAACGACTTCAGCACGACGCTCGGCGGGCATCGTGATGCCGAGCGGGTTGTGCAGGGCCGGCTGCAGGTAGACGGCTCGCACCGTCGCCGCACGCAAGGCGTCCGGCACCACCCCGTGGTCGTCCATCTCCAACGGCACCAACGTGATCCCCAGCCGGCCCGCGATCGTGCGCACCACCGGATACGTGAGGGCCTCGACACCGAGCCGCCCGCCGACCGGCACGAGCGCCGCGATGCTCGCCGCCAGTGACTGCTTTCCGTTGCCGGTGAACAGGATCTGGTCTGGTGATGGACGCCATTCGTTGCGTGCCAACAGCTCCGCGGCAGCGGCTCGGGCAGCGGGTGTGCCGGTCACACCGCTCGGTTGCAACGCGTCCGCCAGCACGTCGGGCCGCAGCACCGTGCTCAGGCTGGCCGACAGCAGCGCCGACTGCTCCGGCAGCACCGGGAAGTTCAGCTGGAGGTCCACCGGCGCACCACCGGGATCGACCAGGGCGGGTTCCGCCGCCCGTGCCCGGACGAACGTTCCCCGGCCGACCTCGCCGGTGACCAGGCCACGCCGCGCCAGCTCGCCGTACACCCGTGCCGCCGTGGAGTTCGCGATCCGGTGGCGCCTGGCGAACGCGCGTTGCGGTGGCAGTCGCTCACCCGGCCGCAACCGCCCGCGAGCGATGTCCGCGGCGATGGCGTCCGCGATCCGCCGGAAGTCGTCCACAGCAGCCCCAATTGCACCGAGAGCAATGTTTTGATTGTACCGAGCGAATGCCCTGGTTACGGTCGGGATCATGACCACCGCGACCGTCAACGGCATCACCATCGGCTACGACGACGAAGGCAGCGGCGAGCCGTTGGTGCTGGTCCACGGCCACCCGTTCGACCGCTCGATGTGGCGCCCGCAGGTCGAGCACTTCACCGCGACCCACCGGGTGATCGCCGCCGACCTGCGCGGCTACGGCGAGAGCACCGTCGTCCCCGGCATCACGCCGTTGCCCGTCTTCGCCACCGACGTCGTGGCGCTGCTGGACCACCTCGGCATCGACCAGTTCGTGCTGGGCGGCCTCTCGATGGGCGGACAGATCGTCATGGAGTGCGCCCGCATGTTCCCCGGCCGCCTCAAAGGCCTGATCCTCGCCGACACGTTCGCACAGCCGGAAACCGAGGAAGGGCGCAGGAAGCGCCACCAGATGGCCGACCGGCTGCTGCGCGAGGGCATGTCCGGCTATGCCACCGAGGTGCTGTGGAAGATGGTGGCGCCGCACAACACCGCCGCCGGTGAGCACGTCTCGAAGATGATGCACAACGCACCGCCGGAGGGTGCCGCGGCGGCGCTCAGGGGCCGCGCCGAAAGACCCGACTACACCGGAACTCTCGAAGCCGTCACCGTGCCGACCCTCATCGTGGTTGGCAGTGATGACGAGTACACGCCCGTGAAGGACGCGGAGTACATGCGCGACAGGGTTCCAGGTTCGACGCTGGTCGTGGTCGACGGCGCCGCGCACATGCCGAACCTGGAACGCCCCGACGTGTTCAACGAAGCGGTGGCGGGACTTCTAGCGCAGACCTGACCCGATGCCGGTCAGCCCGCGCACCTCCATCTCCGACTGCTTCGCCGGGTCCGCGGGCTCCTTGCTCAGGATCGTGCCCAGGAACCCGGCCAGGAACGACAGCGGGATCGCCACGATGCCGGGGTTCGAGAGCGGGAAGAACGCGAAGTCGGCGTCCGGGAACACCGACGACTTCGAGCCGGAGATGGCGGGGGAGAAGGCGATGAGAAGCACGCACGAGGTGAGGCCTCCGTACATGCTCCACAACGTGCCGCGCGTGTTGAACCGCTTCCAGAACATGGAGTAGAGCAACGTCGGCAGGTTCGCCGAGGCCGCCAGCGCGAAGGCCAGGGCGACCAGGAAGGCAACGTTCTGGCCGTTCGCCGCGATGCCGCCGACGATCGCGAGCACACCGACGCACACCGCGGTGATGCGGGCGACGCGCACCTCGTCGCGCGGGTCCGCCTCGCCGTGCTTGATGACGTTCGCGTACACGTCGTGCGCGAACGAGGCGGAAGCGGTCAACGTCAGGCCGGCGACCACGGCGAGGATCGTGGCGAACGCCACCGCGCACACGATGCCGAGCAGCACCGTGCCGCCGACCTGGAACGCGAGCAGCGGCGCCGCCGAGTTCTCGCCGCCTGGGGCGCCGGTGATCTTGTCCGTGCCGACCAGGGCCATCGCGCCGAAGCCGATGACCAGGGTGCACGAGTAGAAGATCGCCACCATCCACGTCGCCCACACGACCGACCTGCGTGCCTCACGCGCGTTCGGCACCGTGTAGAAGCGCATCAGGACGTGGGGGAGAGACGCGGTGCCGAGGAGCAGCGCGAGCGCCAGTGAAATGAAGTCGATCTTCGACAGGCCCGAGGCGCCGTACTTCACGCCAGGAGAGAGCACGGCCTCGCCCAGCGGCGACTTCTGGGTCGCGCGGTCGAGCATCGCGGACACGTCGAAACCGAACTTGCCGATCAGGAAGATCGTCATCAGCGACACGCAGAGGATCAGCATGACGGCCTTGATGATCTGCACCCACGTGGTGCCCTTCATGCCGCCGACCAGCACGTACAGCACCATGACGATGCCCACGACCGCGATGATGATCGCCTGGCCGACCTTGCTGTGCACGTCCAGCAGCAGCGCCATCAGACCGCCGGCACCCGCCATCTGGGCGATCATGTAGAAGAGCGAGATCACCAGCGTCGCGTTCGCCGCCGCCGCGCGCACCGGGCGCTGGCGCATGCGGAACGCCATCACGTCACCCATCGTGAAGCGGCCGGTGTTGCGCAGCCGTTCCGAGATGAGCATCAGGCCGATCAGCCAGGCGACCACCCACCCGATCGAGTACATGAAGCCGTCGTAGCCGTTCACGGCGATCGCGCCGGAGATGCCCAGGAACGAGGCGGCGGAGAGGAAGTCGCCCGAGAGCGCGATGCCGTTCTGAGTACCCGTGAAGCTGGAGCCCGCCGCGTAGTAGTCCGACGCACTCACGTTCCGTGTCGACGCCCGATAGACGATGTAGAGCGTCAGCAGAACGAAGATGCCGAAGACCGACAGGTTGATTGCGGTGTTCGCCCCGGTCACGCGAGCTCCTCGCCGGTTGCGGAGACATCGGATTCGGCAAGCGCCCGCACCTTCTCGACCTGCGGGTCGAGCCTCCTCTTGGAGTAACGGGCGTACGCCATTGTGATCACGACCGTGGTGACGATCTGGAGAAATCCCATCGTCAGGCCCACGTTCACTGTTCCGAACAGCGGAGTGCGCATGAAGTCCGCGGCGTAAGCCGAAAGCAATACGAACGTGACGTACCAACTGAGGAACAGCAGCGTTGCGGGGAGAATAAATCGCGTCACCCGGCGCTTCAGCGCGAGAAATTCCTCACTCGTTTGGATGGCACCGAAATCCGGCTCACCGTCACCATCTATGAGCAATGAGTGATGAGGCTCTTCAAAGGTGGCGAAACCGGGGGTGGCCGGGCGTGACACGGAGGGCAGCGCCTTCGTCATCAACCGCTCGCATTCGTTACGGGGAGTGCCCGGCGAGGCTTCGCGCACAGGGCGCGACCGATCCGGGGGTGGGAGGCGCAAGCGTAACCACGCGTGGCGACGAGTCAATCCCTTGAGCTGTGAGGACCACCCCAAGAGGTGGGCTGTTACAGCGGGTGATCGGTCGTGCACTCCCCAGGTCGTTGTCGCGTCACGCTCTCTGGCCTACTATCCGCTGACACCCGATACGGCTGATCTGGATATCGAGCTGCGGGTGACTCAAGTCGCGGGGATTCACCAGGCCAGGAGGTAGCCGATAGTGGGGCACTTCGAGCGCGCCTTGGGGATCATTTCGTGAATGTCGAGTGGAGAAAGATCAGCGACTGGCGCAACTGGCGCCTCCCGGTCAAGCTCGGCGTGGTGCTGCTGGTGCCCGTCGCGGTGGCCGTGGGCGCGGGCGCACTGCAGATCTCCGGTTACGTCGACCGGTCGAACAACTACGTGCAGATGCAGGGTCTCGTCCGGCTCCGGTCGGATCTCGCGCCTTTGATCTCCAGCATCCAGCAGGAGCGCACGCTCGCCGCGCAGAGCACGACCAGTGGTTCCGGCGTGGGCGCCTACCAGAACCAGATCAGCGCCACCGACAACGCCGCGGCGACCGTGCGCCGCCGCGTCGACCGCACCGAGGGCCTGAGCGACGTCGCGCGCAACCGCTTCAACGAGCTCGGCGGCCAGCTGGAGACGTTGAAGAACCTGCGGGAGAAGGTCGCGCAGGGCGGCGACGGCGGCGACCCGTCCGGCGGCACCACCGGCTACACCGCGGTCGTGAAGTCGTTGCTGGACTTCGAACAGGCGCTCATCAGCCAGTTCGGCGACGAGGCCATCGCGGGCACCGCGCTCGCGCTGCACAACATGGTCATCGCGCAGGAGCAGGTCTCGCTGCAGCACGCGGTCGTCTTGGCCGGGATCGGCCGGACCAAGCTGCTCGGCCCTGAGGTCCGCATGCTGGAACAGTCCGACATCCGGCTGCAGGACCGCCTCAACGACTTCCAGGCCGTCGGCACCACCGAACAGCGCCGCGCCTACGACCAGACCGTGACCGGTGCCGTCGTCGCGAACCGCACCGCGCTCGTCGAACGCGCGCTCACCCAGCCAGACGGCGTCCCGGCGCCGACCACGCGCGCCGGCCAGCCCAAGCCGCCGCCCTCGTTCGGCATCGCCGTCGAGGACTGGAACAAGGCGTCCGGCACCACCGCCCGGCTGATGGAACAGGTCGTCCGCCAGCTGCAGGACGAGCTCGCGAACTCGGCCGACGCGCTCCAGGACGACACGTCCAACAAGGCCGGCGCCGCCGCGGTCATCCTGCTCGCGATGCTGCTGATCGCCGGCACGCTCGGCTTCGTCATCGGCCGCTACCTGCTGCGGTCGCTGTCCGAGCTGCGGCACTCCGCGCTCGACGTGGCGCACCACCACCTCCCGGAGGTCGTCGCCGCGATCCGCGCCGACCGCAAGCCGGACACCGAGATCGAACCGGTGCCCGTGCACACCGTCGAGGAGTTCGGCCAGCTGGCGCGCGCGTTCGACGCCGTGCACGAGATGGCGATCCGTTCCGCCGTCGAGCAGTCGTCGCTGCGGTCGGGCATGAAGAACATCTTCGTCAACCTGTCGCGCCGCTCGCAGGGCCTCGTCGAACGCCAGCTCAAGCTCATGGAGGAGCTGGAGCGCCACGAGGAGAACCCCGAGCAGCTCGCCAACCTCTTCAAGCTCGACCACCTCGCGACGCGCATGCGCCGCAACAACGAGAACCTGATGGTGCTGTCCGGCACCGACGTCGCGCGCCGGTTCCACCAGCCGGTCCCGCTGGCCGACGTGCTGCGCGCCGCCGCGTCGGAGATCGAGCACTACCAACGCGTCGTGGTGAAGTCGACGCCGTCGGTGGAGATCGTCGGCTACGCGGCCAGCGACCTCGTCCGCCTCGTCGCGGAGCTGCTGGACAACGCCACCGCGTTCTCCGCGCCCAGCACGCAGGTCATGATCGGCTCGCGGATCGACCAGCAGGGTTCCGTGCTGGTCGAGGTCGCCGACCAGGGCATCGGCATGGGCCCGGCCGAGCTGACCGAGGCCAACGAACGTCTTTCCTCTGGTACAGAGGATGATGTGCCGGTTTCACGCCAGATGGGCCTGTTCGTCGTCGGTCGCCTCGCCGGCCGTCACGGCATCACGGTCCGGCTGCGCGCCCCCGGAGAGGGCCGTGAGGGCCTGCGGGCGTTCGTGCTCGTGCCCTCGGAGCTCGTCCGGGCGCAGGAGGAGGTTCCCGCGCCGGCCCAGCCGCGGCACGCCGCGCTGCCCCAGCCGAAGCCCGCTCTCGCCAAGCAACCGCACGTCGTCGTGAAGACCCCGAACCTGGCACCACCGCCCGCGCCCGCGCCGGCCATCGAGCACCCTCGAGAGTCGGCCGAGTGGACCTCGTTCCGCGGCGCGGCGATCGACGAGGCACTGCCGCAGCGCAACCCGCGCCCAGAGCCCGTCGCCCGCCCGAACCCCGTGCCTGTTGAGACACCAAACGAGACGACGTCCTCCTGGTTTTCGGGCGGCGCCGTCCAGGACGAACCGGTCAACGGTGACCAGTCGTCCCCACCTGCGTCGTCACCGTCCGTAGTGGCGTCGTGGTTCGGCAAGAAGCCCGGCGGAACGGTCTGGGAACAGGCCGGCGACCCCGCCACGGACGCCGGCGAGACCGATGCCGGGTTGCCGAAACGCGCGCCGCGTAAGAATCTGCTCCCCGACCTCGCCGCACGTCCCGAGAACGGCACGCGCCCTGCCGTGGGCCCGAAGCGCGATCCGGAACGAGCACGAGGCTTCCTCGCGAGCTACCAGACAGGCCTGCGACAGGCCCCGCTGGGAGGCAACGGGAACGGAAACGGCCAGGGGAACGGCCAGTACAACGGGGAGAAGACATGAGCACGCCGCAGTCGCGCCAGGTTGACCAGTTCGGCTGGCTCATCACGAACTTCACCGATCGCGTGCCCGGTGTCGCGCACGCGATCGTGATCTCGGTGGACGGTCTTCTCCTCACGAAGTCGACAGGCCTTCCGCCGGACCGCGCGGAGCAGCTCGCCGCCATCGCATCGGGTGTCGCGGCGCTCACCACGAGCGCCTCGCGATGTTTCGAGGGTGGCGGAGTGTTGCGCACGGTGATCGAAATGGACTACGGGATCATGCTTCTCATGTCCATTCGAGACGGGTCTTGTTTGGCGGTTCTCGCCGCGCCCGACAGCGACGTCGGCCAGGTGGCCTACGAGATGACCGTGGTCGTCGACCAGGTGGGCCAGATCCTCACCCCCGAACTGCGAGCTCAGCTGCACAGCGTGAGGTGATCATGAGTTCGGCCGCTGACGCGCACCGACGACGCAGGCGGGCCCAGCCGCCCGCCGAGCAGACGTTCGCCGACCTGATGAACGGGTTTTCCCTGGACTCGGGCCGCAAACGAGCGCGCACGTCCGCCCCGGTGCCCGAGCGGGAAGCAACTCCCGTTGTACCGCAAGAAGTTGGTGTTCCGACTTTCGAGCCCACTGTCCGTGAGCCCGAGGACGCCTCGATCGTTCGTGCATATGCCTGGACGGGAGGGCGCACTCGGTCGAACATCAACCTCGAGATCGAGACACTTGTCTCCGCCAATGATCAGAGTCGGCAGTCTGCAGGTATCTTGCAGGCTGAGCACCAACACGTCGTCGAGTTGTGCCGCTCGCCGCGATCCGTCGCGGAAGTGGCCGCACTGATGCGGCTCCCTCTCGGAGTCGTCAAGGTGCTGCTCGGCGACATGGCGGAACGAGGTCTGGTGGACGTGCACCAGACCGCTTCCGCAGGCGGTGACACGCCGGACCTCGGGTTGATGGAGAGAGTGCTGAGTGGACTACGTCGGCTCTAGATTTCCCGACTTCGGGCCCCCTGGGCCGCCTGGTCGGGAGCTGACTTCGGCCAAGATCGTCGTCGCAGGTGGCTTCGGCGTCGGCAAGAGCACCTTCATCAGGTCGATCATCGAGAACGATCTGCTGACCATGACCGCGCTCCCACCGGAGCGCGCGGGCCTGGTCACCGAACTGGTGCGCATCCAGTTCGGCCGGGTGTGGCTCGACCCCGGCCTCGCGCTGCACCTGTTCGTGGCGCCGCAGTGGCAGGACCCGCGCGCCGGCTGGAACGACGTCGTGCGCGGCGCCGTCGGTGCCGTGGTGCTCTTCGACGTGATGCGCCCCGCGGACTCCGTGGACGCGATGAGGTACTTCGAGGACCACCGGATCCCGTACGTGCTGGCGTTGAACAACGTCCACGCGTCCGTCCGGTCGGACGTGAAGGCGATCATCCACGGAATGGGCATCGGCCGCGACGTTCCGGTGGTGAACTGCGATCCGCGCGTGCGGCTCTCCGTGCGGGAGACGCTGATCACGCTGACCGAGCACGCGAAGCTGGACCGGTGGCGGCGCCGGCCGGGGCCTGACGAGACGACGCCGCTCGCGCCTGTGTGCTGACTTGGAGCTTCTCCAAGCGGTAGCTCTTTCCGGTTGTTCGGCCCCGAGCGAGTGGTGCTCGGGGCCGTCGTCCTTTTAGCGTGTGCACTGGTGGTCGTCGTCTCTGTGGTGGTGACGGCCGCACGTGCAACACTGAACTGTGGGTCGACCGGAGTCAGAGGGCCAGGCAAGGGGTGAAGCAATGACCACTGCGCGGCGTCTGGACGGTTACACCCTGGACGACTGGGAGAGTCTTGATCCCGAACCAGGCCACCGGATCGAGCTCTACCAAGGCCGGTTCGTCGTGAGCGCCGCTCCAGCGACGAAGCACCAGCGGGCTGGCGACAGGCTCCAGAGCATCCTCGACGCCGCCGTCGCCGCCGACGGTATGGAGGCGGTCACCGCGGTCGGTGTCCGGGTGAGCGAAGGTATCGGCTACATCCCGGACGTGGTGGTGACCACAGAATTCGTCGAAACGGTCTCGGTCGAGGTCTCCAGCGTCGCACTCGCGGTCGAAATCGTCAGTCCGTCGACGAAGAAGAGCGATTGCCTGGAAAAGCCCGCAGCTTTCGCGGCGGCAGGTGTGCCCGCGTACTGGCGCGTCGAACTCGACCAAGCCGACGGTCCGACGATCTACTGCTACCGGCTGGTTGACGGGACGTACAGCGAGGTCACGACGTTGTCGGCTGGGACTGTCGGAACAGTTGCGGTGACCGGCACCGTGTCGGTCACCTTCGATCCGGCGGATCTGCAGAAACGCCGTTGAGCTGCGGCGTTTGCGCCTGCTGACCAGCTTGGAGTTTCTCCAAGCCTGCCTCTTTCAGGGCTTTTTGAGTTGAAACGATGGAGCTGCGGGGTTCCGGCCTCCTAGCTTTTCCGCATGCCCAAAAGAGAGTCGAACGTCGTGGGCCGCGAGTTCGGCAACGGCCTTCGTGCCGCCATCGCCAAAACCGGTCTGACGCAACGCAAACTCGCCGAGGAACTGGACTGGGACGAGTCGAAGATCTCGGACGCGGTCAACGGCAAAGGTGGCATCGACCTGCACGAGGTCGAGGTGCTGCTCGCGTACTGCCGCCTGCCGCTCGGGGAGCGGAAGCACCTGCTGGCGTTGTTCCTGGAGGCGGGGGAGAAGGGGTTCATCCTGTTCCCCGAGGACGGCGTTCCGGACCAGCTGCGCACGCTCATCAACCACGAGAAGGAATCCACCGCGATCACTGCCTGGTCGATGGTCCTCGTACCCGGCTTGCTCCAAATCCCCGAGTACGCGCACGCCGTCACCGAAGCCGGGCCGCACGAGAAGGATGACGTTCCGAAGGTCGTCGCGGCGAGGATCGCGCGAACGGAGATCCTCAGGCCAGGACGGACGTTCACCTTCTTGGTGCACGAGCAGGCCCTGTGGCTGCCGGTGGGAGGCGAAGAGGTGTGGCGCGAGCAGCTGGCCCACCTGCTGCGGATGTCGGTGCGTCAGTACATCAACTTCCATGTGATCCCCAGGTCGGTCGGCGCGCACGCGGGCGTGGCGGGCGACTTCCGCGTGATGAGGTTTCCGAAGTACCCGCCGCTGGTCTTCCTGGACACCTTGAACTGCGGTTTGTTCTTCGACGACAAGGAAACCGTCGCACTCTACGAGGACAGGGTGAAGCGCCTCGCAGCCGTTGCCCTCAATCGGGAAGAATCCAGGGTGGTGATCGACAACATCTTGGAGGGCCTCCAATGACTGTCTGGCGCAAGAGCAGCTACAGCAGCACCGCCGACAACTGCGTGGAGGTCGGACGCGGTGTCGGCCTCCGGGACAGCAAGGCGCCGGCGGTCCACCTGCCGGTCTCGGCGCGGTCCTGGTCGATCTTCCTGACCGAGGTGAAGCTCCAGTCGTAACCTGCCACCCGTGTGGATCAAACGGGTACGGGCCTTCGTCGGGGACGACAACCTCGACCTCTACCTCCTCGCAGTGGTCGGCCTGGTTTTCACGGTCCTGGGTATCACCGGACTCGTCGGCCTCGACAAGCTCGCGTCCGCCGTGCTCGCGCTGCTGGCCATCCTCGCGTTCTCCCAGATCAAGTCGAGGAAGCTGACCCAGCAGATCAACCGGGCGCGAGCGGGGTCGGTCGTGTTGCGAGCCGAGTTCCCGCCGGACCTGATCGACCGCCGTGCCGCCGCGTCCGACGTCCTCCTCGTCGGATTGACCATGACCAGGACCGTGCAGGGCATGCGCACCGATCTGCCCGGGATCCTGAAGTCCGGCGGACGGGTCCGAGTGCTGGTGCTCGATCCCGCCGACGAAGCGCTGATGGTGATCGCGGACCGCCAGCGGTCGCACCCGCAGGAGGACGTCGAACGGCTGCGCCGCAGGATCCGGACGACGCTGGAGGACCTCGCCGCGGTGCGGGAGCGGCACGACGGCCGGCTGGAGATCAGGGTGCTGTCGAGCATGCCGCCGGCGGGTTTCAACTGCCTGGACGTGCACAAGCCGAACGGTGTGGTGTGCGTGCAGCACTACGAGTTCCACCCGGAGGGCGAGGCCGGGCCGATCGTGGTGCTGTCGAAGGAGGACGCGCCCTGGTACCGGCACTTCGCCGGCGAGGCCGAGCGACTGTGGGAGTCAGGCGCGGACTGGCGGTGAGTCAGGGGCAACCGTTGACAAGATCGCTACGATAGTTTCAGTGTCGACCGAAAGGGATCACTGAGATGAGCGTGGGCAGGGAAACCCGGCTGTCCGCCTGGATCGAGCGGTTCGCGGCGCACTTCGCCGAGGAGGGCATTCCGCTGATCGGCGGTCGCATCCTCGGCTACCTGCTGGTCTGTCAGCCGGTCGAACGCACCGCCGCCGAGCTCTCCCAGGAGCTGGAGGCCAGCAGCGGGTCGATCAGCACGAACCTCAAGTACCTCGTCAACGTCGGCCTGGTGACCAAGCGGACCCGGCGCGGGCGGCAGGCCGCCGAGTACCGGATCAACGAGAAGGCCTGGTCGGAGTTCGTGCAGCGCAAGCTCAGGGCGATCGCCAGCGTCCAGACGCTGACCGACGACGGAATGCGGCTGCTCAGCGGTGACCCGGAGCGCGCGATGCGGCTGCGGACCGTCGACCACCTCTACGGTTGGCTCTCAGAGGAACTTCCCGCTTTGTGGGAGCGCAGGCCCGCGTCACCGAAGTAGCGTGGGTGCCATGTGGCACCCGTTTCGCGATGACGTCGAGTACTACGAGGAACGAGCCAGGGGACTGCTCGCCTCCGCGTGGGACGGTGTGCCGGGCGCACTCGAGGTGTTCGACGACGTTCCGCTGACGGAGGAGGGCGCGCACACCGTCCTCGCCCAGGCCCACGGGTGCGCGGACTGGAAGGCGTTCAAGGCGCACATCCGCAAGCCGCGCCCGTTCGCCCGCGCCTACCAGGCCATCGAGATGCAGAACCCCGGTGAGCTCAAGGCGATCATCACGCGCGACCCGTGGCTCGTGAAAGCCAGTGGTACCAACGGGAACGACCTGCTCGGGCTCGCCGCGGCCAAGTGCGACGAACGCCTGGTCGAGGTGCTTCTCAACAGCGGCGCGGACATCGACCACCAGAACGTCCACGGCTGGACCGCGTTGCACCAGGCTGCGTACGCGAACCTTCCGCAGATGGCGGAACTTCTGCTCAACGCAGGCGCACGAACGGATCTGGAGGCACGCGGCGAGGGCGGCACACCGCTCACGATCGCGTTGTTCTGGGGCAACAGGGAAACCGCGGAACTGCTGGGCGTGCACCCGCCGAATCTGCGCACGGCGGCCGGTCTCGGCAACCTCGACCTCGCCACCGAACCGGAGGCGAAACGCGGCTACTACCGGCCGCACAGCGGTTTCCCGCGCTGGTGGCCGACCGACGACCCGCAGGAAGTGCTCGACGAGGCGTTGTCCTGGGCGGCCCGCAACGACCGCGTCGAGGTCCTCGGCGACCTGCTGAAGCGCGGCGCCAGGATCGACGCGGACGTCTACCGCGGCACGGCGCTCGCGTGGGCGGCCTGGTGCGGCCTGGAGAACGCGACGCGGACCCTCCTGGACCTGGGCGCGAATCCCAACCAGCGCACCGGTTTCGGCGGCCCCATGCACGGCGAGGGCGTGACGGCGCTGCACCTCGCGGCCGAACGCGGCCACCTGCCGGTCATCCGCATCCTGCTGGACGCGGGCGCCGACAGGACCATCAGGGACGTCAACTTCGAAGCCACACCGGCGAACTGGGCCGGGCACAACTCCCAGGGCGACGCTCAGGCCTTGCTCAGCGCCTGATCGGCCGGCAGTTCGACCTCGTGGGTGCGCTCGCGGCTGGACGTCCACAACGACGCCGTGGCGATGACGACCGCGCCCGCGCCCAGCACGTGGATCGACACGAGAACCTCGGGCACACCGGTCCAGTACTGGACCATGCCGAGCACGCCCTGAGCGAGGACGACACCGACGAGCGTCCAGTACGTGCGGGTACGCGTGAAGAACCCGACGGCGATCAGCAGGCCCAGGAACAGGAACAGCAGGTCCGCGTGGATCTGTGCGAGCGTCGCGACCTCGACGCCCAGGCGCGGCGTCGACGCGTCACCGGCGTGCGGCCCGGCGGCCGTCACCCAGGTGCCCGCGAGCAGCAGCGCGCCCAGCACGGCCGCCATGACGACCTGGAGCTTCATCAACGGGGCCGGTACCAGCAGACGCGCGGGACCGTCGCCCTCGGACAGCGAGCTCACGAGCAGCACAGCCAGCCACACCAGGACCATCGAGATCATGAAGTGGACCGACACCGTGTACCAGGCCAGTCCGGTCAGCACGGTGATGCCGCCGACGACCGCCTGCAACGCCACACCGCCGAGCTGGATCAGCGACAGCGCCAGCACCCGCTTGCGCCGCGGCAGGTTGAACCACGCGGCGAGCACGCACAGGCCCGCGATGACGCCGACGACACCGGTCAGCGTCCGGTTGCCGAACTCGACCCACTGGTGCAGGGCCGCGACCTCGGGGTGCTGCACGGGGACGACGCTGCCCTCGACGCACTGCGGCCACGTCGGGCAGCCGAGACCCGAGCCGGTCACGCGGACGATCGACCCGGTGACCGCGATTCCGGCCTGCGCGATGACGACGGCAATCGCGAACGCGCGCTGCCAGGAAACGAGGAAGGCGGTCAGCTTCGACACGCCCTTGATGGTAGGTCCCGTCAGGTGAGGCGAGTCGTCCGGGTCGCCAGTGCCCCAGCGACAACGCCCCAGGCCACGAGCACTGCGACGGGGCCCACACCGGGCGCAGTGCCGTACACCACAGCGCTTTCCAGCGCCTCGGCCAGCGCGGCGGACGGCAGCAGGTGCACGAACCCCACGGGCACCGACAACGCCACGCCACCGACCATCAGCAGCACGAACCAGATGATGTTCGCCAGCGCCAGCACGATCTCCGCCCGCAGCGCCCCGCCCAGCAACACGCCCAGCGCACCGAACGTCAACGTGCCCAGGACGAGCAGCAACACGATCCACGGCAGGCCGGACAACGGGAACTTCCAGCCCAGCACCAGCGCGGTGACCGCCAGCAACGCCACCTGGAGCGCCGCGACGACCAGCGCGCCGCACACCCGTCCGGCCACCAGCAGCCAGCGCGGCAACGCCGAGGCCGCCAGCCGCTTCAGCACCCCGTAGCGCCGGTCGAAGCCGAGCGCGATGGCCTGTCCGGTGAACGCGGACGAGATGATCGCCAGCGCGAAGATCCGCGCAGCAGCCGAACCCACGCGCGGTTCCGGCATCGGGATGACGGACATCAACGACAACGCCACCAGCAACGCCAGCGGGATGATCACCGTCAGCAGGATCTGCTCACCGTTGCGCAAGGTCAGCAACGCCTCGGTGCGTGCGTGCACGAACAGCATCTTCGGCAGCGACCCGCGGCCGGGAGCCGGCTTGAACGTGCCGGGAGCGAAGGTGGTCACGAACGCAGCTCCCTGCCGGTCAGCTCCAGGAAAACGTCTTCGAGGCTGCGCCTGGCCACGGTCAGCTCCTCGGCCAGCACACCCTGCTGCGCGCACCACGACGTGACGGTCGACACGACCTGCGGGTCGATCAACCCCTCCACGACGTACGCGCCCTTCGTCGCCTCGCGCACCTTCAGCCCCTCCGGCAGTGCGGCGGACAGCAACGACGTGTCGAGACCCGGCCTGGCGCGGAACCGCAGCTGCTGGTCGTCCGGCCGGTTCGCGGTCAGCTCGGCGGGGGAGCCCTGCGCGACGACCTTGCCCTCGTCGATGATCACGACGTTGTCGGCCAGCGCCTCGGCCTCGTCCATGAGGTGCGTCGTCAGCAGCACTGCCACGCCGTCTTCTTTCAGAGCGCCCACGAGGTCCCACACCAGACGGCGTGCCTGCGGGTCCATGCCCGCGGTCGGCTCGTCCAGGAACACGAGCTCGGGGCGTCCGATCAACGCGCACGCGAGCGACAGCCGTTGCTGCTGGCCGCCGGAGAGCCTCTTGTACGGGGTGCGGGCCGCGCCGCCGAGCCCGAGGACGTCGATCAGCCACTTCGGATCGAGCGGGTTCTTCGCGCACGCCGCCACGAGGTTCAGCATCTCCGCGGCGCGGATGCCGGGATAGCCACCGCCGCCCTGGGGCATCACGCCGATGCGCGGCCGCAGCGCCTCGTCGCCGGGCGCGAGACCGAGCACGCGCACCGTGCCGTCGTCGGCGGAGCGGAACCCCTCGCAGATCTCGACGGTCGTCGTCTTGCCGGCGCCGTTGGGCCCGAGCAGGGCGAGAACGGTGCCGGAGTGCTGAACGAGGTCGAGGCCGTCAACGGCGGTCTTCGAGCCGTACCTCTTGACCAGCCCCGACACTTCCACCGCAGGCTGGGGATTCGGGCTCACGAACGGCAAGCCTAGGCGGTCGGGCCGACTCGCACGCGGGGACCCTCCGTCCTGTCCTGCAGTACGCGGGGACGCCGCGTACTGCAGGAGAGTACGAAAGCTCCCCGCGTACTTTCCTGAAGAGGGGGTGGGGCTGTCCCTACCCCGGGGAGTCAGGGACACCTCAGGGTTTGCTCGGGGGAGTTCCCCATTGGTTGATCAACGCCGCCGCAAGAGACTTTTGACGTGATCGAGTCGGGGGCGAAAAGACGGGGACTTGTGGTCGGGGGACTGGTGTTCTCACTGGTCCCGATTTTCTACCTGCATGTCGTGTCGGCGGGTCAGCTCAACCCGGTCACGGACGTGATCAGTGACTACGTGTTCGTCAACAACGGCACGGGCTGGCTCGCGGCGACGTCTCTCAGCCTCGCCGCCGTTTCGGCGTTGCTCGCCGTCAACCTGCGCGGTGTAGGCAGGTCAGCGCAGTGGCTGATCGGGACGTGGGCCGCCGGCCTGACCGTCGCGACGATCTTCCCGACCGACCCGACGGGAGCGCCGACCTCGTTGTCCGGCTACGTCCACCGGTACGCCGGCGCCGTGATGTTCGTGGCGCTGCCCGCGGCCGGAGTGCTCATCGCCCGCAAATTTCCAGCCCTGCTCGGTATCGCAATAACGGCGAGCGTGTCGAGCGCGGCGTTTCTGGTCAGCCACGTTTCGTTCGCCGGTTTCGAGGCGCGCGGGCTGACCGAACGCGTTTTGTTCGCATCCCTTTACGGACTTCTTTTCGCCATCGCGGCACTACAGGTGAGGCGCACGACATGACCATGCTGGCCATCACGCTCGCCGTGCTCGGCGCCGTGTGCTTCGCGCTCGCCGCACGTCTTCAGCACGACGCCGTCGCCGAGACCGGTGCCCGCGTCAGCGTCCTGCGCCAGCCGCGCTGGCTCGGCGGGCTCGCGCTGCTCGTCGCGGGTGCCGGGGTGCACGCGGCCGCGCTCGGCATGGCGCCGCTCACCGTCGTGCAGCCGATCGGTGTGCTCGCGATCGGCATGACCGCGTTGCTCGACCGCCGGTTCCGCGAGCTTCCGGCGATCCTTCTCACGACCGTGGGCGTGGGTGCGTTCGTGTTCTTCGCGTCCGGCAGTGCGACCGCAACGCAGATCGTGCCCGATGCCGAGCTCACGGCCGGATTCGTGGTCCTCGGCGCGATAGCGGTCCCCGGAGTCATCGCCGCCCTCACGACGAACGCGCGCGTTCGTGCCGTGGCGTTCGCCTCAGCAGGAGGCGTCGCCTACGCGTACGTGTCCGTGCTCATGCGCGCCGTCTCGCAGTCGGTGCAACAAGGCGGTTTCGGGCTCTCACACATCGCGTCCGTGCTCGGCATCGCACTCTCGCTCGCCGTCGGCGGCTGGCTCGTCCAGCACGCCTACGCGGGCGGACCCCCTCATCTCGCCGTCGCCTGCCTGACCGTGGTGGACCCGCTGGTCGCGGTCGGCATCGGCGCCTTCCTCCTCGGCGAAGCCGCGCACCTGTCCGTGTGGACCGGTGCGGCGCTGATCGCCTGCGCGCTCGCCGCCGCCAGCGGTGTGTTCGCACTCGCTCGTCAACCACACCAGGTCAAGACTCGAACGGAGCTTCCCGTGAACACCTCCAGCGCGCTGCGCATCGTCATCGCCGCCGACACGTTCCCGCCGGACGTCAACGGTGCCGCGCGCTTCGCGCAGCGCCTGGCGGTCGGTCTCGCCGAGAACGGCCACGACGTCCACGTGATCGCCCCGGACTCGCCCAAGGCCACCGAGATCCCCGGCGTCACGGTCCACCGGCTGCGTTCGCACCGGCTGCCGTTCTACCCGGACTTCCGCTTCTGCCTGCCGTGGCAGGCCTCCAAGGAGGCGGACGAGCTGATCAAGTCGTTGAAGCCGGACGTCGTGCACGTCCAGGCGCACTTCGTGGTGGGCCGGTTCGTCTTGAACTCCGCCGTCGCCCAGGGCATCCCGACGCTCGCCACGAACCACTTCATGCCGGAGAACCTGTTCAGCCACGCGCACGTGCCGGCGTTCCTGCAGGGCCTGTCGCGCAAGTGGGCCTACCGCGACCTGGCGCGGGTGTTCGGCCGGGCCGACATCGTCACCGCGCCGACGCCGCGGGCCGTGCAGCTGTTGCACGAGAGCGGTTTCCCGGAACGCGCGGTGCCGGTGTCGTGCGGCATCGACATCTCCCGCTACCAGCGTTCGGTGACCCACAACGACCGGCCGACCGCGCTGTTCGTCGGGCGGCTGGACGAGGAGAAGCGCGTCGACGAGTTCCTGCGGGCGCTGGCCCGCGTGCCCGGCGCGTTCGGTGAGATCGTCGGCGACGGCACCTGCCGCGCCGAGTGGGAACTGCTGGCCCGCGACCTGGACATCACCGACCGCGTGAAGTTCCACGGGTTCGTGTCCGAGGACGACCTGCTCGACGCGTACGCCCGCTGCGACCTGTTCGTCATGCCGGGTGTCGCCGAGCTGCAGAGTCTCGCCACGATGGAGGCCATGGCCGCGGGCAAGCCGGTCATCGCCGCGAACGCCATGGCGCTGCCGCACCTCGTGCACCCCGGCCGCAACGGCTGGCTGTTCGAGCCCGGTGACGTCAACCAGCTGGCCCAGCGCCTGCACACGCTCGTCCACGACGCGCCGATGCGGGCTCGCATGGGCGCCACCAGCAGCGAGATCATCTCGCACCACGCGCTGGCGGCGACCCTGGAGCGCTTCGAAGGCCTCTATGCACGAGCGATGGGCCACACCACGCCGATCATCGCACTGGCGGCCTGAGCTTCTGCTCGATCCGTTGCGCGACAACCAGTCCGGTGGGGGAGAGGGTGAGCTGCGAGGGGTGCTCGCCCTCTCCCCTGATGAGGAACCGGTAGAGCGACGCGTGGCCCTCCAGCCGTTCGCGCAACACCGCCGGGACATCGCAGCCGTCCGGGTAGATCGCCGGAATCGCCTCGGTGACGAGCTGTTCGCGGATCCGGCGCCGTTCCACCCGCGGCACGTACCAGGACGTGATCAGCAGCAGCGTCAGGCCGAACGCCAGCGCCGTGCCGATCACCGCCTGCCAGCCCCACCCCGACGGCCCGAGGACCAGCAGCACGTCGGCGAGCGCGAGGTAGCCGAGGCCGTAGATCACGGCCCAGCCGGCGGTCGCGGCGGCGGGAGGCTCGGCGCGTTCCGTGCCCCAGACGCCCTCGACGCGGCGCCAGCGTTGCAGCGACTTCCCGCCGGACAACGCCATCCAGACCCCGAACGCTCCACAGAGGACGGACATCGGGATCACCAGCCACGGCTTGGTGTGCAGCTCGAACCGCCAGATCGCCCAGACGCCCGCTGCCGCCACCAGCAGCACCGCCGCCTGCTTCCAGCGGCGCTTGACGATCTCCAGCGGCCGGAAGTCGGCCAGCACCGCGAGCGGTGTGCGGATCGGCGCGGGCAGCGAGCCGAGGACGAGCAGTGCGGTGACGACGATCGCGACACCGGCGAGGGTGACCGTGCCGGTCGTGATCTCCTCACGGTTGTCCGGCAACCTGTCGACGGCTATCGCCACCAGCGGGATGACCGGTGACAGCAGTACCAGCCCGTGCAGCAGCGTGCCGCTTCGCAGTGCGGCGTAACCGAAAGCGGCGAGGAGGCTGGCCGCGCCGATCGCCGCGCCGGGCCCCGCGGCCCACGTCGGCAGCACGCCGAACAACGCCATCACGACCAGCGCGCCGCCGACCGCGAGACCGAGCAGCCCCAGGAACTTCGCGAGGTTGCCGCCCCTGGTCAGGCCGGTGATCGTCCAGTACGGCAGAAGTGCCGCGCCGCGGAGGCTGCGGGTGACCGGACGTGCGGCAGCGAGCCCCGACCGTTCGGAGTCGGCGACCGTGACCGCGACGGCCGCGGCGGTGGCGGCCGTGCGGATCATCTGGTCCGACGCGGCCTCCTGGGTGAGCGGCTCACGGCCGATGCCCGCGCGGTCGAAGGCGGTGAGCGCGGACATGCCCAGCGAGACCGTGTGCTCCTGCGGGTACTCGAGCCTCCGGAGCAGGTCCGCGTGTTCTTCCAGGAAGAGCTCACCTCGTGAGCGCTTGTCGGCGCCGTCGCCGCGATCAGCGATGATGGCGGCCCGCAGTCGGGGGAGCTCCTCGCAGATGATCCGCCAGTGCAGGCCCCACGCGGCGAGCTCGGCGAGCTTCATCGACGACGGCGACAGCTCGTGGTCCGCCTCGTAGATGCCCGCGAGCTCCTTCTTGGCCTCCTCGGCGCACGCGGCCACCCGCACGGGCAGCTCCGGTCCGAACATCGCCGCGATGACCTGGTCCACCACGGCCGCCGCACGCTCTTCCGCCGTGCGCTGGTCGTTCTCCGGCCGCCCGAGCGTGTCCATCCGCCGCAGCCGCCGCGGGTCGAACAGCACCCGGCACAGCATCGTGGCGCCGTCGAGCCTGCCCCAGATCCAGTCGTTGACCCGCCACGACCGCTTGAGGAACCCGGAGAACCGCGAGAGCGACGCCCCGCCCGCCTTGTCGTCGGCCGTGATCGACTGCTGCGCGAACGCGTTGCGCGTCTGCAGCGACACCTGCACCAGCTCGACCGGCGTGTCCAGCCCCGTCGAAGCGTCGTCGGACAGGCACGTGCCGGCGATCTCCAGCGCCAGCAGCCGGCTCAGCCACCGCTGGTCGTCACCGAGCCCGGCTTCTCGTTCCGTGGCTGCCTCGTTGAGAAGGGCGCGCCAGCACAGGAGTCCGCCGAGCTTGAGCCGGTGCTCGTCGAGCTCGGTGATCACCCGCTGCGCCTCGCCGACGATCCGTCCGATCTCGGCGACCTGCGCCCTGACCTCCAGCCCGAGGTGCCCGTCGATCATGTGCTCGTGGTAGCTCGCGAGCCTGCCGGTCCAGTACTCCAGCCCGAGCGAGTCCGACGGCTTCCACGCGAACAGCTCCTCGCGCAGCCTGCGCAGCTCGGCCCGCACCTGGTGCAGTTCCCTGCGCGCCTTGGCGATCGCGTCCGCGTTGCCGTCCGGCGCCACCCACACGAGCCGCTTGAGCAGGTCGAGTGCCGACGCCCCAAGGCGTTCGGCCATCGTGATGCCCCACTCCCAGCCCGTGTCCTCGCGGCACACGAGGTCCGGCAGCTTCACACCGGGCACGTACGGCAACACCCCGTACGTCTTCTTCCACTTGCGCTGCGCGGTCTCCGCGGCCCGCCGCGCCCGCTCGAACGACCAGTTGGCCGGATTCCCCTTGGGCAGCGCGAACTGCTGGGCCGTGACCTGCCGGGCGGCGAGCCGGATCTCGATGTCCTCGTAGTGCCCGAAGAGCTTGTCCGCCAACGAGTAGACCTCGTCGACCACGTTCTCCTGGTTGGCGTGCAACCGTTCCAGCAACGCCATCCGCCCACCCCGGCTGCTCGCGGCCCGCCGGTTGTGCTCCTCGATCTTCTCGACGTACGTCCGCCCGGCCTGGCTCGACATGGCGCTGAGCAACTTGGCACCCGAGCTGACCGTCGTCATCACCTTGGTGGGGGAGTCGGCCTGAGGCTCGGACCCCAACGGCTCGGCGTGCGGGAACACCAGCAACATGACCCGCCGCACGGGCCCGTCCGCCGGCATGCGGTCGATGGCTTCGAGCGCCTCTTTCGTGGGTGTGTTGACCAGAACCCCGCCGTCGACCGCGAACCTGCTGCGATCGCCCCCGTTGGCCCAGCTGGCGACGTCCGCCATGTCGGGCTTGTCCGGCGTCGCCTGCCCGCCGACCGGGATGAAGCTCGGCTCGAACGCGAACGGAAAACTGGCACTGCTGCGCGCCGCGAGCGCGAGCTGCAGAACGCGCTCGTTCAACGTGTCGGCCGTGAAGTCGTCCCGCGTCTTCTCCGAAACCCAGTTGTACGGGTCGCGGCGGAACGAGAACGACCCCTGGTGCACCGACTGCGTGAGCGGCTGCCCCAGGTCGTCGTAGGTGATGGTCGGCACGCCACCCAGCAGCGTGGTGGTGATCCTCAGGTCGATCGGCCGCTCGTTGGGCTCGGTGGGCTCGAAGTCGGTGGTGAGGCGGGCAAGCGCTTCCTGCAGTCTCGGCAGGAAGAACTCGTCGCCCTTGAGGAGACTGGCCGGTTCGCCTTTGAACGGTGCCCTCAGCAGCTGTTCCATCCGGCCCTGCTCGGCCCAGAGATCCCTCAACCGGCTGAGGTCGGCCTGCTTGTTGACCTGGGACAACGCCAGCGCGGCCCCGTTGATCCCACCGGCGGACGTGCCGGCGATGACGTCGGCCCTGGCGGTGCACCCGACCAGGTCGAGCAACGGCTGGTACGTGGTCCCCGGCCTGGTCAGACGGTCGAGCTCCAGAACCACGCCGCCCATCCAGACCGCGAGACTCACACCCCCGTTGAGCACTACGGCGAACCGGACCTCTTCCCGCGACATCTGCTGATCGGACATGTCGCCTCACCCCCTCCGGCTTGGATCTTCCCCCTGCTGAGTAGTCGCCCGCCGAAGGGGTGTGGTTACTGGACCGGTTGGCCGTGTTCCGGGGTGGGGCTTGCGCGGGTCGACTTGCGTGGTTCGGCGCGGGTTTCAGCGGGGTGGTCGCCTTGTGTTGGTGGTGCTTCGGGTCGTATGACGAGCTGGGTCATTTCATCGCCGCTTCGCGACGATTGCGATTGGGGCTTGACTTCGGGGCCCTTGCGAGGCGCTCATCGGCCTTGAAAAGCCGGGCAATAAGAGCCCGGCCGATCCAACCAGCGTAGCACCTCGCTCCCAAAGTCAAGCCCCAATCGCAAGCGTGCGTGGTCCCGTTTGTTGGTCGGCTTCCGTCATTACCGCTTGCCTGCGTTGGGATTGCCCGATTCGGCTCGGCTTCGCCCTCGCCGCTTGCCTGCGGCTTCGCGGATCACGTTGCTCGGCTGGTTGGTTCACCCTATCGTGTTCCGCTTTGCCCGTTATCTAGTTGTGATCTTGCGGTAGATTAGAACACGTGATCGAAACCCGACTCCTCCCCACCGACGAGCTGCTCCGCAGTGTCGTCAGTAAGGTGACGGAGATTCGGGTGCGCGAGAGCGAGATGATGCAGGAAATTGCCGAGTTGGATCGGCGCGGAGCCGCGAGCGAGCTGGGTTACAAGGATTTGGCGCAGGTGTTGCGGCACGCTGTCCGCTGGGATCTCACCACCGCCAGGAAATGGGTCGCCACCGCCGCGCGGCTCAGTGGAGCGATCACTCCGACCGGCAGTGAACTCCAGCGCGAACTGCCCGTCACTGCCGTGGCGGTGGCGGAGGGTGCGTTGTCGATCGAGCACGTCGCCGTGGTCGCCAAGGCCATGGAAACGCTGCCCGCGGAAGCCGAAGCGCCCTTGGTCGACTACGCCCGCGACCACGAGCCGAACGAGGTGCGCAAGTTCGGCGAAGACTTGCTCTACCGGCTCTACCAGAACGACCCGGAGCCGCGCGACCCTGAACCCGCGCCGCCCGGCAACGAGCACAGGATGCGCTGGAAGAACGGACGGCTGGAGATCCGCGCGAAGCTGGACAAGGTGACCGGCGCGAAGTACGAGGCACTGATCGACCCCTTGGCCAAGCCCCGCCCGCAGACTTCGGAGGAGGGCCCGGACCTGCGCAGCCGCGAGGCACGCGAAGGCGACGCCCTGGCCGAGTTGGTCGACCTGATGCTGCGCGCCGACCAGTTGCCCGAGCACGGCGGCGAACCGGTCACTCTGACGCTGACCATGTCCTACGAGGACCTCGCCAACCAGGTCGGTTACGCCACCCTGGACAACGGCGATCGTGTCCCGGCCGAGCAGGTGCGTCAGTTCGCCTGCAACGCGGGGATCATCCCGATGGTCCTGGGCGGGGCAGGCCAGCCGCTGGACGTCGGCCGCAAGACCCGTACCTTCCCGGCCGCGATCCGCCGGACCCTGGTGACCAGGGATCGGGGCTGTGCCTTCCCGGGCTGCGGCAGACCACCCAGACAGTGCGACGCCCACCACATCCGCCACTGGGCCAACGGCGGCGACACCTCCGTCGACAACGCCGTCCTGCTCTGCCGCCACCACCACACCCTGATCCACCAGAGCAAGTGGGAAGTCAGGATGGTGACCGGGATACCGACGTTCTACGCACCGGCCTGGCTCGACCCGCAACGAAGGCCGAGACGCAACCTGATCAACACCGCCTGACCACGGCCACGCGGTGTCGATGGAGGCCGCCAGGCTGTGGGGGAGGCGGTGCTGATGAAGGCCGCCAGGCTGTGGGAGGGGGAGGCGGTGTTGACGGAGGCCGTTTCTTCTTCCCGCGCCACGCTACTAATGCTGCGCGTGGGTCAATTCCTCGAAGGTAACCCGCGAGATAATCCCGCGAGGCATCCAGTGCAGCTAATCTTCCGAACCTCGAACCTCGAACCCGAAGGCCAACGGCAATGGCGAAGCCGAGCCGGACAGGGCAATGCGTCATCGGGCAAGCGGTAATGAGGTGAGATGACCAACAAACGGAGCCACGCACGCGTGCGATTGGGGCTTGACTTTGGGTGCGAGGTGCTATGCTGGTTGGATCGGCCGGGCTCTTATTGCCCGGCTTTTTAAGGCCGATGAGCGCCTCGCAAGGGCCCCGAAGTCATCTATGAAGGAGCGGGGGCGGTCAAGTCCCTCGTGGAGCTTGGTTTTGAGGGGTTTTCGGCTCCGTGTGGCATGGCGTGTCCGGCGGGCGGGGTCAATGACCGGCCGCAGGCCGCCCCGAAAGGGGCCGGAGGGTCTTGACGCCGTCGCTGGACGGGTCACGCTATGGAAGGCCGAAAAGCCTTTTGTGTGTGTGGCCGCGTTCACCGTGCCGGGGTCTGTTCCCGGTGGCAGACCAGTTGCCTGGTTGCCGGTCATCTATTCGCGTGTCCGCGTGGTGGGGTGCGACCGTGACCGGGCGGGGTCGATCAAGACCACGACCACGCCACCCGCGATAGCGGTGCCATCGGGGCAGGGGTCAGACTTCGGGCGATCCGCGCCCGGTCACGACCAGGCCCGCGGCTCATGCCGCGGAG
>NZ_JBHRZI010000030.1:260252-298903 GCF_042649515.1 Lentzea rhizosphaerae | reverse complement strand
CGACAGCAGCGTCCAGATGCGCGGCTGCTCGTTGCGGTCACCCGAGTCGTGGTCGTCGAGCAGCGTGCGGACCGCCGCCCGGTCGAAGGTCTTGCCCACGAACGACGTGGGCCCGGTCAGCAGGTCGTACGCCATGTCGCGCAGGCCGTCGCGGAACCAGGCGTCCAGCGGCACCTTGAAGCCCGACTTCGGGCGGTCCACGACGTCGGCGGGGAGGTGCTGGCGCGCGACCTCCTTGACGACCCACTTGGTCGTGCCGCCGCGCACCTTCACGTTGCTGGGCAACGAGAACGCGAGCTCGGCGACCCGGTGGTCGAGGAACGGCGGCCGCAGCTCCAGCGACGCGGCCATCGACATGCGGTCGCCGCGTTCCAGCAGGTTGTCCGCGAGCCAGGTGTGCGAGTCGGCGTAGAGCATGCGGCGCAACGCATCGCCGCGGCCGTTGACGTACGGCTCCAGCACCGAACGCGTCGCGGGCCCGCCCAGCAGCGCGGCCCGCTCGGCCACGGTGAACGGCGCGAACCAGCCGCGCATCCGTTCGGCGTACGAGGGTTCGGCGATCGCCCGCAACGCGATGCCCAGCCGGGCCTTCGAGGCGGGGAGCGCCTTCTCCAGGCGCCGCAACGCGAACGACGGCAGCGCGCCGGCAAGACGTGTCGCTGCGGCGAAGCGGTACTTCGGGTAGCCGCCGAAGAGCTCGTCGCTGCCCTCGCCGGACAGCACGACCTTCACGTCCCTGCGCGCGAGCTCGGCCAGGCGGAACACGGCCACGTCGGCGGGCTCGGACAGCGGGGCGTCCCGGTGCCAGGACAGCTTCGCCCAGCTGTCGCGGAAGTCGTCGGCCGTCACGATCACGCTGTGGTGCCTGCTGCCGACCATCCCGGCGACCTTCTCGGCCCAGTGCAGCTCGTCGACGCGCGGGTCGCCGAAGCCGGCGGAGAACGTGTGCAGCTCGGCGTCACCCCGTTCGCGCGCCACCAGAGCGGTGATCAGGGACGAGTCCACGCCACCGGACAGGTACGCGCCGACGGGCACGTCCGCGACCAACGCGTCCCGCACCGACGCCGTCAGCGCCTCGTCGACCAGACGGACGGCCTCCTCCGGCGTGACCTGCCGGATCTCCGACTCGCGCGGCAGCTCCCAGTACGGCTCCGTGCGCACCGAACCGTCCGCCGAAACGACCAGGTGGTGGCCCTGCGGCACCTTCCGCACGCCCCGCACGAGCGTGTGCGGCGCGGGCACCGACCGGTGCGCCAGGTAGTCGTGCAGCGACTCGGTGTCGACCTCGGCCGAGCCGATCGCGGGCAGCAGTGCCTTGATCTCGGACGCGAACGCGAACATCTGCGCGTCCGCGTAGTAGTACAGCGGCAGGATGCCCAGCCGATCGCGGAACAGGTGCGTCTCGCCCGACTTGGCGTCGTGGATCGCGTACGCGAACTGGCCGCGCAGCTTCGACACGCCCGCGGCGCCGTGCTGTTCGTACAGCGCCAGCAGGACCTCGGTGTCGCCGCTGGTCTTGAACGGGTACGCGAGCGCGGTGCGCAGCTGCTTGTAGTTCAGGATCTCGCCGTTGAACGCGATCGTCGTGGTGCCCGACGCGCCCGCCATCGGCTGCGGCGAGCCGGCCAGGTCGATGATCGAGAGCCGGGTGTGGGCGAAGCCGATCGAGCCGTCGGCCCAGAAGCCGCTGTCGTCCGGGCCGCGGTGGTGCAGCCGCTTCGCCATCTCCGCGAGCAGCTCGGGGGAGACGGGAGTGCCGTCGAACCTTCTGACGCCTGCGATGCCACACATGGTCAGCGGTCCTCCGCGATCTGCATCAGCTCACGGGCACGGGAGTCCCACGACGCGGTCAGCACGGCCGCGCGCCGCTCGGCAGGAGTCTTCAGGCCGCCGTCCTTGAGGGTCAGCCGGATCTGGTCGATGAACTCGGCCTCGCCGGACGCGATCCGGATGACGTCGGAGTAGCGCTCGACCTCGGGGAAGTCCGTGGACACCACGGCGAGGCCGAGTGCCAGGTACTCCTTCATCTTGATCGGGTTCGCGTGCTTGATCCAGTCGTTGTCGAGCCACGGCATCAGCGCCACGTCGAAACCCGAGCCGTAGCCGGGGATCTGCTCGTACGAGCGGAAGTCGAGCCAGTGCACGTTGGGGTACTTGGCGTAGCGCTCCATCGAGCAGGTGGCGTCACCGATCAGCACCACGGACGCCTCGGGGAACTCCTGCGCGACCTTCTCGATCAGGTCGAAGTCGACCAGGTAGTCGTCGAGGCTGCCGAAGAACCCGATGCGCGGCCCCGGAATCGACGCGATGTCCGCGGGCAGCTCGTCGCGGCGCGTGAAGTGGTCGACGTCCACGCCGTGGTCGAGGAAGTGCGCGCGCTCACCGGTCAGCGCGGACTCCTCTTCCTGGAGGGCGCGGCTGACGTAGAGCACGGTGTCCGAATTGGACAGCAGCTGGTTCTCCATCGCGGCGATGGTGCCCTGGTCGGCCTCGGGGAACGCCGAGTGCCGGTCCGAGCGGTTGAAGATCAGGCCCTTGTGCCGCATGGGCTTCACGACGTCCCAGGCCGTGGGAATCGTGGCCACGACGACCGGCGTGCCCATCCGCAGGAACCAGCAAACCATGCGAACTTGAGCCCGTACGAGGACGGAGTTCAGCTTGCGCAGCCACGGCTTGCCGTAGAACGGCAGGGGAGCGGGCGTCATCACGTAGAAGTTCGGCGTGTCCGGGATCGGCTGACGCACCAGCATCGCGACGCTCTTGGCCTTGCGCAGGATCCGGCGCAGGAACTGCGTGCTCTTGCCGGGCGAGGGCATCCGCAGGCCGATGCTGTTGACCAGCAACACCTTGCGGTGCTTCGCGACCCGGCGCAGCAGCTGGAAGTCCGAGTGCGCCCGGTTGTGGTACCACCAGTCCTGAGCCGAGAAGCACAGGTAGGCAGGCCCTTCCGAGGCCACTTCCTCCGGCCAGCGCCGCATCCCGAAAAGCCCCTTCAACGCCGTGCGGTGCTTCGGCGACCGCGCCCGCAGCCCCTCGTTCACCACCATCGCGAGCCACATGAAGAACGCGGCGAACCGCCCGTGCCGCTCGCGGTGCAGCCGGACCTTGTTCGCCGTGAGCATCGACCACAGCCGGGCGTTCGTGGACACCTCGCCGCCGATGTGCGTGACCGTCGCGCGCGGCTCGAACCAGACACCGCCGGCGCGCAACATGTAGTCGGTCTCCTCCGAATAGAGGAAGTACCGTTCGTCCAAAAGGCCGTGCTGCTCGATGACTTCCCTTTTGATCAGCCACGCGCAGCCCGTGGCCCAGTCCGCGGCGTGCGCGCCCTGGTAGGCCTTGTCGTCGGCGACGGTCTCGCCGAGCCCGATCCGTCCGGCGCGGCCACCGCCGATGAGGGCCTCCGCGAACGCTTTCAGGGCGCGGGGCGTGCGGCGCAGCGAGTGGGACAGCGCGCCGCTCTCGTCGACCAGACGGGGCACGACGATCGGCTTGTCGGCGGCACGGAGCGTCTCGAGGGCTCCGGGGTGCAACCGGATGTCCGCGTTGAGAACGAGAACGTCGTGACCCTCTGCTGCCTTGATGCCCAGATTCACGCCGGCCGCGAATCCACCGTTGACCGGGTTGCGCACGATCTGGACACCGGGACGAGTGGCGGCCGCCACAGTGCCGTCGGTGGAAGCGTTGTCGACGACCACGACCTTCGTGCCTTCCGGCAGCGAGTCCAGGCATCCCGCGATGACCTGTTCGCTCTGGTACGTGACGATGACCACCGCGACAGGTGACCGTTCCACAACCGCTCCTCGCACTCGGGCTTGTGCCCGCTACATCGAGCGATTTGGAACTCTCGTTACGAGATTGGCAGCATCTGTAACCGTTTTGCCCTCGCGGACGAGAATAAGGCGTGACGTCATCGCCGCACGTGTTGATCATCGTGCAGAACCTCCCCGTGCCTCTGGACCGCCGGGTGTGGCTGGAATGCCGAGCCCTCACCGCCGCCGGGTACGAGGTTTCGGTGATCTGCCCCAAGGGACCGGGTGATCCCGCTTACCAACTCCTCGACGGAGTGCACCTGTACAAGTACGCTCCGCCGCCCCAGGCGGAAGGCGCGCTGGGCTACGCGTGGGAGTTCCTGTACTGCTGGGTGCGCACCGCGTTGCTGAGCGTGAAGGTCCGCGCCCGCAGGCGGTTCGACGTCATGCAGGCGTGCAACCCGCCAGACACCTACTGGGCGCTCGCCCTGCTGTGGCGGCTCGGCGGGGTCAAGTTCGTCTTCGACCACCACGACCTCAACCCCGAGGTCTTCCTGTCCCGCTTCGGTGAGCCGAAGGGCGCGGCGGGCAAGCTGCAGTACCGGATCCTCAAGTGGCTGGAGCGCCGGACGTTCCGGACGGCCAACCGGGTGACGTCGACCAACACCTCGTACCAGAAGATCGCGTGGACGCGCGGCTCCGTGCCGCCCGAGCACACCACCGTCGTGCGCTCCGGTCCGGACACGACCGTGATGCGGCCTGTCGAGGGCGTGGACGAGCTGCGACGCGGCGGCAAACACTTGGTGGCGTATCTGGGAATCATGGGACCGCAGGACGGCGTCGACGGCGTCCTGGAAGTCGCACGGAGAGTTGTTTTCGACCGCGGCCGCACCGACGTCCGGTTCGCGCTGCTGGGCTTCGGCGACTGCCTCGAAGACCTGAAGAAGCAGGCCACGGCGTGGGGACTCGATCCGTACGTCGAGTTCACCGGACGTGTTGGGCCCGAACAGATCACCCGTTACCTGTCGACTTCGTCGGTCGGACTGGGCCCGGACCCGTTGTCGCCTTTGAACGACGTGTCCACTATGAACAAGACCATGGAGTACATGGCCTACGCGCTGCCGGTCGTCTCGTACCGGCTGACGGAGACCGTGGTGTCCGCCGGCGACTGCGCCGTCTACGTCGAGCCGGGTGACGTCGAGGCGTTCACCACGTCCCTGCTCGACCTGCTCGACGACGCGGAACGCCGTGGCCGTCTCGGCTTCGAGGGCCGCCGCCGCTGCGAGGCGGAGCTCGACTGGCGCCCGCAGGCCGAGAACTACGTGGCGGTGTTCGACGGGCTCACCGGCTTCGTCTCGCGCGGCCCGTTCCCCGACGGCAGGCCCTCGCTGACGGCGGGAACCGACCAGTGGGGCAACAAGATGATCGACGTGAGCGACGACGCCGCGCTCCGCGGGTTCGCCGTGAACCGAACGGGAGAATGATGTTCGTCAGAAGGATCGCGGTCGTCGGCACCGGGTACGTCGGTCTGACCACGGGCGCCTGCCTCGCCTCCCTCGGCCACCGCGTCGTGTGCGCGGATGTCGACGCCTCGAAGGTCGAACGGCTCTCGCGCGGCGAGGTCGACATCCTCGAACCCCGGCTCGCCGAGCTGGTGTCCGAGGGCCTCGCGTCCGGCCGCCTGTCGTTCGTGCTCGGTGCCTCGGCCGCCGTGGCCGACGCCGAGGTCGTGTTCCTCTGCGTGCCGACCCCGATGGGCGTCGGCGGCATCGCGGACCTCCAGGCCGTCGAGTCCGTTGTGGACGAAACGCGCGACCTGTTGCCGTCCGGCTGCGTGATCGTCAACAAGTCGACCGTGCCGGTGGGCACGTCGATCCGCACGGCCGAGCTGCTGCGCCGTGACGACGTCGCCGTCGTGTCGAACCCCGAGTTCCTCCGCGAGGGCTCGGCGGTGCACGACTTCCTGAACCCCGACCGGATCGTCGTCGGCTGCGACCAGCAGGACGCGGCCGAGCGCGTGGCCGCCCTGTACGCCCGCCTCGGCGCGCCGACGGTCCTGACCGACGCCGCGTCGGCCGAGATGGTCAAGTACGCGGCGAACTGCTTCCTCGCGATGAAGCTCTCGTACGTCAACGCGGTGGCGGAGCTGTGCGAGCGGCTCGGCGCGAACATCACCGACGTCACCGAGGGCATGGGCTACGACAAGCGCATCGGCCAGGCCTTCCTGAACCCCGGCCCCGGCTGGGGCGGTTCGTGCCTGCCCAAGGACACCCACGCGCTGCTCCAGGTCGCCGACGCCGCCGACTTCGAGTTCCGCCTGCTGCGCGCCACGATCGACACGAACGAGCGCCAGCGCCTGCGGATGGTCGAGAAGATCAGGCTCGCGGTCACCGGCAAGCGCGGCGGGTCGCTGTCCCACGTGCGCCTCGGCCTGCTGGGCCTGACGTTCAAGGCGGGCACGGACGACCTGCGCGATTCACCGGCGTTGGCCGTGGCGGCTCTGTTGCGACAGGCAGGTGCCGAGCTGGTCGGTTACGACCCGGCGCTGACCGGTGGCACGGATCTCGGTTCGGTGTCCGTTGTGGACGATCCGTACCAGGCGGCCAAGGACGTCGACGCGCTGGTCGTGCTCACCGAGTGGCCGGACTTCCGATCCCTGGACTGGGCGCGCCTCGCCGAGACCGTGCGGCAGCCGGTGGTCGTCGACACCCGCAACATCCTGGACCCGGACGTCATCCGCCGTGCGGGCTTCACCTGCACGTCGCTGGGCCGCTAGTCCATTTGAGACAGTCCATTTAGCTCAATGGTGTGACAGGGCGCGCGGCGTTCGTGTGCTAGCGCTTTGATTCCCGGCAACACCCGGCGGGACCGGCCCGCCGGGGTTCGTCGGGAGGAACCCAGTCGTGGCTGGACTCATGGACTTGGTCAACGGTCTCGTGCACCAGGCGAGCGGCCTGCTCGCACAGGCGAGCGAGCTCGCGCACGGCCTGCTCTCCATGTTGCCCCTCTGAGCTGTCCCCGCTCGTGATGAACGGCGCATTTGTTCACCTCAGGTGCACGAATGCGCCGTTCATCGCGAGCGTTGCGGACAGGCTTCTGGTCAGGTGAGTCAGCGAGGCAGGTCCGGTCCGTGGGTCGTCACGCCCGCGAACAGGTCGGTCTCCGGCAACGGGGCGTTCGTCGTGTCGAGAGCGCGGAAGTAGTGCTCCTGCAAGGCGAACGCCCCGTGCACCTGCTGGCTGGCGTGACACTGCAACGCCTTGCGCTTCTCGTCGGCCACCTCGCTGATGTCGATCGTGGTGGAACCGTCCTTGGCCGTGAGGTAGAGCTTCACCGGGATTCCCGTGCGGTACACGGCGAGCTTGGCCACCCGGATCACGTGCATGTGGTCGCGGTGCGAGCTGTAGTGCGTGACCACGACCTGAGGCTGGTAGTGCTCGATCAACGCGGCCAGCCGTCCGGCGGCGGTCTCCACGGGAATCGTGCAGAACCCGCCCTCCGGCACCTCGCCGGTGTGCCCGGAGTCGTGGTAGCCCAGCAGTTCCAGGTCCGAGATCCCCAACGCGTCGCACGCGGCCTGCAACTCGGCCCTCCGGTGCGCCGCCACGGCCTTGGGGTGATGCCCGACCTCACCGGGCACCGCACCACTGGGCGCGTCGTCGAACTCGCCGTTGGTACACGTCACCACCACGGTCCGAACGCCCTGTCTGGCGTAGTGCGCGAGCATGCCCCCGGTCGCCGTCGACTCGTCGCCCGGGTGGGCGTGAACGGCGAGCAGGGTTCTGGGTCCGGCTGACTGCACGCGGGCGACCGTACCCGGAAACTATTGTGCGGCCCGTGACCGACTTGCCGTCCGGCCTGAAGCCGCTAGAACTGGCCCACCACCTCCGCACCCAGATCGCGCGGGGACACTCCTACGCCCACTCCCGAAAGCACCGGTTCCGCTGGAAGTCCGTCGTGATTCGGCTGACCACGTTGGTCCTTTCGGCCGCATCGACGATCATCCTCGGCCTGCAGAACCTGGACCCGTGGACGGGCACGGCCTTCTCGTTGGTGGCGGTGGTGACCGTGGTGTCGGCGTTGGAGCCGTTCTTCGCGTGGCGGTCGTTGTGGGTGCTGATGGAGGACGCGAGCTATCGGTTCCATCGGCTGGAGGACGACCTCTCCTACTACATCGCCTCAACGCCGGCCACGGAGATCGATCCCGAACGCGTGCACGAGATGTTCCAGCGCTACCAGGAGATCTGGGACTCCTTGAGCACGCGCTGGCTTCGGTTCCGCGACAACGCCTGACTGTCAGACCTCGTCGCTACGGTTCTGGTCATGACTCCTGATCGCCGGTTGACCCCCTTCCGCGACGAGGCGCTCGCGCAGGGCATCCCGGCCGCCGACGTGGACCGGTGGCTGGCTCAGGCCCGCCCCTGCGCCACGCTGACCCGTCGAGGGGACGGCCCGGTCGTGGGCGAGTTCGGCGGCCCGCTCCTGCTGCCGGCTGGTGTTCCGGATCCCGCGCACCCGTACGTCGGGTGGATCGACCTCGCCGCTCTGCCTCCGGACGTGACGGACCTGCAGTTACCTGTCGACGGCCGCCTGTTGTTCTTCGCCTTCCCGCAGGTCGAGTGCAACTCGATGGGCAGCGTGGTGCACGTCCCGGCCGGCGCGGCCGTGGAGGAACGGGACGAGCTCGCCTGGGACGAGGGCGGCTGGGACGAGTACGAGGCGTTGATGAAGGCGTTCCCGCAGGGCCCGCTGCGGCTGAAGGCCGACGTGTCCCTGCCCTGTCACGGCTCGCTCCCGCTGCCGGACGGGCGGCCGCTTCCTGGCCATCCGCGGTCGGAGGATCTCGCCTCGCTGTGGGAGGACGTGCGTGAGGACGTCGCGCCTCTTGGCGAGCTGCAGATCGGGGGCTACGCCGACGAGGAGTGCATCGAGTCCGACCCGGTCGCCGGGGCCGTGCCCGACGCCGTGCGGGCAGGGAAGGCGAACGGGTGGGAGGTGTCGTCCGATGCCGCGGACTGGGTGCTGCTCGCGGACTGGCAGGTGGAGGTGGACGACTACGAGGGAGCGACGGTGCACTGGGTGATGCAGCGTGCGGATTTGGCGGCGGGGAGGTTCGAGAGGGCGTTCGTCAGCGTGTTCCACAACCCGTGAGGTCGGCCAGGCGGCCACCAGCGCCTTCAGAACCGTCGACCAGGCCGCCTCCGCTCCCGCGGGGGATTCGGGAGCGAAGACGGCCAGGTCACGCACCTGCCGACGTCACGGCGAGCCCGCGGGCTTCCCCTTGGCGTCCGGCGCGTTGGCATCCATCAGGTAGTTCTCCTGCCAGACCGCCCACTTGTACCCGACCCCGTTGGCGGTGACATAAGCCGCGCCCCACCCACTACCGGTGAACCGGTTGTTGATGGCCTTCATGTTCCGCCCGTACTGGTTCCCGTGGCTCGACTCCAGCCCGAGCTGGTAGCCGCCGCCCTCCAGCAGGTTGCCCTCGACGGTGACGTTGTCGATGTCGTCGCCGTAGGTCTGGATGAACAGCGCGCCGGTGTCCTGGCCGGTCGAGCAGTCGATCCGGTTGTTGCGGAACGTCAGGGTGCGGCCGGCGTTCTTGTCCAGCGGGAAGTCGCGGACGGTGGCGCCGTCGTTGTGCGCGTCGCCGGCCGTGCGCAGGCCGCGGACGTAGTTGCCCTCGGCCAGGCCGTTGAGGGTGCTGCCCGTGTTGTAGAAGCAGATGCCGGAACCCATGCCGGTGATGTAGTTGCGCTGCAGGGTGCCGACGCCGAGGAACGCGCAGGACTTCGCGATGGTCGACGCGGAGAGCTTGGAGGCGTCGATGTTCGAGTCGCGGATGGTCACCGGGGCGCCGGTGACCTGGCACGAGTTGCTGCCGCACGGGCCGTTGGTCGTGACGAGGGGGGCGGCCTCGTTGAGCTTGGCCGGGCGGATGCAGGACTTCTCGATGGTGATGTTGCCCGCGAACAGGACAAGGGCCTGCTCGATGCGCTTGCCCGAGATCACCGTGCCCGCACCGGGGGCTGCGGGGCCGGTGTAGACGGGCAGGGAGTCGCAGTTCAGGCCGTGCGCGGCCAGGCCGGTGTTGGCCTGGGTGAGCTTCCAGCCCGGTGAACCGGCCGGCGCGGGGGTGCCGGGGTTGTTGGGCGGCTTCACGGGGCCGTTCGTCGCGGACGGAAGTGCGGAGCTGCTGGGGGCCGCCGAGCTGCTCGGGGCGGGGGAACTGCTGGACGTGCTGGTCGAGGTGGCGCTGGTGCTGTCCGCGATCGGTGTCGGTTGGGCCGCCTTCGTCGGGGAGCAGGCGGCCAACGCGATGACACCACCGGTCAGCAGTACGGCCAATCTCAGTTTCACGGCTGGATCTACCTCCACGCGAGTTCACGACGGGGGACCGTGAACTCACTAATTGTGTCGTCGGCCGTTGCGGAATTTGTACGCACTCGTGCGACCGAGTTTTCGTACGGGGCCGTTGAACGCACAGCACACTGCACGGGACGACGTGAGGAGTCAAGCGGATCTCCTTGTGCCGCAACATCATCTTCCGTGCGGCCGGGAATACTCCATCCGTGTGAGCAGGCAGATCACGGTTTTATCACCGAGCCATTGGAAACCTTGATGTGTGACGTCAGCGACCCGTGAATGTCGCGCGGCCGGGACCGTCCGTGAGGAAGCTGTGCACGGCGCGTGGCAGATCTTCGGTCTCGAAGAGGGCGGACGCGATCGTCGTGACATGAGCGTCGGCCTCCGGAACGCCGCCGTTCTCGAAATGTGCCAGCACCTGTTTGGTTGCGAAGTGCGCCTGGGTCGGTCCGACGGCGAGAGACAGAGCGAACTGCTCGGCCGCCAGCGCGAAGCCCTCGTCCGGGAACACGCGGTTGACGACGTTCCACCGCTCCAGCGTCATAGCGTCGTAGAGATCGCCCGTCATCACGAACTCCTTCGCGCGCCCGACGCCCGCGCGCGCCGCCAGGCGTTGCGTGCCGCCCATGGTCGGCGTCAGGCCCACCACCTTCTCCACCAGCCCGAACCGCGCGCCCGAGGCGGCCACGATCAGGTCGCACGCCACCGCCAGCTCGAACGCCCAGGTCAGGCACAGGGCGTGGGCGGCGAAGACGGTGGGGATCGGCAGGGCGGCGAGGCGTTGGGGGAGCAGCAGCATGCGGTCGAACAGCTGCTGGGCCTCCTCGCGGTACTCCTGCGCGGCGAACAGCGACACGTCAACGCCGCCGCTCACGACCTTGCCCGTCGCGTTGACCAGCAGCGCCCGCGCGTCGCCCAGCTCGTCCAGGGCCTCGTGGAACTCCGCGTCGAGGTCGAGCGAGTAGAGGTTGAGCGGCGGCGCGTCGATCGTGATGATCGCGAGCTCGTCCCGTCGGGTCAGGTGGATCTTCAACTTCTCACAACCAATCGCGGCGCTTGAACATCACGTACAGCAGGTAGGACAGGCCGAAGATGCCCAGCGTGGAGACCCAGAAGCCCCACGGCTTCTCGAAGCCGGGGTACGGCACGTTCATGCCGTAATAGCCCGAGATCGCGGTCGGCACCGCGATGATCGCGGCCCAGCTGGTCACCTTCTTCATGATCGAGTTGAGCCGGTTGCCCTGCACCGCGACCTCGGCCTCGCGCAGGTTCGTGACCAGCTCGCGCATCGACTCGGTCAGTTCCGCCGTGAACAGCGTGTGGTCCTTGACGTCGAGGTAGTACGGCATCATCACGTCGTCCACGAGGTCGTGCTCGCGGTGCACGAGCGACCCCAGCACCTCGCGCATCGGCAGCGCGACCCGCCGCAGCTGCACCAGGGCGCGCCGCAGCCGCAGCGCCTTGCGGCCCACGTGCGGCTTCTCCTCGTAGATCCGGTCCTCGAGGGCCTCGATGTCGTCGTCGAGCTGCTGGGCCGCCGCGTAGTGGCCGTCCACGACGTCGTCGAGCAGGCCGTGCAGCAGGAACCCGATCCCGCTCTTCGCCAGCGCCGGCGCGGCGTCCCAGCGGCGCAGCACCCCGGCCAGGTCGTAGTCCTCGCTCTCGCGCACCGTCACGAGTGCGTTGCGAGCCACGAAGACGTCGACCTCGCACGTCCTGATCTCGTGTCCGGAGTAGCGGACCGCGTAGACGCTGAGGAACAGGTGGGTGGGATAGCGGTCGACCTTGGGGCGCTGACGTCCGGAGAAGGCGTCCTCGATCGCGAGCTCGTGCAGACCCAGCTCGTCGCGCAGCAGACCTGTCTCGTCCTGAGACGGCGCGCACAGGTCGAACCACACGATCGCGGACGGATCTTGGAGGTGGTTCGCGACGTCGGCGACCGGGAAGTCCCGGTCCACCAGTTCGCCGTTGCGGTACAAGCGGGTCCGGCCCATGGGTGACAACGATACGTAGATCTACTCAGATGTGAGGTTCCAGCCCGAGTTCCCGCTACCCTCGATCCGGTGAAGGTGGACCAACCACAACGCATAGGCGACTACCTGCTCCTGGGCAGGCTTGGTCGTGGTGCCATGGGAACGGTCTACCTGGGACAAGGCAGCGATGGGCGGCAGGTCGCCGTCAAGGTCGCCCGCGCCGAGCTCGCCGACGACCCGAAGTTCCGCGAGCGGTTCCGCCGCGAGGTGCAGATGGCCCGCGCGGTCGGCAGCGCCGGCACCGCCGCCGTCGTGGACGCGGACACGCGCGCGGCCCGGCCGTGGATGGCGACCGAGTACGTGCCCGGCCCGACGCTGCAGGAAGCCATCGAACGGCACGGCCCGCTGCCCGAGCACCACCTGCGCCGGCTGGCGGAGGGCCTCGCCGAGGCGCTGACCGCGATCCACCGGGCGGGCCTCGTGCACCGCGACCTCAAGCCGTCGAACGTGCTGCTCGGCGCCGACGGTCCACGCGTGATCGACTTCGGCATCTCGCGCGCGATGGAGCACACCGCGCTCACCGAGACCGGCATGGTCTTCGGCACGCCGGGCTTCCTCTCGCCGGAGCAGATCACCGGCCAGGAGGTCGCACCGCCGTCGGACGTCTTCGCGCTCGGCGCGGTGCTGGTCTACGCGGCGACGGGCAAGGGCCCGTTCGGCGAGGGCCCTACCGCGACGCTGCTGTACCGGGCCGCGCACGGCGAACCGGACCTCGACGGAGTGCCGAAGCCGCTGCGCCCGCTGGTGCAGAAGTGCATGCACCGCGACCCGGCCAAGCGCCCGGACCCGGCCGAGGTGACCCGCATGATCGCGCAGGTCGTGACGCCGAAGCCGCCGACCACCAAGCTGCCCGCGCCGATGACGCCCGCCGCCGCGACGTTCTCGACGTCGCGGATCGTGCCCACGGCGTGGGGCGTGCTGAACCTCGCCGCGGCCCTGCTCGCCGCCGCGATCGCCGACCCCGCCGCGAAGGCCAACGGCGCCACGCAGCTGCTGGCGCTGGCCGCGTTCTGCGTGCTGGTCGTGCGCGCGGTGCGGTTCTTCGGCGCCGCGGCCCGGCGCAAGGTCGTCATCGAGATCAGCCGTGAAGGCATCGCCACAACTCGCAACGGCAAGTTCCACCAGTACTGGTGGTACGAGCTCGCACGGGTGCGTGTGGTGCCGCACAAGAAACGGCCGTGGGTCGTCGTCTGGCTGAAGGATCCGGCGCCACGCCGCTTCTTCGGCGCGCACCACGGCGGTGTGCGGGTGTTCCCGATCGCCCACGAGCGGACCAGGCGGCGGCGCGAGCGCGAGGTCGCCGAGCTGCGCGCCGCTCTGGCCTGGTACCTGCCGCGGTCCTACGACGGCCGTTGATCAGGACGGGCTTCTGTCGGTCCACTCGACGGTGACGTCGACCGTCATCGTCGCGGTGTCGTCGGGCAACGGGCTGCCCGCGGGCTTGTCCTGCACGGACCCGGTGACCCGCCCTGTCGCCGGATCGATGCGGAACGAGGTCCTGGCGCCGTCGAGGGTCACCGTCCCGTTCTCCCAGTGGATGCCGGGTGTGGCGGCGAGCTCGCGGTAGGTCGCCGCCAGCTCCTCGTTGGTCGTGAACGGTGACAGCAACCTGCTCGAGGTCGCCTCCATCCTCTGCACGGGATCCACGGGCAACGGCAGCGCGAGGCTCGTCTCCTTGCACGGCGTGGCCGAGCAGAACGTGCCCCACAGGCGCGGGCCGTTGTCGCCCATCTGCGCGAGGCGTTCGATCGACTCCTGCGCACCCGCGACCGGCCGCGAGCGCCCGGTGAACTTGCGGTAGATGACGACCACCTCGCCCTCGGTGGAGGGGACCCACACGTTGATCTCGAACTCGAGGGCGGTGGCGCCGAAGGCGACCTTCTCCTCCACCTGGTTGATGGTGATCGTCTGCCAGATCAGGTACTTGAGGTGCCGGTACTTCGCGGTCGGCTTCTCGGCCAGCTCGAGGATCGTCGCGGCCTCCTGCAACGACGTGGCCGGGGTGACCGGCATCGTCGCGGGCGCGTCGCGGTGCGCGGGCCGCAGCACCACCACGAGCCCGGTGATCATCACGACCGCGACGACGGCGGCGGCGATGCCGATCCAGTTGCGCGAGGGGCGTCGTTTCGGCGCCTCGGTGAAGAGCTGTTCGCGCAGCCGGGCCAGGCGCACGTCGTCGCTGCCCCGCACGGGGTACAGCTCGGCGATGTCGTCGTCCAGCAGGTCACGCATTGCGGAGCTCCAGTTCCTTGAGCTTGGTGCGCAGGCGGTGCAGCCGGGATCGTGCGGTGGCGGGGTTCATGCCGAGGGCCTCCGCCGCCTCCTGCTTGGTGAGCCCGGCCAGCGACACGAGCAGCAGCAGGTCGCGGTCGACGTCCGGCATCCTGGCCAGCTCACCGGCGATCAGCCGCAGGTGCGCGCGGGCGTCGACGCGGGTGACCACCGTGTGCTCCAGCGACTCGGCGACACTGAGGTCCACCCCGTACCGCTCGGCGGTGCGCAACAGGCGCAGCTCGCGTTTGGCGTGGCCGCGCAACAGGTTCGTCGCGATGCCGTAGAGCCAGCCGACGACGCTGCCCCTCTCCGGGTCGTAACTCTCCTTGCCGCGCATGGCGGCCAGGAACGTCTCGCTGACGAGGTCGTCGGCCACGTCGACGCCCACCCGGCGCGCCAGATATCGGTGCAGCGGATGGGCGTGCTCGTCGAACAGCTCCGCGAACATCACGCCCCCAGTTGGCTTCTCGCGGCACGAGTGTTGCAGTGACGTGGGTCACAATTCGGTGGACGTGCTCTTGATGATGGTCGCATGACCAACTGGACCGTGGCGGTCGCCGACGCCGCGCGCTCGCCGCTCAACCGCGAGTACAACGCGGAGATGATCAGCCGCTACTGGGGGCGGCCCGCGAACGACGTCGAGATCGACGCCTACGAACGCGACGAGCAGGACCACGACGTGCCCGTGTTCCTCGTGGTCTCCCGCGACGGCGAGGAGGCGGGCTGTCTCGGCATGCGCTTCCTCGACGACGTGACCGGCGAGCTCACGCGGATGTTCGTGCGGACGCCGTTTCGCGGACAGGGCGCGGCTTCCGCGTTGCTGAAGGCGATGGAGGCGGAAGCGGTCGAGCGCGGCGTCACGACGCTGCGGCTCGACACGCGCAACGACCTCGTAGAGGCACGAACCCTGTACGCAAAGCACGGTTTTGCCGAGATAGACCGCTACAACGACGCCCAGTACGCCGACCACTGGTTCGAGAAGACTCTGAAGAGGCTAACGCCCCCTCCTCCTTTCGCGATGTCCTGAAGAGGTCGGGATGACGCGCGCCAGGAGGCATTGAACATGCGGTTGCGTCCACTGGTGATGGCATCTGCCGTCACCGCGGCACTGGTGGTGACCCCGGCCTCGGCGGCTCCCGCCGGTCGGGTTCTGGGTTATGTCGCCAACAACGGCGGCGGGGTGTCGGTGATCGACACGGCCACGAACGCGGTGTCCGAGACGATCTCTGACGGTGACGGCAGCACGCCGTACATGGCAGCGGTCGCCTTCGACGGAACCCGCGGCTACGTGACGAACACCGTGCAGAACACGTTGACGATCATCGACACGCCGACCAACACGGTCGACAAGTCCGTACCCGTCGGGAGCCACCCGGCTGGTGTGGCGGTCGCGCCCGGTGGCGGTTTCGTCTACGTCACCAACTACGGGGACGGCACCGTCTCCGTGGTCGACACGGCCACGCTGACGGTCACCGCGACCATCAACGTCGGCCCGAACGCCGACGGCGTCGTCGTCACGAAGGACGGCAAGGCCGTCTACGTCACGCACGACGTCCCCGGCCCGAGCAGTGTCTCGGTCATCGACACCACGGCCAACGCGGTCGTCACCACGATTCCGGTGGGCAGCGCGTCCACCGCCATCGCGGCGTCCGCCGACGGCACCCGGATGTACGTGGTGAACAAGGGTTCCGACAGCGTCTCCGCCATCGACGTCGCCACGCGCACCGTGGTCGGCACCGCCGCCGTCGGCTTCACGCCGCACGGCATCGCGTTGCTGCCCAACGGAACGCGTGCGTACGTGACGAACAGCGAGTTCGACTCGGTGTCCGTCGTGGATCTGGCGGCGATGGTGGAAACGCAGAAGATCTTCGTCGGTGACCGTCCGATCGGCGTGGCCCTCACGCCGGACGGTGCGAGCGCCTACGTCACGAACTACAACAGCAACACGGTGTCGGTCATCGACACGGCGTCCAACACGGTCTCCGGCTCCATCGCGGTCGGCCAGCGCCCGGTGGGCATCGCGATCAACTTCGTGCCGCCCGCCGCGTCGAAGCTCGTGGCAGGGAGTGCTCAGCTGCAGGTGCGGCTCCTCGGCTTCACGGTCCGCTCGCTCGACGCGACGCTGACCGAGAAGCACACCGGGGCGCCGGTCGCCGGTCAGCAGATCGTGTTCCGCACGGTGAAGGGCAACCCGCTCTGCACCGCGACCACCAACTCGTCCGGCAAGGCCACCTGCGACGCGAACGTGTCGTTGCTGGTCGGGCTGTCGACCCTGCTGCAGGGCTTCACGGCCTCGTACGCGGGCAACAACGAGCACGGTGGCGCTGCGGCGCACGGGATCATCACGCTGCTGTAGGCAATATCAGTCACGGTTGTTACATCCCTTGACTCGGACGAAATGCCCGGCATAGCGTCCGGGTCGAGGGATGTCCTCCGGTGACCGCCGCCCCGGATCACGAGGGGAGTGTCCGTGGCGGTCAAAACGCTGGTCGTGGCCGTGCTGGCAGCCGGCCTGATCGTGCCACCCGCACAGGCGGGGACGAGCGGCCCGCAGGCGGTCGTCAGCAGTTCGGGCGGAACGATCACCCTGGCGGTGACGCACAAAGGTAAGACGGTCGTGCAGCCGTCGCCGGTCGGGATCACCACCGAGCGCGCCGACCTGTCATCCGGTCTGACACTCGCCGGCAAGTCGCGCAGAGTGATCTTCGAGCACTACCGCACCACGTCCGGCAAGAAACGCGACCGGGTCGTGCGCGCCACCGAGACGGCGTACAGATTCACCACCGGTGCGAACAGGCTCGACCTCGTCGTGCGGGAGTCCGCCGACGGTGTCGCGTACCGGTACGAGCTGCCGCAGGACACCGGTGCCGTCACCGGCGAGGCGTCCGCGTTCGTGCTTCCAGCCGACGCGACGGCGTGGCTCGCGAAATTCCGGCGCGACTACGAGAACCCGTTCCTGCGCATGACGGCGGGGACCGCCGAGCCGGCCGAGTACATGCACCCCGCGCTGTTCGACGTCGGCGGCACCTACGCGTTGATCACCGAGTCCGATGTGGACGGACGATACTCCGGCGGGCACCTCGTGCACACCGGCGGCGGCAGGTTCCAGATCGAGCTGTGGGACGAGAAGGTGTCCGGGGCGCGGAAGACGCCGTGGCGCACCATGATCGTGGGTTCGCTCGCCACCGTCGTCTCCTCGACGCTGGTGGACGACCTGGCGCCGCCGTCCCGCATCAGGGACACGTCGTGGATCAAGCCCGGTCCGGCGGTCTGGACGTGGCTCGCCGGTGGCCGCACGGCCCAGCAGGACCTGGCGAAGCAGAAGGAGTTCGTCGACTACGCGGCGGCACGCGGGTGGCCCTACGTCGTGGTCGACGCCGGCTGGTACGACGACCCGAACTGGCGGCAGACGAGCTTCATCCCGGAGCTCGTGCGGTACGCGAAGGCGCGCAACGTCGGCATCCACACGTGGGTGCGGTTCAGCAGCGTCGACACGCCGGAGAAGCGCGCGGACTACCTGCCGTGGTTGCAGCGGTGGGGCGTGCAGGGACTGAAGATCGACTTCATGGACTCCGACGGCCAGGAGCGCTACCGCTGGTACGACGAGATCCTGCCCGAGACCGCACGCATGCACTTCCTCGTCAACTTTCACGGCGCCACGCTGCCGCACGGCGTCCACCGCACCTGGCCGCACGTCATGACGACCGAGGCCGTGCACGGCGCGGAGAAGTCCAGCGGCCTCACCACGAGCCACATCACCGCGTTGCCGTTCACCCGGAACGTGGTGGGAGGCATGGACTACACGCCCGGCGGCTTCCACCGCGCCCGCGCCAACACCGACGGCGGCGAGCTCGCGCTGTCCGTGCTGTACGAGTCCGGGATCCAGAACCTCGCGGGACGGCCGGACTCCTACGACGCCAGGCCGCTCGCGCGCTGGTTCCTGGAGCAGGCGCCGACGGCGTGGGACGAGACGCGGCTGCTGTCGGGCCGTCCCGGCGAGAACGTCGTGATGGCGCGGCGCGACGGTGATCGCTGGTTCGTCGGCGGTGCGATCGCGGGGGAGGCGCGAACTCTGGACCTGCCCGCGCTCGGAGGGGGCCGCTGGCTGGTGGAGGTCGTGCGTGACGGTGCTGCCGGCCTGGTGAAGGAAACCCAGGTCACGGACCAGAAGCTGACCATCCCGGTCGCGAAGGACGGTGGGTTCGTGGCGATCGTCTGCCGTCCGGTGCGCGACACCTGCGCACGGCCCACCGGCGGAATCCCGTCCACGACGGTGATCGTCTCTCCTGAACGGGTGTCGGTGCAGCCGGGGCAGACGTTCGAGATGAGCGGCACGTTCACCAACACCTCGGACCGGGCGTTGTACGGCGTGACCTTCGCGCCGCGCGTGCCCTCCGGGTGGAGTGCGTCCCGTGCGGTCCGCGCGTTCCGGGTCGCGCCGGGGGAGTCGTTGAGCGGCCGCTGGACGGTCACGGTCGGCGCGAATCCGGTGGTGGGGCTGACCGACGTGCCCGCAGTGGCGCGGTTCTCCGGCGTCGAAGCCGAGAAGGCCACGCGCACGCACGTGTGGAAACCGTTGCCCGCCGGGCAGTCCTACGTCCCCGGCAACGATCTCTCGGTCGAGGGCCGGACGTTGACGACGGGTGGCGTGCGGTTCGGCAAGGGCATCGGCACGACGCCCGCGGACAAGACGTTCGAACTGGGTTCGTGTTCCCGATTCGACGCCACGGTCGGGGTGGACGACGAGGTCGACGGCCGCGTGGACCGCGCTGCCGGCGTCGGCGGCACGGTGACGTTCGTCGTGGTGGGGGACGGCCGCGTGCTGTACGAGAGCCTGTTGCGGAAGTCCGTCGACCCGGCGTTGCCGATCAGCGTGGACGTCGGCGGGGTGAAGTCGCTGACGTTGCGCGTGACCGACGGCGGTGACGGCACCAGCCTCGACAACGCGGTGTGGGGTGACGCGCGGCTGCACTGCTGAATTGCGCGGCATCGATTCTTCGACACTTTTTCGTCGAATGCGCCCGTCGATTCGCTGAGTCGTGATTCGACGCTCTCCCAACGGTTTCGCGCGCTTGACGCTGTCGAGAAGGCCGCCATAGGGTGCCAAAAGGCGCGCATACCAGGCAAAAAGTTTCGAAAACGAGGTCTGATGAAGCCGGCTCGTCTGATCATGACGTTGTTCACCGCCGTGGCGTTGTCGATGCCGTTGGCGTCGGCGGCCTCGGCCGCACCGGAAGCGAGCGGCCACCACCACACGTTGCGCGCGGCAGCTCCCAAGGGTTTCTACATCGGCAGCGCGGTCGCTGGTGGCGGTCACCACGAGAACCAGCCCTACCCCGACCCCTTCACCTCCGACCGGCCGTACCGGAAGGTGCTCGCCGCCGAGTTCAGCTCGGTGTCGGCGGAGAACCAGATGAAGTGGGAGTACATCCACCCCGAGCGCAACCGGTACAACTTCGGCACGGCGGACGCGATCGTGCGGTTCGCCCAGCAGAACCGGCAGGTCGTCCGCGGCCACACCCTGTTGTGGCACAGCCAGAACCCGGAGTGGCTCGAGAAGGGCCAGTTCACCAAGGACGAGCTGCGTGCGATCCTGCGCGAGCACATCACGACCGTGGTCGGGCGGTACGCGGGCAAGATCCAGCAGTGGGACGTGGCCAACGAGATCTTCACCGACGCGGGTGCGCTGCGGACCGCGGACAACATCTGGATCCGCGAGCTCGGTCCCGGCATCATCGCGGACGCGTTCCGGTGGGCGCACCGGGCCGACCCCAGGGCGAAGCTGTTCTTCAACGACTACAACGTCGAGGGCGTCAACGCGAAGAGCGACGCGTACCACGCGCTGATCAAGGACCTGCGTGCGGCCGGCGTGCCCGTGCACGGCTTCTCCGCCCAGGGACACCTCAGCCTGGACTACGGCTTCCCGGACGACCTGGAGCGCAACCTGAAGCGGTTCGCCGCTCTGGGCCTGCAGACCGCGCTCACCGAGGTCGACGTGCGGATGACCCTGCCCGCGAGCGGCGTGCCGACCGAGGCTCAGCTGCGCCAGCAGGCCGACTACTACCAGCGCATGCTCACCGCGTGCCTGAACGTCAGCACCTGCCGGTCGTTCACCATCTGGGGCTTCGTTGACAAGTACTCGTGGGTGCCGGTCTTCTTCCAGGGCCAGGGCGCGGCCACGGTGATGTGGGACGACTTCAGCCGCAAGCCCGCGTACCACGTCCTGCGCTCCACCCTGGCCGAACGCAGGTGACCCGCTCGTGATGAACGGCGCTTTTGTCCACCTCAGGTGGACAAAAGCGCCGTTCATCACGAGTCAGGCGGCCGCCGGCAGGTCGGCGCGCGCGGCCGTCACGAAGTCCTCGCAGGACAACCGTGACGCGACGCCGTGCACGACCTGCCACCCGGCGGGCACCTGCAGCACCGCCGGCCAGATCGAGTACTGGCCCGTTGGGCTGACCAGCACCAGGAACATGGTGTGAGCCTGAGCGAACGGGGAAGTCATGACCTCAGGGTGACCTGGGACACCTAGGGGCGCGCTGTTCCCCCACTCGAGCCCACCGGCTTTCCGATCCGGGTGCTCTTGTGATTACGTGGCGGAGTGACTGTGGAACAGGTGGTCCTCCTCGCTGAGGACGGTTCGGCCATCGGCGTCGAGGACAAAGCCGTCGTGCACCACGCGGACACCCCGCTGCACCTGGCGTTTTCCAGCTACGTCTTCGACTCGGCCGGCCGGATCGTGCTCACCCGGCGCGCACTGCACAAGAAGACGTTCCCCGGCGTGTGGACGAACACCTGCTGCGGTCACCCCCTCCCGGACGAGGACATGGCACAGGCCGTGCTGCGGCGTCTGCAGGACGAGCTCGGCATGAAGTGCTCCGAGCCCGAGCTGCTGCTGCCGCGGTTCCGCTACCGCGCCGAGATGGACGGCGTCGTCGAGAACGAGATGTGCCCGGTGTTCCGGGTGCTCTGCGACGACGAGCCCACGCCGAACCCGGACGAGGTCGATTCCACCGAGCGGGTGGCGTGGGCGGAGTTCTCGGACGCCGTCCTGAACGGCACGCGTGAGATCTCGCCGTGGGCGAAGCTCCAGATCGCCGAACTCGTGAAGCTGGGGCCCGATCCGCTCCAGTGGCCCGTCGCGGACCGGGCCGGGCTGCCCAGCGCCGTCAGGCTGGGGTCACCACTCCAGTGAGCCACCGTTCTGGTACTCGATGACGCGGGTCTCGAAGAAGTTCTTCTCCTTCTTCAGGTCCATCATCTCCGACATCCACGGGAACGGGTTCTCGGTCGGCTCCCACACCGGTTCCAGGCCGAGCTGGGCGCAGCGGCGGTTCGTGATGAACCGCATGTACTGCTCGCACAGCTCGGAGTTGAGGCCGAGGATGCCGCCCGGCATCGTGTCCCGGCCGTAGGCGATCTCCAGCTCGCAGCCCTCCGCGAGCATGGTGCGCACCTCCTTCTGGAACACGTCGTTCCACAGGTGCGGGTTCTCGATCTTGATCTGGTTGATCGCGTCGATGCCGAAGTTCAGGTGGATCGACTCGTCGCGCAGGATGTACTGGTACTGCTCGGCGACGCCGACCATCTTGTTGCGCCGTCCGAGCGACAGGATCTGCGCGAACCCGGTGTAGAACCACATGCCCTCGAAGACCACGTAGAACGCGACGAGGTCGCGCAGGAACGCCTGGTCGTTCTCCGGCGTGCCGGTCCGGAACTCCGGGTCCTCCAGGTGCTGCGTGAACTGCAGCGCCCACGCGGCCTTGTCCGTGATCGACGGGATCTCCCGGTACATGTTGAACAGCTCGCCCTCGTCCAGACCGAGCGAGGTGCAGATGTACTGGAACGTGTGGGTGTGCACGGCCTCCTCGAAGGCCTGACGCAGCAGGTACTGGCGGCACTCGGGGTTGGTCAGGTGCCGGTACACCGCGAGCACGATGTTGTTGGCCACCAACGATTCTGAAGTCGCGAAGAAGCCGAGGTTCCGCTTGATCATGCGGCGTTCCTCGTCGGTCAGACCGTCCTGGGACTTCCAGAGGCTGATGTCGGCCTGCATCGAGACCTCGGTCGGCATCCAGTGGTTGTTGCAGCCGTTGAGGTACTTCTCCCACGCCCAGTGGTACTTGAGCGGCAGCAGCTGGTTGACGTCGGCGCGGCAGTTGATCATCGCCTTCTCGTCGACGGAGACGCGCCCGGCGCCCGCTTCGATGTTCGTCACTGGCAGGCCTCGCAGTCGGGTTCGGTGATGGAGCAGGCGGTGGGGGAGACGGCGTTGAGCTTGCCGTCGGTGCCCTGCAACGTGGACTTCTCCACGTGCGTGGCGCTCTGCGTGCGCAGGTAGTAGGTGGTCTTGAGGCCGCGCACCCACGCCAGCTGGTACAGCTCGTCGAGCTTGCGGCCGCTCGGTTGCGCGAGGTAGAGGTTCAGCGACTGCGCCTGGTCGATCCACTTCTGCCGGCGCGCGCCCGCCTCGATCAGCCACGAGCTGTCGACCTCGAACGCCGTGGCGTACAACGCCTTCAGGTACGGGGGCACCCGGTCGATCGGGCCGAGGCTGCCGTCGTGCAGCTTCAGGTCCGAGATCATCTGCTCGTCCCACAGCTTGCGCTGCTTGAGCGCGTGCACCAGGTCCGGGTTGATGACGGTGAAGTCGCCGGACATGTTCGACTTCACGTAGAGGTTGCGGTACAGCGGCTCGATCGACTGGTTCACGCCGGTGATGTTCGCGATGGTCGCGGTCGGCGCGATGGCCATGACGTTCGAGTTCCGCATGCCCTTGCGGACCTTCTCGCGGACCGCCGCCCAGTCCATCGTGGACTCGCGGTTCTGGTCGAGCTCGCCGGGACCGCGGTTCTGGGCCAGGATCCCGATGGAGTCGATCGGCAGGATCCCGTTGCTCCACAACGAACCCTCGAACGACCGGTACGCGCCGCGCTCCTGCGCCAGATCGGTGCTGGCGGAGATCGCGTAGTAGCTGATCTCCTCCGTGCTGCGGTCGGCGAACTCGACGGCCTCCGCGCTGGCCATCGGCGTGCCGAGCGTGAACAGTGCGTCCTGGAAGCCCATCAGACCCAGCCCCACCGGGCGGTGCTCGAGGTTGGAGTTCCGCGCCTCGGGGATCGTGTAGTAGTTCACGTCGATCACGTTGTCGAGCATGCGAACCGCGGTGCGCACGGTCTTTTCGAGCCGTGCGTGGTCGACGCCGTCGGCCGTGACGTGCCGCGCGAGGTTCACACTGCCGAGATTGCACACGGCGACCTCGTCGGTCGTGGTGTTCAGGGTGATCTCGGTGCAGAGGTTGCTGGAGTGCACGACACCGCTGTGCTGCTGCGGCGAACGCAGGTTGCACGGGTCCTTGAACGTGATCCACGGGTGGCCGGTCTCGAACAGCATGGTCAGCATGCGCCGCCACAGGTCGACGGCGGGGAGACGGCGGAAGACCTTGATCTCGCCGTTGTCGGCCTTCTCCTCGTACGCGCGGTACTTCCGTGCGAAGTCGTCGCCGAACGCGTCGTGCAGGTCCGGCACCTCGTCGGGCGAGAACAGCGTCCACTGGCCGTTCGCGCGCACCCGGCGGATGAACTCGTCCGGCACCCAGTTCGCGGTGTTCATGTCGTGGGTGCGGCGCCGCTCGTCGCCGGTGTTCTTGCGCAGGTCGAGGAACTCCTCGACGTCGATGTGCCAGGTTTCGAGGTACGCGCAGACCGCGCCCTTGCGACGCCCGCCCTGGTTGACCGCGACCGCGGTGTCGTTGGCAACCTTGAGGAACGGCACGACGCCCTGCGACTTGCCGTTGGTGCCCTTGATGTGCGCGCCGATCCCGCGCACCGGCGTCCAGTCGTTGCCCAGGCCGCCGGCGAACTTGCTGAGCAGCGCGTTGTTGCTGATGCCGTGGAAGATCCCGGCGAGGTCGTCCTCCACGGTGGTGAGGAAGCACGACGACAGCTGCGGGCGTGTCGTGCCCGAGTTGAACAGCGTCGGTGTCGAGCACATGAAGTCGAACGACGAGAGCAGCTCGTAGAACTCGATCGCACGGGCGTCGCGGTCGTCCTCCTCGAGCGCGAGGCCCATGGCGACGCGCAGGAAGAACGCCTGCGGCAGCTCGTAGCGGCGGCCGTCGTGATGCAGGAAGTAGCGGTCGTACAGCGTCTGCATGCCCAGGAACTGGAAGTTCAGGTCGCGTTCCGGCTTCAGCGCGGCGCCGAGACGAGCCAGGTCGAAGTCCGCGAGGCGCGGGTCGAGCTGGCCCAGCTCGATGCCGTGGCGGACGAACGCGGCGAAGTACGACGGGTAGCGCTCGGTCATCTCGGCGTGCGACAACGGCACTCCGCACGCCTCGGTGCGCAGCTTGTCCAGCAGCAACCGGGCGCTGACGTAGGAGTAGTCCGGGTCCTGCTCGACCATCGCGCGGGCGGCCATGATCGGCGCCAGCGCGAGCTCGGCGTCGGTGATGCCTTCGTACAGATTTCGCTTGGTCTCAGCCAGAACCGCCTCCGCCGACGCGTTGGGCAGGTCGGCACACGCTTCATGGATGACCACTGAAAGGCGGTCGGGCACGCTCTCTCCTCGCGAGCAAGGCTCGAAGGAATGCGCGCGCGCCACTGAGGGCACACAGCTGCCCTCCCTCGAGGCACCGTGTCGTGCGCGCAGGCTTGCGCGCACACCGGTGGCAGGTCTTCGGACTCGTGGGCGCCTTGCTCGCTCCTACCGGCCGTCGCTTCCCAGGGGTCACCCAGTGCTTCGTTGACGGCTTTCGTTCCCACTCACCGCTGCGGGGCAGTCCCGGACTCTCACCGGGTTCCCTCTTGCCTCATCGGCCCGGTGCTCCGGGCCGGTGAACCACCAGCGCGGCAGATACTACATGTGGTGGTGGGGCCTGAATCACCACCCAACATGGGCGTGTCGTGGTCTAGGGTGATCAACGTGGGTGATCTTCGGTCGCGCGTTGTCATCGGTGCTCTCGTCAGTGCGGGGCTTGCTTCGGCGTCCCTCTTCACCGGTGCCGCGGCGCCCGTGACAACAGGCGTCCTGGCCGTGTCGGCGGTGGCGGTGATGATCACCACCCGGCGATCAGGGCCACCCCGAGAGCGGTCATCACGGCGGCGATCAGGCCGTCCAGCACCCGCCACGCGCGGGGCTTCGCGAACAGAGGACTGAGCAGCCGGGCGCCGAACCCGAGCGCGACGAACCACGTGACGCTCGCGGTGACCGCGCCGACCCCGAACAGCCACCGTCCGGCCGCGATCGAGCCGAGCAGCAGCAGCGTGTCCAGGTAGACGTGCGGGTTGAGCCACGTCAGCGCGAGCGCAGTGAGCACGGGCCTGCCGGATCCCGTCGCCTGGACGTTCATCGACTGTGGTTTGAACGCCCGGCGCGCCGCGAGAAACCCGTACCCCAGCAGGAAAACGCCTCCGACGACCGCCGCGACCGTGATCGCCTGCGGGAAGGCCTTCACGACCGCGCCGAACCCGGCGACGCCGACCGCGACGAGGATCGCGTCCGACACGGCGCACACGGCGACGACCTTCGCGACGGCCTGGCGTCGAAGTCCTTGGCGCAGCACGAAAGCGTTCTGCGCGCCGATGGCGACGATCAGGGTCATCATGGTGCCGAAGCCGAGCAGCAGGTCAGTCACACCGTCGACGGTATTGACGCCGTCTTGATGAGACCAGCTAAAGATTCTTACGTACCATTAGCGCTCGTGATGGACCTCGACCTGGTGCGCACGCTGCTCGCGGTCGTCGACGCGGGCACGTTCGACGCAGCCGCGACCGCGTTGCACGTCACGCCTTCCGCTGTCTCCCAACGCATCAAGGCGCTGGAGCAGCGCACTGGCCGCGTGCTGCTGGTGCGCGCCCGTCCGGTGCGGCTGACGCCGTCGGGGGAGGTGATCGTCCGCTACGGTCGGCAACTGCTCGCCCTCGACCAGGACCTGGACGCCGCCCTGGGCTCGGACGCCGTGGTGCGGGTGCCGATCGCGGTGAACGCCGACTCGCTCGCCACGTGGTTCCTCCCCGCCCTGCAACGGGTCCCGTCGTCGTTGAAGATCTCGTTCGACCTGCACCGCGAGGACCAGGACCACACGACGGCGTTGCTGCGGCAAGGCCTGGTGATGGCAGCCGTGACGTCCTCCCGCGAGCCGGTCGCGGGCTGCTCGGTGCGCAGGCTCGGCCACATCCGTTACGCGGCAATGGCATCGCAGTCCTTTGTGGACCGGTTCGCCGATGGGCAGCCGAAGTCGTGGCTGCCGGACGCGCCGGTCGTGGTCTTCGACCGCAACGACGACCTCCAGGACCGTTTCGTGCGCACGCTGACCCGCGGCCGCGGCGCCTCGGAACACCGCCACTACGTGCCGTCGTCGGAGGTGTACGTGCGGGCGATCGTGGCGGGCCTGGGCTGGGGAATGGTGCCACCGCAGCAGCTGCAGGAGGGCCTGATCGACCTGGCACCGGGCCGCACGGTGTCCGTGCCGCTGTACTGGCAGCAGTGGAAGCTCGACTCGCCGGCCCTGAACGCCGTCGCCGAAGCGGTGGAAAAAGAGGCCGCCGTCGCGCTGAGGTAGGACTTGCGCTCGGTGACATGACCGGACGGGAGCTCGAGTTCGAGGACCGCTTCACGACACTGGACCGGTGGTACCCGCACTACCTGCCGCACTGGAGGTCCAGCGCGGCCACCGCCGCCCGCCTGACGCACGGCCCCGGCCTCACCCTGTGCGGGCGGTGACGTTGCAGACGGGCGGGATCCCCGAGTCGATCCCGGACGAGTTCCGCGCCTGGGTCGAACCGGACATCGTCGGCCAGACGCTGCTCGGTAGGGCCGCCACGCTGGACGACGTCGGCAGAGCGGCGGTGTTCGTGGCCTCCGACTGGGGCCGCACGATCACGGGAGCGCAGGTCAACATCACGTGCGGCGCGATCCTGAGCTGAACCTGTCGGCTTCCTGAACCCAGGAACCCCGCGACCGAGCCACGGCGTTGACCGATATGTGCTGATTCCTCGCCTAGCCGCCACCGGCGGCTCGCTCGCCGTCGTCGCCACGGTGGCCATGGTCGGTCTGCTCGACCTGACCGTCGGCCCGCTGCGCCGCACGATCAGCGAGTACGCGCTGGGTGACTACCGCCCGGTCTTCGACGTCGCCGTGCTGCTGCTGGCCGCCGGTTCCCTCGCCATCCTCGTCGCCCTCGTCCACAAGGGGCTGGCCAGATGGCGGTCCGCGGGCTCGATCGCGCTGATCCTGTGGTCAGCAGGCCTGCTGCTCGTGGTGGCGTTCCCGAAGACGAACTGGGCCATGGGCACCAACGAGGTCAGCGGCAGCATCCACCGGTTCGGCAGCATGCTCGCGTTCGTCAGCCTGCCCGTCGCGATCATCGCGCTGGCACGGCCGTGGCTGAAGGACCACGTGTGGGGCCGACACGCCAGGTGGACGATGGCGTCCGGTCTGTTGAGCGTTGTCGCTTTCATGCCGATCCTCTACGCCATTGTGATGGGCGCGGCCTCCGACGTTCGGTGGTGGCGCGTGTTCCCGTTGGGCTACATCGAGAGGATCTTGCTCATCGCCGAGGTCGGCGCAGTGCTGGTGGTCGGGCTGTGGGCGATCGCGGCCAGTAGGGTTGCGCCATGGCGAGTTGGGGAGACCTCGCGGATTACATCCGCGCCGAGTACGACGTCATCCACGACGAGGGCGAGGAGCTGAGGGTCCTCTTCACGTTCGGGGACGACGACGAGGGCGACGACGATCGCACGCAGGTCGTGATCATCGTCCGGGAAGTCCTCGACAAGATGCACGAGTGGGTGCAGATCGCCTCGCCGTGCGGCCTCGCGAAGGACGTGAACCTGCGCGAGGTGCTGGAGGAGGTCGGCAGGTCGACCGTGGCGTGCGGCCTCGCGATCATGGGGGAGCACGTCGTGGTCCGGCACTCGCTGCCGTTGGTGGACCTCGACATCCACGAGTTCACCGACCCGCTCCAGCTCCTGGCGGGGACGGCGGACATGTTGGAAGAGCAGTTCTGGGGAGGGGACGGCTACTGAGCGGGCGGCACGGCATCGCCGTGTCCTGGGACTCAGTGAGCACACCGTGAACCTAGGTTAGGCTCTCCTAACGTGAGGGCGATGACGGTGCAGGTTCGGGCCGGCCTGGGCGTGGGACGTCTGGCCGCCGCCATGGATTCCCTGGTGGAACTGCATCCCGAACTGTGTCGTTCCGGCTTCGTTCACCACGAGGTGACCGACCCCGTCGCCGCCACCCCCGCTGCCCTCGCGGAGGCGGAGGCGGGGCTCGACCTGCGGACCGGTGTCCTGATGCAGGCGGTGTGGCTGGACGCGGGACCCGAGCGGTCCGGGCGGATCGTGCTGGTGCTGCACGACATCGTCGCCGACCGGTTGCCGCGGATCCTGCCGTGGCTGGTGCACGCCTGGAAGCAGCCGGCGCTGGTCAGCTGGGGCAGATCGGCCGGTCAGCGGTGACGGATGCCGGGACCCGTCACCGCTGTCGTGACCGTCAGCAGACGTGCACGATGTCGATCTTGTCGTTGGCGTAGCCGCCGTCGGCAGAGGTATCCCTCGACAGGTCCCGCAGGTAGTGCCCGGCGTTCAGGGCGATGACGAACCTCCAGTTGCTGGGGCTGTCCGGATCGCCGCTCCCGTCGTAGTTGTAGAAGCGGGACTGCACGCCACGCGACTGAGCGTTCCTGATCGACGACACCTGGTCGTTCCACGTGCGACCGTCCGGCAGCTTGTAGTAGCCGAGGTTCACGTCGCGGCACTTCCAGAAACTGATCTGGTGCCCGCCGAAGTTGGCGTGTTCGCTCAGGCACAGGTAGGAGGTCTTGCAGTTCTGGATGTCGTTGATCTGCGTCGGCACGCTGATAGTGACGCCCTCGTCGACCTCGACGACGTTGGGGGCGACGCGGTGCGAGCCGGGGTTCAGCCGGAGCACGGCTTGGACCTCCTGCTCGACGCGAGCGTTCGCGTGGCTGTCCGTCGCGTCGACGGCTGACGCGGGAGACGCGGTGAAGGCCAAGGCCGCGACGGCCATCACTGCTGTGGTCACAGCCGTCTTCCTGATCCCGATCATGGGTTTCTCCTTCTCGCGGAAGCGGAGCGAGAAGCCTGGGCGCCCGGTTCTCCACAACCACACCGAGTTGTGGCAATCGCCTGGTCAGCGGTGGTGATGGCGAGGGGAGAGGAGTAGGCACTGCGTCAGGGGTGGAGTCGATGCCTGTGGGTTTGCATGTGCTTGGACAGGTGGAGCTGCGCGTCGACGGCCGGTTGGTGGAGATCGGTCACGCGCGGCAGCGGTGCGTCCTGGCGGTCCTGCTGGTCGAGGCGAATCGGGTCGTCACCACGGAGCAGCTGCTGGACCGGGTCTGGGCGGATCGGTTGCCCTACAAGGCACGGCAGGTGGCGAGCAACTACGTGTCACGGCTGCGGCGCCTGCTCGCGGGCGAGGTCCCGATCGTCCGGCAGGGCGGCGGATACGTCCTGCAGGTGGATCCGGAGGCGGTGGATCTGCACCGGTTCCGCCGGCTGGTGAAACAGGCACGCGGGGGAGACGCCGCGAAGTCGTTGGCGTTGCTGGAAGAAGCTGCGGGGCTCTGGCGTGGCGAGGCGTTCGAAGGGCTGGACACCCCGTGGATCGCCGCTGTCCGCGAAGGTCTGGCACGCGAGCGGTTCGCCGCCGACGTCGACCGCGTGGACTTGGCGCTCGCACAGGGCAGGCACGCGGCGTTGTGCGCTGAGCTGTCCGAGCGAGCGGACGCGCATCCGCTGGACGAACGTGTCACCGGACAACTGATGCTCGCCCTGTACCGCAACGGCCGCCAAGCCGACGCGCTCTTCCGCTTCGACACCATCCGGGTACGCCTGGCCGACGAGGTGGGCGCCGATCCAGGACCCGAACTGCGCGAGCTGCACCGGCGAATCCTGAACACGGACCCCGCTCTGGCCCGCGCCGCGGCACCGGACGTGCCACGGCAACTGCCGGCGCCCCCGGTCCTCACTGGCCGCCTCGCCGAACTGACGCTCCTGGACGAGACGCTGGCGGGAACATCCGGCACGGTAATGATCTCGGCGATCGGCGGGGCGGGTGGGATCGGCAAGACCTGGCTCGCGCTGGCATGGGCCCACCGGCACCTGGACCGGTTCCCCGACGGCCAACTGTTCGTGGACCTGCACGGCTTCAGCCCCACAGAAGAGCCGATGGCCGCGACGGTGGCGGTGCGCGGATTCCTCGAAGCTCTGGGCGTCGACCCCGGCCGGATTCCGACAGACCTCGACGCGCAGGCGGCCTTGTACCGGAGCCAGGTCGCGGGCCGGCGGATGCTGATCGTGCTGGACAACGCCGTCACCACCGACCAGGTGATCCCCTTGCTTCCAGGTGGCTCGGCCTGCACGGTGCTGGTCACCGGACGAACGAGGCTGGCCTCCCTGATCGACCGGCACGGCGTTCGCCATCTGCAACTGGACGTTCTGGACCGCGCCGAAGCTCGTGCCCTGTTGGCGGCACGTCTCGATGCTGACCGAGTCGCCGCCGAGTCCGCAACCGTCGACGAGTTGGTCGAGTTGTGCGGGTCCTACCCGCTGGCCCTGGCCATCACGGCCCGCAACGCTGCCGCCCGTCCTGACCTCCCCCTGGCCGAGGTGGCCGCCGAACTGCGCGAGTTCGGTCTCGAGATGCTCGACCACGACACCGACCCCGCCGCGAGCTTGCCCGCGGTGTTGTCGTGGTCCCTGCGCCGGTTCACCGACGAACAGCGCACCGTGTTCGGGCTGCTGGGCATTGCCCCCGGACCCGACATCACCCTGCCCGCCGTGGCCGCCCTCACCGGCCTACCCCCGGTCCACGCACGCAAAGCGTTGTCAGCACTGGCGGAGGCGTCCCTGCTTGAACGGCGGCCGCACGGCCGGTACGCGATGCACGACCTGGTCCGCGCCTACGCCGCGACCACCGCGCATGATCTGCCCGACGAGGTCAGGGAGGCAGCTTTGGTGCGGGTGACGGACTTCTATCTGCACACCGCCTACGAAGCTGATCGCCTGCTGGAACCCACCCGCCACGACCTGCAGCCCGATCCACCGGCCCCTGGCGTCAAGCCACACCCGCTGTCCGATGCCGATGCCGCGTTCGCCTGGCTGGACGCTGAGCACACCGCCCTCATCGCTTCTCAGCGCGTCGCCATCGCCCTCGGCCGCCACAACGCGGTGTGGCAGCTTGCCTGGGTGCTGGCAATCTTTCACGCCCGGCAGGGGCATCATCTGCGCGATGAGCTGGCCATGTGGCGAGCTGCGGTGGACGCCGCCGCGCACGTGCCCGACCCCGCCATCAGAACTCGCACACATCGACTCCTGGGTCACGCCTGTTGCCGACTGGGCATGTACGAGGAGGCCATCCGGCACCTGGACGAGTCCCTCCTCTTGGCCGTGCGCCACGGCGACACCAGCCAACAAGCACACACCCACCTGGAGCTCGCATTCACCTGGGAACGGCTGGGCGATGACCGTCAGGCTTTGGACCACGCGCGGCACACGCTCGAACTCTGCCGCACCCTCGACCATCCGGTGTACGAGGCCCAGGCACTCAACGCGGTGGGCTGGTACGCCGCGCGTCTCGGCGACTTCGACACCGCCCGTCACCACTGCCGCAGCGCGCTCACCCTGCACCGGCGCCACCACCATCCTCCTGGCGAGGCCGACGCCCTCGACAGTCTCGGGCTCATCGCCCACGGCGCCGGCGACCACCGGGAGGCGATCGACCACTACCTCCAAGCACTCAGCGTGTACCGCACCCTCGGCAACACCTATCAGGTCGCGGACTCCCTCGAGAACATCGGCCACCCTCACACCAAACTCGGGCAGCACGACAAGGCCCGCAAGACCTGGCAGGAGGCACTGGAGCTGTACCGGGAGCAAGGCCGCGACGACGACGCCGCGCGGGTGCAGCGACAACTCGACGACCTCCCACCGGCGTCTCCGCAGAACGTGTGACGTGCCGCCACGGTTGGGCGCCCGTTCAGCTCAAATCGCTGTGGTCTTCAGCCGACGCCCAACCCGCCGACCACCTCCACCTTCTGCCCGGTGAACTCCCCGGTCAGCATCGGCATCGCCTCAGCGATCGCCGCCTTCGTCTCCGGCAGCTGCAACGACTCGGCGTGGTGCCGCGCCGACTCCCACACCTCGCTGACCCAGATCTTGTCCTCGTCCTCGGGGTCGAGCCCCACCGCGTAGACGCGGCAGCCGGCCTCGCGCAGGCCTGCCTGGCCTCGAGTCAGGATCGCCACCACGTCGTCGCGGTGACCGGGTTTGGTCCTCATCGAGCCGATGTAGCCGAACGCCATGCGGCCGATCCTATTTCCGCGCGACGAACACGTACTCCTTGCCGGGCCGGTCCGGCGCGTCCAGGACGTTCACGACGGAGAAGCCGCAGCGGACCAGGCTCGCCTCCACCTCGGCACGCGACCGGAACCGCAGGGTGGTGTCCGACGCGATCTCCGACCCGTCCGGGAAGCGGTATGAGTGGCGGAACGACACGAACGGCAGGTTCACGCCGAGCAGTTCGAGTTGCTCGCGCACGCCGACCAGCACCCGTGGTTTCGCCCGCGCCCAGTCCTCCCAGGCCCGCCGCTCAGGCCGCCGGGTCTCGAACACGAAGTGCCCGCCGGGGCGCAGCGCCCCGTGCACACCTCGGAGCGTGGCCTCCCAGTCGTCACCGAGGAACACCTGTGCCACGTTCCCGGTCATCGTCGCGAGGTCGACCGACAACGGGGGCAGGGAGGTCGCGTCCCCGTGCAGCCAGGTGACGCGGGAGTCCTTGGCCCGCGCGATCTCCAGGGACGCCGCGGCCGGGTCCACCCCGACGACCTCGATACCGGACGAGGCCAGCAGCACCGCCAGGGACCCCGTTCCGCATCCGACGTCGAGCACGCGGGACGCCTTCAGCTCGGCGGCGATCCCGAGATACAGGTCCAGGTCCACGCGTGGGCCGTCGAAGGCGTCGTAGATCCGGGCCAACCGCGGGTCGGCGAAAATCGCATCAGGCATGCCACATCCTAGGTCCGGCGACGAACGGCATCAGCAACTCGATGACCTCGCGATCGGGCCGGCCGTTCAGTTCCTCCTCCGCGACCCGGCGGGCGATCCCGGCGAGGAAGTCGGCCACCTGCACGCGCGCGTCGTGCTGCGAGTCCACCAGCGTCAGGCTTTCCAGGCGTGGCGCGAGTTCCTTCAGCTGCCGGATCCGCCCGTCGGTCAACGACAGCTGCTGGTCGTGCACGATCGACACCGGGCCGTCCCACTGCGCCACGGCCCGCAGGATCGCCGGGAACAACGGGTCCAGCGTCCCTCGTGGGCCGCGGGCGCGCAGCAGGTCGTTGTAGTGCTCCAGAGGTCCCGACACGGCACCGAACTCCGCGCGCACGCGCGAGGCCAGGAAGCGCCGCTTGTCCACGAGCTGCACGCGGGCGCGACCCGCCAGCGGCCCGCCAGGTCCGAGGAACCACAGCAGCACCCAGCGGTTCTTCGCGCGCAGCAGGTGGTTCGCCTTGTACTCCAGCGCGGGCGACTTGATCATCGAACGCAACGTCTCGACGCACGAGGACGCTTCTTCCCGCGACATCCGGACACCCGCGTGCGCGAAGACCGCCGTGACGCCGCCGACGAGCTTCTCGCCCTCGGAACCCGATTCGTCGCACGCGATCTCCATCAGGACATCCGGAACACGGGACCGCGGGCGCGGAACGGCAGGTGCGCGCCCGCCGGGATGAGGAAGGCGTGCTCGCGCCGGACTCGCAGCACGTCGCACGCGCCGTCGGTGATGACCAGGATCGGCCCGGACGAGGGGAAGTCGGCCGCGCGTTCGAGCAGGTCGATTCCGGGCTGCAGCACCGTGCCGCCGCGCCCGCGCACCCTCACCCTGCCCGCGATGTCCTCGACGGGCACGTAGCCGGCGTCATATGCCATCGCGTCACAGAAAACCACCCGTGCGGCCGGCACGTCACGTGCCGCCGCATAGGAAGCGATCGCACCCAGAGCCTTGCCCAGCAGCTTGGGATCCATCGAGCCGGACGTGTCCAGCACGACCCCGAAAGTCGGTCGCGACGACAAAGTCTCCGGCCGCACCCAGCCCGGCCGCGGAATGTCCGGAGTGGACGCTTGGCGACGTGATGCACGGGCGTAGGTGCGCCGCTTCTCCAGCGCGGGAACGAACTCCTCGAACCAGCGCGCCAGCTGTGCGTCCCACGACAGCGGCGGGTGCTCCAGCGCACGGATCTCCTCGACCAGCCCGGCGGGCAGCAGGCCGCGGGACGACGTGTGGTAGCTCAGCCCGGTCAGCAGCGCGCGCCGGTAGAACTCGTCCAGGTCCGTGATGTCCGCCGGTCCGCGCAACGGCTCGCCGAGCAGGTCGCCCTGACGGCCCCGCAACGTCAGCAGCTTCCGGTACCGCCGCAGGTCCACGGCGATCCGGTCGTACACCGACTCCGCCGACAGCCCTCGCAACGACGGGTCGTGCAGCACGCCCTCCGGTGCCGCGCCCACGCCCATCTCGACCAGCCAGCCGTTGACGACGAAGTCCGCGGCGACGTTCCAGAGGTACGGGTCGCGGCCGCCGACCCGGTCGCAGTGGCGCAGCGCCGCGTGCAACATCTCGTGCGCCAGCACGAAACGCCACTCCTGCCGGGACAGCCCGGCGAGCGGGTTCACGTAGATCTCCGCCGACGCCGTCGAGACCGCCGCGATCGCGATGTCCCAGCCCCGCGCCAGTTCCGCGTCCGCCACCACCGTCATCGCCGACGCCAGCGCACCCAGCAACGGGTACGACGACACGAACCAGCCCAGCGCGAGCTCCCACTCGGTGCGAGCCGGACGCGAATCAGTCAACGACGAACGCGCGCCACCGGCCACGTCGATCGCGGCCACGGCGGCGTTGGACAGTCCTGCGGCGAACCGCTCCGCCCACTTCTTCGGGTCGTTCGACGCACCACCGCGCACGCACGTGCCCGGCTCCCACGACGACGGGCGGCTGCCGAACTTCAGCGCGGGCTGGAAGTCCAGCACGTCGTCACAGGAGTGGGTGCCGAAACCCAGGTGCAGCAGGCAGTGCGCGAACACCCACGCCCACTCGTCCTCGCTCGCTTTCCGCTGCGGGTGGGCGAGCAGCGTGCCGTCCAGCGAGATGTCGGCCCACGCGTGCTCGGACTGCCGCCGCAGGTAGCCGCCGAGCGCCGCGAACAGCGGATGGGCGTGCACCCGCCGATCCGCCGCCGCGAACGCCTCCGCGGCGGGATCTGCGCGCGCACGACGGCTCATGCGCGCGCAGCCACCAGACGCGGCAGATCGCGCGTCACCTCGACGAGGAACCACGCGGGCAGCACGGGATTGCCGTCGTCGTCGGCGGCGATCACCATCTGCGCGATCTCCAACGACAGTTCGGCCAGCTCCAGCAGCAGCGCCTTGCCGCGGTGCGCGAGGTGCTTGCCCGCCGCGGGTGCGTGCGCCTTGTCGTGCGGCAGTTCCTTGACCAGACGCGCGCGGAACGCCTCGGCCAGGAAGTACAGCAGGTCGCGGTCGGCGGGAGCGGACGGCCAGCGGGCGTCACCGCGCAGCACGGCCTCAAGGCCGTACGCGTGCCGCACGGTCTTCACGTACGCCTTGAACATCGACGCGTGGTTCGCGGTGACCGTGCCGAACGCCAGCACCCCGAGCAGCTCCTCGGAGATGTCCTCGCCGAACGAGTGCAGCGCGTCGGACAGCATGTGCCAGCCGCGCGGCGTGGAGAACGTCTCCTCGACCTTGGGCGCCGCGCTCCACAGGTGGTCCGGCCGCTGGGTCAGGTACTCGAGCACCCACGGGTGGATGCCGTTCTCGCGCGCCCACGCCAGCCAGTCGCGCGACGACGCGGTGAGGTGCACGTGCACCATGCGGTTCACGAGTGCGGACGCCATCGGGCGCGCCAGGGCGTTGTCGACGGCGCGGTTGCCCGCACCGATCACGATCGAGCCCTTCGGCAGCTCGTAGGAACCGATCCGGCGGTCGAGGATCAACGAGTAGAACGCCTTCTGCACCTCGGGGCTGCTCGCGTTGAGTTCGTCGAGGAACAGGCAGTACGGGTCCTGGCGCGCGATCGTTTCCGGCGGTGCGAACCGGGATCGGCCACCGACCAGTTCCGGAACTCCGATCAGGTCCTCCGGCGCGAGCTGGGTGCCCAGCAGCGTGACGCACTCGAGCCCCAGCTCGGCGGCGAACTCCCGGACGAGCGAGGACTTGCCGATACCCGGTGCTCCCCAGAGGAAGACCGGTCGGACGACGGCGACGTGCAGCACCACCTCCGGAAGCTGTGCTGGTGTCACGGTGACTGTGGATCGCATTGCAGGTGAGGATGCCTGACCGGACTTGTTCCGGTCGCGCGAATTTGTTGACACGAGCAGTGGTCCAGTGCTGTGATTCAACGCACAACAGATAGGAAACCTTCCTAACTAAATCGCCGCCGCGCCCTGCTGTTCCCTCACACAGGAGGCACCCTGTGGCCAGATCCCTGTTCCTGGTCCTACCCGCAGCACTAGCGCTCGCCGTCCCTGCCGTCGCGGTCGCCGCCCCCGTCCAGTACCAGGCGGAGAACGCGACCATCTCGAACGGGTTGGTGGAGTCCAACCACACCGGCTTCACCGGCACGGGCTTCGTCAACTACGACAACGAGGTCGGCAGCGCGGTGGAGTTCACCGTGACCGCGCCGAGCGCGGGTTCGGCGACGCTGACGTTCCGGTTCGCCAACGGCACCACGGCGAACCGCCCGATGGACGTCTCGGTGAACGGCTCGCTGGCGGTGGACGAGCTCTCGTTCCCCGGCACGGGCGCTTGGACGACGTGGCAGACCCGCACGACGACGGTGAACCTGAACGCCGGCACCAACAAGATCAAGGCGACGGCGACCACGTCCAACGGCGGGCCGAACGTCGACCGGCTCGACGTCGAACCCCCGTCGGGCACGCCGGACACGGTCGCCCCGACCACGCCCGGCAACCTGCGGTCGACGGCCAAGACCTCGTCGTCGATCACGCTGGCGTGGGACGCGTCCACCGACAACGTGGGCGTGACGTCGTACGTGCTGTCCAACGGGCAGACCGCGACCGGCACCACGCACACCGTGAGCGGCCTGACGCCGAACACCTCGTACACCTTCACGGTCCAGGCGCGTGACGCGGCGGGCAACCTCTCCGGCGCGTCGAACTCGGTCACCGTGACCACCTCGGCGCCGTCCACCGGACGCCCGGCCGAGATCAACGGTCAGCTGCGTGTGTGCGGTGTTCAGCTGTGCAACCAGTACGGCAACCCGATCCAGCTGCGCGGCATGAGCACGCACGGCATCCAGTGGTTCAACGGCTGCAACAAGTCCGCGTGGTGGGACGCGCTCGTCAACGACTGGAACGCGGACTTCATCCGCGTCGCCATGTACGTGGCCGCCGGTGAGGACGGTTACGAGACGAACCCGCGCTACTTCACGGACCTCATGCACAGCTACATCGAGGAAGCCACCCGCCGCGGTGTCTACGTCCTGATCGACTGGCACCAGCTCGACCCGGGCGACCCGAACGTCTACACCTCGAAGGCCAAGACGTTCTTCCGCGAGATCGCCGAGCGCCACAAGGACAAGACGAACCTGATCTACGACATCGCGAACGAGCCGAACAACGTGTCGTGGTCGCGGGTCAAGGCCTACGCCGAGGAGATGATCCCGGTGATCCGGGCGATCGACTCGGACAGCCTGATCGTCTCCGGCACGCACGCCTGGTCGACGTTCGGCTACTCCGACGGCGAGGACCCGTCGGTGGTGCTGAACAACAAGGTCAACGCGACCAACTTCATGTACTCGTTCCACTTCTACGCGAACGACCACAGGGACGGGCACCTCGCCGCGCTGGACCGCGTCTCCAGCCAGGTCCCGGTGTTCGTGACCGAGTTCGGCACGCAGCAGGCGAGTGGTGACGGTCCGAACGACTTCACCATGTCGCAGAAGTACATCGACCTGATGGCCCGCAAGAAGATCTCCTGGGCCAACTGGAACTACTCCGACGACTTCAGGTCGGGTGCGGTGTTCAAGACCGGGACCTGTTCGGGCAGCACGTTCGCCGGAACCGGTGTCCTGAAGCCGGCGGGTGTCTGGGTGCGCGACCGCGTGCGCACCCCGGACAACTTCCCGACCAGCTAGCGGTCGATGAACGGCGCTTTTGTCCACCTCA
>NZ_JBHRZI010000030.1:95377-260215 GCF_042649515.1 Lentzea rhizosphaerae | reverse complement strand
CGGCGCTTTTGTCCACCTCAAGTGGACAAAAGCGCCGTTCATCACGTCAGGGGCCAGGTGTGGACGGGCTCGTTGGCGTGCATCAGTTCCACGTAGGAGCGGAGCATGGCGCGGAGAGCGTCGGCGCGGTCCAGGTGCGAGTGGTCGTAGTGCCGGTGGAACTCCCTGGCCTGCCAGGTGGCGCCGTTGATGCCGGACAGGCACCGCTGCTCGATGACGCCCAGCAAACGGTCCCGCTCCGCCGAGTCGACGCCCCACCGGATGAGCCCTTCGTGCGCGAGCGGCAGCAACCGGCGCAGCACCAGCTCGACGACCGGCACGGTGCCCACGCCCGGCCAGTACATCTGCGCGTCCATGCCGTTGCGCGAGGCGGCGTTGAAGTTCTCCTCGGCCGCCTGGAAGCTCATCTGCGACCACAGTGGACGCTCGTCCTCCGCCAGCGCTCGCACGAGTCCGAAGTAGAGAGCAGCGTTGGCGAGCGTGTCGACGATCGTGGGACCGGCGGGCAGGACGCGGTTCTCGACGCGCAGGTGCGGACGGTCGCGCACCACGTCGTACACCGGCCGGTTCCAGCGGTAGATGGTGCCGTTGTGCAGCTTCAGCTCGCTCAGACCCGGCGTGTCACCGTGGTCGAGCACGGCGAGCGGGTCCTCTTCGTCACAGATCGGCAGCAGCGCGGGGAAGTAGCGGACGTTCTCCTCGAACAGGTCGAAGATCGAGTTGATCCACCGCTCGCCGAACCACACCCGCGGGCGCACGCCCTGGGCCTTGAGCTCGTCGCCGCGCGTGTCGGTCGCCTGCTGGAACAGCGCGATCCGCGTCTCGCGCCACAGCTCCTTGCCGAGGAAGAACGGCGAGTTCGCGCCGATCGCCACCTGCACGCCCGCGATGGCCTGGGCGGCGTTCCAGTAGGCGGGGAACTGCTCCGGCGACACCTGGAGGTGCAGCTGGGTGCTGGTGCAGGCCGCCTCGGGGACGATCGAGCTGGCGGTCAGGTGCAGGCGCTCCACGCCGTCGATGGAGATCTGCAGGTCCTCACCGCGCGCGGCCAGCACCTGCTCGTTGAGCAGCGCGTACCGGGGGTTGCTCGACAGCTGGTCGGGAGTGACGTGCTTGCTGCGCAGGGTCGGCAGGATGCCGTTGATGACCATGTGCGCGCCGATCTCGCGCGCCTTCTCCTCCGCCTTGTTGAGGCTGCGGCGGACGGTCTCCTCGAACGCCGTGATGCCGCCGCCCGCGAGCCGGCGCGGCGCCACGTTGATCTCGATGTTCCACTGGCCGAGCTCGGTCACGAAGTCCGGGTCGTCGATGACCTCGAGCGCCTCGTGGTTCTTCATCGCCGGGTCGCCGTGCTCGTCGATGAGGTTGATCTCGATCTCCAGGCCGGTCATCGGCCTCTCGAAGTCGAACCGCGCCTCACGCAGCATCCGGGCGAACACGTCCAGGCACCGCCGCACCTTCGTGCGGTACCGAGTCCGGTCCTCGCGCGTGAACTCGTGCTTCGCGACGTCCTCGCCCATGGTGGCCTCCCGGCGGTCGAGGGTTCAGCTCACCACTGTGCACCATGGTTGATCAATCCGACACCCGTGTCTCTCGGTGCGGGACGGCGATGGCGGTGACAAGGATGTCTCCCTGCACGAGCCAGCGGCCGTCGAACCCGGCCACGGGGGAGTCCGGCAGCAGGATGCGCGAGTGGAACGTGCCGTCGGCGCTCAGCGTGATGTCGGCGTCCTCGAAGCCCAGCCACCGCTGTGTGACGGGGTACCACGCCTTGTAGGTGGACTCCTTGGCGCTGAACAGCAGCCGGTCCCAGCAGATCTTCGGGTCCTCGGCCTTCAGCCCTGGCATCCGGTCGAGTTCCGCCGGGATCGCGATGGCCCCGAGCACGCCGTCGGGGGCGGGGGCGTGCGGCTCGGCGTCGATGCCGATGGTCTGGAAGTCGGCCCGGTGCGCCAGTGCCGCGGCCCGGTAGCCCGAGCAGTGAGTGAGGCTGCCGACGACGCCGTCCGGCCACAGCGGCTCGCGCTTCGGGCCGGGCAGGATCGCGGCCGGTTCGACGCCGAGCAGCCGCATCGCGTCGCGGGCGCACGCGCGGGCCGTGCCGAACTCGTTCCGGCGTTTGGGCACCGCGTTGCCGAGCAGCGACTCCTCCTCGGGGAAGAGTTCGACCGGCTGCTCGTCGTTGTACCGCTCAACCGCCGCGACGGGCGGGGGAAGTAGTTGTTCCAGCACTTATGACTCCCGCAGGACGTCGTGCAGCTTCACCTGTGTGGTGCCGCGCGGTTTCCACTCGCGCGGGTAGCCGAGCGAGACCTCGTCGAAGCGCACGCCGTCGTAGTGCGTCGTGCGGGGGATGTGCAGGTGGCCGTAGACCATCTCGACGGCGTTGAACCTGCGGTGCCAGTCGGCGGTCAGCGCCGTGCCGCACCAGAGCGCGAACTCCGGGTAGCGCAGCACGAACGTGGGGTCGCGCACCAGCGGGTAGTGGTTGATCAGCACGGTGGGACCGCTGACCGCTTCCAGACGTTCCTCGGTCTCCTGGACGCGTGCCCGGCACCAGGCCTCACGCGACGGGTACGGGTCGGGGTGCAGGAAGTACTCGTCCGTGCACACCACCCCTGCCTCGTGCGCGATGGCGAGGGCCGACTTCACGTCCGTGGCGCCCTGTGGCCGAAAGGAGTAGTCGTAGCCGAGAAACAGTGGACAGACAGTGACCGGTCCCCTCGGACCGGGGAACGTGACGTACGGGTCCTCGGGAGTGATCACGTCGAGGCTGCGGCACAGCTCCACGAGCTGCTTGTAGCGCATCTCGCCGCGGGCCTGGTTCGGGTCGTCCTTGGTGGTCCAGAGCTCGTGGTTGCCCGGAGACCAGATGAGCCGGCCGAACTTCGGGCGCAGCTGGGCGAGGGTCTGCTCGATGTCCGCGAACTTCTCGCCGATGTCCCCGGCGATGATCAGCCAGTCGCTCGGGTCCGGCGGAGCGATCGCCTCAACCACCTGCCGGTTGTCCTGGTAGGAGACGTGCAGGTCGCTGGTGGCCAAAAGCTTCACAGTCGAACGGTACTTCGCGCGTCAACGACTCGATCATGATCGGCCAATCGGCCACCCGATAGTGGGGCAAGTGCCACGACCGGTTATCCGTTCGTCGCAGACCGTGCGCCACTCGTCTCAACAGGGCGAGCCGCGCACCGCCGCGGCACGTCCGCTCACCGCCTTTCATGGCCTACCTCCTTACCTGTTTTCTGAACCCCTTCTTACTGTGAGCGCTGTCACCTGACGGAAAAGTCCTGGCGGAGGACCACACCATGACCGAGTCACAGTTCGCACGCACCCCGGACCCGCGGCTCGCGCGGCAGGTCCCGGCCCGTCAGGTGCCCCCACGAGCCGTCCCCCCGCGCCAGGGCCAGGTCCCGGTCCGCTACGGCCAGCCGGTGGACCCGCGCCTGGCGGCGAACCCGTCGTTCCGCCGCACCGTCGGCGCCGAGATCACCCGCCACGCCCAGCAGCAGACCTACGCCGTCCCGCAACGCCGCACCACGGCCGAGGACACCGCCCTGGCCACCCTGCTCCGCTCCCGTCAGCGCGCCGAGTCCGCCCGCCAGGACCCGCGCCCCGCCGACGCCGCGCCGCGCCAGGACACCTGGATGCGCGTCGGCGCGTGGCCCGAGACCGGCGACCCCGGCCGCGGTGACGTCATCGACCAGCTCTCGGCCCGCCTCGTCTCGCCCAACCTGTGGGCCGTGGTCGAGCCGCTGATCCCGCCCGCCAAGGTGCGCCGCCAGGGCGGTGGCCGTGGCCGCGTGTGCAACCGTTCGGTGTTCACGGCGATCGTGTTCGTCCTGTCGTCCGGCTGCGCGTGGCGGCACCTGCCCGCGTCGTTCGGCGTGACCGTGCCGACCGTGCACCGCCGGTTCCAGGAGTGGACCGACCTGGGCCTCTGGGTCCGGTTGCGGCGCGCGGCGGCCGAGGGCGCGTGCGGCACCGACGAGCTCGACTGGGTCCGCGCGGTGCTGGACGCGGCGGACCGTCGTGCCGCGAAGGCCGCCGGCTGAGGATTCTGGGGGTGCGCCGGGGTCGCCACGAGGAAGGGTGACCCCGGTGCCTCACATGCCGTTGATCCCCGCCTGGTACTTCGGCACCCGCACCGTGATCTTCGTGCCGAGCCCGCACGCCGTCTCCACCACGAGCCCGTACTCGTCGCCGTAGACCCGCCGCAGCCGCTCGTCGATGTTCCCGAGCCCGATCCCCGCCGACTCGTCGACCTGCCCGGCCAGCGTGCGCCGCAGCTTCTCCGGGTCCATCCCGATGCCGTCGTCCTCGATGGTGATCTGCGCTTCGGCACCGCTGTCGTTGGCGTAGATCTGGATGTGGCCGGGCTCGATCTTGCCCTCCATCCCGTGCCGCACGGCGTTCTCCACCAACGGCTGCAGGCACAGGAACGGCACGGTCACCGGCAACACCTCCGGCGCCACCTGCAAGGTCACCTTCAGCCGTTCGCCGAACCGCGCCCGTTCCAGCGCGAGGTACTGGTCGATCGACCGCAGCTCCTCGGCCAGCGTCGTGAAGTCGCCGTGCCGCCGGAACGAGTAGCGGGTGAAGTCGGCGAAGTCGAGCAGCAGCGTCCGTGCGCGCTCAGGGTTCGTGCGGACGTAGGAAGCGATGGCGGACAACGAGTTGTAGATGAAGTGCGGCGAGATCTGCGCGCGGAGGGCACGCACCTCGGCCTCCACCAGCCGGGTCCGCGACCGGTCCAGCTCCGCGAGCTCCAGCTGCCCGGCCGCCCACCGCGCCACCTGGTTCGTCGCGCGCACCAGGCCCGCCGACGCCTCCCGCGAGTACGCCGCCAGCGTGCCCACCACGCGGCCCTCGACGGTCAGCGGCGCCACCACCGCGCAGTTGATCGGGCAGTTCGGTTCGGTGCAGCCGATGTCGAACGCCTGGGTGCGGCCGGTGAGGAACACGTCCTCTGCCTGGGCCATGGCCTCGGCGGCGTGGTGCTCGGACACGCCCTCCCACGCCACGACCTCCGTCTCGTCGGTCAGCGCGAGAGCCGGGGTGTCCAGCAACGTCCGCAGGTGCCGCGCGGACTTCTTCGCCGCGTCGGGCACCAGGCCCGCGCGCAACGGCGGTGCCGCGGACCAGGCGGTGTGCAGGGTCTCGTAGGTGACGCGCTGGGCCTCGGTCGAGAGCGACTGCCTGTTGCGCGTGCCCCGCCACAGCACCAGCACGGCCGCTCCGCCCACGATCAGGATCGCGGCGGCGGTGAGGAAGTCCTGCATTTCACAACACCTCTAGCTTCGCTCGTCCGAGGCGCCCGCGCCGTCCAGCCCGAGGTTCTCGGGCGCGTGGAGCTTGACCATCGTGCGCTGCACGCCCGGTGGCACGTGCCGCTGGGTGAGCAGGGAGACGACGTACATGACCGTGAAGCCCAGCGGCACCGTCCACGCGGCAGGTCGCGAGAGCAGCACCTCGTACCAGGCGTCGCCGGTGTCGGTGAACATCGTGACGAGGCCGGCGGTCAGCGCGGGCACGCCGCCCGCGAGCATGCCCGCGATGGCACCGATCGTCGTGATCCGCGACGACCAGATGCCCAGCATCAGCAACGGGCACAACGAGGACGCGGCGACCGCGAACGCCAGACCGACCATGTCCGCGACCGGCATCCCCGTCGCCACGAACGTCATCGCGAGCGGCACGAGGCCCGCGAGCATCGTGGAGATCCGGAACCCGCGCACCCCGCCGAGCCGCAGCACGTCCTGCGACAGCACGCCCGCCAGCGACACGACCAGACCGGACGACGTCGACAGGAACGCCGCGAACGCGCCGCCCGCCACCAGTGCGCCGAGCAGCTGGCCGCCGATGCCCTCGATCATGCGGGTCGGCAGCACCAGCACCACGGCGTCGGTCTGGCCGGTCATCAGCAGCTCGGGCGTGTAGAGCCGGCCGAGAGCGCCGTACATCGGCGGCATCAGGTAGAAGACGGACAGCAACCCGAGCACGATCAACGTCGTGCGGCGCGCGGCCGTGCCGTTCGGGTTGGTGTAGAAGCGCACGATCACGTGCGGCAGGCCCATGGTGCCCAGGAACGTCGCGATGATGAGCGAATAGGCGCCGTACAACGGGAAGTCGGCGCCGCTGGACATCGGCAGCGACCACGTCTCGTTGGTGTTGTGGTCCATTGTGGACATGTGTGGCACGGGAACGCCCTGGGGGAACGTGAACTCCGAGCCCTGCCCGATCCGGTGGTAGCCGTCGGTCAGCGTGAGGCCGGCGTTCTCGACGCGCGTGCCGTCGATCTCGCCGGTGCCGTTGATGAAGATCGACTGTTCGGCGTGGATCACCGTCTGGTGGCTGAAGGTGACCCTGGTCTCCGCCGGGAACTCCGGGTATTTCGGCTCGGTCAGCGACTTCGCGCCGTGCACCTGCCACGCCACGATCAGGAACACGATCGGCACGGTGATCGCGGTGAGCTTGAGCCAGTACTGGAACGCCTGCACGAACGTGATCGACCGCATCCCGCCGGACATCACGTTCACCGTCACGACGACGGTGACGACCAGCGCACCCACCCAGTCCGGTGCGCCGGTCACCGTGTTCAGCGTCAGACCGGCGCCCTGCAGCTGCGGCAACAGGTACAGCCAGCCGATCGCGAGCGCCAGCACCGACGCGACCCCGCGCACGACGCGGGAGCGGAAGCGGGCCTCGGCGAAGTCCGGCAGCGTGTACGCGCCGGACCGTCGCAACGGCGCCGCGACCATCGTCAGCAGCACCAGGTAACCCGCGGTGTAGCCGACGGGGAACCACAGCATGTCCGGCCCGTAGGCGAAGATCAGCCCGGCGATGCCGACGAACGACGCTGCCGACAGGTACTCGCCGCCGATCGCGGAGGCGTTCCACCACGGGGAGACCGTGCGCGAGGCGACGTAGAAGTCGGACGTGGTGCGGGAGACGCGCAGCCCGTAGGTCCCGATCAGGATCGTGCCCAGTGCGACGACCAGCACCGCCACGATGGCGTACCCACTCGTCATGGACGTTCGACCAGCTCCGCGAACTCGCGCTCACTGCGTTCGGCCTGCCGCACGTAGAACCAGCCGGCCAGCACGAGCATCGGGAACGTCGCCACGCACAGCAGGAACCACGGCAGCCCGAGCCCGAAGACGCGGACCTTCCCGAGCTCCGGGTCGATCGAGAACAGCAGGGGCAGCAGGCCGAGCGACCCGCACGCCACCAGGCACACCGACAGGCCCAGCCGCCGTTGTGCCCGGATCAGGGTCCGCATGTAGACGGCGCCGAGCTCGCTCTGCTCGTTGATCTCGCGCGTGCCCGAGTACGGGCGGCGCGCACGGGGTGCCCGCGTGCGCGGACTCGTCACCACCACGCGCTGGGCCGGCCCCTTCTGGTGCGGTGGTGGCGTGGTCACGACCCGAGTCCGTTCCTCGGTTGCGCGACCCCGGCGGGCGCGGCATTCCCCTGCACCGGCGTCGGCCGGGCGCGCCGCACGAGCAGCTGCCGCAGGTGCCGCGCGTGCCGGCGGCTGACCGGCAGCACCGCGCCGCCGATCGTGACGCTCAGGTGCCCGTCCTCGAGCCGCAGCTCGTCGATGTGGCCGAGCGACACGAGGTGGCTGCGGTGGATGCGCACGAACCCCGCGCTGCGCCAGCGTTCCTCGAGCCCGTTCAACGCCGCGCGCACCAGCCCGCTGCCGGTCGCGGTGTGCAGGCGGGCGTAGTCGCCGTGCGCCTCCACGTACCGGATGTCGGCGAGGCGGATGAAGCGCGTGACGCCCCCGAGCTCGACGGGGATGACCTCGTCACCCATCTCCGGCGGCGTCGCGTTGGCGGGCTGCGCGGGAGTGGGCGTGGTGGGCTCCGACGCGTTCTTGGAGTCCCAGACCTCGTGGACGATGCGGTGCACGGACTCGGCGAGCCGTTCGGGCCGCACCGGCTTGAGCAGGTAGTCGAGCGCCTTGAGCTCGAACGCCTCCACAGCGGGCTGCTGGTGCGCCGTCACGAACACCACGGGCGGCGGCTGCGCGAACCGCGACAGCACCCGGGCGAGGTCGAGACCGTCCAGCCCCGGCATGCGGATGTCGAGGAACACCGCGTCCAACGGCTGCCCGGCGTCCATCGCGCGGTGCAGCACCCGAAGCGCCTTCGTGGCGTCGGTGACCGCCTCGACGTGAGCGATGCGCGGATCGCAGCGCAACAGGTACACGAGGTCTTCCAGCGCGGGCGCCTCGTCGTCGACGGCGAGCACCCGGAGGGAGCGCTCGAGGCTGCCACGTCGATCCGGCCCCTCGCAGATGGGGCAGGGCAGACCTGAGGTCATTCGAGATCGAGTCCAAACTGTGTACGGCCGATCCTCACGTGGCGGCGATTAGACCACGCTCGGTCATCGCGCGCCTGGTGAGCCGAGGGCGTCGGATACGCGATCATGCCCCTTCACGGAGGGTGACCCGCCTCGGGGGTCTGGTAGCCCGAAGTGTGCACGGCCGTACCCCTTTCCGTCCGCCGAGCCCGATCGGCCGCATCATCCGTCAGGCGGAGGACGTGCGGAAACCCTCCGAACGGGTGCGTCTCGGATGGCAGACGGAAACCGTCTCCGACGATCTGCCGTCAGTGCTGGCGAACGGCCCGCGGCTGGGCGGCCAGGGCGTCACCGAGCGTGATCTCCAGCTCGATGAAAGACTCCTCGGCCCGCCGCGCGGCCACACTCACCGACGCCGCCGCTGCAGGCCCGACGAGCCGGCGCGTAGGAGCACGCAACGCCTGGATGGCCTCGGACCACTGGTTCGACAGCTTGGCGAGACCGCTCAACGCGGTGACGAGCTCGTCGGTGTTCTCGGGCGGCGACGCGATGATCTCCGCCAGCCGGTCGCGCAGCGCGTCCAGTGCCGGGTCCACTTCAATCCTCCCGTCGTGCGCGCCAGAGGGTGAGGACGAGTGCCAACATTTCCCCCACTGCGCAACACCATATCTCGACCGCTGAGGGCCGGCACAATGATGTTGCCGGACCTTCGGCACCCGGTCAATCACGCGCGCATTCCGTCTCAACAGGTGCTCGTCTCAACTGGCGTGCCCTGTAGTTGAAACTAAAATTACCGCATTTAGCCGATCGTGCCTGGTAGGCCAGGTGGCGCCATGGCTGTTGGGCCGAACCGATGTGTCGCGGGTCGCATCAATCACGGCATTGCGTTCGGGGTAGTGCGACTTCTCGGGCGCGGCATTAACTCTTTTGCCGGAGTTCAGTCGTTCGGGTTCATACATCGTTATCTGACGGTTCTCCTCGCGTCGGCCGGATCCTGATTCGACACCGGCGCCGCGTCGGGCGGTCACCTCTCGTTCGACAGAGTCGATGGTCCCCTCGTTTGAGCACGTTCGGTTCTGCGGGTGAGAACCGCGGACGGAGGACGCTGATCGGAGCGTTCGACTCGTGGCAGGAGGTGTCCCGGTGGCGTGGTTGGGGAAAAGACGACGGACGTGGCTCGTGATGAGCGCGGTCATGTGCGCTGCCGCAGGCTTCACGCCCGCACCCGCGCACGCGGTTCCGGCAATCGTCGACCTCGGCACCCTGCCGGGCGGCAGCTACAGCACGGCGGTCGCGATCAACGACCCCGGCGCGGTCGTGGGTTGGTCAGGTACCGCGGACGGCCAGACGCACGCTGTGCGCTGGGACCCGGCGGGAGGGATCGTCGACCTCGGCACGCTTCCAGGCGGCAGCTACAGCACGGCGTTCGCGATCAACAACGCGGGCGTGGTCGTGGGTGAGGCCGGCACCGCGAACAGAGACGTCCACGCGGTGCGCTGGGACAGGCAGGGACGCATCAGTGATCTCGGGGCACTGCCTGGTCACTCTCGCAGCATGGCCGTCCAGATCAACGATGCGGGCGAGATCATCGGGCGTTCGGCGGTCAACATTCGTTCCAATTCGCACGGTGTGCGCTGGGACAGCAGCGGCCGGATCACCGATCTCGGCTACGAGAGCCGCGTCCACTCGATCAACAACGCGGGAGTGGCAGCTGGTGACTCACCTGCCCGGGAGCCTGTCACCTGGGACCGCCGCGGTCGGACGACCACATTGGACAGTGGTGGTGGCACGGCCAGCGCCAATGCCGGGATCAACGACGCCGGTGTGGTCGCCGGCGTCGTGGGAGGACCCGACGCGACCTCTCACGCCGCGCGCTGGAACCGGCACGGCGACCTCGTCGATCTCGGTTCGCTGCCAGGACAACGCGACAGTTGGGCTGCGGGCATCAACAACGCCGGAACGGTCGTCGGCACCGCGGAGGCGGGGATCGCCGCCCGCCACGCGGTGCGGTGGGACCGGCGCGGACGGATCACTGACCTCGGCACTCTCGGCGGCAACCCGGGGCCGGGCCCGCCCAGCAGCCAAGCGGTCGCGATCAACGACGCGGGCGTCGTGATCGGTGCGGCAACGACGAACAGCGGGAACAACGCCGTCCGGTGGGACAGGCACGGGCGGATCACCGACCTCGGCACGCTCGGCGGCAACTCGAGTTCGGCTTACGCGATCAACGCGGCGGGCTCTTCCGTCGGCGTGGCTTACACCGCCGATGGCACGTCGCACGCCGTGTTGTGGCGATCTCCGTAGGACCTCACACGCCGTCAAGCGTTCGCGGAAGGAAGGCCGGCGTGCCGCACCCCCGGAAGAGGCGGCACGCCTGCGCGTCACCGAGCAGCGGGCCGCCTGCGCCGTCGTCGGCGTCGAGCACCTGACCCTCACTCCGCCCGCTGGTACCTCGTCCCCGGGATGGCCTTCGGCGCTACCCACGGCGTTGACGTCACGGTGAACCGCTGCGCCGTGGCACCGGTGGAGTTCTGACCGGCTAGAGACGGCCGACGTCCGTGATCGTCACGGCCGCCTCGCCCAGCTCGTCCGACGCCGCCAGGTCGATCTCCGCGTTGAAGCCCCAGTCCTTGTCGCCCGCCGGGTCCTCGAAGATCTGCCGGCACACCCAGCGCTCGCGCTCCACGTTGATGATCAGGAACGCCGGGCCGCGCGCGTTCGGGCCCGCGCCGATGTCCGAGTGCTCCTCGAAGTACGGCTCCAGGGCGTCCATCCACTCCTTGGCCGTCCAGCCCGACTCGTGGTCGAGCTCGCCGAGCGAGTACCAGTCGCGCTTCGCGGCCAGCTCCACGCGGCGGAAGAGGGCGTTGCGGACCAGTACGCGGAACGCGCGGACGTTGCGCGTCACCGCCGGTGGCAGGTCGACGCGGACCTCCTGCTCGGGCGCGTCCGGGTTCGTGAGCTTCTCCCACTCGTCGATCAGCGACGAGTCGACCTGGCGGACCAGCTCGCCGAGCCACGAGACCAGGTCCTGCACCTCTTCGGTCTTCGCCTCCTCCGGGACGGTCTGCGACAGCGCCTTGTAGGCGTCGGCGAGGTAGCGCAGCACCAGGCCCTCGGAGCGCGCCAGGCCGTAGAAGGACACGTACTCGGTGAACGTCATCGCGCGCTCGTACATGTCGCGCACGACGCCCTTGGGGGACAACGAGTAGTCGCCGACCCACGGGTGGCCGCGGCGGTAGGTCAGGAACGCGGCCTCGAGCAGCTCGCCCAGGGGCTTCGGGTACGTGACCTCGTCCAGCAGCTCCATGCGCTGGTCGTACTCGATGCCTTCGGCCTTCATCGCGCCGATCGCCTCGCCGCGCGCCTTGTGCTCCTGCGCGGAGAGGATCTGGCGTGGATCGTCCAAAGTGGACTCGATCACGGACAGCACGTCCAGCGCGTAGCCCGGCGCCTCGCGGTCCAGCAGCTCGATGGCGGCCAGCGCGAACGGCGACAGCGGTTGGTTCAGCGCGAAGTTGAACTGCAGGTCCATCGTCAGCCGGAAGTCGTCACCGGCGCGTTCCACCACGCCCGCCGCGACGAGCGCCCGGTACATGGCGAGCGCGCGTTTGATGTGCTTGAGCTGCTTCGGGCGGTCCTCGTGGTTGTCCTCCAGCAGGTGCCGCATCGCCTGGAACGCGCCACCGCCGGGGCGGCCGATCACGTTCAGCAGCATCGCGTGCGAGACCTGGAACGACGACGTCAGCGGCTCCGGTTCGGCGCCCACGAGCCGTTCGAACGTCGACTCGCTCCACGACACGAACCCGTCGGGGGCCTTCTTGCGGACGACCTTGCGGCGCTTCTTCGGGTCGTCGCCCGCCTTCGCCAGCGCCTTGATGTTCTCGACCTCGTGCTCGGGCGCCTGCACGACGACGGTGCCGACCGTGTCGTAGCCCGCTCGGCCCGCCCGGCCGGCGATCTGGTGGAACTCGCGCGCCTTCAGGATCCGGGTCCGCGTGCCGTCGTACTTCGACAGCGCGGTGAACACGACCGTGCGGATCGGCACGTTGATGCCGACGCCGAGGGTGTCCGTGCCGCAGATGACCTTCAGCAGACCTGCCTGGGCGAGCTGCTCGACCAGGCGGCGGTACTTGGGCAGCATGCCCGCGTGGTGCACGCCGATGCCGTGCCGCACCAGCCGCGACAGCGTCTTGCCGAACCCCGACGAGAAGCGGAAGTTGCCGATCATGTCGGCGATCGCTTCCTTCTCCGGCTTCGAGCAGACGTTGACGCTCATCAGCGACTGCGCGCGCTCCAGCGCCGCGGCCTGGGTGAAGTGCACGACGTAGATCGGCGCCTCACGGCCGTGCAGCAGGTCTTCGATCGTCTCGTGCAACGGCGTGGAGACGTACTGGAAGTTCAACGGCACCGGGCGCTGTGCCGACCGGACCACCGCCGTCGACCGGCCGGTGCGCCTGGTCAGGTCCTTCTCGAAGAACGTGACGTCGCCCAGCGTCGCCGACATCAGCAGGAACTGCGCCTGCGGCAGCTCGACCAGCGGCACCTGCCACGCCCAGCCGCGGTCGGGCTCGCTGTAGAAGTGGAACTCGTCCATCACGACCTGGCCGACGTCGGCCTCGGCGCCGTCGCGCAGCGCGATGTTCGCGAGGATCTCCGCGGTGCAGCAGATGATGGGTGCCTGGTCGTTGACGCTGGCGTCGCCGGTCATCATGCCGACGTTCTCCGGCCCGAACACGTCGCACAGCGCGAAGAACTTCTCCGAGACCAGCGCCTTGATCGGCGCGGTGTAGAAGCTGCGCTGGTTGCCGGCCATCGCCACGAGGTGGGCACCGATGGCCACGAGGCTCTTGCCGGATCCGGTCGGCGTGCTGAGGATGACGTTGGCCCCGGAGACGAGTTCGATGACGGCCTCCTCCTGCGCCGGGTACAGCGCCAGGCCGCGTTCGGCGGCCCAGTGGGAGAAGGTGTCGAACAGTTCGTCTTCGTCGGCGATCGAGGTGAGCCGGTCCGTGAGTGCAGTCATCGCAGGTGAACTATAGGTGGTACGCGTATTCGGTGAACTCCCAGTCGGTCACGTACCGCTGGAACCGGGCCACCTCCTCCCACTTGAAGTCCACATAGGACCGCACGAAGTCCTTCCCCAGCACCTCGACCATCGCCGTGTCCTCCTCCAGGTAGGCGAGGGCGTCGGGGAGCGTGGCGGGCAGCGTCGGGGCCTTCGACGGGTCGTAGCCGTAGCCCGCGGACGGCCGCGGCGGCTCGATCCGGTCGCGAATGCCCAGGTAGGTGGCCGCGAGCAGGCCGGCGATCCCGAGGTAGGGGTTGGCGCTCGCGTCACCGAGCCGCAGCTCGAGCCGGGTGGTCTCGCCCCGCTCGGCCGGCACCCGCAGCATCGCGCTGCGGTTGTCGAGGCCCCAGTCGATCAGCCACGGCGCGAGCGAGTCCGGCCCGAACCGCTTGTACGAGTTGACCGTCGGGTTGAGCAGCGCGGCCAGGGCGGGGGCGTGCTTGAGGATGCCGCCGATCGCCCAGCGCGCCTCGTCGCTCAGCCCGTGCGAGGTGCCCGCCGCCTGGAACGCGTTGCGCCCGTCCTTCTCGTGGCACGAGAGGTGCAGGTGGAAGCCTGACCCGCCGCCGTCGTTGAACGGCTTGGCCATGAACGTCGCCAGCCGGCCTTCTCTCCTGGCCAGCTCCTTGACGCTCGTCTTGAACCGGAACGCGCGATCGGCCGCGTCCATGGCGGGCGAATGGACGAGGTTGATTTCGAACTGCCCGCCCGCGTACTCGTGGTTGCCGCCGGTGGTTTGCAGACCCGCCGAACTGAGTGTGCGGAGAGTTCTCAACAGATGACCGTCTGAATCGCCCCTGCGTCCGGTCGCATACACGTTGCCCGGCTCATCGCAGTAGGGGCGCCACCCGTTCGGGCGATCTTCGTCCGGCTCGCAGAGGAAATATTCCAACTCGGGACCGACGACCGGGGTGAGCCCAGTGGTCTCGAATATTTCCAGCGCCCTGCGCAACACCTGCCGCGGCGATTCGTCGACAGGTCTTTCGTCAGCGGGGCTCACCGCGTCGCCGATGCACCACGCCACGCCCGGCTCCCACGGAATCGGGAGGAGCGTGTCGAGGTCCGGGACCACGATGACGTCGGGCAGCCCGGCGTCGAGCACCCCGCCGTTCTCAGCGGTCTTGCCACCGGGCGTGGTGTTGTAAACCGCCCGGCAGAACGACAGACCGCGCTGCGTAACCGCAGGTAGATGCTGTACGAGGACGTCACGGCCCCGGTCGGTGCCGAGCAGGTCCGGAAAGACGACGCGCACCACGTCGATCCCGTCCTCGCCGAGTCTTGCCGCGAGTTCCCGTGTCACCTGTTCACCGACCACGTCGAACTACCTTTCCGGCACAGTGTGTCGCTGGCGCGGAGGGGATAACGTTGAGGGACAAACGCTATCGACCCGTCCGTGGAGCAAGGACCACGATCGGTCCAGTCGGTGCTCCACACTCATCGTCCACCACGGGGCAACAGTCCGTAACTGGACGGGTGACGACTGTCACGAGATCATGCACGATGTGGGATCGTGATCAAAGTGGTTGCGGACCGACTCGCACCACATCACAGACATAGTTCGGAACCGCAAGTATTGTGCCGGGAACACCTGAGCTCGAGCACGGGAGACTTTGAGTTGTCTGGTCACCACACGATTGCCGAGACCGAGAAGGCCGTCCAGGCCAAGCTCGGTGCGGTGCCGCTGCATCGCGAGCAGATGGCGGCGGTGTCGAACATCCACCGCGCCGCCACAGCGATTCGCCAGCACCTCGAGAACTCGGTGCTGCGCACCAGCGATCTGACCTGGACCGGCTTCGTCGTGCTCTGGGTCGTGTGGATCTGGGGCGAGATGGAGACGCGCTACGTGGCCGAGGAGGCCGGGATCTCCAAGGGCACCCTGACCGGCGTCGCCAAGACGCTGCAGTCACGGGGCCTGCTGGAGCGCCTCGGTCACCCGACCGACGGGCGTCTCGCGGTCCTTCGGCTCACCCCTGAGGGTGAAGAGCTGATGGCGGATCTCTTCCCCAAGTTCAACGAGGAAGAGGTGTTCGTCTCCGACCCGCTGGAGTCCTCGGAGGCGCAGTCGCTGGCCGAGATGCTCCGCCGCATGGTGACGCACCTCGAGGCCAACGGTGAGCAGCGCCGGTTGGACCTGCGCGGGGACACGCCGCTGCCGCCGCGCCGGTCCGGGCGGCGGGCCAAGCACGGCTGATGTGCTGCGCTTGTTGGGCGACTCACCGGGGGTGAGTCGCCCAATTCGGCGTTGCCGGGTCTGGCCGGTCAGGTGTTGCTCAGGTGGTGGCCTGGCCGGGTCCGGTTGCGTTGGGGTCTTGCTCGATGACGCACAGCCCGGCTTGGCTTCGCACCGCGCCTGCCAGGGCTCGACCTGCATCGCACGCGGGGGCCCTGCGTTCCCTCCAGGGAAACGAAAGGCCCCCGCGTTACCTCAGAGCAGGCTCAGGACGCGGGTGTGGAGGGTGTCCACGTAGTCCTCGGACTCCGGCTTCATCAGCACGCTGCGCAGCACCCTCGCACCGTCCACATCGGCCTCCACCTGCGGGTGCCGTGCCGCGAAGGCGGACTTCGACGCCCGTGCCACGCTCAGGAAGATCGGGTCGACGGCGGCGTTCATGCCGGTTTCCATCACCCGGTGCGAGGCGGCGTCCACGGCCGACAAAGCAAGCGGGCTGGTCCTCGGGAAGTACGTGATGATGTCGAGTTCGGGCTCCTGGTAGAGCTCCAGCTGCTCGGATTCCCGGATCATCGACGCCCACCGGACGGCGGCACGGCGGCCCGCTGCCAGCACCTCGCCCAGGCCATCGCGGGTCAGCGGGAGCAGCCGCAGCGTCAGCCACAACCCTGCCGCGGCCGCTCCGGCTCGGGAGCACTCCAGGCTGATCTCGCCCAGGTGCAGTTCGTCGGACGTGAAGTACGTGTAGGGGGAGTCGTGGAGGTAGAAGCGGCCCACGGACGGGTCGCGGAACAGGACTGCGCCGCAGCCGTAGGGCTGTAGGCCGTGCTTGTGGGGGTCCACCACCACGGAGTCGCACGACGCGATGGCTTCCCATGGGGCTGCGTCGAGGTCAGTGCCTGCTAGCAACGTGAAGAAGCCGCCGTACGCACCGTCCACATGCACCCGCGCGTCGTAGCGGCGTGCTACGTCCAGTACGAGATGCACCGGTTCGATGGCGCCCAATGCGGTAGTTCCTGGCGTGACTACGACTGTGCCGACCTTGCCGCCGCGCAAAAGGTCTTCGAGGGCGTCCAGGTCCATGCGTCCGCGGCCGTCCACGGGCACAGGGAAACCCTCGATTCCGAGGACGCCGCACATGCGTGAGTGCGTGTAGTGCGCCTCGGAGGAGTACGCGACGCCACGGTCCGGATGCAGCGAACGGGCTACGAACAACGCCTCCAGGTTGGCGATCGTGCCGCTGGAGGTGAGGTGGCCGAGGTGTTCGTCGCCGTAGCCGAACATCGACGCCAGGCCCGAGACGACCTCGCGCTCCATGGCGGCGGTCGCGGGGCCGCCGTCCAGGGCGTGGTTGTTCGGGTTGATCAGCATCGCGGACAGGTAGCCCACCACCGCCGCCGGGTGTGGCGGTTTGAGCATCTGGCCGGCGTAGCGGGGGTGGAAGAACGGGTAGTTGTCGCGCAGGCGGTCCTGGAGTTCGGCCAGCGCCGAGCCGAAGACCGCCGGGTCTACCTGCAGTGACGAGTGGGGTGTGAAGGTGCCGTACTCGGCGGTCCACTTCTCGTGGTTGGCCAGCGCCTCGTTGAGCCAGTGCTGAAGGTCCACCGCACACCCCACCCGTCATCCGCTGAATGTTCGAATTTGTACGTTACGGCAGACCCCAGCGGGAAGACGAGCCGTTCGAGACCACATCGCGTGGGGCGACGTCCGGGCGTGTGCCACGTCGTGCGACCACGGCCGTTTGACCTCGGCGAAGCGGGATCTCGATCGCCGAACCCCGCGTCTTGTACTCCAGCCTGCGGCCCCAGCCGTCCCGTACGTCGATCTCTCCGGCGATCCCGTGCTCGAGGATCAGAGGTGAGCCCGCCTCCGAGTGGACCTGCACCCAGTCGGTGCGTCCGCCGGAACGGGAGGCGTCGACCAAGAAGGCGCCTTGCGTGCGCAACGACGAGATGGACGCGTCAGCCCAAGTGGACGACACAGACGGGAAGACGCGCACGACGTCGTTGTGCGACTGGACCATCATCTCCAGCACCGCCTGGCCGGACATGAGCGGCGACTCGATCGCGAGGTTGCCGCCCTCGCGGTAGAAGGAGTTCTCGGTCAGCACGGCGTTCGTGCCGACCTGCTTGCGGTCGAGGAAGTAGCGCAGGAACGACAGCGCCTCCTCCGGCCGGCCCATCGCCGACGCCATCGCGGACGCGGCGCCGTAGCTGTAGCCCGCCCACAGCTGCTGCCGCGAGACCCAGTGGTCGAAGGTCTTGGCGATCAGGTCGCGGTGCTCCGGCATGTCCCACGTGAGTTCGCGCAACGGGTAGAACCACAGCAGGTGCGAGAAGTGGCGGTGCGAGTCGTTGAGCGACACGTCCCGTCCGATCAACACGCCGTTCGGGCCCTGGTGGTACGGCACGAGCCGATTGAGGATGTCGCGCCAACGGGCGTTCTCCTCTATAGACAGCAACGTGCGCACACCCCACCGAATCAGCGAGAGGTCGTACGTCGTGTCCGTGGCGTTCGCGTACTCCGGTGAGCGCGTCTCCGGCAGATGGAGCTTGCCGTCCGTTCCCTCGACGAGGAACCGGGCGTAGTAGTTGACCGCTTTCGTCAGGATCGGGAACAGGACGTCCTTGAGGATCTTCTTGTCCATCGTGTGGCGGTAGCCGAGCCACACGTTGTGGCAGGCCCACAGAAGATTGCCCGTGTGGTCGTTCGGCGCGACTCCGGGCACACCGCAGTAGCGCGGGCCTGAGCGCAACGTGCGGTCGCCGGGGTGGCAGATCGCGTACGAGTTGCCGTCGCGGTACGCCGGGTTCACGTTCAGCTCGAGGTTGTGCTCGAACCTCTTCAACGTCGTCGTCACCGCGTCGAGCTCGTGGTGGTTCGAGCCGTTGACCAGCGGATACGAGATCTGGACGTTGAGGTTCCACCACACGGCCGTCCAGCTGTTGCCCTGCTCGGGGAACCACGGGCCCCACTCGGTGATGACGGGCGCGTCGTCACGGGTGGCGGCGGCCATCTTGTAGAGCTGCAACCAGTAGAAACGCTGCACGAGCTTGTCCGGCACGGACACCAGCGACTTCGAGTAGTAGGCGTTCCACCAGCGACGGTGCTGCATCGTCAGCACCTCGAACGGGATCGACAACGCCTGGCGCACCTCACGGATCGCGTCAGACGTGTGTGTGTCCGCGGGGTGTGTGTACGCCACGTGGGCCGCGAAACGGCCGTTGCGGGTCTGCCAGGCCGTTGTGTAGCCACCGCCCGCGTGCAGGGGCTGTGCTGCGTAGGAGACCCCATTGGCCGTGCCGAGTGTGGGATCGGGATTGGCCGTGTAGTCGGCGGGCCTGCGGATCTGGCGGGTCGTCGACGACTGCAACGGCTGGAAACCCCAGGTCACCTCGCCCTTCACGGACGCGAGGAACGTGCTGCGCGAGTTGTGCACGAGCATCGTGAACGTGGCGCTGCCCTGCGTCGTGGTCACCGAGCCGGTGAGCTCGGCGTTCCACAGGTCGAGCGTCCAGTCGACGGCGGTGATCGCGCCGGCGAAGGCCAGCGTCAGGTAGCCGATCGGGAGCCTGGACAGGCCGACCGCAGCCTCCCAGTGTTCGCGCTGGTCCTGCACCTCGGAGTGGCTGAGCATGAGCTTCAGCTCGTTCGGCGTGCGGCCCTCGTAGACCTGGACGCCCAGGAAACCGTTGGCGAGGAACGGGCTGTCGCCCCAGTTCTTCGGCAGTCTCCGCCACTCCATGCGCGCATCACGAACCACGTCCCGGTGGACGTTGTGACCCGATGTTTCCGGGGGCGCGGGAGCCGCGACCGAGGTGCCCACGCTGAGTGCGGAAGCACCTACGGCCGCGCCTGTCCCGTACAGAAAGGTTCTACGCGACAGCTCTGTCACTGTTCGTCCCTCCGTGCCGTGGCGGCGGCGGAAGGGATCTTACGCAGAATTCATCGGATGACTAGGGCAGCTCGAACCCGGCGTCCTTCAGTGCGGCCCGGGCCTGCGCGGTGAAGAGGAAGTTGTAGAACTTCTTCGCTTCGGGGGTCCCGGACAACAGCGCGACGGGGAACTTGAGGACCGCCGCCGCGGGTGGCTGGTCGCTCACCCGCACGGGAACGGTGAAGAACCCGCGCTCCGGCTTGACGTCGGTGGCGTACACGAACGCCGAGTCGACCTCGCCCGCCTCCAGCTTGGCGAAGGTCTCCTTGACGTCCTGCCCGACGGCCTTCGGTGCGGGCGTGCCCTCGCGGAAGCGGGCGTTGGCCAGCGCCAGCCTGGCCGCGGCGCCGCAGGGGGCCTCCTCGACGCACATGGCGAACGTCGTCTGCGGGTTCCACTCGGGGGAGAACCTGACGTTCTTCGGGTTGTCCTTCCCGATCGCGAGCACGAGCCTGTTCAGTGCGAACACCTTGGACTCGTACTTCATGTTGTCGGGACTGGCGGAGGCGTAGAGATCGACCCCGTCCAGCTGCTTCTCCAGCGCCGAGCTGGCGCCGAAGACGAACTTGACGCGGACGCCCTGCGAGTCCTCGAACTCCTTGCCGACCCGTGTGAAGACCTCGGTGAGTGCCGAGTCCGCGTGCACCGTGATCGCGGGCTTCTCCGGCTCAGGTGCGGGTGAGCAGGCCGCCAGCGCGGCCATGAGCAGCAGTGTGAGTCGCTTCATCTGTGGAACCCCCCCCAGTTCGGCGGCCACCCTAGCGAACCGCGAGGTCGCGCGGTGCGAAGACCTCGTTGTGACCACCAACTCGTACTTACCTGAAAATTGTTGTTGCACACAGCTGGCCATAGCCGCCACCCGGCAATTAGCGTGATCGCTCATGTCACCTGTTGCCATGCACATGAGCGACGGTCTGCTGAACGCGCCGGTGTCGATCGCCTTCCTCGCCGTCGCGGCGGTGGGCGTCGGCTTCGCGCTGGTCAAGGCTCGTGCCGACCTCGACGACCGCACGGCACCGATGGCGGGCCTGGTGGCCACGTTCATCTTCGCCGTCCAGATGATCAACTTCCCGATCCTGCCCGGCGCCTCCGGTCACCTGCTCGGCGGCGCGCTCGCGGCGATCCTGGTCGGCCCGTACGTCGGGGCGCTGTGCGTGACGATCGTGCTGGTGGTGCAGGCGTTGCTGTTCGCCGACGGCGGGCTCACCGCGATCGGCGCCAACGTCACGAACATGGCGCTGATCGGCACCGCGACCGGGTTCGGAGTCGCCGTGGCCCTGCGCAAGCTCGCTGAGCGCGGCAAGGGCGGTCTGGCCGCCGTCGCGTTCGTCTCGGCGTTCGTGAACACGGTGGTCGCCGCGACCGGCTTCGTCGTCGAGTACGCGATCGGCGGCGTCGGGGGAGTGGAGATCGGCAAGGTCGCGCTGCTGATGTGGGGACTGCACGCGCTGATCGGCATCGGTGAGGGCCTGATCACCGCCGTCACCGTCACGTCGGTCGCGGCGATCCGGCCCGACCTCGTCTACCTGCTGAAGGGCAACCGGAAGCCGCTGGAGGTGCGGTCGTGAAGAAGTTCTTCATCGGGTTCGCGGTGGTGTCCGTGCTGATCGCGGGCGTCCTGTCGTACTTCGCGTCCGGGGACCCCGACGGCCTGGACAAGACCGTCGAGGACACCGGCATCGCCGCGCACGCGCAGGAGCACCCGTTCGCGGGCAGCACGTTCGCCGACTACGCGCTCGGCGGCGACGACAAGTTCACGGGTCTCGCCGGCGTGCTCGGCGTGATCGTGGTGCTGGCCGTGTCGTTCAGCCTGTTCTGGTTCCTGCGCAAGAAGACTCCTTCATCTGACCTGGCGGACCAGTGAGCGGTAGCCACCACGTCCTGCACCACGCCGGCGACTCGCCGGTGCACCGCCTCGCGCCCCACGTGAAGATCCTCGTGGCGTTCGGGGCGGTGCTGGGCGTCGTGGCGACCCCGCGCACGTGGTTCCCGCTGTTCGGCCTCTACCTGCTGGTGATCGTCGCGGTGTGGGCCGTCGCACGGGTTCCCGCGCTGTGGTTCGTGAGGCGCGCGGTGATCGAGGTGCCGTTCGTCGTGCTGGCGTTCCTGCTGCCGATCTTCGGCACGGACCCGCGCACCGACTTCCTCGGCCTCTCGGTGTCGGTCGAGGGGTCGTTGGCGGGCTGGAACATCCTCGCCAAGGGCACTCTGGGCGTCCTGGTCAGCCTCACGCTCGCGGCGACCACGGCTCCTGGCGACCTGCTCAAGGGGCTCCAGACGCTGAAGGTGCCCGCGCCGCTGATCATGATTGCCACGCTCATGCTCCGCTACGGCGAAGTCGTTGTGGGCGAGGCGAAACGCATGCGCGTCGCCCGCATCTCGCGCGGCGACGACCCGCGCTTCCTCTGGCAGGCGGGCGCCACCGCGAGGGCGGTCGGCACACTGTTCATCCGGTCCTACGAACGCGGAGAGAGGGTGCACCTCGCGATGGTGTCGCGCGGCTGGACGGGCAAGCCGGGAGGCTCCGCGGTGATCGTTCCGGAGACCCCCGCCGCTCCCGCCCTGGAGGTCTCGAAGCTCGCCTTCGCCTACCCCGACGGCCACCAGGCGCTGTTCGGCGTCGACCTGCGCGTCGAGCGCGGTGAACGGGTCGCGGTGCTCGGCCCGAACGGCGCCGGCAAGACGACGTTCGCCCTGCACCTCAACGGAGTTCTCTCCGGAGGCTCGGGCACGGTGTCGATCGCGGGCCTGGAGGTCACGAAGGCGAACCTGAAGGAGATCCGCCGCCGCGTCGGACTCGTGTTCCAGGACCCGGACGACCAGCTGTTCTGCCCCACGGTCGGCGAGGACGTCGCGTTCGGCCCGCGCAACTTCGGTCTGTCCGATGTGGATGGACGGGTGCTGAAGGCGTTGCAGTCGGTCGGCATGGAGTCGGTCGCGGACCGCTCACCGCTGCACCTGTCCGGAGGCCAGCGCCGCCGGGTCGCGCTGGCCTCGGTGCTCGCCTGCGACCCCGAGATCCTCGTGCTGGACGAACCGTCCGCGAACCTCGAACCGGTCGCCCGCCGCGAGCTCGCCGAACTGCTGTTGTCGTTGGGGCGCACCATGTTGATGGTCACGCACGACCTGCCGTTCGCGTTGCAGATCTGCCCCCGCAGCGTGCTGGTCGACGACGGCGTGGTCGTCGCGGACGGTCCGACCCGCGAAATCCTCGCCGACGCCGCGCTGCTCGCGCGGCACCGCCTCGAACTGCCCTACGGCTTCCGGCTCGACTGAAGCCCGCTCAGCACGATCTCCAGCAGCACGGCGGGATTCCCTCCCTCGTGCAGGCTCTGCAGCATCCCCTTCATCAGCACCACGAGGTCGGTGGCGGTGACGTCGGTGCGCACCGCGCCCGCCTCCTGAGCACGTTCGAGCAGTCCGCCGAGCGTGGCGTGGAGGGCCCTGCGCAGCTCGGGTGACACGGTGATCGCGTCGGACATGTCCCGCTTCACCGCCGCCTCGTCCGCCATCCGCCCGAGGAACGCGAACAACGCCTGCTTCGGGTCCTCCGCGGGTTCGGAGGCCGACGCGATCATGGCCGTCACCCGCGTCTCGGTGACTGCCTGGAACAACGCCTGCTTCGTCGGGAAGTGGCGGTAGACCGTGCCGGGCCCGACCCCGGCCTTCGCCGCGATCTCGTCCAGCGGCACCTCGAAGCCCTGTTCTGCGAACAGCTCCCGTGCCGCGTCCAGCACCTTCTCGCGGTTCCGCGCCGCATCGGCCCTCATCGTTGCCAACCGGGGCGTGCGTTCCGTATCGTCCTAACCGGGGTCACCGTTCCGATTCTAGAGATGGGGGCAGTACCGATGACACGCACACCCGAAGAGATCGTCGAGCACGTTCGCCGGATGGTGGCGGGGGAGGAGACGCACGGCCAGTTCGCCGACCTCTTCGCCGAGGACGGGGTGATGGCGTACAAGTTCCCAACGCACTACCAGCCGGAGGAGATCAAGGGACGCGAGGAGATCCGCGTGTACTTCAACCAGGTCCGCGGCGCGTCGGTGCGGGAGCGCATCGAGATCCAGAGCGTCGAGGCGAACTGCTGGCGCACCAACGACCCGTCCGTGGCGGTGTCCGAGATCGTGCACCGCGGCTGGTCGAAGGTGAAGCAGGACTACTACACGTTCACCGCCGTCGCGATCATCCACTTGCGCGACGGTGAGATCGTCCGCTACGACGACTACATGAACCCGCTGCTGCTCACCGAGTTGCTGGGAGTCTGATGCTCGACCTGCCCGCCTGGTGCGACGAGTGGCTGGGGAGCTCTCCGGTCGACGTGTTCTACGAGCGCGTGTCGATCTCCTCGGTCCACGGTGTGCGGCTGACGGACGGGCGGGAGGTCTTCGTGAAGGCGCGCACGGACGACGGCCGCGCCACGTCGTGCCTGGCGGCGCAGACTTCGCTGGCGGAGCGGGGGTTTCCGTGCCCCCGCCCCCTCACGCCGGTTGTTGTTGTCGGCTCGTTGGCAGTGCACGCCGAAGAGTCTCTGGCGGGTGGATCGATGCTCCGCGGCTCTTCGGCCGAGATCGCTCGGCGCTACGCAGCGGTGTTCGCGCGGTCGATGGCTTTGCTGGCCGATGTGTCCGTTGCACCGCCGGTGCCTGCTCCGCGCTGGGCTCGGTGGGACCACACGGATCCGGGGTTGTGGCCGTCGATCGACTTCCTGGACGCGCGGGACCAGAGTGTGGTGCCGTCGTTCGTGCTGGACGTCGCTTCACTGGTCCGCAAACGGTTGCTCGCCACCGATTTGCCGTGTGTGCTGGGGCATGCCGACTTCGAGGCGCAGAACCTGCGGTGGCGAGACGGCGAGGTGTGGGCCGTGCACGACTGGGACAGCCTGGCGTGGCAACCGGAGGCGGCACTCGTGGGCGCGGCTTCGGGGGCGTTCGCCAACGTGCCGCCGCCTTCGCTGGTCCCGGTCGAGAGTTCGGCGGCGTTCCTGGAGACGTACCAGGAGGTGCGTGGGCGCTCGTTCACCGCGGAGGAGCTGGAGATGGCGTGGGCGGCGAGCCTGTGGACCGCGGTGCACAACGCGCGCTGGGAGGCGTTGCACGGCGATCCTCCGGTGTCTCTTGCAGCCGTTCGTGAGCAGGCGGCCGAACGTCTCCGCAGAGCGAACTGCGGCGTGTGACGCAACACCGCGGCCCGACCGGCCACTTAGGGGTGAGTCCATCAACGAACTCTGGGGAGAAGCTTCATGATCAGAACGTTGTTGTCCACCGCTGTCGCCGGAGTGGTCGCCTTCACGGTCGCACCGGTCGCGAACGCCGCCGAAACGGCGCCGATCGACATCCGGATGACGGTCGACAACCCCGGGATGCGCCAGTACGTCGACGAGGACGGGATGCACTGGGAGGGCAGGGGACTGTTCGACTTCTCGGTGCTGCTCACCGACGTCGGCGAGGAGAACGAGCAGGGCGTCACCATGTTCCTCTCCGTGCCGCCGGCGCCGCTGGACGTCCACGCCTGGGGCGACGGCTGGTCGTGCGAAGACACCGTGGGTGGCATCGACTGCTACCACCCCGACCTGGTCGTACCTGGTGAGGCGTGGCCGGAACTGCATTTCCGGGTGTGGCCGAACGCCTACATCCGGGACACGATCGACGTCTACGCCACCACGGGCGACTACGACTTCGCGCACGAAGGCGTCCACTACTTCAACGACACCAGCACCTGATCGCCGAGGGGCGGTCGAACGTCAGATGACAAGATCGTGCGGTGATCGATCTTGTCAGCGACTGGGTGTGGGGCTGGGCGTTGTCCCGAGGCACCCCTGATCCCGTGACGGAGCCTGACGGCTACCGAATCGACGTCGGCCTGCCTGCACACCGCGTGCGGTACGTCCTGCTGGACCCGAGTTCCGCCGGCCCGCGGGCCGGCGGACTCACCGAACCCGGCACGTGGCTGAAGGTCTGCGGCTCGGCGGAACAGGTGCCGCTGAGTCCCAGGTGGACGGTCGAAGCCCCGGAATACCTGATGAGCACCGGACTGGGGCCGATCGCGGCCACCACTCCGCCGGACCCCTACACCGTCGAACTGCACAGCACCGGCGACGTGCACGACGCCGTCGTCCGCGCGGCCGACGGCGAGTGCGCGGCGAAGGGTCGTGTCGCGGTGCGCGGTCGCGCCGCCGTGATCGACGTGGTGGAGACCGACCCTGCTCACCGCAGGCGTGGTCTGGGCAGTGTCGTCATGGCGGAGCTGTCCCGCGCTGCTGCGGACCGCGGTGCGGTGCGCGCCGTGCTGGTCGCCACCGAAGCGGGACGCGCGCTGTACGAGAAGCTCGGGTGGAAGGTCGAATCACCGATCACGGCAGCGCACCTGGCGGTCTGAGGTCTCGGTGTGGACGCAACCCGGCGGACCGGTGGGCGTCCTGATTGGTTGAGACCATCGCTGAACTCTGGGGGAGTTCCATGATCAAGGCATTGCTGTCCACCGCTGTCGCGGGACTGGTCGCCTTTGCGGGCGCGCCGACTGCTCACGCCGCCGAAACGGCGCCGATCGACATCCGGATGACACTGGACAAGGCGCAGGACGTCTGGGAGTCCGTCAGTGAAGACGGAACTGGCTGGAGCAGCAGGGGGAGCTTCGACTTCTCGGTGCTGCTCACCGACATCGGCGAGGAGAACGAGCGGGGCGCCACCGTGTTCCTCTCCGTGCCAGATGAGCTCGACGTCCAGTCGTGGGGTGACGGCTGGTCGTGTGAGGACACCGAGGGCGGCATCGACTGCCACCACCCCGATCTCGTCGTGCCGGGTGAGGCGTGGCCGGAACTGCACTTCCGGGCGAACTCGGCCGTTTACGTGCAGGACACGATCGATGTCTACGCCAGCACAGGCGACTACGCGCCGTCCCACGAAGGCGTGCACTACTACAAGGACATCAGCACCTGATCAACGAGCGTCGAAGACTGTCGGTGCTCGCCGGTAAAATTGAAGCAGGGGTCCCTCTGGGGCCCCTGCTTTGTCGTGCCCGAAAACAAGGGGCTCGGCGGAGCAGCTACGAACCGTGGAGTTGACCTCGGTGACCACCGACGACGGTTTCAACGGCCTCTACGTGTGGGCGCAGTCTGCCTCCGACATGTTCACCGACGTCGAGGGCCGGGTCATCGACTTCGAGTACTTCCGCCCCTACTTCGACCAGGTCGGGCTCCCGCTCGAGCTCGCGAAGTCCTGTTTGGTCGACGTCTTCGACAAGTACGCCCGCAAGCCGGGTTCGGATCCGTTCGTCAAGTTCGTTCCGCTGTCGGTGTTGACCAGGTACGAACGGCTGCCCTCCTACCACGAGGTCGCCGACGAGCTCGTGGATCACCGCGACGTCCCGGACTTCGCGCTGCGCGGCAGGCTCTCGTGGTGGGGCGGGACCGACCTGTCCGAGTCACCCTGCGTCTTCGTCTCACACCGGTGGCGGACCGGAGATCATCCGGACCCCACCGGCTCCGAGCTGCGGCGCATCGTCGAGCGGCTCGCCCCGGCGCAGCAACGTCGCCGGGCCGCCGGCGAGATGTACCTGTGGATCGACTTCTGCTGCCTGCCCCAGCGAACCGGCGGCCCGCTCGCGCCGGGCGACCAGGAGAACTTCCGCGCGGGGCTCGCCTCTCTCGCGGAGGTGGTGAAGAACTGCGACCTGCTGGTGCTCGACTCACCCGACTACCTCGACCGGGCCTGGTGCTACGCGGAGATCCTGGTCTGGCTCTGCAAGATCGCGGAGATTCACTTCACGTGCACGGACAGCCGGACGAACCTGTTCCGGACGGTGCAGACGAGGCACCTGGTGAAGGAGGGAGGTGACGACTCCGACGCGCACCGCCGCGAGGAGAACGTGGTGACGAACCTCAGGTTCCGGGGTTTCGGCGGCTCCGACGAGGACCTCCTCGCGATCTACCGGGCGGTCCACACCTACTGCGACAACATGGCCGACTCCGCGAACTACCACATCGCGGGCGGCTCGGGGGGCTTCGACTTCGAGTACCTGCCGACGGTGGTCAACTTCCTGTGCACCACGTGGTTGCTGCTGCGGGACAAGGAGGCGGCCGATCCGGACGACATCCAGGTGTGCCTGCGCATCATCATCGAGGCGCTGAAGTTCTCGACCTAGTGTCCCGCGTCGTAAATCAACCGCCAAGTCGTGTCCTGTTGTTTTGGCGCGAAAAGCACGTTCGGGCCGCTAGATGGCCTTGGCTCCTCGTTCGCTCAAGGGAGCCGTATGGCGCGAACGGGACGTCGGGGCCGCTAGATCGCCCGAACGTGCTTTTCGCGCCAAACATGACTTAGATCACGGATTTCCGGCGCAGGACACTAGCCCGCCGCCCGGCGCCGCCGTTCGGCCAGCACCGCCGCCAGATACGGATGCGGATGCGTGTACTCGAACCGAGGCGATCGGATCGCCGCGCCCACGTCGTCCGCCAGCCGCGCGCCCAGCTCGTACCGCGTCTTCTCGCCCAGCTCGTGGTAGCGGCTGAGGTACTGCCGCGCCGCGAGCACCAGTTCGTCGGACAGCTGTGAGAGGTCCAGGCCGCGCGCCCACTCCGCCAGCTGCGGCGGCATCTCGGCGAGCTCCACCTGGCCCTTCGGCACGCGGGTGTGGATCACGATCGTGCCCGCCAGGTAGTCGCCGACGCGCTTGCCCCTCGGCGAGAACAGCGACACGAACAACGCCACCGCGCCGCCCAGGCCCAGCGCCCAGAAGTCCACGAAGAACCCGCCGAGCGCGCGCACCAGGGCGTGCCGGAACCGGATGGCGCCGCCGTCGTCGCGCACCACCTTCAGGCCCATGACGAGCTTGCCCAGCGAACGGCCGCGCGACAGCGACTCGACCGCCGTCGGGTAGCCGACCAGCACGAGCACCGACAACGACAGCGCCATGGCCGTCTGCAGCGCGTTGTCGAACCCGATCGGCACCAGCAGTGTCACGAGGAACAGCAGGCCGAACTGCACGACGACGTCGAACGCGAACGCCACCGCCCTGCTCGCGAGCTGAGCGACGCGCAGGTCCAGAACTACGGCTTCACCGGTGACGAGGTCCCCCACGCGGATAGTGTGACTCATCGTGGATCTGGACGTGTTCATCGATCGCCACCGCGAGTCGTGGCAGCGCCTCGAACAGCTGGTCAAGCGATCGGGCCGGCTGAGCGGGCCCGAGGCGGACGAGCTGATCGAGCTGTACCAGCGCGTCACGACGCACCTGTCGATCGTGCGCAGCCAGACCCCGGACCCCGCCACCGTCGAACGCCTGTCGTCCCTGGTCGCCCACGCCCGCTCGGCGCTGACCGGCACGCACACCCCGGCGTGGCGAGTGGTCACCCGCTTCTTCACCCACCGCCTGCCCGCCGCGATCTACCTCGGCTGGCGCTGGTGGGTGCCGGCCGGCGTCGCGTTCTACCTCGTCACGGGCATTCTGGCGGCCTGGATCGCCTCGAACCCGGACGTGCAGGCCACCATCGCCGCCCCGGACGAGCTCCGCGAGATGACGAAGGCGGGCGGCGCCTACGAGTCCTACTACTCCAGCGACCCGGCGGGCTCGTTCGCCGCGAAGGTGTGGACGAACAACGCCTGGATCTCCGCCGCGTGCCTGCTGCTCGGCGTGCTGTTCGCGATCCCGCCGATCTACCTGCTCTTCATGAACGCGGTGAACGTCGCCGTGGGCATCGGCGTGATGTTCGGCGCCGGCCGGGGCTGGCTGTTCCTGGGCCTCCTCGCGCCGCACGGCCTGCTGGAGCTGACGGCGGTGTTCGTGGCGGCGGGCATCGGGATGCGGCTGGGCTGGCAGGTGATCGACCCCGGCAAACGCACGCGCGCTCAAGCCCTCGCCGCCGAGGGGCGGTCGGTGGTGGCGGTGGCGCTCGGGCTGGTGGTCGTTCTGCTGGTTTCCGGTGTGCTGGAAGGGTTCGTGACGCCGTCCGGGCTGCCGACGTGGGCACGCGTCGGGATCGGGGTGGTCGCCGAGGTGCTGTTCCTGCTGTACGTGTTCGTGGTGGGGCGGCGGGCGGCGGCGCAGGGGGAGACCGGGGACGTGGACGCGAGTGAGCGGGAGGACGTCGCGCCGGTCGCCGTCTAGGCCTTGAGGGCGCGCAGGAACGCCGACCAGGCCGCGGAGGACACGGGGAGATGGGTGGCTGGCGCCTTGCTGTCGCGGACGCCGACGCCGCGGCCGATCTCGACGCAGTCGTTCGAGTTCGCGCTGTAGCTGCTCTTGCGCCAGACCGACATGCCGGAACATCTCCTCAGATCAGGATGCTGTTGATCAGCTCCTTTGATTGTTCCGCATCCAGAGCTTGCCGGTCGAGCAGCTTCAGCACCTTGGTGTAGGTGGCGAGTGAACCCTTGTCTTCGAGGAAGAGACTGGAGTTCTCCCCTTCGAGGTAGACGACAGGCTCGAACTTCTCGTAGCCGAGATGCATGAACGAGCCTCCCAGCCCGGCATGTGCGCCGACGGCGATCGGCACCACCCTCACCGCAACGTATGAACGCTGGGCCATTGCGAGAAGATGGATGAGCTGGTCCTTCATCACGTCAGGACTGCCCACCGGAAGCCGCAACGCCTGCTCGTGGATGTAGAACACGAACTCCCGGCTCCAGTGGAAGAGCTCGCGGCGCTTGATCTTGGCCGCGATGACTTCCTCGTAGTCGACCGACTCAGCGCGGGCGGACCCTGCGACCACGGCCCGCATGTAGTCGACTGTCTGGAGTCGTCCTGGTACCAGGTTCATCGACCAGACCGTGATCACGTTGGCGAGACGCTCCTGTTCGACCAGGCTGCGCACCAGGTCCGGGACGCCGTCCTCGGGGATCTTCAAATAGCCGTTCTCGCGGGTCTCGCGGTACAGCGCGAGCAGGTGGCGGACCTCGGCAGGCGGTACCCGGCAGAAGGCGAGCAGCTGGAGCACCTCGGCCTCACCGACCCCGCCCTTGCCCCGGATCAGGTCGGACAGCTTGGACTCGTCCCAGTCCAGCATCTCGGCGATCTTGCGGTGGGTCATCTGGGTCTGCTTGATGGCGTCACGGACGCCGTTGCCGAACTCCCGGCCCACCACGCTGGAGTTTCGTCGTGGCATGGCAAGAAACTAGGAGCAGCAAGGCTTTGCGCTCCATCGTTTCCGCCCGAATAGCCCCGAAGGAAGTACTTTTTGGAAGCGGTACAAGTTCAGAGTTTGCCTGCGGCCTTCAACGCCAGGTAACGGTCCGCAAGCGCGCGTGGCAGATCATCCGGCAGTGCGTCCACAACGTCAACTCCGTGCCGTGCAAGCAAAGCGGTCAGACGGCGGCGTTCGGCCAACGTCCGTTCCGCAGCAGCAGCCGCATAAACCGACTCCAGGTCTCCACGCCCGGCGGCCATCGCGTGCACCGCAGGGTCGGACACCGACGCGATCAGCAGCCGGTGCCGAGAAGCCAGCGAAGGCAACAACGGCAGCAACCCGTGCTCGATCGACGGCTCCAACGACGTCAGCAGCACCACCAACGAACGGCGACTCGCCCGGCGCAGCACCTCCGCCACGGCGCCGCGGGCGTCGAACTCCACCAGTTCGGCCTCCAGCGGCGCCATGGCTTGTACCAGCACGGGCAGCGTGGCGCGGGGTACGGAGGCGCGCACCTTGTGGCTGAAGGCGAGGAAGTCGACCTGGTCCCGGGCGTGCGATGCCAAGGCGGACAACAACAATGCCGCGTCCATCGACGTGTCCAGGCGAGGCAGGCCGCCCAGGGCGCCGGCGACTCGGCCCGCTGCTGTGCGGGCGGTGTCGAGGACGATCGTCACCTGGCGGTCGCGTTCGGGGCGCCAGGTTCGCACCACCACGTCGGACGAACGGGCTGAGGCTCGCCAGTCGATCGAGCGGACGTCGTCGCCGATGACGTAGGCGCGCAACGAGTCGAACTCCGTGCCGGCGCCGCGGATCAGGGAGGCGCGGCGGCCGTCCAGTTCGCGCAGGCGTTCCAGCAACGGTGGGAGGTGGCGTCGGCTGTGGAACGGGGGCAGCGCGCGCACGGTCCACGGAACTTCGTGTGAGCCCTGGCGCGCGGCGATGCCCAACGGGCCGAGGGAGCGCACGGTCACACGGTCGGCCATGCGGTCGCCGCGTCGCAACGGGCGCAACTCAAACGCAAACACACGTGAGCCACTAGCGGGTACATCAACGGAAACCCGGTCGGTCACCACACCGGCAGAAGGTGCCCATGCGTCACGAAGGACGCCACGGAGCCGACGTCCGGGGTTGTGCACGGTCAGCTGGACCTCACACACTTCGCCCGTACGGACAGACGTCGCTCCTGCGCGCGTGAACGTCAAACGCCGGACACTCGCCGCCAACAACAAGTCGACCGCAACACACACAACGAGCACTGCAAGGAACACGAGAATTCCTTGCCACGACGGCAAGAGGAGTCCGACGACGAGTACCCCGATGAGCGCGAGCAGGCCCGCGCGGCCCGTGAGCGCCACGTCAGCGCGGCACCTGGACCTGGGCGAGCACGCCGTCCAGCACGCCGTCGGCCGTCACGCCCTCCAGCTCGGCTTCCGGGCGCAGCTCCAGGCGGTGCCGCAAAGCAGGCCGTGCGAGGGACTTCACGTCGTCTGGCGTCACGTAGTCACGGCCGGACAGCCATGCCCACGCGCGCGCCACCGCGAGCAGCGCCGTTGCGCCACGCGGAGACACACCCAAACGGACCGCAGGCGACTGACGGGTCGCACGGCACACGTCGACGACGTAGGCGATCACCTCGGGCGCCACGGTCAGCGAACGCACCGCCGCCGAACCCGCCTCCAGGTGCGCGGCACCCGCCACCGGCGAAATGGCCGACAGGTCGCGCGGGTCGAAGCCGGACGCGTGCCGGGTCAGCACGTCGATCTCCTGCTCCCGCGGCGGAACGGGCATGGTCACCTTCAGCAGGAACCGGTCCAGCTGCGCCTCGGGCAACGGATAGGTGCCCTCGTACTCCACCGGGTTCTGGGTGGCCACGACGATGAACGGCGACGGCAGCGGCCGGGTCTTGCCGTCGGCGGAGACCTGCCGTTCCTCCATCGCCTCCAACAGCGCGGACTGCGTCTTCGGCGGCGTCCGGTTGATCTCGTCGGCCAGCAGCAGGTTCGTGAAGACCGGGCCCTCGCGGAACGAGAACGCCGCGTTGTGCGAGTCGTAGACCAGCGAGCCGGTCAGGTCGCCCGGCATCAGGTCCGGCGTGAACTGCACGCGCGTGGTCGACAGGTCCAGCGCGCGGGCCATCGCGCGCACGAGCAACGTCTTCGCGACGCCCGGCACGCCCTCCAACAGCACGTGTCCCTTGCACAGCAACGCGAGGATCAACGACGTCACCGCGGCGTCGTTGCCCACCACGGCCTTGCCGATCTCCGTGCGCAACGCCACCAGCGCCGTGCGTGCTTCCTCGGTGGTGACCACTGCCGTCATGCCTTGCGCACCTCGTCCTCCAGAGCGTCCAGCTCAGCTGCCAGCGCGACCAACCCCCGGTCGTCCACCGGCTCCTGCGAGTAAAGCAACGTCCGCACGTCCGAAGCGGAACGCGACGTCCGGACGGCGATCTCCACCGACGGGTCCTCACCGGCCGGCAGCCCCAGCAGCGGGGTCAGCCTGTCGCGAGTCGCCTGGCGCAGCACCGAAGCCGCGTGGGAAGCCGCGTGCGACCGCCGGTACAGCCGCGCCCTGCCCTCGACGGTCTCGGCGGCCCGCACGACCACCGGCAGCGGTTCGGGCACCACCCGGCCCAGCCGCCGCGCCCGCCACAGCGCGATCAGCACGGCCGCGATGCCGAGCTGCAGCGCGCCGAACTTCCAGCCGTCCGGAATCAGGTCCGTGAACGACTTCTGCACGGACCGGTCCGCGGCCGACGGCAGGAACCAGACCAGCCGTTCGTGCTGACCCAGCAACGACAACGCGAGCGCCGCGTTGCCCTCCTCGTCCAGGGAGCGGTTGGTGAAGATCGCGCCGCTGCCGATCGTCGTCACCGTGCCCGTGCGCACCAACGTCGAGTCGTAGCAACGCTGATCGCCCTCGTACACGAAGCCGCCGGTCGTTGCCGCACCGGCGCGGTCGGCGAGCGGGCAACCCGGCTGGCGGGTCTCGATCTCCACCCGGCCGACTCCACCGGCGGGAGCCAGCAGCACCGTCGAGGAGGCGCGGCGGCTCAGGTCCGCGAGCCGCTGCGGGTCGATCAGGTTCGGCTGCGGCACGAACAGCGTGGCACCGTCCACTGAGGACGCGTTGTCCGTCAGCTCGACGCGCACACCGTTCTGCTCCAGCAACCGCGCGACCGCGTGGCTGCCTTCCGGCTGGTACGAACGCGGGTCGAGCGAGCCGCCCTCGCCGCTGCCGCGCATCAAGGTGATCACGACGGCGGCGAACAGGATGATCACGCCGATCAGCAACGGGCCGCGCGCGGCCGTCCAGATCCGCCCGGCGTCGGGGGAGACCGCCGTCATCCGCGCACCCTGTCGTCCACGGAGACCAGCTGCCGGTAGCCCTCCGCCGTCGCGGGCCTGCCGCCGTACCAGACGTCGTCGAACTGCACGGCCGCTCCGCGCAGGTCGTTCGCCAGCACCGGAAGGGCCGTGCCCGCCTCCAGTGCCACCTCGTCCACGGTGCGGCCGGCCCGCGGGTCGAGCACACCGCGCTGCTCCAGTTCCCGCACCACCGCGCGGAAGCGTTCGCGCACGGCCTCGGCCAGGTCACCGGCTGCCGCGGCACGTTCGGCGGCGGCACGGTGCTCGTCGGCGGTCAGGACGGTCGAGCCGAACACCTTGCCGCCGGAACGCAGTGCGCGGCCGGTGCGGCCGGTCCGGAGCCGGACGACGATCACGATGATCACCGCCAGCACCACGAGGGTCGTGACCGCGGTGATGCCGCTCATGCCCCCTGCCCCGGCGAACAGCTCGCCGAGGCGCTCCAGGATCCACTGGATCGCTCGCTCCAGCGGGTTCGGGTCGTCGGAGACGTACGCCGGGTTGCTGAGCTCCCGTGCGGCGGCCTCGCGCGCGTCGTCGCGGCCGAGATCTACCGGTACGTCAGATACCGCCATGTCCTGCGGCCCGCTGGAGTTCGATGTCCATGCCCTCGGCGCGCATCCGGCGGTCGACGTAGACCAGCACGGTCACGGCGGCGCTGAACGGCAGCGTGATCGTCGACGCGATGATGCCGCCGATCGCGGACAGGACCAGGGAACCGGCGCTCAGCGCCACCGCCGGGTCGTCGCTGAAGCCGGTGGCCGCACTGCCGAGCAGGCTGAACGGCAGAGCGATGATCATGCTGATCACCGCGCCGATGATGTAGGAGAGCACCAGGATGCCGAACGTGCGCCACCACGCGCCGTTCACGAGGGCCCGCGAGCGGCCGAACGCCGTGCCGACGCCGCAGCGCTCCAGCACCAGCGCGGGCGTGACGAGCGAGAACATCACGCCGAGCCAGATGCCGGGCACGATGCAGAAGATCACGCCGATGGCGATCACGAGAGTCGACAGCAGCGACGCGCCGAGCAGCCGCAGCAGACGCGGCTTGAACTCGTCCCACGCCTGCGCGAACGTGACGGGCTCGCCGAGCACCGCGTGACCCACGATCACGGTCACGTAGCCGGAGAGGAACACGGTGCCGAGCAGCGCCAGGATCCCGCTGAGCGCCGTACCGCCGAGGAAGCCGACCAGGGAGTCGGTGAGCTGCTGGACGAACTGCTCCTGCGACACCGTGTTCGGGTCGACCGACACCGCCGCGGTGAGGTCCTTCAGGAACGGCAGCTGCACCAGCAGACCGATGATCTGCGTGATCGCCGCGACCACCGCGGCCGCGCCGATGATCAGCTTCGGGTACCGGCGCATCGTCGAGATCGCGCCGTCGACGATCTCCCCGACGCCCAGCGGTCGCAGCGGGATCACGCCCGGCTTGATCGACGGCTGCGGCATCGGAGGTGGCGGCGCGTAGTAGCCGGGAGGCGGCTGCTGCTGCGGCTGGTTCGGCTGCTGGTCCGGTGAGGACCAGCCGGGCGTTTCGGTCATCGCGGCTTACCCCCGTCGTGGTGTGAGCGGCATCCTGCCAGATCAGCCCCACCGCCACAGGGCAACCCGATCACGAAACGGTGTCCGGCGAGTTGTGGGAGCATGGAAGACGTGGACGCTCCGCAACCACTGCGCCTCACCGCCGACCACAGGGGTGTGTCGACGGTGGTGAGCGTGGCCGGGGAGATCGACCTCGCCACGGCGCCGAAGCTCGAGGCGTTCCTGCGCGAGCAGCTCGACCACACGCACGCCGTGCTCATGGTCGAGATGTCCGGCGTGAACCACATGGGCTCAGCGGGTCTCCGCACGCTGCTCGAGGTGCGTGCCGAATGCGACCGCCGCCGGATCGACCTGGTGTTCGCCGAGTGCTCGTTCATCGTGCTGCGGACGTTCGAGCTCAGCGGCCTCACGGGGTTCTTCCTGCGCGGGGAGAACGTGACCGGTTAGCGCTCCTGCTGCTCCATCACGAGGATGGCGCCGTCCGGTTCGCCGCCGTTCGCGCGCAGGGAGCTGCACACCACCCGGATGACCACCTCGCGGCCGCGCCGGTTCACCGCGGAGAGCTTGACCTCTTCCATGAACGTGCCGTCGCTGAGCGCCGACCGCACCACCGGGCGCAGGTCGGCGACCGGAAGCCCGATGTCGAGGTTCAGCAGGTGCTCGCCCTCGGCCTCGTCCCGCCGCACGCCCCGCAGCTCCTCGGCGCCGCGGTTCCACGCCGGCACCCGCATCTGCACGTCGAGCACGATCACACCGGCCCGCAACGACGTCAGTATCGACTCCAGGAAGTCGTTGACGCGGTCCAGCTCGCCGGTGCGTTCGCGCAGGGCGTCGTTGACGGTCTGGAGCTCGTCGTAGGCCGACTCGAGCTGCCGGTTGGCGTGTTCGAGGTCCTCCAGCAGCCGGCGCGCGGCCGTCACGTCGTGGAAGACGACCGAGACGCCCAGGATGGTGTTGTCCGCGCCGACGAGCGGGTTGACGTGCACCTCGAACCACATCGACTCGCCGGGCCGCACAGCCACTCGACGTCCTTGATGCGCAACGACTTGCGCTCCAGCCGGGCCTGCTCGACGTAGCCGCGCAGCTCGACCGGGCGGTAGGAGATGTCCACGTCGCGCAACGGCCGGCCGACGTCCTTGGACGAGAGGCCGAACGTGGTCTCCGCCTGCCGGTTGACGAGCGCGACGACGTCCTCCTCCGTCACCACGATCTGGGCCACCGGGCTCGCGGAGAAGGCGTGTTCCCGCAGTTCGTCCATACCGCGCAGGTCCACCCTGCGATCGTGCACCATCGCGTGCGAAACGAAGTTCGCCGATTGGTGCGGACCTGTGGCGGTCTTGCGGAAGAGGCGGCGCTTGAGGTCGATGGGGTCGAAGATGCGGCTGTGGCTGAGCAGCATCTCGGCCTTGCCGAGGAACAGCACGCCCTCGGGCACCAGTGCGAAGTGGAACCGGCCGGCGAGATGGGCGCGTCCTGGACCAGGTCGTTGCGGCCGAAGATGACCGAGCGGCGCAGGCCCTCGCGGAAGCTGTAGCGGCCGTTCTGGTGCTCGAAGTACTTGGTGGCCAGCTCGGACGGCAGGGACTGGAGGTCGCGCTCGGCGTAGCTGGCGTGCCGGGCGTGGGAGAGCGCCTCGTCGTCGACGTCCGTGGCGTAGATCTTGACCTGCTGCCGGAACCGTTCGGGACCCGTCGCCTCGGCCAGCAGGGCCGGGATGACGTTCTGGCGCAGGTACTCCCACGCTTCCGGGTCGCGGAAGAACGCCGTGACGTTGATCAGGATCGTGTTGAACAGGACGCTGAACTCGTCCGCGTTCACCTGGAGCTGGTCGATGTAGTCGCCGTAGTCCTCGACGTCGATCTGACTCATCCGGTGCCGCGTTCTCGACCAGCTCGCTCACCACGAGCACCGCGTCGTCGCTGAGCCTCGGGAGGTCCCACAGCTCGCAGGCCGCCCGCACGACGGCACGCGCCGTGATCGGTGCCGCCGGGGAGCTGGGCAGCGGCACGCTCCGGAACCTGCGCAGCGGTGGTCGTTCCGCGGCGTGGATTGCCTCTTTGATGTCATCCGTGGTGCGGACGAACCGCGCGACGCCGCTGGTGCGCAGCTGCTCGCGGTGCTCGCTGGTCTCCGCGAGCAGCACCAGCGGGATGTCCGGCCACTGCGAGATCCTCATCTCGATCGTCGTGAACACCGACAGCATCGTCGTGCTCGGGACCTCCAAGCCGGGTCCGAGCCGGACGACCAGGGCTGCAGGCGCGTCCGCCGCCAGTTTGAGCAGGCCGTCGCGCAACGGGATGTAGGAGGTGAGGTCGAGCCGTCCCACCGGGGTCGCGACCACGACACCCGCGAGATCGGTCGTCTCGACGTTCACGTGCCGGTCTCCTCGCGCACACCGCCTCGCAGCAGGTACTTGCGCAGGACGTCGGCCGCGGCCAGCGCTTCCTCCTCCTGCCGGACGTACCGCTCGGCCACCAGCTCCCGTCCCGCGCCCGTGACACGCCGACCATCCGGTGAGCGAGGAAGGCCTTCTCGTCGAGGGTGCGCAACGCCGTCCACATCGCGCGTTCCAGGGTTCCGCCGTGTGCGTCCATGAGTGCGTCCGCCGTCCAGGCGTGCCCGACCAGACAGCGGTACTGAACGCTGTCACCGGGAATCTCCACGAGAGAACCGGAGCAGTCGGGACAGCAACGGGCCGATCTGCACCACCGGCAGGACGTGGTCGACCTGGACGTGCTGCAGCACGCTCTCCGGCATGCCGGGTAGACCGCGTAGGCGGGGTCCTGCACGACCGTGAGGCCACCCCTGCTCTTGATGGCGGCCATGCCCGCGGTGCCGTCGTCGAGCGCTCCGGACAGGATCACGCCGATCACCGAGGGACCCCTCGCGAGTGCGGCGGAGCGGAACAACGTGTTGACGGCCGGCCGGTGGCCGTTCTCGGTGGGCCCCCGGAGAGGCGCAGCACGCCGTCCTGCACCACGACGTGGTGGTCGGGGCGTGCGACGTGGATCCGGGCGTTGCGCAGTTCGGTGCCGTCCTGCACGGTCGCCGTGGGCAAGGGGCCGCTGCGGGCGAGGATCGCCGCCAGTGCCGACGAACCACCCGCGGGCATGTGCAGGACGACGACCACCGCGGCGGGCAGGTCCTTCGGCAGCGCGGCCACCAGCTGTCGCAGCGCTTCGACACCTCCCGCGGAAGCGCCGACGACCACCCAGGTCTCTGCGCACCGGAACTCCTCGACTCGCGTGCGCTCCGGGTACCCGTGGTCACAGGTCTCACACGGACAGATCAGCTCTGGCCTTCGACGGAGTGGTGCGCCGCATGCCCGCGTCGACGCAGCGCCGGACGACCTGAGGCTGCTCGCGCATCAGCCGCAGACCGCGCCTGATCAGCGTCGGAACCGGCTTGCGGGCCTCCGCGACGTCCCTGGCGAACCGGCGGACGAACGTGACCGGAGCGCTCGGCGCGAGCACGATGGCGTCGCGGAGCACGCCTGCTTCCTTCGCGCCGTTCACGAGCAGATCCGCGAACAGGCCTTCCGCGATGAACGCCGGCGCGTCGCCCAGCTCGATCGTCTGCGTGCCGACCGCGCGGTCCTCGCTGATCGAGTAGACCGGTGCCTCGACCTTGCCGGTCTCGGAGAGCTCGATGACCGCCTGCAACGCCTTGTCCGCGTTCCAGGAGTTCACGTCGTCCCAGTCCGCGCGGCCGTGCTCGTCTTTCGGCAGCAGCGGGTCGTCGCCGTCGCGGTAGAAGTCGTCCAGGCGGAGCACCGGCCAGCCGAGGTGGGCGGCGAGGGTCGACTTGCCTGATCCGGACGGTCCGGCCAGCAACACGGCTCTGGGGATGGGCACGGAACGCAATCCTCGCACATGACCTAGGCTCGAACGCATGAGCGAAGGTCTGTTCGACGAGGGCCTCTTCGGCGCGACCGACGAGGAGAAGGCCGAGCGCATCGCGGCCAACGCCCCGCTGGCCGTGCGGATGCGTCCGGCGGTGCTGGACGAGGTCGTCGGCCAGGACCACCTGCTCGGGCCGGGTGCGCCGCTGCGCCGTCTCGTCGAGGGCGCCACGCCCGCGTCCGTGATGCTCTACGGCCCTCCCGGCACCGGCAAGACGACCCTCGCGACGCTCGTGTCGAAGGCGACCGGGCGCCGGTTCGTGGCGCTGTCGGCGTTGTCGGCGGGCGTGAAGGAGGTGCGGGCGGTCATCGACGAGGCGCGCCGGCGCCTGGTGCGGTCCGGCGAGTCGACCGTGCTGTTCATCGACGAGGTGCACCGGTTCTCCAAGACCCAGCAGGACGCGTTGCTGGGGGCCGTCGAGGACCGGATCGTGCTGCTCGTCGCGGCCACCACGGAGAACCCGTTCTTCTCGGTGGTGTCGCCGCTGCTGTCGCGGTCGCTGGTGTTGCAGCTCAGGTCGCTGACGGACGACGGCGTGCGCGCGGTGATCCGCCGTGCCGTGTCGGACGAGCGCGGGCTGGGCGGAAAGGTCGTGCTGGAGCCCGAGGCCGAGGACCACCTGATCCGGCTGGCCGGCGGGGACGCGCGCCGGTCGCTGACGGCGCTGGAGGCGGCGGCGGACTCGGCGGTGGCGTCGAACTCGGGCGTGATCACGCTGGAGCTGCTGGAGTCCACTGTGGACAAGGCGGCGGTGCGGTACGACCGCGACGGCGATCAGCACTACGACGTGACGTCGGCGTTCATCAAGTCGATCCGCGGGTCCGATGTGGACGCCGCGCTGCACTACCTGGCGCGGATGATCGAGGCGGGCGAGGACCCGCGGTTCATCGCGCGGCGGCTGGTGATCCACGCCAGCGAGGACATCGGCATGGCCGACCCGACCGCCCTGCAGACGTGCGTGGCGGCGGCCCAGGCCGTGCAACTCATCGGGTTGCCGGAGTGCGCGTTGAACCTCGCGCAGGCCACGATCCACCTAGCCACGGCACCGAAGTCGAACGCGGTCACGACGGCGATCAACGCGGCGATGTCGGACGTCCGCAAGGGCGCCATCGGTGCCGTGCCGGCGCATCTGCGGGACGGGCACTACGCGGGCGCGGCGAAACTGGGGAACGCGCAGGGATACCGGTACCCGCACGACGTTCCGGAGGGCGTGCTCACGCAGCAGTACGCGCCGGACGACCTGGTGGGCCGCGACTACTACGAGCCGACCGGGCGGGGTGCCGAACGGGCGGTCGCCGAGCGGTTGCCGAGGTTGCGCCGGGTGATCAGGGGCGAGTGAGCGGCCCGACCCGTTCGCTCTCGAAGCCCTCGCGCTCGTAGAAGGCGGCCGCACGTTCGTTGGCGGCGAAGTGCTGCTGAGGTTGAACGGTCAGGGTTCTCTCGGCGTGTCGCCAGCGTGTCACCCCTTGTTGTTGGCGCGAAAAGCACGTTCGGGCCGATAGATGGCCCGAACGTGCTTTTCGCGCCAAACGTGGGACGGGGGAACCGCGGCCGAACCGGCAGATGGCCGCGACGTCGCCCGCCACCGCGTCCCGTGTTTCGGTTGAGGCCATGTCGCATGATCGCCCCATGGAACTCGTGCCGCACAACCCCACCGACGGCGTGTACCCGGCCTCCGACGACTACGTGCACGCCATGGAGGTCCGCGGTGCCTCACGGCTGTTGTTCGTCGCCGGCACCATGGGCCTCGACCCGGCCGGCAGGCCCGGCGCCGGCCTGGCCGAGCAGCTCGACCTGATCTGGTCGAACATCCGCACGATCCTCGCCTCCGCGGGCATGACCGTCGCCAACATCGTCCGGCTGACCAGCTACCTGCGCGACTCCTCGTACGCGGAGGCCAACGCCGCCGCACGCGTCGAAGCGCTGGGCGGCCGGCCCGTGCCGACCACCGCGATCGTCGCCGCCACGCTGGTCAGCGACTGGCTGGTCGAAATCGAGGTGATCGCCGCCGGGTGAGCCGAGTACGTTCGGTCGCGTGACGATCAGGGACGACTTTCTGACCTCCGCCCGCATCGCCCTCGACCTCCTGCGCGACCCTCAGGTGGCCGCGCAGTGGACCGAGCCCAGCGCGCTGGCCGAGTACCGCGTCAGCGGGCTCGCGGGCCACCTCGCGTACCAGGCGTTGCCGCTGCCGACGATGCTCTCCCTGCCCCTCGGTGACGAGGAGGTCGTTCCGCTGATGGAGCACTACAAGCGGGCGAACTGGACGGAGCTCGACATCGACTCGCAGATGCACACCAACATCCGGGCGGGTGGCGAGAAGCTCGCTGCGGAAGGTCCGGAAGCGCTCGGCAACAGGTTCGAGCAGACACTCGACGAACTCGAGAAGACGTTGCCCGGCGTGGAGAACCGCGGCGTCCGCATGCCGCACTGGGGTCCGTGGGCCGTGGCGCTCGACGAGTACCTGGTCAGCCGCGTGATGGAACTGGTCGTGCACGCCGACGACCTCGCGGTGAGCGTCGGGGTGGACACGCCGGAGTTCCCGCGCCGCGTGAACGAGACGGCGATCGACCTGCTGACCCGCATGTCGCTCAACCGGCACAAGGCGATCGACCTGGTGCGCGCGCTCAGCCGCAAGGAACGCGCACCGCAGGACATCACCGCGTTCTAGCGTTTGCAGACCATCAGCAGTGCGAGCTTGTTCGGCAGCATGATCTCGTCCGCGGCCATGAACCCACCTGCCTCGAACGACCTGATGGCGCGTGTGTTGCGCACGTCCGGTTCCATCACGATCCGCGTGCAGTGCGGATCGGCCTCGAACAGCGCGTCGGTGAGCCGGGGGAGCAGCGACCGCACCAGGCCCTGGTCGGTCATCGCCAGCTCGCCGACCGCGAGGTTCAGCCCGAGGTCGTGCGGCCGCGCCTGGTAGCACCGGGCGACGGCCGCGCGGGCCGCCCGGTAGACCTCCGCGTAGATCACCGGGCGGCCGTGCCAGCTGATCAGCAACGGCCGGACGTCGTCGCCGCCGAGGTGCGTCCTGAGCTGCTCCTCCCAGCGCGGCAGGGGCCACGCCTGCCGCGAGAACGCCGCGACGTGTGGTGCGGAGTTCCAGCGGTGGACGAGGTGCAGGTCGTAACCGTCCGGCCGGGGGAGGCGGGCCTCCCACGGGGCGGTGAGCTCCGGGACCGGAGGGGCGCCCGCCGTGGCGTGCCTGCGGTAGGAGTCCAGGTGCGACACCGGCTTCACGTGGCCTCCAGACTTAGGGTTGCCTTACTTCACGGTGCGGGGCCGCCGGTGTCAAGCCCTGTGTGACGGGTATTTCACAGGCAGTGACCGGCGCGAGTCAATGAGTCGTCTGATTCATCCCGTACGGTCGGGTCATGTTCGAGACCCAGCGCGAGCCGGTGCCGCGCGTCGACACGGACGAGCTCGACGTCGCGCACGCGTTCCTGAAGTTCCAGCGCCACTGCGTGCTGAAGAAGGCGGAGGGGCTCACCGAGGAGCAGCTGCGCCGGCCGCTGGTCGCGAGCGGGACGTCGATCCTCGGCCTGGTCCAGCACCTGACCGAGGCCGAGCGCATGTGGTTCTACCACCACCTCGGCGGCGACCACTGGGACGAGGAGGAAGAGCTCGGCATGACCGTGCCCGCCACCACGTCCGCCGACGAGGTGATCGAGGGCTACCGCGCGGCCATCGCCGACAGCGACAGGGCCATCGAGAACGCCGGCGGGCCCGAGGCGCTGATGGCGATTCCGATCGACGGCAACCGCATGTCGCTGCGCTGGATCCTCGCGCACATGACCACCGAGACCGCCCGGCACGCGGGCCACGCCGACATCCTCAGGGAGCAGATCGACGGCGCCACGGGCCGTTGAAGATCAACTGAAGGTGCCGCTCAGCTGAGTGTCGGACCCACCCGGTAATCTCACCCGCAACCAAGCCTGAACGCCTGTTCACCAGGAGGATCTGTGTCGCCAGGGTGGCTCGCCGCCGGTGCCTTCGTGCTGCTCGTGATCGTGCTGGTGTTCGTGGGGATCAAGGCGGCACGGTTCTTCGACGAGGCCACGATCGCGATGCGCAAGGCACACGAGAACACGGACCCGTTGTTCACCGAGGCCAACACGACGCTCACGCACGTGAACACGCAGCTCGAGCGCGTCGACGGCATCACGGCGAACGCGCGCGCCGTCACGGGCAACGTCTCGGCGCTCACCAGCCTGTTCACCGCCACGCTCGGCGGTCCGCTGGTCAAGGCCGCCGCGTTGTCGTACGGCGTGAGCAAGGCCGTCAAGGCCCGCCGCAAGGCCGCGGAGCAGCCGAACAAGCACGCCAAGCGCCGTCCGAAGCGAGGTTCGCGATGAGCCGCCTCTTCTGGTTCGGGCTGGGTGCCGCCGCCGGTCTCTTCGTCGCGAAGAAGGCCGCCGAGGTCACAAAGCAGGCGACTCCCGCCGGTATCGGCGCTAACGTGGGTGAAGGCCTGCGTGAGCTCGCCGGCGCGATCGGTTCCTTCGGGGCCGAGGTGCGCGCGGGCATGGCCGAACGGGAACAGGAGTTGCAGGAGACCGTGGAACGTCAGACGGGCTTCACGCCGGGGCGTCGAGCGCCCAGGGCGAACGGAAAGCACTAGCACCGTTCGCCTCGTCGTCGCGCCCTGACAACTTCCTGAAATAGCAAGGACATTCCCGTGCAGACCCACGAGATCATCAAGCGTTTCCGCGAGCACTTCGAGAACGCCGGGCACAAGTACATCCCCAGCGCCTCGCTGCTGCTCGACGACCCGAACCTGCTGTTCGTCAACGCCGGCATGGTGCCGTTCAAGCCGTACTTCCTCGGCGAGGCCCCGCCGCCCGCCCCGCGCATGACGAGCATCCAGAAGTGCGTGCGCACGCCGGACATCGACGAGGTCGGCAAGACCACGCGCCACCTGACGTTCTTCCAGATGGCCGGCAACTTCTCGCTCGGCGACTACTTCAAGGAAGACGCCATCCGCCTGGCCTGGGAGCTCATCACCAAGTCCCAGGACGAGGGCGGCTACGGCTTCGACCCCGAGCGCATCTGGGTGACGGTCTACCTGGACGACGACGAGGCCATCGAGCTGTGGCAGAAGGTCGCCGGCATGCCGCTGGAGCGCATCCAGCGCCGCGGCGTCGAGGACAACTTCTGGTCGATGGGCGTGCCCGGCCCGTGCGGCCCGTGCTCGGAGATCTACTACGACCGCGGCCCCGAGTACGGCAAGGAGGGCGGCCCGGTCGTCGACGAGGACAGGTACCTGGAGATCTGGAACCTCGTCTTCATGCAGAACATCCGCGGTGAGGGTGGCGCCAAGAAGGACTACCCGATCCTCGGCGAGCTGCCGTCGAAGAACATCGACACCGGCATGGGCGTCGAGCGCGTCGCCTACCTGCTGCAGGGCGTCGACAATGTCTACGAGACCGACCTGGTCCGCGCCGTCATCAACAAGGCCGAGGAGCTGTCGGGCCGCAAGTACGGCGACAGCGAGGTCGACGACGTCCGGTTCCGCGTCATCGCCGACCACGCCCGCAGCGGTGTGCTGCTCGTCGGCGACGGCGTCACGCCCGGCAACGAGGCTCGCGGCTACGTGCTGCGCCGCCTGCTGCGCCGCATCATCCGCTCGTCGCGCCTGCTGGGCGTCAACGAGCCGGTGCTGCAGCAGTTCGCCGAAGTCGTCCGCGACTCGATGGGTGAGGCCTACCCCGAGCTGGTCAGCGGTTTCGCTCGCATCCAGCAGGTGCTCAAGGCCGAGGAGGACACGTTCCTCCGCACGCTCGACGCCGGTTCGCGGATCTTCGAGAACGCCGCCGCCGAGGTGAAGTCGGACGGCCGCGCCACCCTGCCGGGTGACAAGGCCTTCCAGCTGCACGACACGTACGGCTTCCCGATCGACCTCACGCTGGAAATGGCCTCCGAGGCCGGTCTGTCGGTGGACGAGGACGGCTTCCGCAAGCTGATGGCCGAGCAGCGCGCCCGCGCCAAGGCCGACGCCGCCGGCAAGAAGACCGGCCACGGCGACCAGTCCGTGTACCGCGAGCTGCTGGAGCAGGGCCCGACCGAGTTCACGGGCTACTCCGAGCTGGCCTCCGAGGCCACGCTGCGCGGCATCGTGCTGAACGGCCAGCGGATCAAGTCGGCCAAGGAAGGCGACATCGTCGAGGTCGTCCTCGACCGCACACCGCTCTACGCCGAGTCCGGTGGCCAGGAGTCCGACGCCGGCACCATCGTGACGGGCAACGCCGAGCTCGAGGTCCTCGACGTGCAGAAGGTCGCCCGCAAGCTGTGGGTGCACCAGGTGCGCGTCCGGTCCGGTGAGATCAGCGAGGGCGAGCACGTCGAGGCCCGCGTCGACCCGGAGTGGCGCGTCGGTGCCCGTCAGGGTCACTCGGGCACGCACGTCGTGCACGCCGCCCTGCGCCAGGTGCTCGGCCCGTCGGCCCTGCAGAGCGGTTCGTACAACAAGCCCGGCTACCTGCGGCTCGACTTCGCCTGGACCGGTGGGCTGTCCACCGAGGCCAAGAGCGAGATCGAGGAGGTCTCGAACCTCGCCGTGCGCAAGGACCTGCCGGTCAGCATCGTCTACACCGACATGGCCGGTGCCCAGGACATGGGTGCCGTGGCCCTGTTCGGCGAGACCTACGACGAGACCGTGCGCGTCATCGAGATCGGTGGTCCGTGGTCGCGTGAGCTGTGCGGTGGCACCCACGTCGAGCACTCGTCGCAGATCGGCCCGATCACCCTGCTGGGTGAATCCTCGGTCGGTTCCGGCGTGCGCCGCCTGGAGGCCTACGTCGGCATCGAGGCCATGCGGTTCCTGGCCAAGGAACGCGCCATCGTGCAGAACCTCTCCGACATGCTCAAGGTCGGCTCCGATGGCCTGCCCGAGCGGATCGAGTCCCTGGTCGAGCGGCTGAAGTCCGCCGAGAAGGAGCTCGAGAAGGTCCGCGCCGCCCAGCTGCTCGGCAACGCCGGGTCGCTCGCCGACAAGGCCCTGGACGTGCGCGGTCTGTCGCTCGTGGCCCTCGGCCTGGAGGGCGTGTCGGGCAACGACCTGCGCACGCTCGGTGGCGAGGTCCGCAACCGCCTCGGCACCAAGCCCGGTGTGGTGGCCCTGTTCTCGGTCGACGGCGACAAGGTGAGCTTCGTGGTCGCCACCACGGCCGCCGCCCGCGACCTGGGCCTGGCCGCCGGCAAGCTCGTGCCCGTGTTCGGCCCGTCCATCGCCGCCCGCGGTGGTGGCAAGCCGGACCTGGCCCAGGGCGGCGGCACGAACCCGGCCGGCGTGCCCGAGGCCATCACGGCCCTCACGAACGAACTGGACAAGGTGCTTGAGCAGCGCTGATGTCGCCGGAGTCGACGATCCGGGCCTCGGCAGGAGGCTCGGCGTCGACGTCGGGTCGGTTCGTGTGGGAATTTCTCTCAGCGATCCGGGTGCTTTTCTGGCGACTCCGCTGGTTACCCTCCAGCGTGACGAGAAGCGCGGCTCGGACCTCACCGAGCTCGTACGTCTCGTGGCCGAGCATGACGTCGTCGAGGTCGTGGTCGGTCTGCCCAGAACACTGGCCGGTCGGCACGGCCCGGCAGCGGAAGCGGCGACCGCGTACGCTGCCGCGTTGGCCGGCCGCATCGCACCGGTGCCGGTGCGGCTCAGCGACGAACGGCTGACGACGGTCGTGGTGAGCCGCGTGCTGGCGCAGCGCGGTGTGAAGGGCAAGAAGCAGCGTGCCGTGGTCGACCAGGCTGCCGCTGTCGAGATCCTGCAGTCTTGGCTGGATGCACGGGCACGCTCTGTGGCCGCCCGAAAGGACGAGGTGTGAGCGACGATCTCGGGTTGTTCACCGACCCCGACGTGGATGAACGACGTCCGGTCAAGCGTGAGCGCGAGCGCGGGCGTGACAACAGTGCCCGCATCAAGGCGAAGAAGCGCAAGAAGACGATCATGTGGCTCGTCGTCGCGCTGGTTCTCGCCGTGGGCATGGGCGGTGCCTATTACGGCTACCGCGAGCTGCGGGGCATCGGTTCGTACGAGGACTTCGCCGGCAGCGGCGAGGCCGACGTCATCGTCGAGGTCAAGGACGGCGAGGTCGGTGGCCAGATCGCGTCGACCCTCTACGAGAACGGGGTCATCGCGTCCGCGCGCGCCTTCCTCGAGGCCAGCAAGACCGACGCCCGCGTGACGTCGATCCAGCCCGGCTTCTACCTGATGAAGACGAAGATGTCAGGCCAGCAGGCCGTGGCCCGGATGATCGACCCGAAGACCCGCGTGCCCGCCGTCCAGATCGTCGGCGGCATCAAGCTCACCGACATCCAGGCCGACGGCAAGACCGTCCTCGGCATCTACTCCCAGCTCGCCAAGGCGAGCTGCACGGAGAAGGACGGCCAGAAGAAGTGCCTGACCGGTGACGAGATCAAGGCAGCGGCCGAGCAGACCGACCCGGTCGCCCTGGGCGTCCCGGACTGGGCGCTGGCCGACGTGAAGCGCGCCGAGCCCGTGCACCGCCTCGAAGGCCTGATCATGCGCGGCGTCTACCAGGTCAAGCCGGGTGTCAGCGCGGTGGAGCTGATCCGCAGCGTGGTCGTGGCCTCGGTGCAGAAGCTGCAGAGCGTCGGCATCCCCGGTGGCACCGCGAACACCGGCTTCCGCCCGTACGAGGTCCTGGTCATGGCCTCGCTGATCGAGAAGGAAGCCGTCGAGAAGGACTTCACCAAGGTCTCCCAGGTGATCTACAACCGCCTGAAGGAGCCCATGCCGCTGCAGTTCGACTCGACCATCAACTACCAGCTCAACCAGCCGCACATCCGCACGTCCGACGCGGACCGTGAGAAGGCCGGCCCGTACAACAGCTACGTGAACCAGGGCCTGCCGCCGACGCCGATCGGCTCGCCGTCGCAGCAGGCGGTCGCGGCGACGATGAAGCCCGAGGGTGGCGACATCAAGTACTTCGTGAAGTGCCAGAAGGACGGCACCACGTGCTTCTCGAAGACGATCGACGAGCACGACGCGCTGGTCGCGAAGGCTCGGAAGGAAGGCGTCTACTAGTGCTGCGCGCGGCGGTGATCGGTTCGCCGATCGAGCACTCCCTTTCCCCCGTGCTGCACAACGCCGCCTACGCCGCACTGGGTCTCGACCTGGAGTACACGCGGCTGGAGTGCGCAGAGGCCGAAGTGCCCGCTCTGGTCTCGTCGCTGGGCCCGGAGTGGGTAGGACTGTCGTGCACGATGCCGACGAAGCGGGCGGCGCTGGCGTTCGCGTCCTCGGTGACCGAGCGCGCCACGGCCGTCGGTGCCGCGAACACGTTGGTGCGCACCGATTCCGGCTGGCACGCCGACTGCACCGACGTGGACGGCGTCGTAGGAGCGTTGCGGGAGAAGGGTTTCTCCGACGGCACGCACGGCGTCGTGATCGGTGCAGGCGGCACGGCCACCGCCGCGCTGGCAGGCCTCGCCGAGCTGGGCATCTCGTCGGTGTCCCTGGTGGTGCGGGATCCGTCGCGCGCCTCCGAGGCGCTGGAGACGGCGTCCCGCGTGGGCATCAAGGCCGAGGTGCTGTCACTGTCCTCTGTGGACCTGGCCGTCCTCGCGGGCGCCTCGGACGTGGTGGTTTCCACGGTCCCGGCCTCGGCAACGGTTCCACTGGCCGCCGCACTGGCCCGCGCCCCGTACGTGCTGGACGTGATCTACCACCCGTGGCCGACCCCGGTCGCCGCGGCGGTGGAGGAGTCGGGCGCGCGGCTGGCGACAGGGCTGGACATGTTGCTGCACCAGGCTTTCGGTCAGGTGGAGCAGTTCACGGGCAAGCCGGCGCCGCAGGAGGTCATGCGGGAGGCGCTGGCCGCCGAGCTGGCCTCGCGTTCCTAGGGGCTAATGGGCGTCTGCAAGTACCACCAACTCTTGATCAAACCGCCGCCAACTACACCCAACCTGTCCTCGTCCGCGTGACCGGACAAGGCCTGTTGGCGGTAGGAAAGCGCCTGTTGATGTTGAGTTGGTGGTACTTGCAGACGCCACCGGAGCTGGCGTGGTCACGGGCACTCGATGCCCGGCCCCGGCACCCCTTCCACCTTCGCCCGGCTCGCGATCGCCGTGCAGTACAGCTGGACCTGTGCCCACTTGGACAGCGGCCCCATGTCCTCGGGCAGCACGATCACGTTCGAGACCGCGAACACCCGCGACGACGTGGCAGGCACTTCCGTCACCAGGCCGAGCTTCTTCTCCTCGTCGGTCAGCCCGGCCACCAGCAGGTTGATCGCCGTGGCGGTGTCCACGGTCCCGGTGTACGACCGCGTGCGCCGCACCAGGCCGTCCAGCTCCGCCTTCACCAGGTAGACGGTCAGCTCGTGCGCCGACACGGTCGGTGCCTCGGCGCCGGTCAGGACCGGGGTGGGACGCACACCGCAGGCCGACAGGGTCACCAGGGCAAGCGCAAGGTGAAGACCGCGCCGCCCGATGGTGCGTTGGCCGCTTCGATCGTCCCGCCGTGCAGGCGTGCGTTCTCCCATGCGATCGCCAATCCCAGTCCGCTGCCCTCGGAACGGGAGCGGGCCGTGTCTGCCTTGTAGAAGCGGTCGAAGATGTGGGGGAGGGCTTCCTCCGGGATGCCGGGGCCGCTGTCGGCCACCTCGATGCCGTCGGGCCGCACCGTCACGCGGACGTGAGCGCCGCCGTGTGCCGGTGTGTTGCGGTCGGGTCGCGCGGTCGCGTGAACCCCGTGCTTCAGCGCGTTGCCCACCAGGTTCGCCACGATCACGTCCAGGCGGCGGCGGTCCACCCTGCCCACCACGCCGTCGGGCAGCGAGGCCTCGACGGACGAGGTCCAGCCGCGGGCGGCGAGGGTGTCGCGGACGGCGGTGCTGATGTCCCACTCGTCGAGCTCCAGGACGTTGCGGCCCTCGTCGAAGCGTGAGATCTCCATCAGGTCGTTGACCAGGCGGGTGAGCTTGCGGGTCTCGGCCGAGACCAGGCGGGCCGCCACCGCGGTGTCCTCGGGGAGTGAGTCGGCGTCCTCGTCCAGGACGGCGGTCACGGCGCTCATCGCGGTCAGCGGCGTGCGGAGCTCGTGGGACACGTCGGCCACGAAGCGGCGTGCGGCGGCCTGCGAGGCTTCCAGCTGCGAGGCGGCCCTGTTGAACGTCCGCGCCAGGTCGGAGAGCTCGTCGGAGCCCCGTTCGTCGACGCGTGTGTCCAGGCGGCCCGAACCGAGAGCGCGCGCCGCGGCGCCCAGACGGCGAACCGGCCGCAGCACCCCGCGTGCGGTGAAGAGGGCCAGTCCGAGAGCCAGCGGCAGCACCAGGCTCACTCCCACCCAGGCGGCGGTCGAGAAGCTGTCGATGGCGCGCTGCGGGCCGCCGAGGGTTCCCCACGCCCACACCTCGACACCGGTGGAGGAGCCGTCGGGGCGCAGCAGCGGGATGCCCATGACCACGTACGGTTCGACGAGGTCCGTGCGGCGCTGCCAGATGATCGTCTTGCTCGACTTCACCATCTCGCGCATCTCGGCGGGCGCGATCGAGGGGTCGGGGCCGTTGCGGGACCGCAGTCCGTCGAAGACCACGACCGCCGGGCTGCGCAGGGAGGCCTGGAAGTCGTCGAGGTCCTGCTGCGCCGGCGGGACCTTCAGGCGTTCCGCGGCGTTGCGGACGTCGTCCACCAGCGGGTTCATGAAGCCGTTCTGGGCGTCCTCCAGCAGGAGGTTGCGGGCGGTCGCGTACGAGGCGCCCGTCGCCGCCACCGCGCCCAGCAGCGTCAGGAGCAGGAAGGCCGCCATCAGCCTGGGTTTCAGGCCGCGGAACAGTGCCCTCACCTCGCGAACCTCATCGCGGGCCGAAGCGGTAGCCGAAGCCGCGGACGGTGTGGACGTAACGTGGTTCCGAAGGGACGTCCTCGATCTTCGCGCGCAGCCGCTGGACGCACGCGTCGACCAGGCGGGAGTCGCCGAGGTAGTCGTGCTCCCAGACGGCCTCCAGGATCTGCTGCCGGGTCAGCACGCGGCCGGGTGTGCGGGAGAGTTCGAGCAGCAGCTTCAGCTCGGTGGGGGTGAGCGCGACCTTCGCGTCGTTCTTCAGCACCTGAAGGCCCGCCCGGTCGATCAGCAACGAGCCGTGGCGTTCCACGGTCGACGGTTCGGAGACGGTCCGCCTCAGCACTGCCCGGATCCGCGCCTCCAGCACGCGCGGCTCGACCGGCTTCACCACGTAGTCGTCCGCGCCCGCCTCCAGGCCCGCGACCACGTCGAAGTCGTCGCCGCGCGCGGTGAGCATGATGATCGGCACCTCGGCCTGCACGCGCATCCGCCGGCACGTCTCGAAGCCGTCGATGCCGGGCAGCATGATGTCCAGGACGACGATGTCGGGCCTGGACTCGCGCAGCCTGTCGACGCCTTCTTCACCCGTTCCCGCTGCCCGGACGTCGTGTCCCTGGCGGCGCAACGCCAATCCGAGTCCTTCACGCACCGCGGGGTCGTCCTCGACCAGCAAGACCATCGCCACGAGATCCATTATCGGCGGGTCACGGCACCTGTGCCGGATCTGTAGCGGAACCATGACATTGCGTGGACGCTCCCGTTGAGCGGCTCGCGGAGTCTCGACCGCATGGCCGGAAGCTTGCTGGGATTCCTCTTCACGTACTTCGCACTGGTGTGGACGTCGTTCGGGCAGAAGGCGGAGAACGCCGCGTTGCCCGAGCTCTCACTCCAACGGTCGTGGGCGTCCAACGTGGACATGGCGATCATCGTCGCCGCGATCCTCGTCGTGCTGTTGGCGCGCAAGAAGGCTTTCCCGCCGTTGCTCGTCCTCGGCGGTTCGGTGCTGCTGGCGCAGGTTCTGAAGCTCTACGTGCTGGTGCGCCCGCCGTTGGACGACGACGCCGTGCTGGTGCACAACAGCTTCCCGAGTGGACACACGGCGGCCGCGGTGGCGTCGGTGATCGCGGTGACGATGGCGGTGCCACGGCGGTTCGCGCTGCTCGTGGCGATTCCCGGGGCGATCGGCGCGGGGGCGGTCGCGGCGGAGACGGTGTCGCTGGGCTGGCACCGCTTCAGCGACACGCTCGGCGCGGCGCTGCTGGTCTCGACGCTCGCGTTCCTGGTGTTGCGCAGGTGGACCGCGGGGCTGGTCGTGCCACCCGCGATCGCCGCGGGCGGGGTGTGGCTGATGGTGACGTACCCGCAGGCCACGCCGTCGACGTTGGCCGGCGTCGTGACCGCGGGTGTCGTCCTGCACTTCGGATGGGCTGTGAGCGGCCTGCGCGCAGGCCGCTCACAGCCCGAGCACGACTCAGTCGTCGTGGTCGGTGGCGATCAGCTCGGCGATGGCGTCCAGAGCGGCATCCGCTCCGTCTCCCTCGGCGCTGAGCACCACCTCGTCACCGTGCATGGCGCCGAGGGTCATCAGACCCAGCACACTCGCCGCTTCCACGGCTTCGCCGCCGTCCTTGCGGATGGTGACCGTGACCGGCTGGTCGGCGGCGGCCTTCGCCAGCAGTGCGGCAGGCCGGGCGTGCAGTCCGACCTTGCTGGCCACGGTGACCCGTCGCTCGGCCATGATGGTTCCTCCCGGTAGAGCTGGTTGTGCTGGGCTACTTCTCGTTCTTGGCGGGCTTCTCGCGCACCGCCGTGTCACCGCTGCTGCCGACCACGCTCTCGTCGGCCTCCGGCGACTCGTCGTCCTCGCGACCCGGCGTCTTCAGGTTCCACTTGGTGATGACGAAGCGGAACAGGAAGTAGTAGATCGCCGCGTAGATCACACCGAGGACGATCAGCAGCCACGGCTTGGTCGCGATGTTCCAGTTCAGGATGAAGTCGATCGCACCGGCCGAGAACGAGAAGCCGTCGTGGGCACCCAGCGCGTTCGAGATCGCGAGCGAGGTACCGGTCAGCACCGCGTGGATCACGTACAGCGGCCACGCGACGAACATGAACGCGAACTCGAGCGGCTCCGTCACACCGGTGATGAACGCGGTGAGGGCGGCGGAGCCCATGATGCCACCGATGATCTTGCGCTGGTTCGGCCGTGCGGTGTGCACGATCGCGAGCGCGGCGGCCGGCAGGGCGAACATCAGGATGGGGAAGAAGCCGGTCTGGAAGGTACCGGCGGACGGGTCACCCGCGAGGAAGCGCGGGATGTCACCGGTCTTGCCCTCGTACTCGCCGAACTGGAACCACACGACGTTGTTGACGATGTGGTGCAGGCCGAGCGGGATCAGCAGGCGGTTGACCGTGCCGTAGATGAACGCACCGATGATCGTGCTGCCGGTGACCCACTTACCGACGGCCATGAGACCCTCGTTGAACAGCGGGTACGCAAAGCCGAGCACGACACCGAAGATCACCATGACACCGGCGACGATGATCGGCACGAACCGGCGGCCGCCGAAGAAGGCCAGGTACGGGGGCAGCTTGATGCGGTGGTACTTCTGCCACAGCAGTGCCGTGGTGATACCGACGACGATACCGCCGAGCACACCGTAGTTGATCAGTACCGGCTTGGCGGCCGGGTCCGTCGGCTGGTCGAGGACGAACGGCGACATCGCCTTGAAGACGCTCGTCAGCACGACGTAACCGACGACACCGGCGAGCGCCGTGGAGCCGTCACCGCGCCGGGCGAACCCGACGGCGATGCCGACCGCGAACAGCAGGGCGAGGTTGCTGAACAGCGCGTCGCCCGCCGCACCGATCACCGCGGCGACTTCGTTCCAGCCAGCTCCATCCTTGCCCAGGATGTCGTCTTGACCGGCTCGGAGCAGGAGACCTGCCGCGGGCAGCACGGCGATCGGCAGCATGAGGCTGCGACCGAAGCGCTGCAACGTGGCGAGGCCCTTGATCTCACGACCGCCTGTCTGTGCGGCGTTGGTGCTCATCGGGTACCTCCCTTGGCGGAGTTCGGTCCGGTCCCCGGGACGGTCCGGTCCAGTTGCATGGTCACCTGGTAGAGATCGCCCCGGTACCAGGAAGTCACGTCTTCACACGGCCGCCCCTGAGAGCTGGCGACCCTTCTGAACACGAGCAGCGGGCTGCCCTTGCGGACGCCGAGCGCCTTCGCGGTCTCCGCGTCGGCGGTCTCGGCCCACACGGTCTGCCGCGCGTGGTCGAGCTGCACCCCGTAACGGGTGGCGATGATCTCGTAGATCGATCCGGTCAGATCGCACCTGTCGAGCTCGGGGAGCACGTGCGGGCTGTACCAGCCGGCTTCGAGCGCCAGCGGTGCCCCGTCGGCCTTGCGCAGCCGTACGACGCGGTACGCGTACTCGTCGTCCTCGAGCCCGAGCGAGGCCTTCGAACCGGGTGCCGCCTGGCCGCAGCTGATCACCTCGGTGCTCGGCTCCAGCCCCCGCGTCTGCATGACCGAGGTGAACGAGTCGAGGTAGAGCTGCAGGTCGTAGCGGCGCTTGGCGGTGAACGTCCCGCGCCCCTTGGCCCGCGTGAGCAGGCCTTCGGCGACCAGCTGGCCGACTGCGGCCCGCACGGTGATGCGGGAGACTCCGTACCGCTCCGCCAGGTCTCGCTCGGAGGGGATCGGTGAGCCGGGTGCGAGGTCCTGTTCGGCGAGTCGGCGCAGGATCTCGCGCAGCTGCGCGTGCTTGGGCTTGGGCCCGTCCACGATCTCGTGCATTCGCTCACCTCCTCGCTAGTGGTACTTTCCGGTCTAGACCAGTTGGTGCGGGAGAATGCTCCGCACACCAAGCGGGTGTCAACCGCTGTTACGGGAACGAGAGGTACGGACGTGGCTGACGAGAGGCCGGAGAAGATCCTCGCCGCGCTTGGTGGCGCGGACAACATCATCGAGATCGAGGGGTGCATCACGCGCCTGCGCTGCGAGCTCAACGACGGTTCGCTGGTCGACGAGCCGGCCCTGAAGGCCGCCGGGGCCATGGGTGTCGTGCGTGCAGGCAGCGTCGTCCAGGTCATCGTCGGTCCCGAGGCGGACACGATCGCCCAGGACATCGAGGACCTCCTGTGAGCCTGCGCGTCGGCAGCCCCGTGGCCGGACGGGCGGTCGCGCTCTCCGCCGTGCCGGACCCGGTCTTCTCGCAGGCGATGGTCGGTCCCGGCGTCGCCGTCGAGCCCGCACGGGTGAAGGCCGACGTCGTCTCGCCGCTGGACGGCACCGTCGTGACGCTGCACCCGCACGCGTTCGTGATCGCCACCGGTGACGGCGCCGCGGTGCTGGTGCACCTCGGCATCGACACCGTGAAGCGCAAGGGCGAGGGCTTCGAGCTGCACGTCGTGAAGGGCGAGGAGGTGCGGGCGGGTCAGCGCATCGTGACCTGGGACCCGGCCGAGGTCGAAGCGGCCGGGTTCGCGCCGATCTGCCCTGTGATCGCGCTGGACGCGTCCGCCGACGTGCTCGGCGACCTCGCGGTGGACGTGGACGTGGCGGCGAACGACGCCCTCTTCGACTGGTCTCGCTGACGTTTCCTGACTGCACGCGGGGCCCTTCCGTGCGGTCAGAGCAAACGAAAGCTCCCCGCGTGCACTCCGCGACCCGTCGTGAACGGACCGTTCACGACAGGTCGCGATTTGTGCCCCAGCCGTGCCGAGCAGGACCGTGGTGCTCATGACCACGGTCCTGCTCGCGTTCGTCCTGGGGGCGTCGTGGACGGTCGCGGACGTCCTGGACGCACCGCCCTCCTCGTACGTGCTGGCGTGCTTCGGCGTCGTGCTCGCGATGATCGATCTGCGGCACCACCGGCTGCCGGACGCGCTGACCCTCCCGCTGGGCGCCCTGCTGCTGCTCCTGGAGTTCCACAGGCTGGGAGCGGCGGCGCTCTCCGCGGCGATCTTCGGTGGCGCTCATCTCGCCGTCCGGCGCCTGCGGCCCGCGTGGATGGGCGGCGGCGACGTGAAACTCGCCTTCGGGCTCGGCGCGCCGCTCGCGCTGTCGTCGCTCCTGCCTGCGGCGATCCTGTCCAGCGCCCTCACGGTGCTGCTGGCTGCCCTCCGGCGGGCGCGCGCCGTGCCGCACGGGCCGGGGTTGCTGGCCGCCACCTGGGCGTTGACGACGCTGTGAAAGGATTGTGAGCGTGCTGCGATGGATCACCGCTGGAGAGTCACACGGCCCCGCTCTCGTCGCCGTCCTCGAGGGCATGCCCGCCGGAGTCGAGGTGACCACCGACGACCTGGTCGCCCAGCTGGGGCGCCGCAGGCTCGGGTTCGGTCGCTCGCCCAGGATGGGTTTCGAGCAGGACGAGGTCGAGATCCTCGGCGGCGTCCGCCACGGCAAGACCCAGGGCGGACCGATCGCGGTCACCATCGGCAACTCGGAGTGGCCGAAGTGGCAGACCGTCATGTCGGCCGACCCCGTCGACCCGAGCCTGCTCAAGCCGACCGGGCGCAACGAGGCCCTCACGCGCCCGCGCCCCGGTCACGCGGACCTGCCGGGCATGCAGAAGTTCGGCTTCGACGAGGCCCGTCCGGTGCTGGAGCGCGCTTCCGCCCGTGAGACCGCCGCGCGGACCGCTCTGGGAACCGTGGCGCGGCAGTTCCTGCAGCAGCTGCTGGGCGTGCAGATCCTGAGCCACGTCGTGTCGATCGGCAAGGCGGAGACGCCGGAGGACGCGGCCCTGCCCACGCCGGACGACCTCGCCGCGATCGACGAGTCGCCGACGCGCTGCTTCGACGCGCGCGGCACCGAGGCCATGGTCGCCGAGGTCGAGGCCGTGAAGGAGGCCGGTGACACCGTCGGCGGTGTGATCGAGGTGCTCGCGTACGGGCTGCCGCCGGGCCTCGGCTCGCACGTGCACTGGGACCGCCGCCTCGACGCGCGTCTCGCCGCCGCCCTGATGGGTGTGCAGGCGATGAAGGGCGTGGAGATCGGTGACGGCTTCACCTCCGCGCGCCGGTGGGGTTCGCAGGCGCACGACGAGATCGACCGCGGCAGCGGCCCCGTCGGCGTCACGCGCCGCTCGAACCGCGCCGGTGGCCTCGAAGGCGGCATCACCAACGGTGAGATCCTCCGTGCGCGCGTGGCGATGAAGCCCATCTCGACCGTCCCGCGTGCACTGTCCACTGTGGACGTGCGCACCGGTGAGCCCGCCGTCGCGATCCACCAGCGGTCGGACGTGTGCGCGGTGCCGCGCGCCGGTGTCGTGCTGGAGTCCGTGGTGGCGCTGGTGCTGGCCGAGGCCGCGCTGGAGAAGTTCGGCGGCGACTCGCTCGACGAGACGCGCCGCAACGCCCACGCGTACCTCAAGGCCCTGGAAGCCCGCTGGGAGGGCATGTGAGCCCTCGCTACGTGGTGGTCGGCCCGCCCGGTGCGGGCAAGACCACGGTCAGCGAGCTGCTGGCCAAGCGACTGAACCTCGCCTTCCGCGACGTCGACGCGGACATCGTCGAGACGGCGGGCAAGCCGATCTCGGACATCTTCACCGACGACGGCGAACCGGTTTTCCGCGCCCTCGAAGAGGAAGCGGTCGCTCGCGCGCTGGACGAGCACGACGGCGTGCTCGCGCTGGGCGGGGGAGCGGTGCTGTCGGCCACGACGCGTGAGCGGCTGAAGGCGCACACGGTCGTGTTCCTGAACGTGGGCATGGCCGAGGGTGTGCGCCGCACCGGCCTGTCGTCCGCACGGCCGCTGCTGTCCGGCGTGAACCCGCGCGCGACGTTCAAGGCGCTGCTCGACGCGCGCCTGCCGTTGTACCGCGAGGTCGCGACGATCGAGGTGCTGACCGACTCGTTGGATCCGGAGCAGGTGACCGACGCGGTGATCAAGGGAGCGCAAGAATGACCGAGCCCGTCCGCATCCGGGTCGCCGCGGAGAAGCCCTACGACGTGGTGATCGGGCGCGGCCTGCTCGGCGACATCGTCGAGTTCCTGCGCGGGACCGCGAAGATCGCGATCGTGCACCAGCCGACGCTCGCCGCGACCGCCGAGGTGCTGGTCGACGAGCTCAAGGCCGTGAGCGCCGACGCCCACCGCGTCGAGATCCCCGACGCCGAGGACGGCAAGGACCTCGCCGTGGCCGGCTTCTGCTGGGACGTGCTGGGCAAGATCGGCCTGTCGCGCGCTGACGTCGTCGTGGGCCTCGGCGGCGGCGCCGTGACGGACCTGGCGGGCTTCGTCGCGTCCACGTGGATGCGCGGCGTGCGCCTGGTCAACATCCCGACGACGCTGCTCGGCATGGTCGACGCGGCGGTCGGCGGCAAGACCGGCATCAACACCGACGCGGGCAAGAACCTCGTCGGCACGTTCTACGAGCCGGACGCCATCTTCGTCGACCTGGCCACCCTGGAAACGTTGCCGCGCAACGAGCTCGTCGCCGGCATGGCCGAGATCGTGAAGGGCGGCTTCATCGCCGACCCGGTGATCCTCGACCTGATCGAGGCCGACCCCCAGGCCGCCCTGGACCCGACCGGCGACGTGCTCGCAGAGCTCGTCCGCCGCAAGATCCAGATCAAGGCCGACGTCGTCACGAACGACCTGCGCGAGTCGTCCCTGCGCGAGATCCTGAACTACGGCCACACCCTGGGCCACGCCATCGAACGCCGCGAGCGCTACCGCTGGCGCCACGGCGCCGCGATCAGCGTGGGCCTGGTCTTCGCCGCCGAACTGGCCCGTCTCGCCGGCCGCCTGGACGACGAGACGGCCGACCGCCACCGCCGCGTGCTGGAGCTCCTCGGCCTGCCGACCTCCTACGACCCGGACGCCCTGCCGCAGCTGATGGAGGGCATGAAGGTCGACAAGAAGAACAAGGCGGGCGTGCTCCGCTTCGTGGTCCTCGACGGCCTCGCCAAGCCGGGCCGCCTCGAAGGCCCGGACCCGGCCCTGATCGCCGCCGCGTACTCCGCCGTGGCCGCCGAGCCGAAGCCGGGCTCCGGTTCCGGGAAGGTGCTGCTGTGAAGGTCCTCGTCCTCAACGGCCCGAACCTGAACCGCCTGGGCAGCCGCGAGCCGCTCATCTACGGCAGCACCACCCACGCCGACCTCGCCGAGATGTGCGTCGCGGAGGGCAAGGAGCTCGGCTTCGAGGTCGAGGTCCGCCAGACCAACCACGAGGGCGAGATGGTCGGGTGGCTGCACGAGGCCGCCGACGCGTCGATCCCGGTGGTGCTGAACGGCGCCGCCTGGACGCACTACTCGATCGCGTTGCGCGACGCGTGCTCGCAGCTGACCGCGCCGCTGGTCGAGGTGCACATCTCGAACATCCACCAGCGCGAGGAGTTCCGGCACCACAGCGTCATCTCGGCGGTCGCGAACGGCGTGATCGCGGGGCTGGGCGTGGAGGGCTACCTGCTCGCGCTGCGCTGGCTGGCGCTCAAGAAGTGACCCTGCACCACGTCGAGCTGTGGGTGACGGACCTCGCCCGCGCCGAAGCCACCTTCGGCTGGCTCTTCCCCGCCCTCGGCTGGACCGAGTTCCAGCGCTGGCCCGCCGGCGTCAGCTGGAAGCTCGGCGAGACCTATGTCGTCGTCGAGCAGTCCCCGGCCGTCACCGGTCCACACGATCGGATGAAATCCGGCCTCAACCACCTCGCCCTGCACGCCGGCACTCGCGAGGCCGTCGACCGTCTCACGAGCGAAGCGCAGGACCACGGCTGGCGGCTCATGTTCGCCGACCGGCACCCGTTCGCGGGCGGCCCGGACCACTACGCGGCTTTCCTCGAGAACGAGGACGGTTTCGAGATCGAACTGGTGGCAAATCCAGCGGCGCGGTGATCGCTGATCTGCGACGATGCCGCGCGTGTCAAGACTGCTCATCGCCGCCCTCGCGGTGCTCCTGGCCGGGTGCGCGATCCCGCAACCCCGCACTGCTACCAAGACCGCCGAGCCGACGCTGGCCGCAGGCGTTCGACTGTCCGATCAGGACCTCCAGGCGCGCTGGTGGACGTGGGCGCTCGCGAGCCCGGAGGAGCGCAACCCGGTCGCCGACGTCACCGGCAAGTTCTGCGCCGAGGACCAGCCGAAGGACGTGTGGTTCCTCGCCGGGACGTTCGGCGGGGCCGTGGAGCGGACGTGTCAGGTGCCCGCCGGTCGGCCGCTCGCCGCGCCCGCGGTCAACCTGTACAGCGCCAACACCGCGCACTGCCGCGAGTTCATGACCGGCGTGAAGGGCACGATCACGCTCGACGGAAAGCCTGTGGAGCTGCGCAGGATCGACCCGGTCGAGATCACCTTTCAGGTCGCGAAGGACAACGCGACCGGCGAGCGCGCGGGCAAGCAGGCGGCTCAGGCGTGCGGGCTGTGGGCGTGGATCCCGCCGCTCACCCCGGGCGAGCACGACCTGCTGATCGAGGGTGAAGCGGGCAGTTTCAGCACGTCAGCGCACTACAAGCTCACCATCACGGGTGGGGACTAGCCGAATCCTTCGGCACGAGGAAGCCGCCCAGCAGCATCCCCAGCCCGGCAGGAGCCAGCACGAGCAACGCGGTGAACGCCGCCCCGCCCGTCAGCGCCACCCACAGCGCCTCCTGCCCGGTCTGGTCGACCAGCAGCGCGGACCCGATCACGCCCAGGGCACCCGCGAACGGGCCCGCGATCAGCGCGGCGATGAACCACTGCATGCCGCGCGACGGCAGGTCGCGCAGCGTGTCCACCGCGCCCCAGATGAGGGCGGCGGCGATCAGCAGGCCGATGGCGATCGGGCCGACCGACGTCGCCTCGGGGCTGCGCACGGCCACCGCGGCCACGCCGGTCTGCACGGCCCCGTGCAGGAGCCCCATCCACAACGCACGGACGAACCAAGGACGCATGCGCACAGCTTAGGACTGGCCGTACGCTGCGAGACATGTCGTCGTACGCCGCACGCCGAACCGCACTGCGCCAAGAGCTCCAGGCCACGAACCTGGACGCACTGCTCGTCACGAACCTCCTGAACGTCCGGTACCTCACCGGGTTCACCGGATCGAACGCCGCCGTGCTGATCGACGCGAACGGCGACGACACGTCTGTCTTCTGCACGGACGGCCGATATCTGACCCAGTCGGCCAAGCAGGTGCCGGACCTGGAGCGGCTCATCGACCGGCCGTGCGACCTCGCGCTCGCGGAGAAGGCAGAGGGCAGGCTCGGGTTCGAGAGCCACCACGTCACGGTCGACGGGTTCGAAGCCCTGACCGAGGCCGCGGGGAAGGCCGAGCTGCACCGGGCGGGTGGCCTGGTCGAGAAGCTGCGGCTGGTCAAGGACGAGGTCGAGATCGAGGCGCTGCGGATGGCGTGCGCGGCGGCGGACCGGGCGCTGGCGGCGTTGATCGGGCACGGCGGGCTGCGGGCCGGGACGACCGAACGCGAGGTCGCGCGCGAGCTGGAGAGCCGCATGCTCGACCACGGCGCCGAGGGGCCGTCGTTCTCCTCGATCGTGGCGTTCGGGGCGAACTCGGCGGTGCCGCACCACTCGCCGACGGACGCGGTCCTGCACGTGGGCGACTTCATCAAGCTCGACTTCGGCGCGTTGGTCGACGGCTACCACTCGGACATGACGCGCACGCTCGTCCTCGGCAAGCCCGCTGACTGGCAGCGCGACCTGTACGACCTGGTCGCGCGCTCGCAGGCCGCCGGACGCACGGCGCTGCGGCCGGGGGTGAGCGTGAGCGACGTCGACCACGCGTCACGCGAGGTGATCGAGAAGGCCGGGCACGGCGACGACTTCCTGCACGGCCTCGGCCACGGGGTCGGGCTGGAGATCCACGAGGCTCCGGCGTTGTCGAAGGCGGGTGACGGTACACTTTCGGCCGGTATGGCGGTCACCGTCGAGCCCGGCGTGTACTTGTCGGGGCGGGGCGGGGTCCGCATCGAGGACACCCTCGTGGTGCGCGAAAGCGGGCCGGAGCTCCTCACCCTGACCACGAAGGAACTCGTGGTCGTCTGACACCCCGTCCAATCACAGGAGAAATTCCCCCGTGGCCACCACGAACGACCTGAAGAACGGCCTGGTGCTGAACCTCGACGGCCAGCTCTGGACCGTCACCGCGTTCCAGCACGTCAAGCCCGGCAAGGGTGGCGCTTTCGTGCGCACGACCCTCAAGCACGTGCTGACCGGGAAGGTCGTCGACAAGACCTTCAACGCGGGCACCAAGGTCGACACCGCCACCGTGGACAAGCGCGGCATGACCTTCCTCTACAAGGACGGCGCCGACTTCATCTTCATGGACGGCGACACCTACGACCAGATCCCGGTCCCCGGCGACACCGTTGGCGACGCCGCCAACTACATGCTGGAGAACCAGGAGGCCGTCGTCGCGATGCACGAGGGCGTGGCGCTGTTCGTCGAGCTCCCGACCTCGGTCGAGCTCGTGATCGAGCACACCGACCCCGGCCTGCAGGGCGACCGCTCCACCGGCGGCACCAAGCCCGCCCGCCTGGAGACCGGCGCCGAGATCCAGGTCCCGCTGTTCGTGACGACCGGCGAGAAGATCAAGGTCGACACCCGCGACGGCCGTTACCTCGGCCGCATCAGCGACAAGTAATGGGCGCACGCAGCAAGGCCCGCAAGCGCGCGGTCGACTTTCTCTACGAAGCCGACCTGCTGGGCACCGACCCGGTGACGCTGCTGGCAGAACGAGTCGGTTCGCCGGACGTTCCCCCGGTGAACGACTACACCGTCTCGCTGGTCGAGGGCGTCCACGCCAATCGCGCGCGGATCGACGACCTCATCTCGGAGCACGCCGAGGGCTGGACCCTGCAGCGCATGCCGGCCGTCGACCGCGCGGTCCTGCGCATCGGCCTGTACGAGCTGCTGTGGGCGGCCGACGTGCCGGACGCGGTGGCCATCGACGAGGCCGTGGAACTCGCCAAGGGCCTGTCCACGGACGACTCGCCGCGGTTCGTGAACGGCGTGCTCGGCCGGATCGCGGTGATCGCGGACCAGCTGCGCGCCGTCCTCTGAACTCGATGAACGGCGCATTTGTTCACCTCACGTGGACAAATGCGCCGTTCATCGGTTTTCGGCGGCCTGGGTGAGGGCGGTCAGAACTGCGGCGACCGCGGGCGGGTCGGGTGGCTCGCCGTAGGTGACGGCGTGGATCTCGCGCCGGAAACCGGGGACCTCGGTGGCGTGGACGCCCTGCCGGTGGTAGGCCCGGAGCGCGAGACCGGGCTGGATCGCGACACCCGCGCCGGCCGCGACCAGAGCCTGCACGACCGCGATGTCGTCGCTGTGGGAGACGACGCGGGGCGCGAAACCCTCACGTCGGCACACGGCTTCCAGCTCTCCCCGGCACGCGTCGCACCCGCCGATCCACGCCGAGTCGCGGTGGTTCGCGAGGGCGTCGCCAGGAGACCGGCTGAGCAGGTGGACCGAGTCCTCACCGAGGTGGACGAACCGCAGTCCGTCGTCCTGCGCGGCGTCGTCGGCGTGCCGGAAGACGACGGCGACGTCGACCTCACCGTGCCGCAGCAGCCGCACCGCCTCGACGGGGTGCTGCTCGACGAGGCTCAGTTCGAGACCGGGGTGCGCCACGGCGAGCGCGGCGGCGGCCTCGGGCACGATCGTGCTGAGCGTGGACGCGTTGGCCGCGACCCGGACCCGTCCCGCCTGAAGCCCGGCCTGCGCCGCGAGTTCGGTGGCGGCGGCGTCGACGCGCCCGACGATCTCGGCGGCACGGCCCGCCAGCAGGCGCCCTTCCGGCGTCAGCCTGATCCCGCGACCGACCCGCTGGACGAGCTTGACCCCCGTGGCCGCTTCCAGCCGGGACAGGTGATGGCTCACCGACGGCTGCGAGTAGTGCAGGTGCTTCGCCGCTTCCGTCACCGAGCCGTGCCGGGCCACCGCGGCGAGGACCTTGAGGTGGACGAGGCTGAGCATCCATCAAGGTTATCGATGTGTTGTGGCAGAAGTTGGCATTGGACGTCATGCCAGCCCTGCACCAGGCTGGTGTGCATGACCAAGGTGACCTGCGACCTCTCGATCTCCCTCGACGGCTTCGCGGCCGGGCACAACCAGGCGGAGGACCGCCCGTTCGGTGACGACGGTGGCGACGGCTGGGGCAGCAGGCTGCACGCCTGGTTCGACGACCCCGCGGAACGGCAGTGGCAGATGGACCGCCTCGCCGAGACCAAGGCGTTCATCATGGGCCGCAACATGTTCGGCCCGATCCGCGGCGAGTGGGACCGCCCGTGGAACGGCTGGTGGGGCGACAACCCGCCGTACCACGCGCCCGTCTTCGTGCTCACCCACCACGCCCGCGACCCGCAGCCGATGGAGGGCGGCACCACGTTCCACTTCGTCACCGGTGGCGTCGAGGCCGCGTTCGAGCTCGCCCGTGAAGCCGCCGGTGACGGCAACATCTCCGTCCACGGCGGCGCGACCACCGTCAACCAGTACCTCGCCGCGGGCCTGATCGACGAGCTGCGGCTGCGGATCGTGCCGGTGACGCTCGGCGCCGGCACGCGGTTGTTCGACGGGGTGCCCGGCCTGGACCTGGAGCAGGTGGAGTCGAGGGCGGGCAACGGGTTCACCCACGTCACCTATCGCGTGAACTAGCCCATCCCCGGCGCTCGCCCTCGTCGATCAGGTGCCGCGCCGCCTCCCACAACGTCGCCGACGCCTCACCGATGACCGCCTTGCGCGACCGCACGTCGTCCGCCGTCACGCCGGGCGTGCGCCAGGTCCCGCCCTTCGCCATCCAGTTGAGCAGCAACGGTTGCAGCCGGTCCACGGCCTTCGCGAACCGCGCTTCCGGCGTCGAGCGGGCCTCGAACTCGTCCCACAACGCCCTCAGCTCGCGACCGGAGTCGTCCGGGAGGAGGCCGAACAGCCTGTCCGCGGCGGCTTCTTCGCGGTCCTGCTGGTCGTGGCCGGCCTCGGTGTCGTAGATCGGGGTGTCGCCCGCGTAGATCTCGACGAGGTCGTGCACGACCACGAGCTTGATGGTGTGGCCGACGTCGATCGGTTCGTCGGCGTGCTCGGCGAGCACCAGGACCATGAGCGCGAGGTGCCAGGAGTGCTCCGCGTCGTTCTCGCGCCGGTCCGCCGCGGCGAGAGGGGACGCGCGCAGCACGGTTTTCAGCTTGTCGACCTCGATCAGGAACGTGAAGTGGCGGAGCAGCCGGGAGTCCAGACCGGACGGCAGCGGCGTTCGGTCGGCGAGGAGGCCCGCGTCGAAGTTGGTCACGTTGCCAGGAGCCTACCGATTACCCTCGCGGACGAGAGGTCGTGACCACAGGGGGAAGTCTTGATCGCGCAGTTCGAGCAGGAGCGCACGCGTTTGCGCGCTGTCGCCCACCGGATGCTCGGGTCGTTCACGGAGGCGGACGACGCGTTGCAGGAGGCGTGGATCCGGGTGGAGCGGGCGGATACGAGCGAGGTGGAGAACCCTGCCGCGTGGCTGACGACCGTGGTGGGTCGGGTGTGCCTGAACATGTTGCGCGACAGGCGTGATCACGCGTTCGAGATGCCGGACCCGGTGATCGACGTCAGGGAGGAACCCGAGCACCAGGCCGTGGCCGGCGACGAGGTCGGGCTCGCGATGCTGATCGTGCTGGACACGTTGAAGCCCGATGAGCGCCTTGCGTTCGTGTTGCACGACATGTTCGCCGTGCCGTTCGACGACATCGCGCCGTTGATCGACAAGACACCCGCCACGACCCGTCAGCTCGCGTCCCGTGCGCGCAAACGTGTGCAGGAACGACCGCGGGCGAACGACGACCTGCCGAAGCAGCGGGAAGCGGTGAACGCGTTCCTCAAAGCGTCCCGCGAGGGCGACCTGGAGGGGCTGGTGTCGGTGCTGCACCCCGAGGTCGTGCTGCGCGCCGGTGCCCTGGAGGTCATCGGTGGGCGGGCGGTGGCGGCACGCGCCAGCACGTTCCGCAAGTTCGCGACGGCGGCGGAGATCAGGTTCGCGGTCATCGGTGGCGACGCCGGCTTCGTCTCGTGGGTGGACGGCGTGCTGTTCTCGGCGATGGCGTTCACCGTCCAGGACGGACAGATCACCGCGATCCACGTCATTCAGGACAAGGAGCAGCTCGCCCGGCTCGTTGCGTGAGCAATGGCACTCAGACTCGCCCACCGGATCACGTCGGCGACTCCGACCGGCGAGCACGCGGAGCGTCACGACCTGACCGAGTTGCTGCGCGGTTCGGCAGCCGCGGGCGCCACCCGACCGGCAACGGTGGATCCCCTGAATGCAGCAGTGGCCCCCTCGACGTCCTCAGGGCGACTAACAGGACGTGAGGGAGCCACTGCTCCGAACGGGAAGGCTCAGTCTTCCTTGGCGGGACGGGCCTCGGGGGGCAGCACACCCCAGTCGATGAGCTGCTCGGTGAGCTCGCCCGGCGTCATGTCGTAGATGATCGCGAGCGAGCGCAGGTCCTCGGTGCGGATGGAGAGGACCTTGCCGTTGTAGTCACCGCGCTGCGACTGGATGGTCGCGGCGTAGCGGGCCAGCGGGCCGACCTTCTCGACCGGCAGCTGCTGGAGTCGTTCGAGGTTGATCACGATCTTGGTGGCCGGCTCGGCACCCGACGGCACGCGGCCCTCGGGGAGGAGCTCGGCGACGGGAACCCCGTAGAAGTCGGCCAGCTCGGCCAGCTTCTGCACGGTCACCGCGCGGTCACCGCGCTCGTACGAGCCGACGACCACGGCCTTCCAGCGACCGCCGGACTTCTGCTCGACGCCGTGCAGGGACAGACCCTGCTGCTGGCGGATAGCGCGGAGCTTGGCCCCCAGCGCCTTGGCGTAGTCGCCCATGTGGCGGTTCTCCGTTCATTCGCCCCGTCAGCAGTACGGCGGTGCTGCGGGGAGGCTTAGATCGATACGCAGAGTAATGATTACTCGCCGTGGTCGGCAGGTCAAGCTGATCTCAGGGAGAGACCCTCGCCACGCACGGGACACCACTCGGACGGCTGACCGTCCACGGGTGATACGGTGCAGGTCAGCCCGGCTGTAACCGGGTGTCCGACGTCCTTTAAGGACCCGTCCAGTGAGGCGGGGAAGGAGGTCCAGCCGTGGCGTCACGTCAACGTGGCGCGACGGATCCGGCCGGGGATCGCGAGATCCTGTCGGCCGGTGACGTCGCGCGCACCGTCGCCCGAATGGCCCATCAGATCATCGAGAAGACCGCTCTCGATGCACCCAGCGCACCCGACGTCGTCTTGATGGGTATTCCCAGCCGGGGAGCCCCTCTCGCACGGCGCCTCGCCGCTAAGATCGCCGAATTTTCCGGCCGCACGGTGCACGAGGGCACGCTCGACATCACGCTCTACCGCGACGACCTGCGCAGAGGCCCGACGAGGCCGCTGGAGGCGACGAAGCTGCCCGAGGGCGGCATCGACGACAAGCTGGTCGTGCTCGTGGACGACGTCCTGTTCTCCGGTCGCACCATCCGCGCCGCGCTCGACGCGCTGCGCGACCACGGCCGTCCCCGCGCGGTGCAGCTCGCCGTGCTGGTCGACCGCGGGCACCGGGAACTGCCGATCCGAGCGGACTACGTCGGCAAGAACCTGCCCACGTCCAAGACCGAGGACGTCGTGGTGATGCTCGAGGAGTTCGACGGCCGCGACGGAGTGGTGCTGAAGTGAAGCACCTGCTCTCCACCGACGGCCTCGACCGCGACCAGGCGATCGCGATCCTCGACACCGCGGACCGGCTGAAGCAGGCGCTGCTCGGCCGCGAGGTCCGCAAGCTGCCGACGCTGCGCGGCCGCACCGTGATCACGATGTTCTACGAGAACAGCACGCGGACGCGCGTGTCGTTCGAGATCGCCGGCAAGTGGATGTCCGCGGACGTGATCAACGTCAGCAGCTCCGGTTCCAGCGTCAGCAAGGGCGAGTCGCTGCGGGACACCGCGCTCACGTTGCAGGCCGCCGGTGCGGACTGCGTGATCGTGCGGCACCCGGCGTCCGGCGCGGCCCACCGCCTCGCGGGCTGGCTCAAGCACACGAGCACGTCCGTGGTGAACGCGGGCGACGGCATGCACGAGCACCCGACGCAGGCGCTGCTCGACGCCGCCACGTTGCGCGACCGCCTCGGCAGCCTCGACGGCCGCCGCGTCGCGATCGTCGGCGACGTCCTGCACAGCCGCGTGGCGCGGTCGAACGTGCACCTGCTCACGACGCTCGGCGCCGAGGTCACGCTGGTCGCGCCGCCGACCCTGCTGCCGGTCGGTGTCGAGAAGTGGCCGGTCGCGGTCTCGCACGAGATCGACGCCGAACTCGCGTCGCAGGACGCCGTGATGATGCTGCGCGTGCAGGCCGAGCGCATGACCGGCGGGTTCTTCCCGAGCTCGCGCGAGTACTCGATCGCCTACGGCCTCAACGAGCGGCGCCTGAAGCTGCTGCCAGAGCACGCCGTCGTGCTGCACCCCGGCCCGATGCTGCGCGGCATGGAGATCGCCTCCGTCGTCGCCGACAGCCCGCAGGCCGCCATCACCGAGCAGGTCCGCAACGGTGTCCACGTGCGCATGGCCGTGCTGTACCACTTGCTCGCCCACGAGGAGGAAAACGCGTGAAACCCTTGCTTCTCAAGGGAGTTAGGCCCTACGGCGAGGGGGAACCGATCGATCTGCTGATCCGCGACGGCGTGATCGCAGAGGGCACGGATTCCGACGCCGAAGTGATCGAAGGCAACGGCGCGGTTCTCCTGCCGGGCTTCGTCGACCTGCACACCCACCTGCGTGAGCCCGGCCGTGAGGACACGGAGACCATCGAGACCGGGTCCAGGGCCGCGGCACTCGGTGGCTACACCGCCGTTTTCGCGATGGCCAACACCGACCCGGTCGCCGACAACGCGGTGATCGTCGAGCACGTCGCCCGCCGCGGCAGGGAGGTCGGCCTGGTCGACGTCCACCCGGTCGGCGCCGTCACCGTCGGCCTCGAGGGCGAGAAGCTCGCCGAGCTCGGCACGATGGCCAAGTCCAAGGCCAACGTCCGAGTGTTCTCCGACGACGGCCACTGCGTGCACGACCCGTTGATCATGCGCCGCGCGCTGGAGTACTCGAAGGCGCTGGGCGCCGTCATCGCGCAGCACGCCGAGGAGCCGAAGCTCACCGTCGGCGCGCAGGCGCACGAGGGCGAGAACGCCTCCCGCCTGGGCCTGCAGGGCTGGCCCGCCGCGGCGGAGGAGTCGATCGTCGCCCGCGACTGCATCCTCGCGAAGCAGGTCGACGCGAAGCTGCACGTCTGCCACGTCAGCACCACCGGCACGGCGGACGTCCTGAAGTGGGCCAAGGCGCGCGGCACCAAGGTCAGCGCCGAGGTCACCCCGCACCACCTGATCCTGACCGACGACCGGCTCTCCACCTACGACCCGGTCAACAAGGTCAACCCGCCGCTGCGCACGCAGGACGACGTCGACGCGCTGCGCCGGGCGCTCGCGGACGGCACCATCGACTGCGTCGCCACGGACCACGCCCCGCACGCCGTGCAGGACAAGGACTGCGAGTGGTCGGCCGCCCGGCCGGGCATGCTCGGGCTGCAGACGGCGCTCGGCATCGTCGTCGAGACGATGGTGAAGACCGGCCTGCTGGACTGGCGCGGTGTCGCGCGGGTCATGAGCGAGAAGCCCGCCGAGATCGCCGGCCTGACCGACCAGGGCCGCCCGATCGCGGTCGGCGAGCCCGCGAACCTCGTGCTGGTCGACCCGGACGCGACGTGGACCGTGAACGGCGCGGAGCTCGCGAGCATCGCGGGCAACACCCCGTTCGAGGGCATGGAGCTGACCGGCGCGGTGACGGCGACCGTCCTGCGCGGGCGCGTGACCGCACTGGCGGGAAGGATTGCGGAATGACCCGCGTGCTGCTCGTCCTGGTGGTGTTCCTGTTCTTCGCACTGTGCGTGTACGGGATGTGGCACGGCTGGAAGCGGCGTCAGGCGAAGCAGGCCGACCTGCCCGCGTTCCCGGCGACGCCCGCGACCCTCGGTGAGCCGAGGCTCGCGACCACGGGCGTCTACATCGGAACGACGAACGCGGGCAACTGGCAGGACCGCGTCCAGGTCGGCGACATCGGCCACCGCGCGGAGGCGACGCTGAGTCTCGTGCCGGAAGGCGTCGCGATCGACCGCGTCGGCGCCACACCGATCTTCATCCCGGCCGGGTCCATCCGGGACGCCCGGACCGACCGCGGGCTCGCCGGGAAGGTCATGTTCAGCGAAGAGGGTTTGCTGGTGGTCCAGTGGGAGAACCAGGGCCACCTCTTCGACACCGGGTTCCGCGGTGACGACAAAGACGTTTATGAGGAATTGGTTGCGGCTCTCAGCCAGACGGCCATCGAACACGGAGGCAAGGCGTGACGAACGCGGCATTGGTGCTGGAAGACGGTCGTGTCTTCCGCGGTGAGGCGTACGGAGCGACCGGCGTCTCGCTCGGCGAGGTCGTGTTCTCCACGGCCATGACCGGGTACCAGGAAACCCTGACCGACCCGTCCTACCACCGCCAGATCGTGGTGCAGACCGCGCCGCAGATCGGCAACACCGGCTGGAACGACGAGGACGACGAGTCGTCGAAGATCTGGGTCGCCGGGTACGTCGTCCGCGACCCCGCGCGCACACCGTCGAACTGGCGGTCCAAGCGCGGTCTCGACGAGGAACTGGCGAACCAGGGCGTCGTCGGCATCGCGGGCCTCGACACCCGCACGCTGACCCGCCACATCCGCGAGCGGGGCGCCATGCGGGCCGGTGTGTTCTCCGGTTCCGACCTCACCGACGACGCGTCGATGGTCGAGCAGGTCAAGGCCTCGGCGCAGATGCTCGGCGCGAACCTCGCGGTCGACGTCACGACGGACGAGCCGTACGTGGTCGAGGCCATCGGCGAGAAGAAGTTCACCGTCGCGGCGCTCGACCTGGGCATCAAGTCGAACACCCCGCGGATGATGGCGGCACGCGGCATCGAGGTGCACGTCCTGCCGCTGACCAGCACGTTCGAGGACATCCTCAAGGTCAGCCCGGACGGGTTGTTCCTGTCCAACGGCCCCGGCGACCCGGCCACGCAGGACCACGCCATCGCGCTGACTCGCGAGGCGCTGGGTCGCAAGCTGCCGCTGTTCGGCATCTGCTTCGGCAACCAGATCCTCGGCCGCGCGGTCGGCCGCGGGACGTACAAGATGCGCTACGGGCACCGAGGTATCAACATCCCGGTGATCGACGTCGCCACCGGCAAGGTCGCCATCACCTCGCAGAACCACGGGTTCGCGTTGGAGGGCACGCCGGGGGAGGAGTTCTCGTCCGAGTTCGGCCGCGCCGTGCTGTCGCACTACTGCCCGAACGACGGCACCGTCGAGGGCGTCCGGTTGCTGGACGCGCCGGCGTTCTCCGTGCAGTACCACCCCGAGGCGGCTGCCGGTCCGCACGACGCGGCGCCCCTGTTCGACGAGTTCGTGACGCTGATGAATGAGGCCCGCTGATGCCCAAGCGTGAAGATCTGAAGCACATCCTGGTCATCGGCTCTGGCCCGATCGTCATCGGTCAGGCCTGCGAGTTCGACTACTCCGGCACCCAGGCGTGCCGGGTGCTGCGCGAGGAGGGCATCAGGGTCAGCCTGGTCAACTCCAACCCGGCGACGATCATGACCGACCCCGAGTTCGCCGACGCCACCTACATCGAGCCGATCACGGCCGAGTTCGTGGAGAAGGTCATCGCGCAGGAACGCCCGGACGCGGTGCTCGCGACCCTGGGTGGCCAGACCGCGCTGAACACCGCCATCGCGCTGCACGAGCGCGGGGTGCTGGAGAAGTACGACGTCGAGCTGATCGGTGCCGACATCGACGCGATCCAGCGCGGCGAGGACCGGCAGATGTTCAAGGACATCGTGCGCAAGATCGGCGCCGAGGTCCCGCGTTCGGCCGTGTGCAAGACGATGGACGAGGTCCGCGAGACCGTCGCCGAGCTGGGTCTGCCGGTCGTCATCCGGCCGTCGTTCACCATGGGCGGCCTGGGTTCCGGCATGGCGCACACCCCGGACGAGCTGGAGCGCCTCGCGTCCATCGGCCTGGAGGAGTCTCCGGTCACCGAGGTGCTCATCGAGGAGAGCGTGCTCGGGTGGAAGGAGTACGAGCTCGAGCTCATGCGCGACCGCAACGACAACGTGGTCGTCATCTGCTCGATCGAGAACATCGACCCGATGGGCGTGCACACCGGTGACTCGGTGACGGTGGCGCCCGCGATGACGCTGACCGACCGCGAGTACCAGCACATGCGCGATGTCGGCATCCAGGTCATCCGCGAGGTCGGCGTCGACACCGGTGGCTGCAACATCCAGTTCGCGATCCACCCGGACAACGGGCGCATGGTCGTCATCGAGATGAACCCGCGCGTGTCGCGGTCCTCGGCGCTGGCCTCCAAGGCGACCGGCTTCCCGATCGCCAAGATCGCCGCGAAGCTCGCCATCGGGTACACGCTCGACGAGATCACCAACGACATCACGGGGGAGACCCCGGCGTCGTTCGAGCCGACGCTCGACTACGTGGTCGTGAAGGCGCCGCGGTTCGCGTTCGAGAAGTTCCCCGGTGCGGACCCGACGCTGACGACCACGATGAAGTCGGTCGGCGAGGCCATGTCGATCGGCCGGAACTTCGTGGAGGCGCTGGGCAAGGCGCTGCGTTCGCTGGAAACGAAATCGGTCGGTTTCTGGACGCAGCCCGATCCCGAGGGCGTTACGCTCGAGTCGACTCTGAAGCAGTTGGAGCGCGGCCACGACGGCCGCCTCTACACGGTCGAGCGTGCTCTCCGACTCGGCGCGTCCATCGAGGACGTGTACAACGCGTCGAAGATCGACCCGTGGTTCATCGAGCAGATCGCCTGGCTCGGCACGTTGCGCACGGAGCTGCTGGAGGCTCCCGTGCTGGACGAGCCGTTGCTGCGCAAGGCGAAGCGTGCTGGTCTGTCCGACCGGCAGATCTCCGTGCTGCGGCCGGAGCTCGCCGGTGAGGACGGCGTGCGCGCGCTGCGGCACCGCCTGGGCGTGCGGCCGGTCTACAAGACGGTCGACACGTGCGCGGCGGAGTTCAAGTCCGAGACGCCGTACCACTACTCCGCCTACGAGCTCGACCCCCAGGCCGAGTCGGAGGTCGCGGAGCAGCGGGAGAAGCCGAAGGTGCTGATCCTGGGCTCCGGGCCGAACCGCATCGGGCAGGGCATCGAGTTCGACTACTCGTGCGTGCACGCGGCGATGGCGTTGCGGGCGGCCGGGTACGAGACCGTCATGGTCAACTGCAACCCGGAGACGGTGTCGACGGACTACGACACCTCGGACCGCCTGTACTTCGAGCCGCTGACGTTCGAGGACGTGCTGGAGGTCGTGCACTCCGAGCAGCGCTCCGGTGAGGTCGCGGGCGTGATCGTCCAGCTCGGCGGCCAGACGCCGCTGGGCCTGGCGCAGCGCCTCGCGGACGCCGGTGTGCCGGTCGTGGGCACGACGCCCGAGGCGATCCACCTCGCCGAGGACCGCGGCCAGTTCGGCAAGGTGCTGACCGAGGCCGGGCTCCCCGCGCCGAAGTTCGGCACGGCCACGTCGTTCGACGAGGCGAAGGAGATCGCGGACGAGATCGGTTACCCGGTCCTCGTGCGCCCGTCCTACGTGCTCGGCGGCCGGGGCATGGAGATCGTGTACGACGAGGAGTCGCTGTCGGGCTACATCGCCCGCGCGACCGAGGTGACGCCCGAGCACCCGGTGCTGGTCGACCGGTTCCTCGACGACGCCATCGAGATCGACGTCGACGCGCTGTGCGACGGCGACGAGGTGTTCATCGGCGGTGTCATGGAGCACATCGAGGAAGCCGGCGTGCACTCCGGCGACTCGTCGTGCGCGCTGCCGCCGATCACGCTGGGCGCCTCGGACATCGAGAACGTCCGCCGCTCCACCGAGGCCATCGCCCGCGGCATCGGCGTGAAGGGCCTCCTGAACGTCCAGTACGCGCTCAAGGACGACGTTCTGTACGTCCTGGAGGCAAACCCGCGTGCGTCGCGCACGGTGCCGTTCGTGTCCAAGGCGACCGCGGTCTCGATGGCCAAGGCGGCGTCGCGGGTCATGCTCGGCGCCACGATCGCGGAACTGCGGGTCGAGGGCATCCTGCCGACCACCGGTGACGGTGCCCGGCTGCCCGAGCACGCGCCGGTCGCGGTCAAGGAAGCGGTCATGCAGTTCCACCGCTTCCGCACGCCCGAGGGCCACGGCGTCGACTCGTTGCTGGGCCCGGAGATGAAGTCCACCGGCGAGGTCATGGGCATCGACTCGTCGTTCGGCAAGGCGTTCGCGAAGTCGCAGACGGCTTCCTACGGCTCGCTGCCGACGGCGGGCAAGGTGTTCGTGTCGTTCGCGAACCGCGACAAGCGCGCGATGATCTTCCCGGTCAAGCGCCTCGCGGACCTGGGCTTCCAGATCCTCGCGACCTCCGGCACCGCGGAGGTGTTGAAGCGCAACGGGATCCCGTGCACCGAGGTGCGCAAGCACTTCGAGGGCGAGGGCAACGTCGTCGACATGATCCTGGCCGGCGAGATCGACATGATCTTCAACACGCCGTACGGCAACAGCGGCCCGCGCGTGGACGGCTACGAGATCCGCACCGCCGCTGTGGCGAAGGACATCCCGTGCGTCACCACGATCCAGGGCGCTGCCGCGGCCGTGCACGGCATCGAGGCGCTCATCCGCGGTGACATCGGCGTGCAGCCGTTGCAGGCGCTCCAGGCCGCTCTGAGGGGAGACGCGTGACGTTCGGGGAGAAGCTCGCGAAGGCCGTCGAGTCGTACGGCCCCCTCTGCGTCGGGATCGACCCGCACCCGAGCCTGCTGGACGCCTGGGGCCTCTCCAGGACCGCGGAGGGCCTCGAACGGTTCGCTCTGACGGCCGTGGAGGCGTTCGGCGGCAAGGTGGCGATGGTGAAGCCGCAGGCGGCGTTCTTCGAGGCCTACGGGTCGCGTGGTGTCGCCGTGCTCGAACGGGTGATCGCGGAGCTGCGCGGCTCGGGGACGCTCGTCCTGGTGGACGCCAAGCGCGGCGACATCGGCTCGACCATGGCCGCGTACGCCGAGGCGTACCTGGGCGACGGTTCGCCGCTGGCCGGTGACGCGGTGACGCTGTCGCCGTTCCTCGGCTTCGGATCGCTCCAGCCCGCGCTCGACACGGCACGGTCGACCGGCCGCGGGGTGTTCGTGCTGGCGCTGACGTCGAACCCGGAGGGTGCCGAAGTTCAGCGCACGGTTGCTCCGGACGGGCGAACCGTGGCGCAGACGATCATCGATTTCGCCACCGCTCGGAATTCCGGCATTTCCCCGTGCGGCGATGTTGGTCTCGTCGTGGGTGCCACGATCGGGGAAACGGATGTGGACCTCGCGGGGTTCAACGGGCCGATCCTGGCCCCGGGTTTCGGTGCTCAGGGCGGCTCGGTGGCGGATCTAAAACGGCTCTTCGGGTCCGACATGCGCAACGTCTTTCCGACTTCTTCACGAGATGTTCTCAGGCATGGGCCGGACGTATCGTCGCTGGTCAGCGCCGTGCGAAGGGTTCAGGAGAGCCTCTGAGGTGGTGCGCGCCGCAACTTTTGGGGTGTGGCGCGCTCACCAGGGCAAACATGTGTTGGTAGGGTCCACGCCACCGGCTGCCCCGCTGGTCACCGGCCTCATAGCACACGTAACGTGGGCGACGAGTTCCCGGAGGGCAGTGATCAGGCCGCCGGAGGGTGTTGGTACTACTACCACCCGCCGCATCACTCATGACCGCTGAAGATTTACCTGACTGGGTCACGTTGTCCCCAGGCAATTGCGGTCGGTACGGTCGCGGCACCGATCCGAAAAGAATCCACACCACGGAGGAAATCGTGGCTCTTCCCCAGCTTACCGAGGAGCAGCGAGCCGCAGCGCTGGAGAAGGCTGCTGCCGCTCGTCGCGCTCGGGCTGAGCTCAAGGAGCGCCTCAAGCGCGGCGGCACGACCCTGACGGACGTGCTCAAGGCCGCCGAGAGCGACGAGGTCCTGGGCAAGATGAAGGTGTCCGCGCTGCTCGAGGCCCTGCCGGGCGTCGGCAAGGTGCGCGCGCAGCAGATCATGGAGCGCCTCGAGATCGCTCCCAGCCGTCGCCTGCGCGGTCTCGGTGACCGTCAGCGCAAGGCCCTGCTCTCCGAGTTCAGCGGAGAGTGAGTGACACCGGGACGGGGGCGGGCTCTGTCCGCCCCCGTCTCACCGTCTTGTCCGGGCCGTCAGGGGTTGGCAAGTCCAGCGTCCTGGCGGAGCTGCGCAGGCAGCAGCCCGATGTCTACTTTTCCGTCTCGGTGACCACCAGGAAGCCGAGGCCGGGCGAGGTCGACGGAGTGCACTACCACTTCGTGGACCACGAGAAGTTCCAGCAGATGGTCGACGCGGGAGAGTTCCTCGAACACGCGGAATTCGCCGGAAACCGTTACGGAACGCCTCGCAGGCCCGTGGAGGAAGCACTGGCCTCCGGCCGCCCCGCCCTGCTGGAGATCGAGCTGCAGGGCGCGCGGCAGGTCCGCGTGGCCATGCCGGAAGCCCAGCTGGTCATGCTGATGCCCCCGTCCTGGGAGCACCTGGTCGACCGGCTGACCGGCAGAGGCACCGAACATCCGGACGTCGTCGAACGCCGGCTCGAGATCGCCCGCGAGGAGCTGGCGGCGGAGAAGGAGTTCGACGAGGTCGTCGTGAACGCCGACGTGCAGTCGGCCGCGGCCGACTTGCTATCCTTGATGGTCGGACCACGAATCTCAGGAGTTTGAGAGTGATCACCCACACCGAGCTCGGTCATCTGACCGGTTCTCCGGAGGGCATCACCAACCCGCCGATCGACGACCTGCTTGAGCAGGTGAGCTCGAAGTACGCGTTGGTGATCTACGCAGCGAAGCGTGCCCGCCAGATCAACGACTACTACGCGCAGCTCGGCGAGGGCCTGCTCGAGTACGTCGGCCCGCTCGTCGAGCCGGGCCCGCGTGAGAAGCCCCTCTCGATCGCTCTTCGCGAGATCCACGCGGGTCTCCTCGAGCACACCGAGGGCGAGTGAGGGGTTAGGACTGGGGAGGCGTGTGTCTGCGGAAAGCGCAGACCGACTCGCCTAACCCCGTGTCTTGTGGGGGCCGAGCCCCCACACCCCAGCCGGGGGCAAGCCCCCGGACCCCCAGCCCGGGGTGCGTGTCAGGGTTAGCTGCCGGGGCGGTGTTTCGGCAATTCGCGGGGTCCTCCTCGTGGAGGCGCGGCCCTCAGGCCCGGCAAGCGGGGGTCCCCCTCGTGAGAGGCGGCCCCATTGGCCGCTGGTCATGTCTCACAGGAGAATCTTTGACTTCCGCTTCGCACAGTGGCGATGCCCCCATCAAGCCCAGGATCATCCTCGGGGTTGGCGGGGGCATCGCCGCGTACAAGGCCTGTGAGGTCCTGCGGCGGCTGACCGAGTCCGGCCACTCCGTGCGGGTCGTCCCGACCGAGGGCGCGCTCAAGTTCGTGGGAGCCGCCACGTTCGAGGCGCTGTCCGGTGAGGTCGTGTCCGCCGACCCGTTCGACGACGTGCACGAGGTGCCGCACGTCAAGCTCGGGCAGAACGCCGACCTCGTCGTGGTCGCCCCGGCGACCGCGAACCTCATCGCGAAGGCCGCGCACGGCCTCGCCGACGACCTGTTGACGAACACCCTGCTGACCGCGCGCTGCCCGGTCCTGCTGGTGCCGGCGATGCACACCGAGATGTGGGAGCACCCGGCCACCCAGCACAACGTGCAGCTGCTGCGCAGCCGCGGTGTGATCGTCGCTGAACCCGCGAGCGGCCGACTGACCGGCAAGGACACCGGCAAGGGCCGTCTGCCGGACCCGGCCGAGATCGTCGAGCTCGCCCGGCTGCTGCTGGTGCGCGGTGACGCTCTCGAGAGGACTCTGGAAGGCGTGCACGTCGCGATCTCCGCGGGTGGCACGCGTGAACCGCTCGACCCGGTGCGGTTCATCGGCAACCGCTCGTCCGGCAAGCAGGGCTACGCGCTCGCACGGGTGGCAGCCCAGCGCGGCGCACGGGTGACGCTCGTCGCCGGCAACACCGCGGACCTCGCCACTCCGTCCGGGGTCGACCTGGTCCGCGTCGGCTCGGCCGTGGAGCTGCGCGACGCGATGCACAAGGTCGCCGCGGACGCGGACGTGGTCGTGATGGCCGCGGCGGTGGCCGACTTCCGGCCCGTCTCGCTGACCGGACACAAAATCAAGAAGACCGACTCGGATCCCGACCCGATCGTCCTGACCAAGAACCCCGACGTTCTCGTGGAGCTCGTTTCCTCGCGTCGGCAGGGCCAGGTGATCGTAGGATTCGCCGCGGAGACCGGCGACGAGACGACGTCGGTGCTCGACTACGGCCGCGCCAAGCTCAAGCGCAAGGGCTGCGACCTCCTGGTGGTGAACGCGGTCGGTGACGGCAAGGCGTTCGAGCAGGAGGACAACGCCGGCTGGCTGCTGTCGAGGGAAGGCGCCGAGGCTTCTATACCCCACGGGCCGAAAACACAAGTGGCGTCCGTGGTGTGGGACGCGGTTACCGCTCGCTTGACTGCGAGTCAGTAGACTTTCCTCAGACCAATCCGCGAAGAAGGAGTGTCCGTGAGCCAGCACAGCAGCAGGCTGTTCACCAGTGAGTCGGTGACCGAGGGACACCCCGACAAGATCTGCGACGCGATCAGTGACTCGATCCTGGACGCGTTGCTGGCCAAGGACCCGCGCTCCCGCGTTGCGGTGGAGACGATGGTGACGACCGGCCAGGTCCACGTCGCGGGTGAGGTGACCACCGAGGCTTACGCGGACATCCCCACGATCGTCCGCGAGAAGATCCTCGAGATCGGCTACGACTCGTCCGCCAAGGGCTTCGACGGCCACTCGTGCGGCGTGAACGTGGCGATCGGCGCGCAGTCCCCGGACATCGCGCAGGGTGTCGACACGGCGTTCGAGAACCGCGTCGAGGGCGCGGCGGACGAGATCGACAAGCAGGGCGCTGGCGACCAGGGCCTGATGTTCGGCTACGCGTGCACGGACACGCCGGAGCTCATGCCGCTGCCGATCGCGCTGGCGCACCGCCTGTCGCGCCGCCTGACCGCGGTCCGCAAGGACGGCACGGTTCCGTACCTGCGTCCGGACGGCAAGACGCAGGTCACCATCGAGTACGCGGGCGACCAGCCGGTGCGGCTCGACACCATCGTCATCTCCACGCAGCACGCCGACGGCATCGACCTCGAGAAGCTGCTCGGCGTCGACCTCCGCACGCACGTGGTCGCCCCCGAGATCGACGAGCTGGGCCTCGACACCACGAACGTCCGCCTGCTGACGAACCCGACCGGCCGCTTCGTCATCGGTGGCCCGATGGGTGACGCGGGTCTGACCGGCCGCAAGATCATCGTCGACACCTACGGCGGCATGGCACGTCACGGTGGTGGCGCGTTCTCCGGCAAGGACCCGTCGAAGGTCGACCGCTCGGCCGCGTACGCGATGCGCTGGGTCGCCAAGAACACCGTCGCGGCGGGCCTCGCCACCCGCGTCGAGGTCCAGGTCGCCTACGCGATCGGCAAGGCCGCGCCGGTCGGTCTGTTCGTCGAGACCTTCGGCACCGAGACCGTCGACCCGCAGAAGATCCAGCAGGCCATCACCGAGGTGTTCGACCTCCGGCCGGCCGCGATCATCCGCGACCTCGACCTGCTGCGTCCGATCTACGCGCCGACCGCCGCGTACGGCCACTTCGGCCGCACGGACGTGGACCTGCCCTGGGAGTCGACGGACCGCGCGGAGGCCCTGCGCAACGCCGCCGGCGCCTGATTTCACCTTTCGGACGGCCCGTTTCCCCTCGGGGAGGCGGGCCGTTTCGCGTATTTCGGGGCCTCTGACGGTCTCCGTCCTGCGTGGGGGACGACACGACGGGTCTGCGCGCGGTGCCGCGTCCGCTGGAGGTCGAGCTGCCTCGGCTGCGCCTGGTCGACCGTCTTCGCGCGCGCTGGTGCCGTCCGGTCACGCTGGTCGTCGCGGGCGCCGGTTTCGGCAAGACGACGGCGCTGGCCCAGGCGGTTCGCGCGAACCTCCTCGAACCACGCGGCGTCGACGTGTGGGTGACGTGCGGTCCCGGCCACGAGGACGCCGCCCGGCTGGCTCAGGCGATCCTCGACGCGCTGGACAGCCCGAGTCCTGATCCCGGAGCACCGGAAGTCCTCGCGGCCCTGCGTCGACGCGCGCCGCTCGACGTGTGCCTCCTGCTCGACGACGTGCACGAGATCCCCGCCGGTTCCCCCGGCGCGGCCCTGCTCGGAGCCGTCGCCCGTGCCCTGCCGGACACCGCGCACCTGGTGCTGTCGGGGCGATGCGCGCCGGGTTTTCCGCTGGCCCGCAGGGAAGCGGCGGGGGAGGTGGCCGCGATCGGGACCGCGGACCTGGCGTTCAGCGGCGCCGAGACCGCCGCGCTCGCCCGCAGGTTCGGGCGCGAGCTCCCCGAGGACCTGAACGGCTGGCCCGCACTCGTCCGGCTGTCGCTCACGGCAGGGCCGGCCGCGTCGTGGCGCTACGCCGCGGAAGAGGTGCTGAGCAGCCTCACCGAACCCGTGCGCGCGGCGTTGGCAGCCTTGGTGGCGCTCGGATGCGCGACCGGCGACGAGATCAGCACGGTCTCCGGGACACCCGTGAAGCAGCTGGAGGTCCCTCTGGTCGACCGGCTGGACGACGGCCGGTACCGGGCGCACGACCTGTGGGCGAACCTGCTGCCGACCGATCATCTGCGGGACAAAGCCGTCGAAGTGTTGTGCGCGCGCGGAGATCTGGCTGCGGCAGGGCGGGTGGTGTGCCGGGCACGTGACTGGGAACTGCTGGCGCGTCTCGCGATCGAGTTGGTGCGCACCACGTTGTCGGTGCTGCCCTGGGCAACGGCGCAGAGGTGGCTCGACGCGGTGCCTGCGCAGCACGCGGACGAGCCGGCGTTCCTGTTGCTCAGGGCCGCGGTCGTGCACGCGCGCGACTTCACGGATCCGTCCATCGACTGCCTGGTCGACCGGGCCTGCGCACAGCTGCTCGAAGCCGGTGACCACGACGGGGCGGCGGTCGCGCTGGGGCAGGCCGTGATCACCGCGCATTCCAGGGGCGATCTGGTCAGGCTCGCGACGGTCGCGCACCAGGCCCAGCGGCTCGACGCGTCGACGCCGGTGCTGAGGCTGTTGCGGCACAGCGTGGCCGCGGTCGTTGCCGAACTGGCCGGTGATCCCGAGCAGGCGCTCGTCCACCTCGCCCAGGCGCCGACGAGCGAGGTGCCCCAAGCGCTGGCGGTGTCGACGATCCGCTTCCACGTGCACTGCCTGTCGATGTGCGGGCGAGGCAGGGAGGCCGCCGAGCTCGCCGAACGGATGCTGGACGACGATCTCGCGCGCCGCCACGCCGCTGCGGCACGGTGGTTCGACGGTGAAGCCGTTGAGTTCCATGGGAGTGACGCGGACAGCACGGCGCGAGGAGAGTTCGTGGCACGTGCACTGCACACCGTCATCGCCGCGTCGTTCGGCGACACGACGACACAGCCGTTCGCCGAGCAGGACAACCCGCGTGACGCCGTGCTGGCGTGTGCGGCGCAGGCGGCGGTTGCGGTCACACGCGGCGAGGAGGACCTTGCGCGCGACATCTACAAGCAGCACCTCGCGCGGTGGCCCGTCGACGTCAAACTCGCCGAACGGCACCTGCGCCGGTTCCTCACGCTGGGCTACGTGCTCAGCGACGAGCTCAGAGAACGCTGGGACAGCACCGATCTCGGGCCGTCGCACCGGCGGGCACGGGCGGCCGGGCGCGCGTTCCTCCAAGCCAGGCAAGGAGATCTCCGCACGAACCTGCCCGAAGAACACGCGCTGTGCTTCCTGCCGTTGCCGTGGTCCGTCGAACTGGCCGTGCGCCACGCCGCGGCGGGCAGGACGACACTGGGCATCTGGCTGGCGGATCGCGTCGGCCCCGCGGTGCATCGCCAGTTCCGTGAGCTGGCACGCGATCCCGGTCTCGCCGCGGGCGCCGCCAAGCTGCTCGCCACCGTGCCCGCGCCACCGGAGCACCCGATCGGCATCGAGGTCATCGGGCCGATGCGGGTGACCCGTGACGGGGTTGCGGTGGACGCGCCGCAACTGCGCCGGGTGCGCGTGCGGCAACTGCTGGGGCTGCTGGTGCTGCGGCCCGTGCTCGGCCGCGAGCAAGCAGTTGACCTGCTCTGGCCCGACCTCGATCCCGCGAGCGCCGCGCGGAACCTGCGGGTGACGATGACGCACCTGCGCCGGTTGCTCGAACCGGATCGTGCCGGTGGTGAGGCGAGCTACTGCCTGCGCGGCGACGGCGACACGATCCGGTTGGTGCGCGGTGGTGTGCTGACTGCGGACCTGTGGTCGTTCCACGAGCTGAGCGACGCGGACCAGCTGAGCGAGGCCGTGGCGCTCTGGCGGGGCGAACCGCTCCCGGACCTGATCGAGGAGTGCGAGGCGGAGATCGGTCACGTCCGGGCGCGGTACGTTCAGAACCTGTTGGCACTGGGCGAACTTCGGCTCGTGTCAGCGGATCCGGCAGAAGCGTGGCGTCTGGCGGATCGGGCGTTGACGCTGGAACCGTTCGAGCCGCGCGCACACCGGTTGGCGCTCGCCGCAGCGTTGCGCGCACGGAATCCACAACGGACCGTGGAGACGCGTGCGCGCGTGCTGGACTCGTTGCGGCAGCTCGGGGTGAGACCCGATCCCGCCACGGAGATCCTGTTGCGGCAGTCGGTCACAGGCAGCTGACCGGGATTTCGGTGCTGGCGGTGCAGACGTCGACGCCGGCCTCTCCGTCACCCTCGTCCTGGTGCACGTGGGCGTTGCCGGACAGCAGATCCCGCCCGTCGCCGCCGCGCATCTTGTCGTCGCCGGGTTCGCCGTGGACGGTGTCGTCGTCCGGGCCGCCCTGGACCAGGTCGTCGCCCCGGCCGGCGCAGATCAGGTCGTTGCCGTCGCCGCCGTGGATGACGTCGTCGCCGTCGAGACCGAGGATGACGTCGTTGCCGCCCATGCCCCAGATGTCGTCCGGACCGTTGCTGCCGACGATCACGTCGTCGCCAGGGCCGCCGACGATGAGGCCGGCGCCGCCCATCGTGGGCATGGCGTTGTAGCAGTCCGCGATCGTCGGTCTGTTCTGGAAGTCCGGTGGGATGTCATCCGCTGCGGCGACACCGGCGGTGCACAGGCCGATGGTGAGTGCCGCAGCTGCGATGCGCAATCTCATGGTTGTTTCCCCTCGTCCGTGTCTTGCCTACGAACAGAAGAGTCACAAGCGCGCGTTGCCCGAACGCTAACCAGAGCGCGCCATGTCCCGTTCCACGGCCGGGACCGGGGCTCCGATCCTGGCCCGGATCGCCGCCGCCTCGCTCAGCAGTTCCGGTCGTCCTGCGGCACGGGCGAGCGCCTCCAGCACGCTCGCCTCCCTCCAACGGTCCCCGAGCTCGCGGTGCAGGGTGAGGCTGCGCTCCAGCAACGACCGTGCGGCCGCAGGATGGCCGGTGCCGTGCTCGACGACGCCGAGCAGGTTGAGCGCCCAGGCGATGCCTTCCTTGAACTCCAGCTCACCGAACGTGTCCAGCGCTTCGTCGAGCAGCTTGCGGGCCTGAGCGGCATCGCCCCGGTACCAGGCGACCGCGCCCAGGTAGGCGAGTGACGACGTGGCGCCGCGCTGGTCGCCCAGCTCTCGCAGTGACTTCAGTGATGCCTGAAGATCAGCCTCCGCGACGACCAGGTCACCGGCCAGCCAGGACGTGGCGCCCGCGAGCTGGCGGGCGTAGGCGGCGTTGACGGGGTTCGATGCGCGCGCTGCTTCCTGGTAGTGGTGCAGTGCTGCTTCGTAGTAGCCGCGTTCTCGTGCGACCGAGCCCAGCAGCCGGTGCAGCCGTCCGGCGAGTGACGGGTCCGCTTCCAGGCCGTCGCGGGCGTAGCGGACGGCCTCCCCGTAGTCGCATTCGAGCATCGCGAGTGCTGCCGCGGACGCCAAGGCCTTGCCGCGCAACGGTCCTGAGCCTTTCAGGGCCACCGCGAGCCATCTCCGGCCTTCGCGGTAGTTGCCTGTGCGGTGCCAGTAGCGGTTCAACGCGACGACCAGCCTGAGGACCTTGTCCGTGTCGCCGGTGGTGGTGAACCAGTCCATGGTGCGTTGGAGGTTCGCGTGCTCCACACGCAACTCGTTGAGCAACGTGCCGGTGGGATCGGCCTCTGCGCGTTCGGCCAGACCTAAGAAGAAGTCTGCCGCACGGGCGTGTGCGCAGGAGTGCTGTTCCAGCGCGAACGCGTGGACGGTTTCCAGCATGGAGAACCGGGTCTCACCGGCGACCCGTGACACCCGCACGAGCGATTTGGCGACCAGGCCCGTCAGCGCGTCCAGCGTGCCGGTCAGCGCCTCGACCAGGTCGGCGGGGAAGCCGCCCGCGCACACCGCGAGGTCGGCGAACAGCGTGCGCTCCGGGGACGTCAGCAGGTCGTGGCTCCACGCGATGGCGGCGCGCAGCGGTCCCAGCAGCCCGAACCTGTCGCGCAGCCTCCGCACGATCTGCGCGGGCGTGAGGACGGAGGTGCGGGCGGCGGCGAGTTCCAGCGCGAGCGGCAGGCCGTCCAGCGCGGCGCAGAGGTGGGCGATCGCCGGGGCGTCCGCGTCGGTGTAGGTGTGGGCGGCGCGGTCCAGGAACAGCCGCACGGCGTCGTAGGCGGCCAGATCGGCCAGCGAGCGCGGGACGTCCGGGTCGGGCACCGCGAGCGGCGGGAGCGGGTAGACGGCCTCACCTCGTGCGGTGAGCGGTTCGCGGCTGGTGGCGAGCACGCGCAGCCGGGGATGGGCTTCGGCGAACGCCGCGCACTGCGCCCGCAGGTGTTCGCAGTTGTCCAGCACCAGCAGGGTGTTCCCGAGGCTGCTCAGTTCGCGGGTGGTGATGGCGAACGCCGCCGCCACCGCGTCGTCGACGCAGGTCGCCGAGGTCAGGTCGACCACCGTGGCCGAGGGCGTGACGTGCTGGGCCAGTCTCGACTTGCCGCAGCCCGCCGGTCCGGTGAGCGTGACGATCCGCGTCTTCTCCAGCAGGCGCACGACGTCCTGGGTCTCGCGTTGCCGTCCGACGAGGCCGGTGTTCGTGTCAGGAGGCGCGCACGCCAGCGCTTCGGACTCGATCGCGCGCAGCCCTGGCCCCAGATCGACGCCGAGTTCGTCGACGAGCACCTTGCGCGCTCTTCGGACCGTGCTCAACGCGTCTGCCCGTCGGCCGCCACGTAGTTGTGCGTCGGCGAGCAGCTCCCAGAAGCGTTCTCTCAACGGATGAGTGACCACGAGCCGTTCCAGCTGAGCGGCCGCGTTTCCGCACGCGCCACGGCTGATGTCCTGCTGCGCCAACGCTTCCTCGGCCGCGAGACGGGCCTCGTGCAGGCGGGTGATCTCGGCGGACGCCCACTCGGAGACGTCACAGTCGGCGAGGGGATCGCCGCGCCACAACGCCAACGCCGCACGGGGCGAGGGGGCGCGCTCGAACCGTGTGACGTCCACGTGCGATGGATCGATCTGCAACGCATATCCCGCGGTGGTGGTGACGACGACGTCTGGCAGACCGATCGCGGCCAACGCCGAACGGACACGGGCGATGTGGCTGTGCAGCGTGCGCAACGCGGTGGGTGGGGGCTCGGTGCCCCACAACGCGTCGATCAGACGTGTTGCGGGGAGCACCGAGGGTGCGCGCAACGCCAGCAGCGCCAGGAGGGAGCGCTGTCGCGTGCCGGCGAGGCGCAGCACGCCGCCTGGCCCGGTGACTTCGAGGGGTCCGAGCAGGCGGACGTCGAGTGGGTCCACGCACCTGCGGAGGTTTTATGGCTGCGCCTGATACATCAGGCGGACGAACTCACGGAACGCACATGTCGTAAGGACCCTCTGTGCACGTGTCGTCGCCGCCGAGCCCGTACATCTTGTTCGGCCAGACGTTGCCGATCAGCGTGTCGTCACCGGCGGTGCCGTAGACGTCCTGGACGTTCTTGAGCTGGTCGACCTCGCCCGATCCGGTCGCCGTGCCCGCCGCGAGGTCGATCGTCATGCCCTCGGCGTGGTCGCTGAAGTCCGCGCGGTCCCGCATGTTCGCCTTGGCCCCGTCGATCGTGTCGTTGCCGTGGCCGCCCTGCAGGAAGTTGCCGCCCGCGTCGGCGGACGGCTCGTCGAGCACGTCGTCGCCGTCGCCTCCGTAGAGGGTGTCCGCGCCCGACCCGCCCTGCAGCGAGTCGTCGCCGTCACCGCCGTGCTGCTCGGTGGGCACGGCGCTGTCGTAGAGCACCGTGTCGTCGCGGTTGCCCAGGTGGAGGACGATTTTCTGGACCTGCGCGCAGTGGACGCGCGAGGCCGACAGGCGCGTGCACCCGGTGCCGGCCCGCATCGAACCGGCATCGCTGATGGTGGTGCCGGTGACGTGGATCTGGCTGGCGCGTGCCGGCGCCCCGGTGACGACGAGCCTGCCGGCCTCGACCCGCGCGACGGTCGCGGGGTCCGGTGCGGCGGCGGTGCCTGCTGCGGCCAGTGCGACCGCGACGACGAGCTGGATCATGGCTTCCCCCTCGATGACGTTGTGCACGTGGATACGCGGGGCCTGTTGTGGATCTGTTGTGGCGATCGCATCCGGGCCACAACAGCCGGGGTTTCTCCTTCTCGCCGTCAGTGAGATCGGGAAGGGGAGGAAGACATGAGAACCGGCATGGCAGCCCTGCTCGGCGTCGTGATGGCGCTGACGGTGACGCCGCTGACCGCGGCCGCGCAGGAGGAACCGGAGGAGCAGGAGATCATCGTCAAGTTCCGCGAGGGCGCGTCGAGGTCCGACGCGCTGGAGAGATCGCGGACACGGGCCGTCGCCGACGCCACGGACGGCGCGGAGGTCCTCGCCTCGCGCGACGCGGCCGAGTCGATCCGGGTGCTGATGGCGCGCGGTGACGTCGAGTACGCGGAACCGAACATCGTGCTGGAGGCCACGGCCGTGCCGAACGACCCGCTGTGGCCGCAGCAGTGGCACTACTGGGAGAACCCCGGCGGCATCGGGTTGTCGCCCGCGTGGGACCAGGGACCGTCCGGGCTGGGCCAGCGGGTCGCGGTGATCGACACCGGCCGCACCGCGCACCCGGACCTGTCCGCCAACTACGTCGGCGGCTACGACTTCATCAGCAACGCCGGGTTCGCGAAGGACGGCAACGGGCGGGACGCGAACCCGACCGACCAGGGCGACTGGCGGCTGGCCGGGCAGTGCGGTCCCGGTTCGGCGGCGCGGCCGTCGAGCTGGCACGGCCTGCACGTCGCGGGCACCGTGGCGGCGTTGCGCAACAACGCGACCGGCGGCACGGGCGTGGCACCGCTGGCGAAGGTCGTGCCGGTGCGGGTGCTCGGCACGTGCGGCGGCACGCTGGCCGACATCGCGGCGGGCATCGTGTGGGCCGCGGGTGGCGCGGTGCCGGGGGTTCCGGCGAACCCGAACCCGGCCAGGACGCTGAACCTGTCGCTCGGCGGCCCTTCGGCGGCGTGCCCGGCGACGTTGCAGAACGCGATCAACACCGCTCGCAACGTGCACGGCGCGACCGTCGTCGTGGCAGCGGGCAACGACGCGGCCAACGCCGCCGGGACCACCCCGGCGAACTGCGTCGGCGTGATCACCACAGGCGCCACCGACCGGCAGGCCAACCGGGCGTCGTACTCGAACTTCGGCGCCTCGGTCGAGATCTGCGCGCCGGGCGGCGAGACGTCCCCGGTGGTGGCGAACGGCGTGCTGTCGACGCTGAACAACGGTGCGACCGTGCCCGCCGCGTCGATCTACAAGCACTACCAGGGCACCAGCATGGCGACCCCGCACGTGGCCGGTGTCGTGGCGTTGATGCAGCACTCACGGGTGCAGCACGCCAAGGCGTTGCTCACGCCCCCACAGGTGCTGTTGCACTTGAAGGCAAAGCCGCTGCCGGCGGCTGCTCAGTGCGGCAAGGGACTGCTGGACGCGCGCGCGAGCGTGGCCGCTGCTGTCGCCGCTGCCTGAGTGTGAGTGTGAACGAGGCCCCGGTGAATCCGGGGCCTTTGTTCATACGTGGGTCGGTTCCGCGTCACGTGTTGAGACTAGAAACTCGGTTCATGTCGCTCTCTCGCCGTGGGTTCATGGCCGCCGTCGCTGCTGCTGCTTCGGGCACCCTGCTGCCGCCGTCGGTGTACGCCGCGTTGGCCCGTGAGCCCCGCGCGGGAGGGTTGCGCGCGATCAAGCACGTCGTGCTGTTGATGCAGGAGAACCGTTCGTTCGACCACTACTACGGAACCCTGCGCGGCGTGAGAGGGTTCTCCGACCGCAACGCTCTTCGTGGCGTGTTCAACCAGTCGGGCGTGCTGCCGTTCCCGGTGCGTGAGACGGCGTCTGGCCGTGACATCCAGTACATCGGCGACCTCGACCACAGCTGGAACGGCGGGCACGCGGCGTTGCGAGGCGGGTGGAACGACAACTGGGTGCCGGCGAAGACCGCGGCGACGATGGCGTTCTACACGCGCCAGGACCTCCCGTTCCACTACGAGCTCGCGGACACCTTCACGCTGTGCGACGCCTACCACTGCTCGGTGCCGTCCTCGACCTCACCGAACCGCAACTACTGGGTGTCCGGGTACACGGGGTTCGAGCCGTCGGGTGCCCGCGCGACCGGCAACGCGGCCTACAACGAGGACAACCACGCCGGGTACACGTGGAAGACGTATCCGGAACGCCTTGAGGCAGCGGGGAAGTCGTGGCGGGTGTACCAGGAGTGGGACAACTTCCAGGACAACAACCTGGAGTTCTTCCTGCGGTTCAAGGAGATCGCGCGCAAGGTGCTGCCCGCCGGGTTCAAGTCGCTGGACAAGCTGTACGGAACCGGCGACCCGGCTCTGATCGGTTCCATCGACCTGTCTCGGCTGACCGCCGCCGAGAAGTCGTTGTACGACAGAGGACTGCACCGTGTCCGGCCTGGTGGCCTGGGGGAGACGTTCCGCGCCGACGTGGCGTCGGGCCGGTTGCCCGCCGTGTCGTACCTCGTGCCGTCCTCTGTGGACTCCGAACACCCCGGCGCCTCGTCACCGGCCGCGTCCGCGTCGATCACCTACCAGGTGCTGGACGCGCTGGCGTCCAACCAGGAGGTGTGGGAGTCGACGGTCCTGTTCATCACCTACGACGAGAACGACGGCTTCTACGACCACGTGCCGCCGCCGCGCCCGCCGTTGTCCGTGTCTGACGAATACGTGGGCGACCGCCCGTTGGGACTCGGCGCGCGCGTACCGATGACCGTCGTCTCGCCGTGGTCCGTCGGCGGTTACGTGTGTTCGCAGGTGTTCGACCACACGTCCATGACGCAGTTCCTCGAACGGTGGACCGGCGTGCGTTCGGAAGAGATCTCCGCGTGGCGCAGAGCCGTCACAGGTGACCTGACCTCGACGTTCGACTTCGACCGGCGCCGCACGTGGCCCGACGTCGGCGAGCCCGCACCGGTGCCGCCCGCAACCCCGCGCTGGCGTCCCGCGCCCCCTTCATCGCAGAAGATGCCCGAACAAGAGGCGGGACGACGACGTGCGCGCGCCCTGCCGTACCAGCCCGACGCGTCGTTGCGCGGCTCTCTCTTGGAGCTGTCGAACTCCGGTTCCGCCTCCGTGCACCTCGCGCTGTACCCGTACTCGGGCCAGTTCGCGCAGCCGCAGCACTTCGACGTGACCTCTTCGGCTTCTCTTGAGGTCGCCGGTGACCACGACCTCGTGTTGTTGGGTCCCAACGGCTTCCGCCGCGAGTTCGCAGGGTCGTCATCCGACCGTGCGCGCGTGTCGTCGTCGGTGCGCGGCTACAGCCGTGTGCTGACGCTGACGTTCGAGAACTCCGGCTCCTCACGCCTGACGTTCGTCCTGGGCCGCCGCAAGTACGTGGTGCGCCCCGGCCACCGCCACGTGATCCCGTGGCTGACCGCCATGAACTCCGGCTGGTACGACCTGACCGTGACGGTGGAGGAGGAGCCGCGGTTCCGCCGGCGGCTGTGCGGGCACATCGAGAACGGCCAGGAGTCGATCTCCGGCTGAATCCGCGTGTCGGGTGTCACCAGTTCGGTGAGGCGCGGCGCGTGACTGTCGGGGGTGTCTGATACACCAGGAGGCATGAACGCGAAGACCGGAGCGAGAAAAGGGGAACGGGTCCCCGCAGCGACGCTACCGGTCGGCCGCATCGTGGTGGACGTGCCGCTGGCCCACCTGGACCGCCCCTTCGACTACCTGATTCCGTCCGAACTGGACGCCACGGCCACCGAGGGCTGCCGAGTCCGAGTCAGGTTCGCGGGTCAGCTGGTCGACGGCTACCTCCTCGAACGCGTGGCCACTTCGGAGTACGGCAAGAAACTGTCGTTCATCGAGAAGGTCGTCTCACCCGAACCGGTGCTGGCCCCGGAAATCGCCACTCTGGCTCGCGCGATAGCCGACAGGTACGCGGGCGGCATGATCGACGTGCTGCGCCTGGCCATCCCACCCCGCCACGCCCGAGCGGAGGCCGCCGCCTCGGGCGAGCCCTCGCCGCTGCCACAGGTCCCGGCGTGGGTGGGGGAGACGCCCGCGGCGCAGGTGGAGCCGCCGGAGTCGGCCGAGGGGACGCCGTCCGAGCCGCAGCAGTCCGCGGGGGAGCCGCCCGCGGCTGGTGAGTCGTCGGCTGATGCGACAACGGCCACGCCTCCCACATCCCACCTCGCGGTGGGGCAGGCCACACACGAGGATCCGGACGCCAACTCGGTCCCAGCGTCCGGTGCCTCACCTGCGGCCTCAGCGCCCACTTCCGCGAGCCTCCCGCTGGCTGATCCCGCAGCGCCTCCACTGGCCGCTCCGCCCGCGGCCGACCCCTCAGCGCCCCAGCCGGCCGCTCCACCCGCGCGCTCCCAGCTCCCTCCCGTCCCCGCCGACGCCTGGTCGCGCTATCCCCGAGGCCCCAAGTACCTCGAAGCCCTCCGCGAAGGCCGCCCCGCCCACGCCGTGTGGCAGGCGCTGCCCTCCGAGGACTGGCCCGCCCGGCTGGCCGAAGCGGCGGCCGCGGTCGCCTCGTCCGGGCGCGGGGTCGTCATCGTCGTGCCCGACCACCGCGACCTGGCCCGCGTCGCCGAGGCGTGCGGCAGGTTGATCGAGGGTGTCGTGACGCTGTCGGCCGACCTCGGGCCGTCGGAGCGCTACAAGCGCTGGCTGGCCGTGCGGCGCGGGGTGGCGCGGGTCGTGGTCGGCACGCGGGCCACCGCCTTCGCGCCGGTCAAGGATCCCGGGCTGCTCGTCGTGTGGGACGACGGGGACGATCTGCACGCCGAGCCGCGTGCGCCGTATCCGAACGTGCGGGACGTGTTGGTTCAGCGCGCGCACATGAGCGGTGCGGCGTTGCTGATCGGTGGGTTTGCGCGCACTGCCGAGGCGCAGCTGCTCGTTGAGACCGGGTGGGCGCACGAGATCGTCGCCTCGCGCGAGACGTTGCGGGCCATTGCGCCTCGCGTGGTGTCCGTGGGCGACAACGAGTGGCAGGACGTCAAAGACCCTGCCGCCCGCACGGCTCGGCTGCCGTCCATCGCGTTCGACGCCGCGCGGTTCGCTCTTGCCGACTCGCCGGTGCTGATCCAGGTGCCGCGTCGCGGGTACGTGCCCGCGCTCGCCTGCGGTCAGTGTCGCGGGCCTGCGCGGTGCCGGCGTTGTGCCGGGCCGCTGGCGTTGCCGGGTGGCACCGAGGACGGGCTGCCCAAGCCCGCGTACTGCCGGTGGTGTGCGGCTACGGAGGCCGCGTTCCGGTGTCCCACGTGCGGGTCGCGGCGGTTGCGCGGGCAGATCATCGGGGCGCGGCGGACGGCGGAGGAGCTCGGGCGCGCGTTTCCCGGGTATCCGGTGCGGACCAGCGGGGCCGACGAGGTGCTGATCAAGGTGCCCGGCAACCCCTCGCTGGTGGTGGCGACGCCGGGGGCCGAGCCCGTGGCCGAGGGCGGGTACGGCGCGGTGCTGCTGCTCGACGGGTGGGCGTTGCTCGGCCGGGCCGACCTGCGTGCCTCCGAGGAGGCGCTGCGGCGGTGGATGACGGCGGCGGGGTTGGTGCGACCCGGCAACGGGCGCGTGGTGGTGATCGCGGACTCCGCGCTGACGCCCGTGCAGGCCCTCGTGCGGTGGGATCCGGTGTGGCACGCGGCCACCGAGCTCGCCGCGCGTACCGAGCTCGGGTTCCCGCCGGCGGTGCGGATGGCGACCGTCGACGGCACGCCGGACGCGGTGAACGCCCTGCTGGACGAGCTGCGGTTGCCGCCCACCGGCGAGATCCTCGGGCCGGTGCCGTTGAACGACGACGAGACCAGGGAACGGGCTCTGGTGCGGGTCGCGCGCGGCGAGGGCCGTCAGCTGGCCGCCGTGCTGGCCGAGGCGCAGGCCGTGCGGACGGCGCGGAAGGAACAGGAGCTGGTGCGGATCAAGCTCGACCCGCTGGAGGTCCTCTGAACGGTTGCCGCCGGCTCAGGCCTCGAAGTGGGACCGCAGGCTCGCGATGTGGCCGCGGATGTCCTCGTCGGTGAGCTTCTCGTACTCGAGGTACTCGCTCATGTAGGTCATCAGGTCGCCGCGCTCGGGGTGCTGCTCGCTCGCGATCACGTGCGCCGTCGTGCCCGAGATGCCCGCCGGGAACAGCAGGAAGCCGTCGAGGCCCGCCATCGTGTCGAACGAGGCGTTCTTGGCCTCCCACAGGGTCCAGACGTCCTCCTCGCGGCCGCACTCGGCGAGCAGCAGCGCGGCGAGCACCATCGTCTCGCTCAGGCCCCAGCCCTCGTGGTGGGCGGCCGTCTCCTCGGCCAGGAGGTGGCGCAGCAGGTCGGCGTCGCCCTCGCGGCGGTCGCGCAGCAGGAGGTGCAGCGCCTCCTCGCGGTCCGCCTCGTCGAGCGGGGTGTTCGCGAAATCCGTTCGCAACTGGTCAAGATCGATCGACACCTCCGCACCTTAGGCCTTCCTCAAGGAGTGTTGCCAACCAGCCGCGGCGGAGTAGAAGTTCTGCCCATGTTGCGAACGGTTGCCGCACTGACGCTCTCCGTCGTACTGGTCGCCCCTGCCACGGCAGGCGCGGCAGAACCTGCGCCCCGCGTACCCGAGCAGGTCGGCTGGGGCGGCGCGGTCTCCAGCGTCGACCCCGACGCGTCCCAGATCGGAGTCGACGTGCTTCGCCGCGGTGGCAACGCCGTCGACGCCGCCGTGGCCACCGCCGCCGCGCTCGGCGTGACCGACCCGTTCTCCGCGGGCATCGGTGGCGGCGGGTTCTTCGTGTACTACGACGCACACTCCGGTCGTGTGTCCACTCTGGACGGGCGTGAGACCGCGCCGCGTTCCGCCACCGACCAGCTCTTCGTGGAGAACGGCAAGCCGCTGCCGTTCGCCGAGGCGATGACCAGCGGTCTGTCCGTCGGCGTGCCCGGCACGCCCAAGACGTGGCAGCAGGCGTTGCGCAAGTGGGGCACGCTGAACCTGCGCGAGGCCATGGCGCCCGCGGAAGCGTTGGCACGGCGTGGTTTCGTCGTCGACAAGACGTTCAACTCGCAGATCGCGAACAACGCCGCCCGCTTCGCCGACTTCACCTCGACCCGCGACCTCTACCTGCCCGGCGGGCAGCCGCCGGCGGTGGGCAGCACGTTCCGCAACCCGCAGCTCGCCGACACCTACCGCGAGCTCGCCCGCACCGAGCTCGCGTCCCTCTACGGCGGCGCAGTCGGACGCGACCTCGTGAAGACCGTGCAGCAGCCGCCGGTTGTGCCAGGCTCGACGCGCAAGGTGCGTGCCGGCGCCATGGAGATCTCCGACCTGGCCCGCTACCAGGTCGAGCGCCGCGACCCCACGCACACGCGGTACCGGGGTCTCGACGTCTACGGCATGGCGGCGCCGTCGTCCGGCGGCACGACCGTCGGCGAGGCGCTGAACATCCTCGAGTCGACCGACCTGTCGAAGGTCTCCGACGTCCAGTACCTGCACCGCTTCATCGAGTCGACCAAGCTCGCGTTCGCCGACCGCCTGCGCTGGGTGGGCGACCCGGCCTTCTCGCGCGTGCCGACCGAGGGCCTGCTCTCGCAGAAGTTCGCCGACAGCCGCGCGTGCCTGATCAAGTCCGACGCCGTGCTGCCGGCTCCGCAGCCCGCCGCGGACCCGAACAACCCGCAGGCGTGTGAAGCCACCGCCGGGATGTCGGCGCTGCGCGAGGACGCGGAACGCACCACGCACCTGACGGTCGCCGACCGCTGGGGCAACGTCGTCGCCTACACGCTGACCATCGAGGCCGAGGGCGGCAGCGGCATCGTCGTTCCGGGCCGCGGGTTCCTGCTCAACAACGAGCTCACCGACTTCGAGTTCGTGCCCCCGACCGCGGGCGTCCCGCACCCGAACCTCCCCGGCCCCGGCAAGCGCCCGCGCTCGTCCATGGCCCCGACGATCGTCCTCGACCACGGCAAGGTCCTCCTGGCCGTCGGCTCGCCGGGCGGCTCCACGATCATCACCACGGTCACCCAGATCCTGACCGCGCGTCTGGACCGCAACATGTCCCTGCTCGACGCCGTCGCCGCGCCGCGTGCTTCCCAGCGCAACGCGGCCACGACCCCGGCCGAGGCGGAGTTCATCGCCGCCGCGACCACGGCGGGCCTGCAGGCCATCGGGCACAAGTTCAGCCAGAACGCCGAGATCGGCGCCGCCACGGCCGTCGAGCGCGCCTCGAACGGCCGCTGGCGTGCCGTCGCCGAACCGACGCGGCGTGGCGGTGGTGCGGCCCGCGTGGTGAAGGTGGGCTGAGCCTGCCGGGAACACCAGTCCGCCGCCGTCCCGCGAGCACGCCCTCGACGCGTTGCTCGCGGGACGGCGGCTTTGCGCACGCGGTGGTTACGGTGACCCCCATGGTGAGGCTGGACCGGCTGGTCAACGTGCTGGGTGGCTACGGCGTCCGGTTGTGCTGCTGCCCCGTGCCGCGGTCGGCCGAGCTGCGCGGCGTGGTGTTGCGGGACGTCACGGACGACCGAGCCGAGGTGGGTGACGTCTTCCTGGCCGTCGGCGCCGAGTCCGTGACCGAAGCGGTGCGCGGGGCGGTGGCGGCACGGGCCGTCGTCGTGCTGCTTCGGGGTGCCGAGGAGTTCCTGGCGGACGCCGTCGCGGTCGGGGAAGCCGAGGGTGTCGCGGTGATGCTGGCCGATCCGGCTCTGTCGTGGAGTCAGCTCGCGGGTGTGGTCTACGGCCTGGTGCTGGAGGGGCGGGAGACCGAGTCCGGGCGCGGCCCCACCGACCTGTTCGCGCTGGCCGACAGTCTCGCCGACGCCGTGGGCGGCGCGGTGACCATCGAGGACCCGCTGTCGCGGGTGCTGGCCTATTCGGGCCCGCAGCAGGAGGTCGACGCCGCCCGGCTGGAGACCATCATGGGACGGCAGGTGCCCGCGTGGGTGCGCGAACTGTTCGACGCGGCGGGCGTCCGGGCGCACCTGCTGGCCTCCGACGAGCCGCTCTTCGTCGCCGGAGTGCCCGAACGCGGCCTCACCGGGCGAATGGTCGTCGCGGTCCGGGTGGGCCGGGAGTTGCTGGGGGCGGTCTGGGTGGCCTGCCGAGGGCCGCTGGAAGGCGCCCGGCGCACCGCGCTGACCGACGGCGCCAGGACCGTGGCGCTGCACCTGTTGCGGTTGCGGGCCAGCGCCGACCTGGAGCGCCAGGTCGAGTCGGAGCTGGTGATCCGGCTGCTGGAGGGCACGGCCGACGCCGCGACCGTGACCAGTCAGCTCGGGTTGCCGCCGGGCCCGGCGAGGGTCGTCGCGGTCCGCGCCCACGTCGGCGCCGAGCGGCACGCGGCCGTGCTGCTGGCGTTCGAACAGGCCACCACCGGGTTCGGCTGGTCGAGGCCGGGCCGCAGTGCGTTGGCGGGCAACAGCATCTACACGATCCTGCCCGGCGAGAAGGTCGCCGCGGCACGCGACTGGCTGGCGGCGCTGAGGGCCGCGCTGCCCGCGAACGTGACCGTGTCTGCGGGAATCAGCGGGGTCGCCGCCGCAGCGGACCTGCCGGCGGGCAGGCAGGAGGCGGACGAGTGCCTGGCGTTGCACGAGACCCAGCCCGATGACACCGCGCCGCCCGCGTACGACGAGTCGTGGGACGAGATCCTGCTGCAACGCCTGCGCACCGCCGCACGCGTCGGCCGCGCCCCCGCGCGAGGACCGGTGGCGGAACTGCGCAGGCACGACGCCGAGCACGGCACGGCGTTCGTGGCGACGCTGCGCGCGTGGCTCGAGGCGCAGGGCGACCTGGCGGTGGCCGGTGAGCGGCTCGGCGTGCACGGCAACACCGTCCGCAACCGGCTGCGGAAGATGAGCGAGGTGACCAGCCTCGACCTCGACGACCCCGGCAAACGGGTCGCGATGATGATCGATCTCGCCGCGACGGTGTCGGAAACCGACAACCGCTGACCTCCCAATTGTGCGGAACGGACACCCGGTTCGTCCCGCGCCCGCCGCATCCTGGCATCGAGACGAGCGATGACAGGAGGTCGGGATGGTCGGCGTCGAGCGCCTTGACGGCGGTCCGCGCTCCGCGGTGGTGGTCGGGGCAGGCGTGGTGGGGCTGTCCACCGCGTGGTTCCTGCAGGAGCGCGGCGTCGAGGTCACAGTGGTCGACCGGGTGGGTGTCGCGGCCGGCGCGTCGTGGGGCAACGCGGGCTGGATCGCGCCAGGACTCGCGATCCCGCTGAACGAGCCCGCGGTCCTGCGCTACGGCCTGCGGTCGCTGTTCGACCCGGCCGCGCCGCTGCACATCCCGCTGACCGCCGACCCGAAGCTGTGGGCGTTCCTGACGCGGTTCGCAGCCCACTGCAGGTGGCCGTCGTGGACCAGGGCGGTCGAGGCGAACCTCCCGCTCAACGAGGAGAGCGTCGAGGCCTACGACGTGCTCACCGCCAACGGCGTCGAGGCATCCACCGTCGCCGCGCCGATCACCGCCGCGTTCACCTCCGCCGGGCAGGCACAGGGACTTCTGCGAGAGCTGCACCGCATGGCCGCCGCCGGACAGCCCGTCGACCACACCGGACTGTCCACAACGGACCTCCGGGAACAGGTCCCGTTGGCTGCGCCCGCCCTCACCGCAGGCGTGCGCATCGACGGGCAGCGGTTCGTCGATCCCGGAGGCTTCGTGCAGGCGCTGGGTCGCGCCGTGGTCGCCAGGGGAGCGACGATCCGCACGTTCGACGTGGCCGACGTCCACGCGGACAACGCCGGTGTCGTCGTGCGGACGAAGGACGGCAACGCCATCTCCGCCGAGGCGGCCGTCCTCGCGACCGGTGCCTGGCTGCCGCGGCTCGCGGCACGACAGGGCGTCCGCACGCCGGTGCGAGCCGGCCGCGGCTACTCCTTCACCGTGCCCGTGCGGGAGCCGGTCCACGGCCCGCTCTACCTGCCGGAGGTGCGCGTGGCCTGCACGCCTTACCAGGGCGGTCTCCGAGTCGCGGGCACGATGGAGTTCCGCGACCCGGACGCCCCGCCGGACAAGGCACGCGTCGACGCGATCATCGCCTCCGTTCGCCCGCTGCTGGACGGGGTGTGGTGGGCGGACCGCACCGACGTCTGGGTCGGTCCGCGTCCGGTCACTCCCGACGGCCGTGCGCTGATCGGCGCGACTCGCACGCCCGGCGTGTACGTCGCCGGCGGACACGGCATGTGGGGCCTGGCACACGGACCGATCACCGGACGGCTGCTGGCGGAGCAGATCACCACCGGCAAGCAGCCCGCCGCCCTGCGCGAGTTCGACCCGCTCAGGTGAGTGCGACGTGGAAACCGACCGGACACCGCTGACCGACGACGAGCGAGCCGAACTCGCCTGGCTGCGGAGGGAGAACGACTTCCTCCGCGTCCAACGCGACATCCTCCTGCGCGTCGCCACCGGCTACGCCCACGACGTGGAGGCGATGCTCCGCCGCACCGGCGGGCACCACCACCAATGACCCTCTCCCTGTCCGTGCGGGTCGCGGGCCGACCGAACCCGGCCTGCACGGACGCCCCCGCCGTCAGGGCGGTACCTCCCCCCAGACCGCCCTGACGGCACTACTCCCGCAACGGAGGCACCATGACGAGCACCACCCCACGCGTGTGGCTGACACCGCAGGCACACCACCGGCTCCGCAACGAACTGACGGCACTGCTCGCACCGGCGCGCACCCGGCCCGACGACGAGACCGGCGACCCGGGAATCGTCGGAGACCAGGCGCGAGAACGCCGCATCCGCCAGATCAACGACCTGCTCTCCCACGCCGTCGTCGGCGAGGACCCACCGGACGACGGCGTCGCCGAACCCGGCATGGTGCTCACCGTCCGCTTCGACGACACCGGCGACACCGAGACGTTCCTGCTCGGCGTGCGCGGCGCGGAACACGGCACGATCGAGGTCTACTCCCCGGACTCACCACTGGGAGCGGCCGTGAACGGAGCTCTCCGCGGCGAGCAACGCGCCTACCGGGTGCCCAGCGGCGCCACGGTGCGGATCACGCTGCTGGACGCGGTGCCGTACAGCAGTGTCAGACCCCTTCACTAGTCTAGAAATTGGGGGTACCCGGCCTGCGCCGTGTGTGTGGTGGTGGCTATTCGCCCGTGTGTCCGTCGATGCGTTCGCGGATCAGGTCGGCGTGGCCGTTGTGCTGCGCGTACTCCTCGATCATGTGGATGTAGACCCACCGCACCGACATCTCGCCCCACCGCGCGTGCACGAAGGTGTGGTCGAGGTCCCAGGTGGCGCCGGCCGCGCGGGCCTCGGCCATCTCGGCGACCAGGTCGGTGTACTCGGCCTCGGCGCGGCGCGGGTCGAGGTTCTCGAAGGCCGCGTCCTGGCTGCCGTGCGCGGCGTAGCGCGCCTTGAGGTCCTGGCCTGCGATGCGGATGCGGAACCAGGTGCGTTCGACGTCGGTCAGGTGGCGGATCAGGCCCAGCAGGGTCAGGTTCGACGGGGGCGCCGAGGCCTCGGCCAGTTGCTCGCCGGTCAGGCCAGCGCACTTGCGCAGGAACGTGGCTCGATGGCGGTCGAGCCACGCCTCCAGCATCAGGCGCTCCGCTCCGACGAGCGGTTCATGGGTCAGGTCGACTGCGGGTGCTGTCCAGGTCATGGCTCCATGATCAGCCGAAGCCGCCCTCGTAGATGATCTGATTTTTGTCGTTGCGCACTACCAGGCGCAGGTGGTCCTTCGGGATCGTCTTGGCTTCGTCCAAGATGGGGACCGCGGCGAGGAAGTGCCCGTCGGCGACCTCCGCGGACACCGGCGGATGGCCGCCGTCGGACACCAGGACGCTCTTCGCGGCCCGGTCGACGCGCCCGATGACGGAGTAGTCCGATCCGGTTTTGTCGCCGATGTACATGAACGGTTTGTCAGGGTCGTCTTCCATGACGTTCAGCAGCTGCAGGCCGCCGTTGGTACCCCCGGAAAAGCTGCAGTACGCCCACTTCTCGTGCTCGCGGTGGGCGATCATCATGCCGTGGTGCTGGTCGAGTCCGGTGACCATCAGTGGCTCGAACCCCACCAGCTCTTCCGCGCTCCTGCCGCCGTCGGAGGCGATGTCGACGCAACGGGCGAGGACGCTCTCCTCCGACCACGGGTCGGTGTCGCTGTTCTCATAGCTGTCCGTGACCGTTGCCGACTTCGAGGAGATGCTCGGCATGCGCATGGTTCGGTCGTCGAACACCAGCTCCGAGACCACGCCCGGGGTTTCGACGATGAAGAAGCCCGGGGTGACGACGCCCTCGGGACCAGGGCCGAGCGGGGAGTGCGTGTAGCTGCTGTTGACGGCGTGCGCCGTTCGCGCGCCCGACGGCGGGACACCGGCGATGATCTTGGTGGAACGGAAGGTGATCGAGCCGTCCTCCAGCGCGGTCGGCTTGAAGTCCTCCGCCGCGACTCGGGCTCGGGTGCGGGTGAGCTCGCAGAAGCGCCCGTCCTCGCCGACCAGGACCTTGCGCAGGTCGAAGACGACCATCCGGGTGGAGCTCCAGTTCTGGTCGTTCAGGGCGGCGCGGCACCTGTCCAGGTCCCGGCTGGACGGGGCGACCACCTGCAGATGACCCGAGTCCACCTCGTGAACGGGCTGGGTGACGATCTGGGTGGCGACGACGCCGCCCGCGATCAGGAGGACTCCGGCGGCCACGGCCAGCGGAGCGCGCCTGCCGCGGTCGCGGGACTGGGTGAAGACCGGGCGCATGCGCTCCTTGACGTCCTCGGGAAGGACGCGGCGAGGTGGCAGGTCGAGGGGCATCACTCCACCTCCAGGGTGTCGTCGGAGAGTTGCTTGCGCAGCCGGGTGCGGGCGCGCGAGATGCGGGAACGGACGCTGACCTCGGCGACGCCCAGGGCCTCGGCCGCCTGTGCGACGGACAGCTCGCCCAGCAGGACCAGCTCCACGGCCTCGCGTTCGGCGCGGGGGAGGGCTTCGACGGCTTCCAGCACCCGGCGCAGCCGAGCCTCGTGGTCGAGGGCGGAGGCGACGTCGTCGGCGTGGTCGCGCTGCACGTCCTGCCTGGGCACGCGGTGCAGCAGCCGGCTGAACCTCGCCTTGCGCCGGAACTCCGAGCGCGCGAGGAAGCCCGCGACGGTGAACAGCCACGGCAGCGCGCTGTCCCGCACGAGCGTCATCTCCGCACGGCGGCGCCAGGCCGTCAGGAACGTCGCCGACGTCAGGTCCTCCGCGGTCGACCACGACGCGGTCAGCCGGTAGGCGTGGTTCCACACCGCCTCGGCATATCGGTCGTAGAGCTCCCCGAAGGCGCGCTCGTCGCCACGTGCCCACAGTTCGGCGTCCGACGGGGCGTCGTCGGGCACAGCGGCCGCCCCCTCCCAGCTCGGTCGCATCAGCCTCATGACCTGGAGGTGTCCACCTTCCGGCCGAGTGTTGCACCCGATCTTCCTACCTCGGGCCGATGAAGGCTCGATACCCCGAGCTGATGTGGGCTGACCTGCGCGAACGGCACAGTGTGTGTCATGACGACAACCACCTTCACCGGCGCACCGGCAGCCCACTTCAACTTCCGCGCGCTGTTCCGCCCCGTGCTGACGGCACTGCGCTTCACCGGCCACTTCGTCGTGGCGCTGGTGGGCGTGATCTTCCTCGGCAGCGCGTCCGAGCACTGACCGCGCTCCTCGTAGACTGACCTCCAGTCCACCACGAGGAGCACTGCGTGACCGTCCAACCCATCCGCCTGTTCGGCGACCCGGTGCTGCGCACCCCCGCCGTCGAGGTCACCGACTTCGACAAGGAACTGCGCACCCTGGTCAAGGACCTGTGGGACTCGATGCAGGACGCGGGCGGGGCGGGACTCGCCGCGCCGCAGCTCGGCGTTGGACTGCGTGTCTTCACCTACCACTGCGACGGCTTCGCGGGACACCTCGTCAACCCGACCTGGGAAGTGGTCGGCGAGGAGATGCAGGACGGGCCCGAGGGCTGCCTGTCCATTCCCGGCATGTCGTGGGACTGCAAGCGCCACCTGCACGTCGTGGGCAAGGGCTGGAACATGCACGGCGAGCCCATCGAGGTCGAGGGCACCGAGACCCTGGCGCGCTGCATCCAGCACGAGACCGACCACCTCGACGGCGTGCTCTTCCTCGACCGCCTCGACGCCGACACCCGCAAGCGGGCCATGAAGGAAATCCGGCAGTCCGAGTGGTTCGACGGTACGGTCCCCACCTTGAAGCAGAGCCCGCACCCACTCTTCGGCAGGTCCAGCTGACCATGCGACTCGTGTTCGCCGGCACGCCCGAGGTCGCACTTCCCTCGCTGCGCGCCTTCATCGACTCCCCCCGCCACGACGTCGTCGCCGTGGTCACCCGCCCCGACGCCCCCTCCGGCCGCGGCCGCAAGCTGGAGCGCTCCCCGGTCGGCGCGCTCGCCGACGAGCACGGCATCGAGGTCCTCACGCCCGCCAAGGCGGGAGACCCCGAGTTCCTGGAGCGCCTGCGCGCCCTGGAACCCGACCTCTGCCCGGTCGTTGCCTACGGCAACCTGCTTCCGCAGCGCACGCTCGACGTCCCGAAGTTCGGCTGGGTCAACCTCCACTTCTCCGTGCTCCCCGCCTGGCGCGGTGCCGCGCCGGTGCAGGCCGCCGTGCGCAACGGCGACGACATCACGGGCGCCTCCACGTTCCGGATCGTCAAGGAGCTCGACGCCGGCCCGGTGTTCGGCGTGGTGACCGAGAAGGTGCGCGACCGCGACACCTCCGGCGACCTGCTCACCCGGCTGTCGATCTCAGGGGCAGACCTCCTCCTTTCCACTGTGGACGGAATCGAGGACGGCACCCTGCGCGCCGTCGACCAGCCCGCAGACGGCGTCACCTACGCCGCCAAGATCACCGTCGAGGACGCGCGCCTCGACTTCACCGCGCCCGCTGCGGCCGTGGACCGCCTGGCCCGCGCCGTGACGCCCGAACCCGGCGCGTGGGCCGAGTTCCGGGGCGAGCGCCTGAAGCTCGGTCCCGTGACGCCCGTGGACGACGTCACCCTGCCCGCCGGCGAGGTGCTGGTCGAACGCAAGCGCGTGCTCGTGGGCACGGCGACCACCGCCGTGGCCCTCGGTGAGGTCCAGGCGCAGGGCAAGAAGCGCATGGCCGCGACCGACTGGGCCCGCGGCGTGCGCATCGAGGCAGGGGAGCGCATCGCATGACGTGCTCCCGACCGAGCCCGGCAACCGTCGCCCGTGAGTGGCAGGACAACGACGCGGCGCGCGTGACCCGTGGCGCCGCAGGGGAGCCAGAGACAGTGAGGCACACCGCATGACCAGCCACTCGCGAGGAGCCTCCAAGCCGTCCCGCCCGCAGAGGCCCCACCCGCCACGCCGGCGCACCGGACCCACCAGGCCGCCCGTGGAGGACCCGGCACGCCTCGCCGCGCTGGAGACGCTGCGCGCGGTGCGGCAGCGCGACGCGTACGCGAACCTCGTGCTGCCGCAACTGCTTCGCGACCGCCGCATCACCGGTCGCGACGCAGCCCTGGCCACCGAGCTCACCTACGGCGCGGCGCGAGCGCAGGGCCTGCTCGACGCCGTCATCGAGGCGTGCTCCGACCGCCCACTGTCCGAAGTGGACGGCTCGGCGCTCGACGCGCTGCGGCTCGGTGCGTATCAGCTGCTGCGCACCCGAATTCCGTCGCACGCGGCGGTCGCCTCGACCGTCGACCTCGTCCGGGCCGAGCTCGGTTCCGGGATCGCGGGCTTCGTCAACGCCGTCCTGCGCCGGGTCGCCGAACAGGACGAGGCGGCGTGGGTCGACGAGCTCGCACCCGACCCGGACACCGACCCGATCGGCAACCTGGCCTTCGCTCACGCCCACCCGCGCTGGATCGCGCAGGCGTTCGCGGAGGCTCTCGGCAGCCGGGACGAGCCGCTCAAGCGCGCCCTGGAAGCCGACGACGCACGGCCGGCCGTGCACCTCGTGGCACGTCCAGGCGAGGTGAGCGCCGACGAGCTCGCCGCCATCACCGGCGGCGACGTGGCGCCGTACTCGCCCTACGGCGTGCACCTGGAGGCCGGGGCGGGCGACCCGGGCGATCTCGAGCCCGTCCGGGAACGCCTCGCCAACGTGCAGGACGAGGGCAGCCAGCTCTGCGCACTCGCCCTGACACGCGCGCCGCTCGAGGGCACTGACGACCGCTGGCTCGACCTGTGCGCGGGCCCCGGCGGCAAGGCCGCCCTGCTGGCCGCGCTGGTCGGCCTCGACGGCGGCGAGCTGATCGCCGTCGAGAAGGCACCCCACCGCGCCGAGCTCGTGCGCAAGATCACCTCAGGCCTGCCGGTGACCGTGCACGTGGCCGACGGCCGCGAGACCGACTTCGTCGAAGGGGCGTTCGACCGCGTACTGGTCGACGCGCCCTGCACCGGTCTCGGTGCACTGCGCAGGCGCCCGGAGGCGCGGTGGAGGCGCCAGCCCGCCGACGTCGGCACGCTCACGAAGCTGCAGCGCGAGCTGCTCACCGAGGCGTTGCGACTGGTGCGTCCTGGCGGCGTCGTGGGTTATGTCGTGTGTTCACCTCATCTCTCCGAAACAGTCGGGGTCGTCACCGACGTCGCCCGGCGAACCGGGGCCGAGGTGCTGGACACGCGCGAGCTCTTCCCCGGAGTTCCGGACCTCGGGGACGGGCCGCACGTTCAGCTCTGGCCGCACCTGCACGGAACCGATGCGATGTTCTGCGCGGTGCTGCGACGCCCTTCCTGAGCGCTCGTGAACGACGGTAGGGACGGGGTCTGACAGTTCTGGGCGGCCGATGAGCGCGGAGAACCGGGACAGCAACACGGTCGGTGACGCCCACGGTGGCGTCGCCCAGATCGGTGACGTCCACGGCGACGCGCACATCGGCCGTGCCCGAGCCGGGCGGTGGCCGAGGGTGATCGGGGCGCTGCTGGTGCCCTGATCGTGGCCGCTGGGGCCCTGATCGGGTGACGATTGCTGGATCGCCCGGATCCCGCCGCGATCGAGCAGGGGCAGGCCCTGCCGGCCGTGGTGAAGATCGCCACACCATGCGGTTCCGGGGGTTGTGCGGGACGCCCAGGGGACACACCGACGGTGAGGTGGTCTCGATGGTGGCCCCAGAACAACAGCGCCACGGAGATCGTGGTCGTCGGAACACCGGTGGAGTTGACGCCTCGACCGCAGGGACACGCACGAAATCCCCGGTGCCCGAACCTGAGGTGTTCGACATCGGGCAGCCCAGCGAGCGCTGCGACTGCTGCTTCGCCCTCGTGGTCGACCTGGGACGCCTAAGATCGACTCCATGACACGTGGGCTGCTCGGACTGGTCGCAAGCGGCTGCGGCGGCGTCGAGACCTGGTTCCGCACGGAACTCGCCGAGCCCGCGACACGACGAGGCTGGCGGCTGGCCATCACGCTGACCCCGACGGTCGTCCCGTGGTTCGAAGAGGCGAACGAGCTGGACGAACTCCAGGCCCTCACCGACCTGGAGATCCGGTGGAACCCGCGGCTGCCGAGCCAGCCCAAGCCCTACCCGACGCCCGACGCGTTCATCTTCGCCCCCGCCAGCGCGAACTCCGTGGCCAAGCTGGCCCTCGGCATCGGCGACAACCAGGCGCTCACCGCGTTGAACGAGGCCATCGGCGTCGAGAACTGCAAGGTCGTCGTCATGCCCCAGGCAAGCGCGGACAAGCGACGTCACCCCATGTGGGAGACGCACGTCACGACGCTCACCGACGCGGGTGTCGTGGTGGTCACCGACGAGGCTCCCGGCAGGCTGCTCGACCTGCTGGACACCTAGACTTCACCCTTGTGGTCCACACGCCGATGATCGCCCCCAGCATCCTGTCCGCCGACTTCGCGCGGCTCGCCGACGAGCTCGCCGCGGTGCCGACGTCGGACTGGATCCACGTCGACGTCATGGACAACCACTTCGTGCCGAACCTGACGCTCGGCCTGCCCGTGGTGAAGTCGCTGCTGAAGGTCACCGACATCCCCATCGACTGCCACCTCATGATCGAGGACCCGGACCGCTGGGCCATCGGGTACGCCGAGGCGGGTGCCTACAACGTCACCGTGCACGTCGAGGCAGCGAACGACCCGGTGAAGCTCGCCAAGGACCTCAGGGCCGCGGGCAGCAAGGCGGGTCTGAGCATCAAGCCCGGCACGCCGCTGGAGCCGTACGTCGAGGTGCTCAAGCACTACGACACACTGCTGGTGATGTCGGTCGAGCCGGGCTTCGGCGGGCAGAAGTTCATGGTGGACACGCTCGAGAAGGTCCGGCAGGCCCGGCACCTCGTCGACACCGGGCACCTCAAGCTGCTCGTTGAGATCGACGGCGGCATCAACGCCGACACGATCGAACAGGCCGCGCAGGCCGGAGTGGACTGCTTCGTCGCCGGTTCCGCCGTGTACGACGCCGCCGACCCCGGCAAGGCCGTCGAAGCCCTGCGCGCCCAGGCAGCCGGCGCTCAGGGGATCAGGACCACGTGACTCCCGAGGACGCGATGGTGCTCGCCATCGCGGAGAGCGAGCGGGTGCGGGGCACCACGAGCCCCAACCCGCCGGTCGGCTGCGTCGTCCTCGACGAGCACGGCCACGCGGTGGGCTTCGGCGGCACCCAGCCGATCGGCGGGGCGCACGCCGAGGTCATGGCGCTCAAGGAAGCCGGAACCAAGGCTCGTGGCGGAACGGCGATAGTCACCCTCGAGCCGTGTTCGCACTACGGCCGTACGCCGCCGTGCACCGAAGCGCTCATCGAAGCAGGCATAAAGCACGTCATCCACGCCGTCAGCGACCCGGACCCCAAAGCCGCGGGTGGAGCGAAACGCCTCGAAGAAGCCGGCATCACCGTTGAGAGCGGCCTACTGGAGAACGAGGTCGCCAAGGGGCCCCTCAGGGCGTGGCTGCACTACGCGCGCACGGGCCGTCCACACGTCACGTGGAAGTACGCGGCGTCGCTCGACGGCCGGATCGCCGCCCAGGACGGCACCAGCCAGTGGATCAGCTCGGAGACCTCCCGCAAGCAGGTCCACGACATGCGTGCGAAGCTCGACGCGATCATCGTGGGCACGAACACGGTCCGCAAGGACGACCCGGCGCTGACCGCCAGGGACGCCGACGGAATGCCGTTGCCCCATCAGCCGTTGCCCGTGGTCGTGGGCATGAGCGACCTGCCGGGTGGAGCCAAACTCCAGCACACCGCGCTACACCTGCGTACGCACGACCCGGACGAGGTGCTGACCGCGCTGGCCGGCCGGGGTGTCGTGGACGTGTTGCTCGAAGGTGGTGCAACTGTGGCAGGTGCGTTCCTGCGTGCTGGCAGGATCGACCGCGTGCTCGCCTACGTCGCGCCCGCCATCCTCGGGAACGGTCCCGCGGCGGTGGTGGACGCGGGCGTGTCAACCATCACGGACGCTGTCCGGCTGACCGTGGAAGACGTCACCATGAGCGGACCGGACTTGCGGATCAGCGCGGTTCCGCAAATTTAGGAGGAGCGGTGTTCACCGGGATCGTCGAGGAACTCGGGCACGTGGTCGCGACGCAGGATCTGCCCGACGCGGCACGGATCCGCATCTCAGGACCGATCGTGACCAGCGATGCCAAGCACGGCGACTCCATCGCGGTGAACGGCGTCTGCCTCACCGTCGTGGAGGTCGAGGACAACACCTTCACCGCGGACGTGATGCGCGAGACCCTCGTGCGCAGCAGCCTCGCCAAGGTGGCGGAGGGCGACAGGGTCAACCTGGAGCGCGCGGCCGCGGTCGGCCAGCGCCTCGGCGGCCACATCGTGCAGGGCCACGTCGACGGCACCGGCACGATTCTCTCGCGGGAGAAGGCCGAGCACTGGGAGATCGTCCACATCGGACTGCCGCCCCAGCTCGCCCGGTACGTCGTGGAGAAGGGTTCGATCACGGTCGACGGAGTCTCGCTGACGGTCGTCACCGTCTCCGAGACCGAGTTCACCGTGAGCCTCATCCCCACCACGCTCGACCTCACCACGCTCGGGCACCGCCTGCCCGGCGACGTGGTGAACCTGGAGGTCGACGTGCTGGCGAAGTACGTTGAACGACTGGCAGTCCCGCACCTGCGGGCCATCGCGGGCGAGGAGACCCAGTGAGCACCGACTTCGCCGACATCGAGCGGGCGATCAAGGACATCGCCGCCGGGCGCCCCGTGGTCGTCGTGGACGACGAGGACCGCGAGAACGAGGGCGACCTCATCTTCGCCGCCGAGAAGGCGACGCCGGAGCTGCTCGCGTTCATGGTCCGCTACACGTCCGGGTACGTGTGCGTGGCGCTGACCGACTCCGACTGCGACCGGCTCGACCTGCCGCCGATGTACCACACGAACCAGGACCAGCGCGGCACCGCGTACACGGTCACGGTGGACGCGCGCGAGGGCATCGGCACCGGCATCTCGGCCGCCGACCGCGCCCGCACCATCCGGCTGCTCGCCGACCCGACCGCGAAGGCCAGCGACTTCACCCGGCCCGGCCACGTCGTGCCGTTGCGCGCCCGCGACGGCGGGGTGCTGCGCCGCCCCGGTCACACGGAGGCGTCCGTCGACCTCGCCCGTCTCGCGGGACTGTCCCCGGCGGGTGTGCTCTGCGAGATCGTGTCGCAGAAGCTCGAAGAGGAGATGGCGCAACGCGACGAGCTCGAGGTGTTCGCGGCCGACCACGACCTCGCGCTGATCACGATCGCCGACCTGATCGCGTACCGCCGCCGCGTCGAGACCCAGGTCGAACGCGTCGCGGAAGCGCGGATCCCGACCGCGCACGGCGTGTTCACCGCCGTCGGCTTCGACAGCACGCTCGACGGCATCGAGCACGTGGCGCTGGTGTACGGCGAGATCGGCGACGGCGAGGACGTGCTGGTGCGCGTGCACTCCGAATGCCTCACCGGTGACGTGTTCGGCTCGTTGCGCTGCGACTGCGGCCCGCAGCTCGACGCGGCACTGGAAGCCGTTGCGGCACAAGGACGTGGCGTCGTGCTGTACATGCGCGGCCACGAGGGCCGCGGCATCGGCCTGATGCACAAGCTGCAGGCCTACCAGCTGCAGGACCAGGGCGCGGACACCGTGGACGCGAACCTCGCGCTGGGCGTCCCCGCCGACGCGCGCGACTACGGCACGGGCGCGCAGATCCTCGTCGACCTCGGCATCAAGTCCATGCGGCTGCTGACGAACAACCCGGCCAAGCGCGTCGGTCTGGAGGCCGGATACGGTCTGCGTGTGCTCGACAGGGTGCCGTTGCCGATCTCCCCGAACCCGGAGAACCTGCGGTACCTGCGCACCAAGCGTGACCGGATGGGCCACGAGCTGCACCAGCTGGAGCAGTACGAGGCCGTTGTTTCCGCTACGGAGGACCAGGAATGAGTGGCGAGGGCCGTCCAGAGCAGACTCCGCTCGACGGCAAGGGCCTGAGCGTCGGGATCGCCGCGACGCGCTGGAACAGCAAGATCACCGATCAGCTCCTCGACCGTGCGCTGAAGGCCGCCGCCGACGCGGGCTGCGTCGACACCACGGTCGTGCGCGTCGCCGGTGCGATCGAGCTTCCCGTCGTGGTGCAGGAGCTCGCACGCCACCACGACGCGGTCGTCGCGCTGGGCGTGGTGATCCGCGGCGGCACCCCGCACTTCGAGTACGTGTGCGATTCGGTGACCGACGGCCTGACGCGTGTCGCCCTGGACGAGTCGACGCCGGTCGGCAACGGCGTGCTCACCTGCAACACCGAGGAGCAGGCCGTGGCGCGAGCCGGTTGGCCGGACTCGGTGGAGGACAAGGGCTACGAGGCGACCGTGGCCGCCATCGACACGGCGCTGGTGCTGCGCGGACTGCGTCAGCCGTGGACCGAGCGGGGTTTCGAGTGACGACGATCGTGTTCCGCCCCAAGAAGATCCGCCGCGTCGCGTGGGCGTGCGCGGTCGGTCTGGTCGTCGTCTTCACGGTCGTCGGCCTGCTGCTCGGCAACACCCCGACCGGCGTGATCTTCCGGACGTCCGACCAGGTCGCGATGATCGTCCTGGGCTTCCTGCTGGCGGGCGGGGTGCTGCTGCTGACCCGTCCGCGCGTCACCGCCGACGCCTCGGGTGTCGACGTGCGCAACGTCGTGACGTCTCACCACTTCGAGTGGAACGACGTGCTGTCGGTCAGCTTCCCGGACGGCGCCGCGTGGGCCCGGCTGGAGCTGCCGGACGACGAGTACATCTCGGTCATGGCTGTTCAGGCCGTGGACCGCGAGTACGCCGTGTCGTCGGTGCGCGCGCTGCGTGAGTTGCACAAGGCGGCGCACGGCCAGCGATGAGTTCTGCCGGCTCTGCGAGTCTTCATGACGTGACTCAACTGCTGCGAGTGCAGAACTTCGTGGTCTCGAGCGACGGGATCGCCGCCGGCGAGGCCCAGAGCTTCGAGAACCCCTTCGGTCTCGACGTCTCGCCCGAGCGCCTGTTCGCCTGGGCGGGCGCGACGGCGAGCTGGCCCAACCGCACGGACCCCGGTGGCAGCCGGGGTCTCGACGACTACTTCACGCGGGACTTCGCGCACAACATCGGCGCCGAGATCATGGGCCGCAACAAGTTCGGGCCCCAGCGCGGGCCGTGGACCGACCACGAGTGGCAGGGCTGGTGGGGTGACGAGCCGCCGTTCCACACGCCGGTCTTCGTCCTGACCCACCACCTGCGCCCGTCCTTCACGCTGGGCGAGACCACGTTCCACTTCGTCGACGACGACCCCGCCTCCGTGCTCGCGCAGGCGCGGGAGGCGGCGCAGGGCAAGGACGTCCGGCTCGGCGGCGGCGTCACGACCATCCGTGAGTTCCTCGACGCAGACCTCGTCGACACCATGCACGTCGCGGTGTCGCCGCTGGAACTGGGCTCGGGACTGCGGCTGTGGGACTCGCCCGACGAGCTGCTCGACCGGTTCCACCTCGACGTGGTGCCGAGCTCGAGCGGCGTGACGCATCACCTGTTCTGGCGCAAGTAGCTGAGCAGCGCCCGCCCGGCCACCACCGGGTTGAGCAGCACCGACGGTGGCTCCGCGCGCGCCCCGAACGCGGCCAGCCTGCGGGCGATCCACGGGTCGGTGACGGCAGCGGAACGAATGGTGCGCTGAAGTGCGTTGGGCGGCTTCGCGAGCGCGTCACGTCGTCCGATGTCGTCGTACCTGCCGATGAACCGGTGCGCACGGCGGTAGCGGCGCAACGCCGGACCGAGGTCCGTCCCGTCGCGCAACGGTCCGGCGGTGGCCTCGGCCAGCCACGCCGCACTCCGGAACGCCCAGCCGCACCCGACGGCGGGAACGGGGTCGGAGGTCGTAGCTGCGTCACCGATCAGCGCGACCCCCGGCCGCGGGGCCGGATCACGCCGCACACACGGGTAGTCGGTGGTGCCGACCAGGTTCGACGTGCGGCGGGCGCCGGCCAGTGACGGACCACTCGGCAGCCGTGCGACGAAGCTGTCGAACGCCGCGAGCCGGTCGTCCGCGAACTCCGCCAGCCGTGCCTTGGCGGGGAAGACGCCGACCAGCGTCAGGCCGTCTCCCGCAGGCACGCAGACGGCGACGTCCGGGTCGAGCTGCCACACCTGACCGTCGCCGGGGCCGCTCATCCGCACGCCCTCGTAGTAGGCCCAGAACAGGAACCGCTCGTTCGGGGCGTGGTCCTCCGGCACCCCGGCGAGCTGCGCGACCGTCGAGCGGTGGCCGTCCGCACCGACGACCAGGCGGGCGCGCAGCGTGGTGCCCGTGTTCGTCACGACCCCGTCTTCGACCAGTTCGACGACTTTCTGACCCATCAGCAGGTCCACCCCGGGAGTGGCGGCGGCGATGTCGCGCAGCAGCGGGTCGAGCTTGCTGCGGCGCAGGCTGATGGCGGGCGGCACGCCGTTGCCCGGTCTCTGCACGATCCACCCGGCGTCCGTCCAGATGCCCAGCCGCGGAGTGACGGCCGCGCCGTGGTCGAGCATCTGCTGCCAGAAACCCAGCCGCTGCAACACGTCGTGGGTTCCGCCGAGGATGAAGTGCCCGCACAGCGTCTTGTGCGCCTGAGGGTTGTGGTGCCGTTCCAGCAACGCCACGCGCAGTCCCGCGCGTCCGTACGCCGTCGCCGCGGTGCACCCGGCGATGCTCGCTCCCACGATGATCACGTCGTAGTCCATGCGGCGAGAGTGCGGCCGGACGGGGGAGCCGGACATCCGTGGTGACTACCCAATTCACTACCTACCATCGGTTCGTGGGCGCAACCGCGCTGGTGGAACGCGACCGCGAGCGTGCCGCGCTGGCCTCGTGGTGGGACGAGGCCGTGTCCGGGCACGGCCGGCTGGTGCTCGTCGGTGGTGACGCCGGTGCGGGCAAGACCGCGCTGATCAGCGAGTTCGGCCGGTGCGTCGACGGACGGTCGTGGCACGGCACCTGCGAGCCGCTGACCACGCCCGTGCCGTTGGGACCCCTGCGCGACATGGAGCTCCCGGTCAGCGGCGACCCCGTCGAGTTCCGCCGCCTCTTCCTGGACGAGCTGCGTGCCACCGCGACGCTGGTCGTGGTCGACGACGCGCAGTGGGCCGACGACAGCACGCTCGACCTCCTGCGGTTCCTCGGCCGGCGGATCGAGCGGTGCCAGGCGATGGTCGTGGTGGCGTACCGGGAGGACGAGGTCGGGGCGCGCCATCCGTTGCGGGTGCTCGCGGGCGACCTGTCGACCGCCCCGATGGTGCGCAGGCTCGCCGTGCCACCGTTGTCGCTCGCCGCCGTGACCGCTCTCGCCTCGGGGTCCGGGGTGGACCCGGCCGAACTGCACCGGTGCACCGGCGGCAACGCCTTCTTCGTCACGCAGGTGCTGGCCGACCAGGCGGAGTCCGTGCCCACGACCGTCCGGGACGCGGTGCTGGCCAGGGCCGCACGGCTGGCGCCCGGTGCGCGCGACGCGTTGGACGCGCTCGCGTGCCTCGGGCCGCGAGCCGCACCGCGCGTGGTGGCGGCCGTGTCCGGACGTCCTCCCGGTGATCTCGACGAATGCGCGGACCGGGGCCTCGTCGTCGCGGACGGCGGCGTGGTGTCGTTCCGGCACGAGCTCGCGCGGGTGGCGGTCGAGGAGGCGATCGCACCGGGGCGTGCCGCGGAGCTGCACCGGCGCGCGCTGGAGGTGTTGCGGCCGGACGCCGACCCCGTCCGGCTCGCAGGCCACGCCCTGCGCGCCCACGACCGCGCGGCGCTGCTCACGTACGCGCGGGCGGCCGCTGAGCAGGCTTCCGCTCTCGGCGCGCACAAGGAAGCGGCCGCGCACCTGCGGCGTGCCCTCGACGTCTGCGGTGATCGTGCGCAACGGGCGGAGCTGCTCGAAGGGCTGGGACGACAGTGCCACCTGTCCGACGACCTCGACGCCGCGCTGCGGTGGTGGCAGGAGTCCGTGGCGGCGTGGACGGCGGTCGGGGACCGGCGTCGTCAGGGCGTGGCGCTGGTCGGCCTGGCGATCACCGCGTTGCACCTCGCACGGGAGGTGCCGCTCGGTGAACGGGCCAGCGAGCAGGCCGTCGAACTGCTCGGCGGCCCGCCGTCGGGGCCGGAGTTCGCCCTCGCCTGCGCCGTGCGGGGGAAGTTCGCGGCCATGGGGTTCCGCAACGCCGAGGCCGTCGCGTGGGGCGAGCGGGTGCCGGTCGACGGCCCGCTCACACGGGCGTTGGCGGCGTTGGCGATCGGCATCGGCCGTGCGCAGAGCGGTGACCCGGCCGGTCTCGACCTCATCGCGGACAGCATCAGGCAGACCCGGTCCGCCGGCGCGCACGACGAGGCCGGTCTCGGGTACTTCTGGGCGCAGCTGATCTGCGTGACGCGCCGCTGGTACCGGCTGGCCGACCAGTGGTACGCGGAGGCGATCGCGTTCACCGAGGACCACGGCCAGGAGATCTGGCGGCAGTGGCTGCGCGCGTTCCGGGCACGGGCGTTGCTCGAGCAGGGCGCGTGGGAGGAGGCCGAGTCGCTCGCCTCCGAGGTGCTGCGGTCAGCTGGCGTGGACGACGGCCGCACGATGATCAGCATGGTGGTGCTCGGCACGCTCAGGGCCCGTCGCGGCGACCAGGACGCGCGGGAACTGCTCACCCACGTCCGTTCGGTCATGGTCAACGCCGAACCCGTCGTCGGCTGGATGGTCGGCGCCACCCGCGCACTGGCCGAAACCGCTTGGTACGCGGGCGATCTCGACGCGGTGCGCACGATCGTGACGCCCGCGCTGGCCGTCGCGGAGGAACCGTGGCACCTCGGCGAGCTCGCTCTCCTGCTGTCGCGGACCGAGCCGCCGTCCGCGGTTCCGGCGGGCGCCGCCGAGCCGTACCGGTTGCAGCTCAACGGTTTCCACGAGCAGGCCGCGCTGCGGTGGCGGGAGATCGGCTGCCCGTACGAGGCGGCGCTCGCCCTGCTCGACAGCGACGACGAACGCCTGCTGCGCGAGGCCCTCGCCGTGTTCGACGAGCTGGGCGCCCAGCCGATGCGCGACGTCACCGCACGACGCCTGCGCGAGCACGGCGTCCGCGACATCCCCAGACGTGCCACCACCACCGGTGCCGACGGCCTCAGCGCGCGCGAACGCGAGGTGCTGACCCTGCTCGCCGACGGGCGGCGGAACACCGAGATCGCCGAGGAGTTGTTCCTGTCGCGCCGGACCGTGGAGCACCACGTGGCGTCGGTCCTGCGGAAGCTGCGCGTGCCGAACCGGGCGGAGGCGGCCAGGTACGCGCGGCGCAACGGGACTCAGACCCAGAGCCCCAGAATCGCGCCCGCGAGCGCGAGCCCCACTATGTGATAACCCGCTCCGATGGCCGCGAAGGTCATGGGAGCGGGCTTGGTCATGTCGAAGGTGCCCGTCACGAAGATCACCGGTAGAGCGACGCCGATGCCGACCAGGAGGCCGAGCAGGATGCCTTCCATGATGTTGTCGGTGTTCGACGCGGCACCGACCATCGCGGTGGCGAGCGTCGCGACGAAGCAGGTGACGAGCGGCACGGCGTAGATGCCGGCGCCCGCGTTCTCCGGAGGGTTGAGGTCCCAGCCCGCCGACCGCTGCCAGGCCCTGCCGAACGCGAACTCCGCGTACCACAGGCCGCCCAGCGCGAAGTACGCGATAGTGGCCACGATGACGGCTAACCAGTTCAGGTCGCCGAGCACGCTCAAGGTCATGAGGGTCTCCCGCCGTGATCAGGGTGACTTGGCATCGCGAGCCACCTGATAGCTGTTACCGGTGGTTCGGGTCCGGACATCACGGCGGCGAATGGGGCCGCCCACCCGCAGGTGAGCGGCCCCTCGTCGTCAGCTCACGGCCTTGAGGGCGTCGATCTCACCCGAGCCGTAGAAGCTGTTGTGCGCCGTTCCGCCCTGGCACGTCTGCGGCTCCCCGCTGTTCTGCGGGAAGGCCGCGTAGATCGACGTGTCGGGGCACGGGAGCGGGTTGGTCGCCTGCTGGAGCTTGGCCGCCGCGCCCGCGCTGCCCTGCTGGCTCAGCAGCAGCGCGGCGACACCGGCCACGTGCGGCCCGGCCATCGACGTGCCCTGCAGGTAGCAGTACTTCGCGCCGTTCTCGACCACCTGCCGCGTGCACGGCCGGTAGCTCGGGTACGTCGACAGCACACGGCCGTTCGGGGCGGCCGGGGTGAGCTGCAGGAGCGCGTCGCCACCCGGTGCGGCCACGTCGGCCGTCGAGATGCCGTAGCTCGAGTAGTACGACTTGAACCGCTTGTTGCCCGTCGCCGTCACGCCGACGACGCCGGGGACCTCGACCGGGACGACCGCGCACGCGTTGGTGATCTCCCGCTCCTGCTCGCTGCCGGGCGGGAAGTCGGGGCTGATCACGTCGACGCGCGGGTGCGAGAGGTCCGTGCTGTCGTTGCCTTCAGAGGACACCACGAGCACGCCCTTGGACTGCGCGTACCGGATCGCCCTGCGCTCGGCCTTCCAGATCGCGCGCTGGTCGGCGTCGTTGCGGCAGTTGAAGAGCCACGGGTCGGCGAAGTAGCTGTTGTTGGTGACGTTGATGCCGTGCGCGGCGGACCACATGAACGCGCAGACGACCATCTCCGGGAAGAAGTAGCCGTCGTCGTTGCTCGTCTTCACGCCCGCGAGACGCACGTTCGGCGCCACGCCGACGATGCCGGTGCCGTTCGCGGCGGCGGCGATGGTCCCGGCCGTGTGGGTGCCGTGGCCGTTCTGGTCGTTGCCGGGCAGCAGCGGTGCCGGTGCGCCGCTCGAGCAGTCCGCGCTGCGTGACGCGTCGTAGTTCGGCGCGAGGTCGGGGTGGGTGAAGTCGAGGCCGGTGTCGAGCGTGGCGACGACGACCTGCTTGCTGCCGGGCGTGACCTGGTGCGCCTGCGGCACGTTGATCTGCTGCATGTCCCACTGCAGGCCGGACAGCGAGTCGCCCCACGTGGCGTCGGCCGACACGTCCTCGGTGCCGTCGGCCTGAGCGGGTGCGACCTGCACGCCGAGGCCCGACGTCGCGGCGACGCCCTCGACGTTGCCGTTCTGCTTCAACGCGGAGGCGAACCCGCCGCTCGACGACCGTGCGATCACGACGCCGATCTGGCTGTAGTTCGCGACCACGGTGCCGCCGGCGCTCGCGATGGTGTTCGCGGCGTTCGACGACGAGGCGCCCTCGCGGTAGAGGACGACGTAGGTGGACTCCGTCGCGGCACCGGCCTGGATCGCCGGGGCGACACACAGAGCCGCCCCGAGACCGGCGGCGGCCATCAGTGCTCGTGGACGATTCAACAAATGTCTCACCGCTTCCCGTAGTAAGGGTGTTCGCAGGGACATCTGCGCAGGTCAGAAAATTGTTACATCACATGCGATGAGCATTCACGCGACTACCGAAAGGGTAATTCTGTGAATGTGAAAAGGCCGCCCACTGTGAGTGGACGGCCTTTTCTTAATCGAACTGACTAGCTGCGGACCATCTTGCGCAGCACGTACTGCATGATGCCGCCGTTGCGGTAGTAGTCGGCCTCACCGGGCGTGTCGATGCGGACGACCGCGTCGAACTCGACCTTGGCGCCGTCGGCCTTCGTGGCGGTCACGTGCACCGTCGACGGCGTGGTGCCGTTGTTCAGCTCGGTGACGCCGGAGAAGTCGAACGTCTCGGTGCCGTCGAGACCCAGCGACGCGGCGTTGTCGCCCGCCGGGAACTGCAGCGGCAGCACGCCCATGCCGATCAGGTTCGAGCGGTGGATGCGCTCGTAGGACTCGGCGATGACGGCGCGGACGCCGAGCAGCGAGGTGCCCTTGGCGGCCCAGTCGCGTGACGAGCCGGAGCCGTACTCCTTGCCCGCGAGCACGACCAGCGGAACGCCGGCCTCCGCGTACGCGACCGACGCGTCGTAGATCGTCGTCTGCGGGGCGTCGGCTTCCAGGAAGTTGCGGGTGAAGCCGCCCTGGACGTCGTCGAGCAGCAGGTTGCGCAGGCGGATGTTCGCGAACGTGCCGCGGATCATCACCTCGTGGTTGCCGCGGCGGGAGCCGTAGGAGTTGAAGTCCTTGCGCTCCACGCCGTGCTCGGTCAGGTACTTGCCTGCTGGCGAGTCGGCCTTGATCGAACCGGCGGGGGAGATGTGGTCCGTGGTGACCGAGTCACCGAGCAGCGCGAGGACGCGGGCACCCGAGATGTCGGTGACCGGCTTCGGCTCCATCTCCATGCCCTCGAAGTACGGGGGCTTGCGGACGTAGGTCGACTCGGTGTCCCACTCGAACGTGTTGCCGGTCGGCGTGGGCAGCGACTGCCAGCGCTCGTCGCCGGAGAACACGTTGGTGTAGCCCTTGGTGAAGCCCTCCGCGGAGATCGAGGAGGAGATGACCTCGGCGATCTCGGCCGGCGACGGCCAGATCTCGGAGAGGTACACCGGCTTGCCCTCGGTGTCGGTGCCGAGCGGCTCGGTGGTGATGTCCTTGTCCATCGAACCGGCCAGCGCGTACGCCACGACGAGCGGCGGCGACGCGAGGTAGTTCATCTTGATGTCCGGGTTGATCCGGCCCTCGAAGTTGCGGTTGCCGGACAGCACCGAGACGACCGCGAGGTCGCCTTCCTGCACGCCCGCCGAGATCTCTTCCTGCAGCGGGCCCGAGTTGCCGATGCAGGTGGTGCAGCCGTAGCCGACGAGGTGGAAGCCGAGCTTCTCCAGGTACGGCATGAGGCCGGCGCGCTCGTAGTAGTCCATGACGACCTTCGAGCCCGGCGCCAGGGTCGTCTTGACCCACGGCTTGCGCTCGAGACCGCGCTCGACGGCCTTCTTCGCGAGCAGGGCCGCGCCGAGCATCACGGACGGGTTCGAGGTGTTGGTGCACGACGTGATCGCGGCGATCGCGACGGCGCCGTGGTCCAGCTCGAACTCGTTGCCGTCGACGGTGACCTTGACCGGGTTCGAGACGCGGCCGGTGGCACCTTCGGCGGCGGACTGGAACACCTTCGGCGTGCCGGAGCCGTTGCCGCCCTCGTGGATGGCGACCGGGTCGCTGGCCGGGAACGTCTCGTCGACAGCCTCGTCCACACCGGACAGCGCCGCGGTGTCGGTGTGCGCGACGTAGGCGCCCAGGGCCTGGCGGAACGCCTCCTTGGCGGAGGTCAGCTCGATGCGGTCCTGCGGGCGCTTCGGGCCGGCGATGGACGGGACGACCGTCGCCAGGTCCAGCTCCAGCGTCTCGGAGTAGACGGCCTCGCGGGACGGGTCGTGCCAGAGGCCCTGCTCCTTGGCGTACGCCTCGACGAGCGCGATCTGCTCCTCGGTGCGGCCGGTCAGGCGCAGGTAGTCGATGGTCTCGCCGTCGATCGGGAAGATGCCGACCGTGGAGCCGAACTCCGGCGACATGTTGCCGATGGTGGCGCGGTTCGCGAGCGGCACGGCGCCGACGCCCTCGCCGTAGAACTCGACGAACTTGCCGACGACGCCCTGCTTGCGCAGCATCTCGGTGATCGTGAGCACGAGGTCGGTGGCGGTGGCGCCCGCGGGCAGCTCACCGGAGAGCTTGAAGCCCACGACGCGCGGGATCAGCATGGAGACCGGCTGGCCGAGCATCGCGGCCTCGGCCTCGATGCCGCCGACGCCCCAGCCCAGCACGCCGATGCCGTTGACCATCGTGGTGTGCGAGTCGGTGCCGACCAGGGTGTCCGGGTACGCCTGGCCGTTGCGGACCATGACGACGCGAGCGAGGTGCTCGATGTTGACCTGGTGCACGATGCCGGTGCCGGGCGGGACGACCTTGAACTCGTCGAACGCGGTCTGCCCCCAGCGCAGGAACTGGTAACGCTCCTTGTTGCGCTGGTACTCCAGGTCGACGTTCAGCTCGAACGCGTCCGGGCGGCCGAAGATGTCGGCGATGACCGAGTGGTCGATCACGAGCTCGGCGGGAGCGAGCGGGTTCACCTTCTCGGCGTCGCCGCCCAGCTGCGTGACGGCCTCGCGCATGGTGGCGAGGTCGACGACGCACGGCACACCGGTGAAGTCCTGCATCACGACGCGGGCGGGCGTGAACTGGATCTCGGTGTTCGGCTCGGCGGCCGGGTCCCAGTTGGCGAGAGCGCGCACGTGGTCGGCGGTGATGTTCGCGCCGTCCTCGGTCCGCAGCAGGTTCTCCAGCAGGATCTTCAGGCTGAACGGAAGACGCTCGGCGCCCTCCACGGCGCTCAGCCGGAACACCTCGTACGAGGCGTCGCCGACGTTGAGCGTGCCGCGGGCGCCGAAGCTGTCCAGGCTGTTAGTCACGTGCAACTCCATCTGGTGACAGCGCAGTGGTCAGTTCGGGGTACGGGGAGAGTCTTCCTCAACCGGTCGACCACTGCCCCTCGACCCCAAACAGTACGCTTGTCCTGTAAGCCGGTTCAACCAAGGTTGCCCTAAGTCACGCGGTACTCGCCCGGAGAGCGTCCCGTGAACCTCTTGAACGCGGCGCTGAACGCGCTCTCCGTGCCGTACCCGACGTTCGACGCGATCGTGGCGACGGTGTCGGTGGTCTCGCGGAGCGCGCGCGAAGCCGTCTGCATGCGCAGGCGCAGCAGGTAGTCGAGTGGTGTCGTGCCCACGATCTCCTTGAACCGCAGGAAGAACGTCGACCGCGACATCGCGGCGACCGACGCCAGTTCGCTGACCGTCCACGGGTGCTTCACGTTGCCGTGCAACGCCTTGAGCGCCGGTCCGAGCTGCGGGTGCAGCGACGCGCTCAACGCGTGGTCCCGCAGGACCTGGAGCAGCAGCACCTGGGTGAGCCGGTCGAGGATCATCCTGCCGCCGCCCTCGATCTCGCGGGAGATGAGTTCGATGGTCGCCTGGGCCGTGCCGCTCTCGGCGCCGCGCACGTGGATGACCGGCGGCAGGACGGCGAGGACCTGGTCCGCTTCCGGGCCTGCGGTGAACCCCGCGCCGAGCAACGTCGTGTCGTGGCCTTCGCCGATCGTCCCGAGCTCGCGAGGCGTGCCGTCGGGGTGCTCGTACACCGGGGCCGCGAACACCGACGGCGTGTCCGGGTCGCTGGCGATGCGGTAGGGCCGCCGCCCGGCGATGACGTAGCAGTCGCCTTCTCCGGCCCAGAAGCTCTCGTCCCCGACGACCACGTGCACCCGGCCGCGCAGGACGACCTCGACCCGCAGGTTGAGCCGCCCGACGAAGTGCAGCGCCCATCGTCCGCCCGCGTGCAGGGGCGTCGCGACGGCGCACTCGACGCTGAGCGCCGACAGCACGTGCTCCAGCGGGTTCACGTTCGGACTCTCTCGACAGGACGGCGGACTCTCGACGATGTCGCGGGTGATCTTGCCTGGTTAGCGTACGTGCACACCGATGAAGAGGAGATCTTGATGGACCGGGGGAACCTGTTGCTCGTGCACGGCGCCTGGCACGGCTCGTGGTGCTGGGAGCGCCTCGTGCCCGAGCTGACGTCGCGGGGCTGGACCACGTCGGCGATCGACCTGCCGAGCACGTCGGGCTCGCCGGCGAACGGCCTGCGCGAGGACGCCGAGGCCGTGCGGGAGGCGTTGCGGGCGTTGGACGGACCGGTGACCGTGCTGGCCCACTCCTACGCCGGAGTGCCGGTGGGTGAGGCCGCGGGATCCGCGGACCGGCTCATCTACCTGGCCGCGCACCTGCTGGAGCCGGGGGAGTCGGTCGTGTCGGTGCTCGGCAAGCCGTGGTACGAGCCGGGCGCGAAGATGCTGGACGTGCCGCCGCCGGCGCTGCTCTACGGCGACGTGCCGGACGAGCTGACCTCGTGGGCGGTCGACCGGTTGCGGCCGCAGAGCGCGCGGGTGTTCGAGGAACCGGTGACCGCGGCGGCCTGGAAGACCGTGCCGACCACGTCGATCGTGTGCACGGACGACATCGCGTTCCCGGCGGTGTTCACCGAACGGCTCAAGGCGGCCGACGTGCGGTACCTGCCCGGTTCGCACTCGCCGTTCCTGTCGCGGCCGCGCGAGCTCGCCGAGCTGATCTGCGACATCGCCCAGGGGTAGCCCGGCCGGGGCCGGAGGAGTGCGCCGGGCTACCCGCGCAGGGCGGCGAGGCTACGCGCCGCCGTGTTCCTTGACGACGCGGCGGGCCGCGGCGAAGAGCATGCCGATGTTCACCGACTTCGGACAGACGACGACGGCGACCACGTCCTGGTTGTGGTTGCTGCGGATGAACAGGTGCGTGAGGTTGCTGCTGTTGACCAGGACCTCCTGGAAGTAGTGCTCGGCGCTCGCGATGCCGCGCCGCTCCTTGAAGACGTCTTCGATCATGGTCACCGTGCGGCCCTGGAAGAGGTCCAGCGTCGCGCCGGCGAGCAGGTCGAGGACCTCGGACGGGTGGCTCTCGGTCGTCTCGAACGACAGCAGCATGCCCGTGGCCATGTCGACGACGCCGGCGGCCACGCAGCCGGGCACCTCCTGCCGCAGGTACCGGACCATCGCGACCATCTGGTCGGACATGCTGCTCATCTTGGGCTTGGTCATTTCACACTTCTTTTCAGGCGGCGGAGAGGATGGAATTGATGCGTTCGATCGCGGGCTGCGACTCCTGGTGGAGCCGGGACACGTTGAGACCTTCGTCGCCGAGCACGACCATCAATGCCAGGGAACCGACCGCGTACACGGCCATGCATCCGCCGCTGTTGTAGACGACGGTTTGCCGGAATGCTCCCTGGCGGGCCACCTCGCTGGTTCTTCGCGCAATTCCGAGATCTGCTGCGGCCAGTGCGGAGATGACTTCGGTGTCGAGTTTCTCGGACATGTCCGCCATGATCAGGATGCCGTCGTTGGCGGCTATCAGCGTGTCCGTTATCCCGGTGACCCGTTCGCGCAGACCGTGCAGTTCGGCGGCCAGCACGTCGTGATTCACAGCTTCTTCCTCTCAGGTTGTTTGAACAGTTTCGGCAACAGTTGGCGCCGCAACGACCGGGGCAGCGGAACGTCGTCGCCGTCATCGCCCTCCGGTGGCTCCGGAAGCGGGTTCTCCGCGGGTGGCATCTGGGTGGGTGGCATCTGCGTGGGTGGTCTCCGTGTGGGTGGCTTCCGGGGGCGTAGCGGCACCAGGGGCTGTGCCGCCGTGGCGATGACCGAAGTGCCGGCCACCACGGTCATCAGGCCGTCGGTCACCATCCGGCAGGCCTCGATCGTCACCGGGTAGACGCTGCGGCCTGCCGCGAACGCGATGTCCCTGGTCGTGCGCCTGCCGGTGGCGTGCGCGAGGATCTCCTCGCGCACTGGGGCGAGATCGTGCAGGTCAGCGCCTGGAACGGGGGCGACGCGGTCGCGGTGCGGTGAGAGCGAACACGGCAGCGCGAGCAGCGACGTGATCCGGCGCGACGTCTCCTGCAGCAGTCGGACCGGGTCGATCGCGACGCTCATCGCGACCGCCGTGTCGAGCGTCTGCGGGGTGAACACGCAGTCCTCGACTTCTCCGGCGACGACGGTGAACGCGGCGTCGTGCGTGGCCATCATCGCCACGACGTGCAGTTCGGTCTCGCCGATGGTGCCGCGCGTACCTGTGGTCAGCGCGGCGGTCCACTCGGATTCGCTCAAACGTCCTGTGCGCAACAACAAGGCGTCCGGACCGGGTGAGCCCGGGCTTTCCACGCAGATGACCCCGCCATCGCGCAGGTGAATTCTTCCGCCGGGATTGCCCAGGACGTGCAACGTGCCTGTGGCGCGTGCCGCATCTCGTCCGGTCAACGCGCCCGCGAGCAGGTCGAAGGAGAATTGCGTACCGCTTTTCAGGGGTGTCACCCGCATTTCGTCGAACTGGGCTTGAGACAACTCATCTTTGTCGCTCGGGTGACGGTTTGTCGCCACGGTTCACTCGATCGTGTGAAAGGTGGGGCAACTGTATTCATTGGGAATGCATGTAATGCGACGGAGAGTTTCTTCAGGCGAACATGAGAATGATTCCGAAGGTACCCAGCATCAGCAGTTTCGCGCATTCGAGCACGATGTAGGCGAGGTGCGCGCGTGACCGGGGAGGTGTCACTCCGTCGATGATGAGCTGCGCCCTGGCCTCGAGCCGCGGACGCAGCACCGCCACCTGAACGGCGAGGGTCACGGCCAGTGCGACGAGCAGAACGGTGGCGGCGAGCGGGCGGGGAGCCAGGGAGAACGTGACGGCGGTGGCCGTCGCGAGCACGATCTCCGAGGCGTTCAGGGCGCGGAACACGAGCCGCCCGATGCCCAGGCCCAGCGGCAGCGTGATGCCGGGTGCGCGGAACTTCAGCGGTGCCTCGAGGGAGATCGCCAGGACCATGCCGAGCCAGATGCACGCCAAAGCGAGCGGAAGCGGTGTCATGGATGGTTATCTTGGCGTGGTGCACCTCGATCAGGTTTCCAAGCGTTACGGGCGCGGCCCGTGGGTGCTGCGCGACCTCACGCTGGAGGTCTCCGGCCTGGTCGTGCTGACCGGCGCGAACGGCACCGGCAAGTCCACGCTGCTCAAGATCGCGGCCGGGATCCTGAAGCCCACGACCGGACGCGTGGTCCGGCCGGCGTCGGTCGGCTACGTGCCGGAACGGTTCCCCTCGGACGTCAAGATGTCCGCCTCGTCCTATCTTGCGCACATGGGCCGGATTCGCGGCGCCGCAGTCGGGGACGTGCTGGAACGACTGGGTTTCGCAGGCTCGATGACGGCGCCGATGTCGCAGCTGTCGAAGGGCAACGCGCAGAAGGTCGCGCTGGCGCAGGCGTTCCTGGCCGCCGACGTGCTGGTGCTCGACGAGCCGTGGACCGGTCTCGACCCGGAGGCGGCTCTCGAGCTGGTGTCGCTGTTGCAGGGGCGGACCGCGCTGGTGTCCGACCACGAGGGGCACCTCGCCGGTGCGACGCGCGTGGATCTGTCCGGTGGGCACGTGACGATCGAGCTCAGCCGCGTCGTGGGGCTGGATGCGTTGGAGGCGTTGGAAGGCGTGCGGTCGGTGTTGTCCCGCGGCTCTTCGGTGCAGGTGCTGGTGGCGCCGGAGCGGAGCGACCACGTGCTGGCGGAGGCGTTGCGGCTCGGGTGTTCGGTGCGGAGCGTGCGGTGATCTCCCTGGTGCGGTACCTCGCGGCTGATGTGTTTCGCGGGCAACGGTTCCTGGCGCCGTTGCTGGTGTTCCTCGGTGTGATGGGGATGCTGTTCTCGAGCGATGCCGGGCAGCCGCTGGAGGCGTACTCGGGTTCCGCGGCGTTGCTCTACCCCGTCACGGCCTGGATGGCCGTCGTGGTGGCGACGTCCGAGGACGTGGTGCGGCGTGAGATCACGGTGGTGTCGGCGGGCGGCTGGTCGCGGGTGCTGACGGCGGCGGCGCTGGTCGCGGTGGCGATCGCGCTGGCCATGGCGCTGGTGGCGGCGGTGTGGCCGGTGGTGACGAACCCGCACCCGTACACGGCCGGTCAGTTTTTTGTCGGACTCGGCGCGCATACTGTGTGTGCGTTGCTGGGTGTCGGCGTGGGACTGATGTTCGCGAGGCCTGTGTTCGACTCGATCGGGCGCACCGTGCTGGCGGTGTTCTCGGTGGTGGTGCTGACGTATCCGCTGGGGCGGGCGACTCCGCTCGGGTGGGTGCTGGACGCGCTGGGGCACAACCAGGTCTCGCTGTCGGTGCTGTGGGCCGGGGTGGTCGGCGTCGCGCTGGTGGCCGCCGCGGTCGTCGTGGGCGTGCGGCGAACCTGATGCGCGTCAACGTTCTCGGGCCGCTCCAGGTCGTCGCGGAGGGCGCTCCCGTCGAGGTGCGCGGGAAGCGGCTGCGGTGGTTGCTGATCAGGCTCGCGATGGAGCCCGGCCGGGTCGTGCCCGCGGACCGGCTGATCGCCGACCTGTGGCCGGACGAACCGCCCGTCGGCGGCGTCGCCGCGCTGCAGTCGCTGGTGTCGCGGCTGCGGCGGACGCTGGGAGCCGGCGCGGTGTCGTCGCACGCCCTGGGCTACCGCTTGGAGGCGTCGACCGACGTCGAGGAGTTCGCGCGCACCCGTGACGCGGCGTTGTGGCGCGGGGCGGCGTTCGAGGAGGCGCCGTTCGCCGTCGACGAGGCCGTGCGCCTGGCGTTGCTGCGCGACGACCTGGCCGGGCTGGAGGCGTTGGCGGCCGCACACCCGTTGCGGGAGGACGTGCAGGCCCGCCTGATGCTGGCCCTGCACGCGGCTGGCCGGCGTTCGGACGCGCTGGCGGTGTTCTCGCGAGTCCGCGACGCGCTGGCCGACGAGCTGGGCGTCGACCCCGGCGAGACGCTGGCCGCCGCACACCTCACGGTGCTGCGGGAACGCGTCTCCCGCGGGAACCTCCCGGCGCCGGTGGGGTCGTTCGTCGGTCGCGATGCCGACTTGGTGACGTTGGCCGAGTTGTTGCGGGACAACCGTTTGGTGACGCTGACCGGCTTCGGCGGCGTGGGCAAGACCCGCCTGGCGCTGACGCACGCGGCGTCGGTCCCGCAGGCGTGGTTCGCAGAACTGGACTCGGCCGCGGAACCGCTGGCGGCGTTGGACGCGGCGCTGGGCCCGAACCCGTTGGCCACACCGGTGTTCTCCCGGCTCGGGTCGTCACTGGTGGTGCTCGACAACTGCGAACACGTCGTGGACGCGGCCGCCGCACTGTGCGTCCGCTTGCTGGCCGAGGCGCCAGACGCACGCGTGCTGGCGACATCGCGCGAGCCCTTGGGAATTCCGGGCGAGGTGGTGCACCCGGTGGCACCGCTGGACCTCGACCACGCCGTGCGCCTGTTCGCGGCACGGGTGGGTTCGGCGCTGGACCGGGACGTGGTGCGCCGGGTGTGCGGCGCGCTGGACGGCATCCCACTGGCACTGGAACTGGCGGCCGCCCGAGCCCGCTCGCTGTCGGCCGCGCAGCTGGAGTCCCGTGTGGACAGCCGGCTGCGACTGCTGGACCGCGGCGCACGCACCGGACCGGCACGGCACCGGACGCTGCGGGCGGTGATCGACTGGAGCTGGGAGCTGCTGGACGACGCCGAGCGGTTGCTGCTGGCGCGGCTGGCGGTGTTCGTGGGTGGGGCGACGGCGGCGGCGGTGCACGAGGTGTGCGGGGCAGGCTCGCGCAGGGGTACCCCCGAGCCGGGAACCCCTGCATCTCAACGTACTCAGGACCACCGACAAGATCAGGACCTCTGGGAGACCGAGGATCTGCTGGCCGCCCTCGTCGAGAAGTCGTTGGTCGTACGTGCCGGTGAGCGCTACCGCCTCCTGGAGACCGTTCGCGAGTACGCCCTGGAGCAGCACCGGACCGACCCCGCCGAACACGCCGCCTACTACGTGGCACTCGCCGAGCAGAACGAGCCGCTGCTGCGCGGTCCCCGGCAGCTCGAAGCCCTCAAGGTGTTCGACGCGGAACGGTCCAACCTCGACGCCGCGCTGGCGTGGGCGGTCCGCCACGACCACGGGATCGCGCGGCGGATGATGGCCGCGCGGACGTGGCACTGGCTGGTGATGACCAAGCGGTTCGAGGAGATCCGCCGCTGGGCGCCTCTCGTACCGGACGACCCGTTGTCGGAGGTGCTGGTCTCGCTCGGCACGCCCGAGGCCGTCGTGGCGGCGGAGCGGTTGTGGCAGGAGGACCTGCCGACGGCCCTTTGCGCGTTGATGCTCACCAGCGGTCAGATCTGGGGTGAGGCCGAGCTCGGTGGGCGGCTCGAGGCGCTGGCTGACCGGCTGGCGCGGTCGGCCGACGAGTGGATGCGGGCGTTTTCGGTCCTCATCCGCGGGATCGTGGCCGGGGAGTTCAGCGAAGGGTCGGCGCCCCAGGCGGAGGTCGCGTATCGCGCGGCGCTGAAGGGTTTCCGGGCGGTGGGTGACCGGTGGGCCGTCGTGTTCGGGTTGTCCTGCCTGGTCATGGTTCTGGTGAACCGCGGGGCGTTCGCCGAGGCGTTCAAGGCCGTGTCCGAGGCCAGGCAGGTGGCGGCCGAGCTGGGGGAGCCGGAGAGCGTGCTGGTGCCGATGTCGGTGCTCATGCAGGCGGCGCGCATCAAGGTCAGGATCGGTGACCTCGCCGGGGCCCGTGCGGATCTGGAGCTCGTGCCGGCCTCATCGCTCGACCTCGATCAGGCACGGGTCGCGCTGGCCCACGGTGAGGTGGCGTACTTCAGCGGTGACTTCGAGCAGGCCGTGCGGCTCTACCGGCAGGCGCTCGACACCACGGACGAGCGGGCGAACCAGTTCCGGGCGACCGTCCACGCCGGACTCGGGCTGGCGCTCACCCGCCTCGGGCACCTGGGCCAGGCGGGGGAGGAACACCGGAAGGCACTCGACACCGTCAACAGGAGTGCGGACGGGCCGGCGCGGGCGATGGTGCTGGAGCAGTACGCGGACTGGCTGCTCGCCCAGGGCGACCCCCGCGGTGCGGAGGAGGCCCTGGACGAGGCGGAACGGTTACGCGGCGGTGCGAGCAGCGACCCGGCGGTGGTGCAGCTGCGTGACCGGGTTCGCGCCGAAGTAGGCGTCGATCGCTGACCGGCCGATCGCGGCGACGTAGCCGTCCGGGCGGACCAGCACCGGGCCGTCGGGGAAGTCCAGCGTCACGAAGTCGGGGCCGCACAACAGGTCGAAGACGCGGCCCTGGTCGGTGATCCCGTCGGGCACGCGGTCACCCACCTGCAGGCCGGGGCCGTCCTCGGTCCGGTAGGAGAGCGAGAGCTGGAGCGTCTCGTCGCCGCGCCGCTCGAACGGGTTGCCGGACATCATGATCGCGGTCGTCATGCCGAGCAGCCACTGCGCGACGGGCTTGCGCTCGGACTCGTAGGTGTCGAGCAGCGTCTCCATCGCGAGCTTCCAGCCGAGGTTGTAGGCGTCCTGGATGCCGGTGTTCATGCCCTGCGCGCCGGCGGGGGCGTGCACGTGCGCCGCGTCGCCGGCGAGGAACACCCGGCCGACGCGGAACCTGTCGACCATGCGGATGTTGGTGCGGTACAACGACATCCACGTCGCGTCCTGCACCACCACGTCGTCCAGGCCGGTGCGGTCGCGGACGATCTGGCGGTACAGCTCGAGCGACGGTTCGCCGTCACCGGTCGCCTGGAACTGGAAGAGGTCCGTGCCGGGCAACGGACACAGGGCGAGCCACTGGTCGACGCCGCCGCCCCAGCTGTGCCAGTGGTCGCGGTCGAGGCCGGACACGCGGACGTCGCCGACGAGCATCCGCTGGTCCTCCCGCGTCTCTCCGACGAACTGCACGCCGAGATGCTTGCGCACGAACGACTTCCCGCCGTCGCACCCGACGAGGTACTTGGCGCGCACGGTCTCCGAGCCGATTACCGCCGTCACGCCGTCGTCGTCCTGGGAGAACGACGACAGCGGCGTGCCGTACTCGACGGTGCCGGAAGGCAACGCGTCGCGCAGGATCTGCTCGACCCGGAACTGCGGGATGAGCATCGTGCTCGCGTAAGGGCGTTCGGTCGTCGGGTGCCGTCCTTCGTGGACGTCCCACTCCCGCAGCACCTCGCGGCCGTTGTAGGTGCGCATCGTCATGTGGAAGCGGCCGGACTCCAGGACCGGCTCGATGACGCCCAGGTCGTGGAAGACCTCCATGCTGCGCGGCTGCAGGCCCTTGCCGCGCGAGCCGGCGAACGGCGCGGGCGAGGCGTCGACGATCCGGAACCCGACACCGCGGCGCGAGAGGTCGAGGGCCAGGGTGAGGCCGGTCGGGCCGGCGCCGATGATCAGAACCTGAGTTTCCATGGCGCCCACAGTCGGCCCAGGAACTGCCACGGCCCTGTCACCGCGCTGTTGCGGGTGACAGGGCCGAAGTTGACCTGCGGAAACTTACTTCTTGAGCAGCTCGATCAGCGCGTCGACGTCCTTGGGCTCGAAGCCGCGGAACAGCGTCAGCGCCAGCTCGTAGTACGAGCGGACCGGGCTCACGTACCACTTGCCGTCGACCTTGGTCGTGACGACACCGACACCGGTCTTCATGACCGACCCGGCCACGCGGCCGATGATCTCGAGGGCCTCGGACGGGACCTTCTTGCCGCCCTGCTGCTGCAGCAGCTGCGTGATGTCGTCCGCGCACAGCTTCTGCGTGCCCTCGCGAGGGATGTCTGCCGAGTAGCAGTCACCCTCGCGCGTGATCGTGACCGTCTCGCCCTCGGCGGTGATCGACAGCTTCTTGACCGTGACCTGCTTGCCGCCGGTGACGTCCTTGACGTCGGTCTCCAGCGCGTTCAGCTTGGCACCGGTCGGCTTCTGCGTGCCGGCCTGCTCCAGCAGCAGCGGGCCGAGGTCCTGCAGCACACCGGCCTCGTCCGGCGGCAGCAGCGAGACGACCTTCTTCAGGTCGGCGTCCAGCGCGGCGTTGACCAGCTGCTTCGCGGCGTCCTCCGGCGAGCCCGCGCCCTGCGGCGCGAAGCCCTGCTGCGGCCACTTCAGCTTCTCGTCCTCGAGAACGGCGTTGGCGATCGTGTAGAACGCGCTCGGGTACCACTTGTCGCCGACCTTGATCGACGCGATGCCGATCGGCTGGCCGCGCTTCTGCACCTCGGCGGTGATGTCCCAGGTCTCGGACTTCGACGTGGTCAGGCTGACCTTGTCGCCGAGCGCGTCGACGAGCTTGTCGGTGAGCGGGATCTTCGAGACGTCCGAGGTGATCGTGATCTTGCCCTCGGTCAGCTTGTTGATCGTGAGGTGGTCGTTGATCTTCTCGGCCTTGGCCTCGTCGAACTTGATGTTCTCGCTCTTGAACTCGACGCCGGTCAGCTTGTTCGGGTCGGCGTCGGGCTTGAGGATCTCGAGACGCTTCATCTCCTTCGTCATCGAGTCCATGTAGTCCTTCGACAGCGCGGCCTCCGCCGGTGCCAGCGAGGCCATGATGCCGACGACGTCACCGCTGCCGAGCTGCTCGATGAGGTTCTTCGCCGCGATGGCCGGGGTGTCCTGCCCCGCGTTCGCCGCCGGGTCGGACTTCTTCAGCGCGAAGAACGTGACACCGCCACCGATCAGCAGCAGCACGGCGACAACGGCCGTGATGACCAGGCCGGTGCGCTTCTTCTTCGGCGGCTCGCCGCCCATCGGTGCGTAGCCGTACGGCTGCTGCTCGAAGCCCTGCTGCGGAAATCCCTGCTGCGGAAATCCCTGCGGGCCCGTCTGCGGGTAGCCCTGCTGCGGGAAACCCTGCGGCCCGGTCTGCGGGTAGCCGCCCTGCTGCGGGTAACCACCCGGCTGCTGCTGGTAGCCACCCTGCTGCGGATAGCCGCCCTGCTGGGGCTGTTGCCCGTACGGGTTGTTCTGCGGCTGCCACTGGCCGCCGCCACCACCTGGGTAGCTCACGGTTTCCCTCCTGGAGTTCTCACTGCGCTGCGCCTGGTAGAGGTGAGCACCGTGATCGCCCCCACGATCGTCAGCACGGCACCGGCAAGGGTGACGGCTGGTCCGGCGATGCTGATTCCGACCAACGCGCCCTTGCTGTCCCCTTGGACTGTGGCCAACAGGGCCACGGTTCCACTGATCGTGCCAAAGAGAAGGCCGACGCACGCGGCAAACCGTCGAAATCGGACCACGTGCAGCGCCACCGCGATCATGGCGAGGGGCGTGAGACCCACCCAGACCCCCGTGACGACGCTGCCCGCCACCCCGTCCAACCCGGCGAGACTACGCAGCGAAAGCACCTCGTAACTGTCCCTCGTGGTCGATCCGGATTTCAGCCACGGCAAGAAGGTTCCGGCGATGGAAGTGATCAAGCCCACTGCCGCGATGGCGGCTCCCACAGCGCTGCGCACCGCACTAGTGTGAACCGGTGGCTTCTCAGGCGTGCGCAGCGGCACGGGCGCTGGTCGCGTCCGCGCACCGGATCACGGTGCTGACGGGCGCCGGAGTCTCCACGGACTCGGGCATCCCGGACTTCCGCGGCCCGGAGGGGCTGTGGACGCGTGACGCGGACGCCGGACGTGCCGCCTCCCTCGACGCCTACCTGGCCGATCCCGAGCTCCGCCGCCTGTCCTGGCGGACGAAGCTCGACAGTCCCGTGTGGACGGCCAGGCCCAACGCCGCGCACAAGGCGCTGGTGGAGCTCGAACGGTCCGGGCGGCTGCGCACCGTCGTCACCCAGAACATCGACGGCCTGCACCAGAAAGCCGGTTCCGACCCGCACCGGGTGCTGGAGCTGCACGGCACGTTGCACGCGACCGTGTGCCTGGGATGCGGTGCCACGGGCCCGATGCGGGAGGCGCTCAAGCGCGTCGCCGAGGGCGAGCCGGAACCGCAATGCCTGCGCTGCGGGGGAATCCTCAAGTCGGCCACCATCTCGTTCGGACAGGAGCTCGACGGCGAGGTGCTGCGCCGCGCCCGGCTCGCGGCACTCGACTGCGACGTGCTGCTGGTGGCGGGGACGTCGCTCTCCGTGCAACCCGCCGCGGGTCTCGTGTCGCTGGCCGCTCGCGCCGGAGCCCAGGTCATCATCTGCAACGACGAGCCGACGCCGTACGACTCCGTGGCGGCCGTCGTCCTGCACGAACCGGTCGGCGAGGTGCTGCCCGACCTCAGCTCCGTTCCTCCATCCGGGGGAGGCAGGTTCTCGTCCTGGGGAGATCCGAGCACCTGGTCGTAGTGTCGTTTCATGCGCGTACCGCTGATCACCACCGACTTCCTGGACCGGGCGTCGTTCGCGTTCTCGGCGACGACCGCGACCATCGACGAACCCGACCAGCCGGCGAAACCGGTCGAGACGACGACGTATGCGGAGATGGCGACCCGTGTGCGCGCGTGGCAGGCCGGGCTCGACGCACTCGGCATCGGCGAGGGCGAGCGGATCGCCGTCGTCAGCCACAACTCGGCGCGGCTGCTGGAACTGCTGCACGCGGTGCCCGGCAGCGGGCGGATCTGCGTGCCGGTGAACTTCCGCCTGCGACCTGACGAGGTGAAGTACATCGTCGAGCACAGCGGTGCGTCGGCGTTGTTCGTCGACCCCGAGCTGTCCCTGGACGACGTCACCGCGCGGCACCGGTTCACGCTGGGCGAGGAGTCTGAGTCACTGCTTCGGTTCGACGTGGAGCCACGGCCGTGGAGCGATCCCTCGGAGGACGCGACGGCGACCATCAACTACACGTCCGGCACCACCGCACGGCCCAAGGGCGTGCAACTAACACACCGCAACATCTGGCTGAACGCGGTCACGTTCGCCATGCACACACGCGCGTGGGAAGGCGACGTGTACATGCACGTCCTGCCGATGTTCCACTGCAACGGCTGGGGCATGCCGTTCGGGCTGGCCGGGCTGGGCGTACCGCAGGTGGTGCTGCGCAAGGTCGACGGCGCCGAGATCCTGCGCCGTGTGCGCGACCACGGCGTCACGCTGATGTGCGGTGCACCGGCCGTGTGGAACGCCGTGCTGGACGCCGCTCAGTCGTGGGAAGGCGAGATCCCCGGCCGTGACCGCGTACGGATCGTGTGCGCTGGTGCGCCGCCGCCCTCACGCACGATCCAACGCGTGACCGAGGAGCTCGGCTGGGAGTTCCTGCAGATCTACGGCCTGACCGAGACGGCACCACTGCTGACCTTCAACCGCGCCCAGCCGGGGCCCGTCGGTGAGGAGAAGGCGAAGAAGCAGTCGCGGGCCGGCGCACCGGCGTTGGGCGCGCAGCTGAAGATCTCCGACACCGGCGAGGTGCTCGCGCGCTCGAACGTGGTCATGGAGGGCTACTGGGAGAACCCGGAGGCGACCTCCGACGCCATCGAGGACGGCTGGTTCCACACCGGCGACGGCGGCCACTTCGACGACGAGGGCTACCTGACGATCTCCGACCGCAAGAAGGACGTGATCATCACCGGCGGCGAGAACGTCTCGTCCATCGAGGTCGAGGACTGCCTGTTCTCGCACCCGGCCGTCGCCGAGGTCGCGGTCATCGGCGTGCCGGACGAGAAGTGGGGTGAAACGATCAAGGCGCTGGTCGTGCGCACCGAGGAGGTCTCGGAGACCGAGCTGATCGCCCACTGCAAGGAGCGGCTCGCCGGGTACAAGGCGCCGACGTCGATCGAGTTCCGCGACTCGATCCCGCGCACCGCGACGGGCAAGATCCAGAAGTTCAAGCTCCGCGAACGGTACTGGGCTGGGCGAGAGCGCGGCGTCAACTAGGCCGGACCGGCGACACGCCGGACCTCCGATCGTCCCAATAGGACCGCATGGCGTGTTCCACTGTGACACGTGTGGCTGACGGTGTGCTAGTTCCGGATGCGCCGAATGGGTCTGATTGGTCTAATGCGGTCGGAGGTGATGTCCGGTGTTGACACGACTCTCCGCCGTGGTGGTGCTGATGACGGCCGTCCTCACGGGGACGGCCGCCGCCGTGCCGCCGCCTCCGCCGAACCCGAGTGACGCGGAGATCTCGGCGTCGCGGGCAGAGGCAGACGCGAAGGCGGCCCGCGTGGGCGAGCTGACCGGGCGGCTCACGCAGGCCGAGTCGCGCCTGCAGGAGCTGCTCGACGACGTCTCGTACAAACGCGAGCTCGCCAACAAGGCGCGGGTGGACCTGGAGACCGCGATCTCCGAGGCCGAGGCCGCGCGCCGTGAGGCCACTTCCGCCCGTGTGCAGGCCGACGCGGCGTCGGCCGCCGTCGAGCAGAGTCGTCGTGAGCTGGACGAGTTCGCGGCGGCCTCCTACGCACAGGGCAGCACCGTCGGTTCCTTCTCCGCGTACATCGGCGCGAAGTCGCCGGAGGACCTGCTCGCCCGCGCCCAGATGCTGGAGGCGGTGTCGGCGGCCAGTCTGAACCGCCTCGACCAGGTGACCCGCGACCAGGGCACCGCCGCGAACCTCGACGCCGCGGCCCGTGCGGCGCTGCAGAAGGCCGAGTCGAAGCAGGCCGCCGCCGACGAGGCGAAGAAGGTCGCGGACCAGGCGCAGCAGGTGGCCGTGGACGCGCACTCGGCGCAGGCGGCGGCGACCGCGGAGCTGCAGTCCAACAAGGACGCTGTCGAACGCGAGCTCGCCTCGGCGCGCGGAGAAGTCAGCGGCCTGGAAGCGCAACGCCGTCAGTACGACACGTGGGTCGAGGCGAAGAAGCGCGAGGACGAGGAGAACGCCCGTCGTGCCGCGGCGGCTCAGGCAGCGGCGGCCCAGGCGCCGGCGCCCCAGCGTCCCGTCGCGGCGGCTCCGTCCGGCAACCGCGTGCAGACCGTGATCAACCGTGCGTTGTCGCAACGCGGCGTCATCTACGCGTGGGGTGGCGGCAACTACAACGGCCCGACGTACGGCGTGCGCGACGGTGGCGTGGCCGACTCGTTCGGTGACTACCGCAAGATCGGCTTCGACTGCTCCGGCCTGATGATGTACGCCTTCGCGGGCGTCGGCGTGTACCTGCCGCACTACAGCGGCTATCAGTACAACTCGGGCCGCAAGGTGCCGCTCTCGCAGATGGCGCCGGGCGACATGATCTTCTGGGGCCCCGGTGGCGGCACGCACGTGGCGTTGTACCTGGGCGGCGGAATGATGGTGGAGGCGCCGCATTCCGGTGCGGTGGTGCGGATCTCGCCCGTGCGGTACGGCGGCATCATGCCGTATGTGACTCGCATGCTGTGATCCCGTCGTGCATGATGTCGCTCCGCAAGATCTTTGACATGGGGGAACATCGTGCGCGTAGTTGCGTTATGCGCTGCGGTCGTGACGGTCCTGGCGGCCGCCGTGCCCGCCCAGGCGCAGACCGGATGCGTCTGGAGACCGACCGACCTGCCGCTCCCGGCGAACGCGATCAGCGGATCGCTGAGCGCCGCGAGCCCGGACGGCCGGTACTTCGCCGGGCAGGCCGAAGAGGGCACGCTGTTGCTGTGGCACGACCGGCAGCTGACTGAGCTGGCGGGCACGGAGGGCAGCTGGCGGGCGTTCGGCGTCAACGGCAGCGGGCACGTCATCGCGAACGACGACGCCGGCGCCTTTGTCCACCGCGACGGCACGAAGCAGTACCTGCCGGTGCCGGCGGGCCGCAGCGCGGTCGTGGCCGACATCAACGAGGCCGGCGACGTCCTCGGGTACCTCGACGGAGGAAGCCCGACGATCGTGTGGAAGGGCTCCGGCACGTACGAGCTCATCGCGACCGCGAACCCGGTGGGGCTCGACGACGAGGGCCGCATCGCGTTCCGGAGCGGGGTGATCCGGTCGGCCGACGGCACGTCCGTGCAGATCGCCGGCCATCCCGCCGTGCGGATCGAGAAGTTCCAGGGCGGCCGGGTGATCGGCCGCGTCGACCGCGACTTCACCTCGCTGCGGGAGTGGAGCCTCACGGGCGCGGTGGTGCGCGACTACCGGATCTCGCCGAGCAGCCCGGTCGGCATCAACCGCGACGGTCTGCTCGCCAGCGGCTACTTCAAGTCCGGCACGGGCAACGCGTACGGGGCGTGGCAGGGCAGCACGTTCCTCGGTGACGTCGGGCCCGACCTGCGCGTCATGGCCGTGACGGACAGCGGTCTGCTGGCGGGGTACCGGCAGTGGCGGGCGGAGGACGACTTCTGGGGTCCGTCCACCTGGGCGTGTTCCTAGAGGTCGCGGGCCCAGAGCTGACCGATCACGTCGTGGCCGAAGCTGTGCTGCGGTGTCTCCTCGGTCAGCTCGAACCCGTGCGCCTCGTAGATCTTCCTGGCTGACGTGAGGCCGTCGACCGTCCACAGCACCATGCGTTGGTAGCCAACGGCTTTGGCGAACTCGATGCAGGTGTCGACGAGCTTGCGGCCCGCGCCGTGGCCACGGGCGTCGGGGTGCACGAGCAGCACGCGCAGCTTTGCGGTCGTGTCGTCTTCTTTGACGCACAACACGCATCCGACGCGTTCGCCGTCGAGCTCGGCGATCCAGGCTGCCTCCCTGGTGGCGTCGTGGTCGGTCGCGTAGTCGCCGATGATCTTGGCGACCAGTGCCTCGAAGGAGGTGTCCCAGCCGAACTCGGTGGCGTAGAGCTCGCCGTGCGCCTGGACGACCCAGCCGAGGTCGCCGGGTCGGTCGAGGGGGCGGATCAGCACGGCTCCTCCAACTGACACGAGTGTTTCAGTGCGGCAATACTGACACGACTGTTTCAGTGATGCCAAGATGGGGCCATGCCGTCCGCACGGGAGACCGAACTGCTCGAGGCCGCCTACCGCTATGCGCTCAGCCACGGCCTGGCCGACGTGTCGCTGCGGCCGCTGGCGGCGGCGATCGGGTCGAGCACGCGGGTGTTGCTCTACCTGTTCGGGAGCAAGGACGGGCTGGTCAGAGCCCTGTTGGCGCGGGCTCGGGAGGACGAGCTGGCGCTGCTCGCCGACCTCGGCACCGGGCCCGGTGTCGTGGCGAGGCTGTGGGAGTGGTTGTCGGCGCCGGCGCATCGGCCGTTGCTGACGTTGTGGCTGGAGGCTTACGCCCGCTCTCTCGTGGAGCCTGAGGGGCCGTGGGCGGGGTTCGCGCGCGCGACCGTGGAGGACTGGTTGGAGGTGCTGCGCGCTGCACAACCCGCGGATGTGCGCGATACGGCTGATGGGCTGGCCTTGCGCACACGGGAACTCGCGCTGTTGCGGGGTGCGTTGCTCGATCTGCTTGCGACGGGTGACGGTGACCGCGTCACTGCGGCACTGCGCGTCGCCGGCGGCTCGTCTGCTCAGTGCGATGAGGTCCACTAGTTTTGTGGCGTGAAGATCGTGGTGTTCGGCGCCTCCGGGATGGTGGGTCAGGGCGCGCTGCGTGAGTGTCTGCTCGACCCCGCGGTCGGCTCCGTGGTGACGGTGGGGCGTTCTCCGCTGGCGGTGGACGATCCGAAGCTGCGGCACGTCGTGCACACGGACTTCGGCGACCTGTCCCCGATCGCGGACGAACTGGCCGATGCCGATGCGTGCTTCTACTGCATGGGGCTGACGTCGGCGGGTCTGACCGAGGCCGAGTACACGCCCGTGACGCACGACTACGCGCTTGAGGCGGCGCGTGTTGTTGGTGGCACGTATGTGTACGTGTCGGGTGAGGGTGCGAACGCTGACGGCCGCGCGATGTGGGCTCGGGTGAAGGGGCGCACGGAGAACGAGCTGCTGGCGCTGGAACGGCGGGTGTTCGTCGTGCGGCCGGGGTTCATCCAGCCGCGGCACGGGATCACGTCGCGGACCCGGATCTACCGGTACGTCTACACGTGGACGTGGTGGCTGCTGCCGGTGTTGCGGCGGCTCGCGCCGAAGTACGTGACCACCACCGAGCACCTGGGCCGCGCCGTGGTGGCGCTGGCCAAGGGTGCTCAGACGGAACGGGTGCTGCGCAGCGACGAGATCAACCGGCTGGCGGGCTGACGCCTGGCGAGCGCGCCGGCGAGAGTTCACCGCCGCTGTCGCGTTCTCATCCGGTTCGGATGGGGAGAAACCTCCCGGGCCGGCCATCTGCTCACGCGGGCTTGAACGCGTCCTCCGTCTTCACCACCCCCGCCGTGCGGCCGGGTGCGGTGTGGTTCTCCCAGTACAGGTTCGTGTGCGCGATGACCTTGTCCGGGGTGGGCGCGCCGTACTCCGACAGGTCCTCGGTGGTGTGCGCGTCGCTGACCAGCAGGGCGTCGTAGCCGCGCACCAGGGCGCCGTGCAGGGTCGAGCGGATGCACTCGTCGGTCTGCGCGCCGGAGACCACGAGGCTGCCGATGCCCTTGCCCGCCAGCACTTCCTCCAGGTCGGTGGCCTCGAAGGAGTCGGCGTACGTCTTGTGCACCACCGGTTCGCCGTCGGCGACCTTCAGCTCGGACACGAACTGCCAGCCGTCGGACTCCTTCGGCATGTGTTCGGCGTTGCTGTGCTGCACCCACACCACGTCGACGCCGGCCGCGCGGGCCTTGTCGACGAGGGTGGCGACGTTGGCGACGACTTCGTCGCGGTTGTGGGCGTGGTTGACCACGCCGTTCTGCACGTCGATCACGAGCAATGCGGTGTTGGGGCGGTTCGCCAGAGTCGTCACGCGGGTCACACTATGCCGGGGGTCTGACAATTTTCAGCGGGAGCGCAGCCGGCGCAGCATCCGGGCGTCCTCGAAGCCCACGTTCCGCGCCGCTGACTCGACAGTGGCGCCCTGGCCGATGAGGTGCTCCGCCCGTTCGACGCGCAGGGCTTGTTGGTATTTCAACGGCGTCATGCCGGTCGCACGGCCGAACAGTCGCGTGACGGTTCGTTCGCTGCAACCGGCGAGTTTTGCCAGCTCTGCCAAGGAAAGACGATCGGTGAGGCGTGACTCGATGACGTCCTGGATGCGGTGCACCGTCTCGTTGATGTGCGAGCGGTGCCGCAGCAGCACGCTGGCTTGCTGGTCGTCACCGTTCCTGCGCGCGTAGACGACCATCGTGCGTGCGATGGCCGCGGCGACGGTGGGGCCGTGGCGCACGGCGACGAGGTGCAGGGCCAGGTCGATGCCGCTCGCGATGCCCGCGGACGTCACCACTCGGTTGTCCTCCACGAACAGAACGTCACGCACGACCCGTGCGGCGGGGTAGCGCTGTTCGAGTTCGTCCTGCAGTTCGTGGTGTGTGGTGCACCGGTGACCGTCGAGCAGTCCGGCGCGACCCAACGCGTCCGCACCGGCACACACACTCGCGACCGTGCCCCCGTTGTCGTGGTGTGTGCGCAACCAGGCCAACGCGCGCGCACTCAACGGTCCGGAACCAACGATCCGGGGCGACCGCCACCCCGGCACGAACACGAGGTCGTGCACGTCGAGAGAGGGCAGCTCGGACGACGTACCCAGCGGCACGCCCTGATGGCTGAGCACGGAGTCCGAGTCGCCCACGTACGACAGCTCGTAGCCGCCCACGAGGTCGGCCGCGCTGGAGAACACCTGCGCCGGCCCCGCGAGGTCGAGCAGGTGCACTCCCGGCACGAGCAGAAAAACGACTCTGGTCACGATCCGGTCAGCGTAGCGACATCCGAGATACGCGCGAACCGGCCCGCCAGGACGTACTCGGTCCGCTCGATGATCTCCTCGACTCCGAGCACCTTCCCCGTCCGCCAGTGCGGCAGCGGCGTGGTCGCGGTCGCGTCCGTCACGAACGTCATGTCGAACCCGAGGTCCGACCCGACCCGCGTGGTCGTCTCGCAGCACTGCTCGGTCCTGATGCCGCTGATCAGCAGCTCCCGCACACCGTGCGTGGTGAGCGTCTGCTGGAGGTTCGTCGTGGTGAACGCGTTGTGCGACGTCTTGGTCAGCACGGGTTCGTCGTCGAGCGGCTTGAGCCCGTCGATCAGTCGCACGTGGCCCAGCGCCGGGTCGAACACGTCACCGCTGCCCGGTTCGGAGTGCAGCACCCACACCACCAGGTCACCGGCGTCGCGCGACAGGTCGACCAGCTGGTTCACCTTGCCCACGATCCCGGGGTTGGACGTCTCGGCCCAGTTGGCGCGCTGCCGGAACGACTCCTGCACGTCGATGACGATCAATGCTCGCTTCATGTCACCGAGCTTCGCCGGGACGACGGCGCGCAGACAGGCACGACCCGGCCGAGGAACGGACGGATCCGGTCACCGTGCGAAGATCATCGGCATGCGCATCCTGGCGGGCGATCCCGCAGACCCGGCGTTAGGCGCGGAGATCACCCTCACCGAGGGGCGGCTCGACGGACCGGCGGTGCCGTTCGTGCGGATCACCGGCCGTGAGCACCGCAAGATCCTCGTCGGCGAGGCGCGCACGGACGGCACCAGCGTCGAGATCGTCGTCCGCGCGGCGTGGAGCGACGAACAGGGCTGGCGCCAGAGCACCTTCTCCGCGGACGACCTCGCCGGATCGCTGGACGAACCCGCCCACCCGGTCGACGGGCGCGAGCGGGCGCTGACGATCGCCAAAGCGCTCGCGGAGGGGTCGCGCAACACCGTCGCGGACCTGCGCGGCCTCCGGTACGAGATGGAACGTCAGGTCGCGGACCTGCTGGCACAGCGCAGGAACACCGCGCTGCGCATGGTCATGGCGCAGCTGGTGGAGCTGTCGCTGGCGTTCAGCCGCGCCCGTGACCACGCACGCGAGGCCATCCGTGAGGGACGCTTCAACACCGTCACCATGCGCCACTGCGAGGCCATCGACGTCGAGCTCGGCGACGAGGTCACCCGGCTGCAGTCGTTGCTCAGCAGCGTGTCGACGTTCGCTGTCGCGCAGGAAGGCGAGGCGCAGCAACGGTTCAACACGCTCGCCGCCGCGGCCGCCGCCGGACTCGGTCTGCCCGCGCTGATCCTGTCCCTGTACGGCGCGGACGACTACCTGCCGTTCACGTGGGACAAGGCCTGGCGCGCGCTGGTACCGATCGCGGGCGCGCTCACCGTGGCCGCGGGAATCATCCTGCACCGCATTCCCGGCCGCACCACCGCGAAGCAGTACCTCGCCGCGCTCGGCCTGATAGCGGGCCTGATCGGAGTCCTGCTGATCGCGGGCTTCCTCGCGCCCTGAAACGGCGTAAATGCTTCGACAGCGTCCTCGGCACTCGGCAAGGTGGTTGTCCGTGACGAGCAGTGAACTGTGGAGCCGTGCGACCGCCGACCGCTACGACGCCGAGCAGACCGAACTCTTCTCGGCTGCCGTTCTCGAACCGACTCTCGCTCTTCTCACCGAGCTCGCCGGAGACGGCCGGGCACTGGAGTTCGCCATCGGAACCGGACGAGTGGGAGTGCCGCTCCGGGAACGCGGCGTGCCGGTGGTGGGCATCGAGCTGTCCGAGCACATGGCGGCGGTGCTCCGGCGCAAGATCGACGAGGACGCGCTCCCGGTGGTCATCGGGGACATGGCCACCACCGTCGTTCCCGGTGAGTTCAGCCTGGTCTACCTCGTCTACAACACCATCACGAACCTGCTCACCCAGGACGAGCAGGTCGAGTGCTTCCGCAACGCCGCGCGGCACCTGGAGCCCGGCGGCCGGTTCGTCATCGAGCTGGGTGTGCCGCCGCTGCGATCCTTCACGCCCGGCCAGGTCGCAGTGCCGTTCGACGTCTCCGAGCACCACCTCGGCTTCGACACCTTCGACCTGGTCGAGCAGATTCTCGTTTCGCACCACTTCACCCGCGACGGCGACGACGGTCGCTACCGCCGCAACAGCTCCCGGCACCGGTACGCCTGGCCGGCAGAACTCGACCTGATGGCACGGCTCGCCGGGCTCGAGCTGGAACGTCGCGTCGCGGACTGGGACGGGGCCCCGTTCACCCAGGACTCCACGAAGCACATCTCCGTGTGGCGCAAGCCGGTCTGAATATCATTCCGTTGGGAGCGGCCGACGGCCGGCGATGCCCAGATCCGCCCGGTGGTACCAGGACAGCGTCCGGTCGCCCTCGAGCCAGCACAGCAGCACCGGTACACCGTCCATCTCGGACGGGAAGTCGACGAGCAACGGCGCGAACCCCTTCAGCTCGGCACCGGTCTGCTGGACGGCCTCCATCAGCTCGTCGAGCCGGGCCTGCGCTGCCTTGAACTCCGGCAGGCCGCCCAGCGAGGACGAGCCGACGGCGAGTTCGGCCGCGTCGGCGCGCAGGCGCACGATCTCGTCCAGCACCGGCAACAACCGGGCGAGCTCGGCCTGGGCTTCGGAGAGGGTGAACAGTCCCACGACACCAAGGCTGGCACAGTGGACCCGGTGACGTGGCGACTGGGTGACCTCACCGTGAACCGGATCGGCTTCGGAGCGATGCGCCTGCCGCAGCAGGGCACGGCGTTCGACCCGCAGGCGAGACCACGCGACCGCGCGCAGGCGATCGAGGTCCTGCGCACGGCCGTCGAGCTGGGCGTCAACCACGTCGACACGGCCGCGTTCTACTTCTCCGCCACCAGATCGGCGAACGAGCTGATCAACAGCGCGCTCTCGCCGTACCCGGACGACCTGGTGATCACCACCAAGGTCGGCCCGAGCCGCACGCCGCAGGGGGAGTGGCTGCCGCTCGCCACGCCGGAACAGCTCCGCGGCCAGGTCGAGGAGAACCTGCGCCAGCTCGGCCGCGACCACCTCGACGTGGTGAACCTGCGGGTCAGCGGGCTGGACGACGTCAGTGCGCACTTCGAGCAGCTCGCGGGACTCCGGCAGGAGGGGCTCGTCAGGCACCTCGGGCTGTCGAACGTCCGGCCGCACCACCTCGACCAGGCGCAGCGGATCGCGCCCGTGGTGTGCGTGCAGAACTCCTACGGGCTCGGCCACCACCCCGACCAGGACGACTTCCTCGGCGTCTGCGGAGAGCGCGGCGTCGCGTTCGTGCCGTTCTTCGCGCTCGCCGGCGCGAACAAGGAAGCCGGCACCTCGGCCGAGGACGACGAGGTCACCGCGATCGCCGCCGCGCACGGCGCCACGCCCGCCCAGGTCAGGCTGGCGTGGACGCTCGCACGGGGACCGCACGTGCTGGTCATCCCCGGCACCGGGGATCCGGGCCACCTGCGGCAGAACGTCCAGGCGGGCGAGCTCGTCCTCACACCGGAGGAGCTCACCCGCCTCGACGCGCTGCACCTCAACGGGAACTGACGCGCCGGAAGAGCCACGTGGCCAACGAGAAAGCGGTCACCAGCAGTCCGCCCGCCCACGTCAGCGCGAGCCAGCCGGACGTCGACGGCGCGGAAGTCAGCAACGACCGCACCGTTTCGATGATCGGCGTGATCGGCTGGTGCTCGCTGATCGCCCGAAGCGCCGCCGGCATCGTCGCGGTCGGCACGAACGCGCTGCTCAGGTACGGCAGGAACAGCATGAAGAAGCTGAACACGCTCGCTGACTCCACCGACCGCGCGATGACGCCCACGGCCGCCGCGAGCCACGACAACGCCAGCACGTAGAGCAGCAGCAAGCCCATCGCGAGCACCCAGTCGAGCAGGGTCGCCGACGGACGGAACCCCATCCCGACGGCGGCCAGCACGACGATCGCCGTGGCGAGGGCGTTGCGGGCGACGGACGCGGTGACGTGACCGGTCAGCACGGCGAAGCTGCTGACCGGCATCGAGCGGAACCGGTCGATCGTGCCCTTCTTCATGTCGTCGGCCACCGACATCGCGGTGGACGTGGCGCCGTAACCGGTGCACAGCACGATGATTCCGGGCACCACGTAGTTCACATAGGACGTTCCCGTGGCGATCGCGCCGCCGAACACGTAGACGAACAGCGCCATCATCATCAACGGCAGCAGGATCGACATCAGCAGCGTGTCGAGGTTGCGCCGGCTCAACCGCACGCTGCGGCCGACCATCGTGAGCGTTCCGGTCATGCCGCCACCGCCGTCAAGGTCGTGAAGACGTCGTCCAGGGTCGGGCGGTGCGTGGACACGCGTTCGGTGCGCACCCCCGCGGCCAGCAGGTCGTCCAGCACCCGGTGCAGGTGGGTCGCGCTGCCGTCGGACGGCACGCTGACCCGCGACCCGGTCCGCACGCCGCCGACCAGGGCCTCCGCGCGCCCCGCGTCGGGGGCGGTGGCGAAGTCGAGGTCGAGCCGGGTCCCGCCGACCTGGTTCTTGAGCGCGTCGGCGGTGCCGTCCGCGACCACACCACCGTTGTGCAGCACCACGATCCGGTCCGCGAGCCGGTCGGCCTCCTCCAGGTACTGGGTCGTGAGGAAGATCGTCACGCCCTCGCGCACCAGCTCGCCGATCGCGTCCCACATCGTCGTGCGGCTCACCGGGTCGAGCCCGGTCGTCGGCTCGTCCAGGAACAGCAGCCGTGGCCGTGCGACCAGGCTCATCGCGAGGTCCAGCCGCCGTCGCATGCCACCGGAGTACGTGCGAACCCTGCGGTCGGCCGCGTCCACCAGGTCGAACCGCTCCAGCAGCTCCGCCGACCGCGATCGGGCCGCCGAGCGGGAGAAACGACGCAGCCGCGCGATCATCACCAGGTTCTCCCGGCCGGTCTGCTCCTCGTCCACGGCCGCGTACTGGCCGGTCAGGCTGATCACCCCGCGCACCTTCGCCGCCTCTCGCACCACGTCGAACCCCGCGATGCGCGCTGTCCCGCCGTCCGGCCTGGTCAGCGTGCTCAGGATCCGGATCGTGGTCGTCTTGCCCGCGCCGTTCGGCCCGAGCAGCGCGAGCACCGACCCCTCCGCCACCTTCAGGTCCAGGCCGGTGAGCACGGTGTTGGTTCCGTAGCTCTTCGTCAGCCCGGTCGTCTCGACGATCACTTGCCACCCCCTTTTATGCGTATGTCATACGCGAAATCGGAATTAGCGTATGACATACGCATCTGTTTGACTAGAGGGCATGAAAAGGGGGCGCAAGCCGACCATCGACGCCGCCGGCATCACGCGGGCCGCCATCGCGGTCGCGGACGCCGAAGGGCTCGCTGCCGTGTCGATGGCACGTGTCGCGCAGGAGATGGGCAACGCGACGATGGCGCTCTATCGGCACGTGAAGAGCAAGGACGAGCTCCTCGCGCTGATGTGGGACTCGGCGATGGAGGAACCGCCTCCTCTGCCGGACGGCGACTGGCGCGACAAGCTCGGGTTCTGGGCGAAAGCGGTGCTCGCGGCCATCCGCAGGCGCCCGTGGTTCCTGCAGATCCCGATCAGCGGCCCGCCGGCCGGCCCGAAGAACCTCGCCTGGCTCGACAGCGCGCTCACCGCCCTCGAAAACGTCCCGCTGGAGCCGGGGGAGAAGATCGGTGTCGTGATGGGCCTGTCGACGTTCGTGCAGGGTGAGGCGCGGCTGATCGGCACGCTCGCCCAGGGCTTCGAGGCCGACCCCGGCCGGTTCAACCACCAGTACGGGCAGCGGCTGCGCGAGATCGTCGACCCCGGCGCGATGCCCGCGCTCGCCGAGATCATCGAGGCCGGCGTGTTCGACCTCGACGACGTGGTCCGCGCCGAGGACCTCGGGGCCGACTTCGACTTCGGCCTGCACCTGTTCCTGGAAGGCGTTGCGGCACACATCAAGGGGCGCTCATGACGTACGCGGCGATCATCCTCACCGGGGGCAGGGGCGAACGGCTCGGCGGCGTCGACAAGGCGGCACTGTCCTACCGGGACGCGACCCTGCTCGACCACGTCCTGTCCGTGGTGGACGATGCGAGCGAGATCGTCGTGGTGGGGCCGGAGAAAGACGTTCCCGGCATCATCTGGGCGCGCGAGGACCCACCCGGCGGGGGTCCGCTGGCCGGGCTCGCCGCGGGGCTGCGGCACGTCGGCGCGGAGTGGGTCGCGGTGCTCGCGGTCGACCAGCCCGGCCTCACGAAGGACACGATCGCGAGACTGCGGGCGCCGGGACGCAACGCTGTGCTCACCGACCATCGCACGCAGTGGCTGATCGGCGTCTGGAACACCGCCGCGCTGCGCGAAGCCCTCCCTGAAGATCCGCGCAACATGCCGCTGCGCAAGACTCTTCAGCGACTCGACCCGGTGGAGGTGTCCGCTTTGCCCGGTGAGGCGCGGGACGTCGACACGCCCGCCGACCTGGACACCCTTCACAGCGGTTGAACAGGCGAAGAGCAAGACTGTCCCACGATCGGTAAACCCTGTTCTCCATGGAGGCCCGCACGTGACCGAGCCCGCCGCCGAGGCAACGCCGAACGCATCGGCGCCCGTCACCCCGGCTCGTGACGCCCAGCTGCTCGAACGCACCGTGTTCGAGGTGAAGCGGGTGATCGTCGGCCAGGACCGGCTCGTCGAGCGGATGCTCGTGGGTCTGCTGGCCAAGGGCCACCTGCTGCTCGAAGGTGTGCCGGGCGTCGCGAAGACGCTCGCCGTCGAGACGTTCGCCCGCGTGGTCGGCGGTTCGTTCTCCCGCGTGCAGTTCACGCCCGACCTGGTGCCCGCCGACATCCTCGGCACCCGCATCTACCGCCAGTCCAGCGAGGCGTTCGACGTCGAGCTCGGCCCCGTCGTCGCGAACTTCGTGCTCGCCGACGAGATCAACCGCGCGCCCGCCAAGGTGCAGTCGGCGATGCTCGAGGTGATGGCCGAGCGGCACGTGTCGATCGGCGGCCGGACGTTCCCGATGCCGAACCCGTTCCTCGTGCTGGCGACGCAGAACCCGATCGAGAACGAGGGCGTCTACCCGCTGCCGGAGGCGCAGCGCGACCGGTTCCTGTTCAAGATCCAGGTCGAGTACCCGACGGCCGAGGAAGAGCGCGAGATCGTCTACCGCATGGGCGTCGAGGCGCCCACGCCGAACCAGGTCCTCTCGCCGGAGGAGCTCGTGCGCCTGCAGGGCGTGGCGTCGCGCGTCTTCGTGCACCACGCGCTCGTCGACTACGTGGTGCGCCTGGTGATCGCGACCCGCGCGCCCGGCGAGCACGGGCTCACCGACGTCGCCGGATGGGTCGCCTACGGTGCCTCGCCGCGTGCGTCGCTCGGCATCATCGCCGCCGCCCGTGGCCTCGCACTGGTCCGCGGCCGCGACTACGTGCTGCCGCAGGACGTCGTGGACGTGGTGCCGGACGTGCTGCGCCACCGTCTGGTGCTCTCGTACGACGCGCTGGCCGACGGCGTGCCGATCGACCACATCATCACGCGCGTGCTGCAGATCGTGCCGTTGCCGCAGGTGTCGGCCCGTCCGCAGCAGCCGGTTCCGGCTGGTAGGCAGTGAGCCGCGACAAGACCGCCGCCGAGCGCCCTTCGTGGGCGCCACCCGTCCTGCGCGGTGTCCGCATGGAGGCCGCGCTGCGCATGCTGGAGCTCGACGTCCGGCGCCGACTCGACGGACTGCTCCAGGGCAACCACCTCGGGCTCGTGCCGGGACCGGGCACCGAACCGGGCGAGGCCAGGACCTACCAGCCCGGTGACGACGTGCGCCGGATGGACTGGGCGGTCACGGCGCGCACGACGGTGCCGCACATCCGCGAGACGGTCGCGGATCGCGAGCTGGAGACGTGGATGGCGATCGACCTGTCGCCGTCGCTCGACTTCGGCACGGCGGCCTGCGAGAAGCGCGACCTGGTCATCGCCGCGACGGCCGCGGTCGCGCACCTGACCCGTGGTGGCGGCAACCGGATCGGCGCCGCCGTCTCGACCGGCGCGGAGAACCTCCGGATCCCGGCGCGCGGTGGCCTCGCCCACGCGCGGGGCATGATCCGCAAGATCGCCGAGATGCCGCGCGCGGAAGAGGGCACGCGCGGCGACCTGGCGGCGTTGCTCGAACAGCTCCGCCGTCCGCCACGCCGGCGCGGCCTGATCGTGGTGATCTCGGACTTCCTGGGCGGCATGGAGTGGCAACGGCCGTTGCGAGCGTTGTCCGCGCGGCACGACATCGTCGCCATCGAGGTCGTCGACCCGCGTGACGTCGACCTGCCCGAGGTCGGCACCGTCGTGCTGTCCGACCCGGAGACCGGACGGCAGCGCGAGGTGACCGCGTCCGCGTTGCTGCGCAAGGAGTTCAACGCGGCGGCCGCGGAACACCGGGCCGAGGTGGCGGCGGGGCTGCGGCGCGCGGGCGCCGGGCACCTGGTGCTGCGGACCGACTCGGACTGGATCGCGGACACGGTTCGTTTCGTGGTGGCGCGCAAGCGCCGCTGGTCTGGGGGTGTCGCGTGAGCTTCTCGAACTTCGTCGCCCCGTGGTGGTTCCTGCTGCTGGTCGCGGTCGCGCTGCTCGGCGCCGGATACGTTGTGGCGCAACGGATGCGGCGCAAGCGGGTGCTGCGGTTCACGAACCTGGAGCTGCTGGAGAAGGTCGCGCCCAAGCGGGAACGCTGGTCGCGTCACGTCCCGGCGGCGTTCCTGCTGGCCGCGCTGGCGTTGCTGACGGTCGCGCTGGCCGGGCCGACGTCCGAGCAGCGGGTGCCGCGCAACCGGGCGACCGTGATGCTCGTGGTCGACGTGTCGCTGTCGATGAAGGCGACGGACGTGAAGCCGTCCCGCCTGGAGGCCGCGCAGGTGGCCGCCAAGTCGTTCGCCGAGGGCCTCACACCGGGCATCAACCTCGGCCTGATCTCGTTCGCCGGGTCGGCCACCGTGCTGGTCGCGCCGACGACGGACCGCGCGGCCGTCACGCAGTCGATCGACGGGCTCAAGCTCGCCCAGTCGACCGCGACCGGTGACGCGCTGGTGGCCGCGATGGCGTCGATCGACTCGTTCGGCAAGGTCGTCGGTGGCGCCGAGGGCCCGCCGCCCGCCCGCATCGTGCTGATGACGGACGGCAAGGAGACGGTCGGTACGCGCAAGGCGTTCGACGCGGCCGAGGACGCCAAGAAGGCCGGGATCCCGATCTCCACGATCTCGTTCGGCACCGAGGACGGCGTGGTCGACATCGAGGGACGGCAGCAGTCCGTGCCGGTCGACGACGACTCGATGAAGGAGATCGCGAAGATCTCCGGCGGCGAGTTCTTCAAGGCCGCCTCCGCCGAGGAGCTGCGCCGGGTCTACGACACGCTCGGCGAGCAGATCGGCTACGAGAAGAAGCAGGCGGACGCGTCGAAGCCGTGGCTGTTGCTCGGCACGATGACGGCGATGTTCGCGGCTGCCGCGGCGTTGCTCCTGGGGCAGAGACTTCCCTAGGACCTGCCGTAGGTCAGCAGCACGACTCCGCTGTCGAACGCCCTGGTGCCTTTGAGCGCCAGGGCGTTCGGCTTCTTGAAGAACGGCGTGCCACCGCCGATCGCGACCGGGTTGACGTAGAGGCGGATCTCGTCGACCAGGTCGTGCTCGAAGAACGTCTCCAGCAGGTTCGGGCCGCCGACCATGCTGTCGCCCGGCAGGTTCCTGACCTCGTCGGGATCGACCTCGGTGCGGGTCTCGCTGTTCCACTCGGTGAACGTCCGCGTGCGGCTGTAGATGATCTTGCGCACGTCCCGCCAGATCGGGGCGAACTCCCGCATCTTCGGCGTGAAGTCGGGGTTGTCCTCGGCGTGCGGCCACGCCTCCAGCATCAGCTCGTGCGTGCGTCGGCCGTCGAGGAGCTGGCTCATCGACGCCAGGTCGGCGTTGATGTAGTCGTGCATGTCCTCGCTCATGTGGTGCCAGCTGATGTCGTGGCCGGGTCCCTCGAAGAACCCGTCCAGCGAGACCGACGCCATCGTGATGATCATCCGTGGAGCCTCCGGTATTCCGCTGCCGCGCCTGGATGCAGAGGTACTTTGCCCGTGTCGATGAGACTGCGCACGTCGAGGTACTGGGTCCCGAGCGCCTGGTCCGGCACCAGCTGCGCCGCCTTGCCCACGAGCAGCCGCACGACCGCGCCCGCGTAGTCCGCGCTCAGGTCCGGCCGGCACACCAGCAGGTTCGGCGTGCCGATCGTCGGGACGTCGAACGCCGCGCCGTACACGCCCATGCGGATGTCCACGCGTTCGTAGACCTTGCCGTAGTCCTGGCGCAGGCGCGGCAGGAAGCTGTCCAGTGGCAGCAGCCTGATGCCGCTGGCCTTGTCGAGCTCCGGGGTCGGGACGCCGCCGGACCACAGCAGCGCCGCGATCTCACCCGCCTTCAGGGCGTCCACGGCGTTGCGCAACGGGTAGTGCTCCTCCTGCACGCCCAGCGCGAGCCTGGAGCCCTGCAGTGCGGCGCCGGAGCCGGCCGCGCCGAGCGACACCGGTTTGCCGATCAGGTCGGTGGCGGAGCGGTAGGGCGAGGAGTCGAGGACCACCAGCTGCAGGTAGTTCTCGTAGACGCGGCCCAGTGCGACCAGGCCGGGTTCCAGGTGGGCGCTGTCGCTCAGGGTCAGCGCCAGGTCGGCGGTGTGCTCGCGGAGGTGCTTGAGGTTGTCGGCGCTGCCGCCGGTCTCGACCGGGGTGATGGTCAGCGGGCTGGGGGCGAGGCGGGAGATCAGCGCGGCGAAGTCGTTGTAGAAGCCGCCGGGTTCGCCGCCCGCGATCCGGATCGTGCCGGACGGCTCGCTGGTGCCGCACGCGGTCAGGGCCAGGGCGCCGAGCAGGAAGGTTCTGCGTCTCACAGCAGCGGCTCCTTCGGCAGCTCCACCGTCACGACCAGGCCGTTGTCGGTGTGCAGCTTGAGCTTCCCGTCGTGCGCGGTGACGATCCGTTCCGCGATGGCGAGGCCCAGGCCCGTGCCGCGCTGGGAGTCGTCGCCGCGCCAGAACCGTTCGGTGGCGTGCTTGATGTCCTTTTTGGACAGACCGCGACCGTTGTCCCGCACGGTCAGCCTCGCCCGGTCGCACACGACGGTGATCTGCCGGCCGCCGTACTTGATGGCGTTGTCCAGCAACACGTCCAGCACCTGCGCGAGGTCCGACACCGCGCACCGCACCAGCCCAGGCGCACGGTCCTCGACCGTGATCGTGGCGCCGGCCGAGTGGGCGGCGGCGCGCCACGCGTCCACCCTGTCGTGCGCGACGACCTGGAGGTCGGCGAGCTCGGGTTCGACGCCGCCCGCCGCGCGTTCGGTGGCGGTGCTCTCGGCCGAGGCCAGGGCGAGCAGGCCGTCCAGCAACGACTCCAGGCGTTCGACCTCGGTCAGCAACGAGCCGTTGGACGGCAGCATGTCGACGCGCAGCCGCAGTGCCGCCATCGGGTTGCGCAGCTGGTGCGAGGCGTCGGCGATCAGGCGTCGTTGCTGGTCGGCCGCCTCGGCGACGGCGTCGGACATGCGGTTGAACGACTCGGACAACGCCCGCAGCTCGGCAGGACCCGCGGTGTCGGCCACGTGGGTGCGGCGCTGGCCCTCCGCGACCGCCCGCACGCCACGGTCGAGCTCCTTGAGCGGCCGCAGCAGCCAGCGGGCGACGACCAGCGCCAGCAGCACGCACGCGCAGGCCGCGAGCAACGCCCCTGCCAGCACGATCGCCCACCGCCGTGCGACGTCGAGAGCGGCCACGTCGGTCGACGCGCGCAGCACCACGGCCCCCGCGACCTTCGTGCCGGTGCCGACGGGACGCGCGAACAGGACATCCCCACCGCCCCACGGCATCACGGTCGGCACGGGCGCGGCGGGCTGGTTGCGCAACGCCGCGTCGATCTGCGCGGACACGTCGGCGACCGTCATGCCCGACTCGACGACGGGAGTGCCGGACGCGTCGACGACCACGACCTCCTCGCCGTAGACCTCGGCGTAGCGCTGCGCCTCGGACACGACGACGTCGACGGGCAGCGTGGCGAAGCGATCGAGGTCGGCGGTGCGGCTGATCACGAACTGCTGGGTGCGCTCCGACGCCGTGCTCATCAGCAGCGGGAAGGCGAACGCGGTGACCGCCGAGAGCGAGAAGAGCAGCAGCACCAACAGAAGCCGTTGCCGCATCACTCACCGAGCCGGTAACCGAAACCGCGGATCGTGTGCAGCAGGCCCGGCCGGTCGAGCTTGGCGCGCAGCTGTGTGAGGTGCACGTCGAGAGTGCGCGACACGGCCACGAACGCGTTGCCCCACACCTCGTCCATCAACTGCTGGCGGCTCACCGCCGTGCCCGGCCGGCGCGCGAGCACCGCGAGGACGTCGAACTCCTTGGTGGTCAACGAGATCTCGCGCCCACCGACCACGACCTGGCGGCTCTGCAGGTCGATCTCCACATCGGACACCCGCACGATGTACCCGGGTTCCTGCGACCGAGCCGCACTGCGCCGCGCCACGGCGTCGATGCGGGCCAGCAGCTCGGCCAGCCGCACCGGCTTGACCAGGTAGTCGTCCGCGCCCAGCCGCAACCCGCGCACCACGGTCCGCTCGTCACCGCGCGCGGTCAGCACCAGCACGGGCACCGGGTCGATCTTGCGGAGCTTGCGCAGCACCTCCAGACCGTCCTGGTCGGGCAGGCCGAGGTCCAGCAGCACGACGTCGGCGTCGCGGTGGGCGATCAACGCGTCGGCGCCCCTGCTCACGCGGGAAGGCCGGTGCCCGTTCGCCCGCAGTGCCTCCACCAGGGCGTCCGCGACACCGTCGTCGTCTTCGACCAACAGCACCCGCATGCGAGCAGTATCGGCCATGACCGGTGTTTCCTGCGCGTGGCGACGCGCCTAAGTGACTGTAAAGAAGCGTCCGCCCAGGTTGTGACACGTCTCGGGGCGCCACGATGGTGTCCGGCATGACAGTCGTTCAGGAGAAGAGCACCGAGCGCCGAGTGGTCGCGAACGTGCTGCGCGGATCCGTCGGAAACTTGATCGAGTGGTACGACTGGTACGCCTACACCGCGTTCAGCATCTACTTCGCTGCCGCGTTCTTCCCCAAGGGCGACCAGACCGCGCAGCTGCTCAACACCGCCGCCGTGTTCGCGGTCGGCTTCCTCATGCGTCCGCTGGGTGGCTGGTTGCTCGGCCGCTACGCCGACCGCCACGGGCGTCGCGCCGCACTCACCCTGTCGGTCACGTTGATGGCACTGGGCTCGCTGATCATCGCGCTGACGCCGTCGTACGCGTCGATCGGTGTGGTGGCACCGGTTCTGCTGGTGCTCGCGCGGTTGTTGCGGGGGCTGTCGGTCGGTGGCGAGTACGCGACCTCGGCGACCTATCTGTCCGAAGTGGCCTCTCCTGCGCGGCGCGGCTTCTACTCCAGCTTCCAGTACGTGACGCTGACGGCCGGGCAGCTCGTGGCGCTGGGCGTGCAGATCGTGTTGCAGCAGTTCCTGTCCAAGGCGGAGATGACGTCGTGGGGCTGGCGGATCGCGTTCGTCATCGGCGCGACCGGGGCGATCATCGTGATGTGGCTGCGCCGCGGCATGGACGAGTCGGAGAACTTCGAGAAGCAGAAGGACAACCCGCAGAAGGGCACGTTCAAGGCGTTGCTGCGGCACCCCAAGGAATGTCTGCTCGTCGTGGGCCTGACGCTGGGCGGCACGGTCGCGTTCTACACGTACACGACCTACCTGCAGAAGTTCATGGTGAACACCAGCAAGATCGACGCCGCGACGGTCAGCTGGATCAACTTCGCCGCGCTGCTGGTGTTCGTGGTGCTCCAGCCGGTTGCCGGGGCGCTGTCGGACCGGATCGGCCGGCGTCCGCTGCTGCTCGGGTTCGGCGTGCTCGGGACGCTCGCGACCGTGCCGCTGCTGTCGGCGCTCGCGAAGACGTCCGAGGCGTTTCCGGCGTTCCTGCTCATGCTGGGCGGCCTGGTGATCGTCACCGGGTACACGTCGATCAACGCGATCGTGAAGGCCGAGCTGTTCCCGACGAACATCCGCGCGCTCGGGGTCGGTCTGCCGTACGCGCTGACGGTGGCGATCTTCGGCGGCACGGCGGAGTACGTGGCGCTGTGGTTCAAGCAGGCGGGCCACGAGTCGGTGTTCTTCTACTACGTCGCCGGGTGCGTGCTGATCTCGTTGCTGGTCTACGGGTTCATGCGGGAGACCTCGAAGGACTCGGTGCTCGACCGCGACTGAAAGGCCACGCGGAGGGCGGTCTTGCGGCGACCGCCCTCCGCCTCCTCATGGCGTCGACCGGGCTCAGTGGTGAGTCACACCGAGCCGGGTCGCGAGCACGGTGGCCAGGTGGACGGGTTCGCGGTCGGTGGTGTGGCGGATCTGCGTGCGGCAGCTGAAGCCGTCGGCGATGACCAGTGCGCCGGCGTTGTCCCTGATGGCGGGCAACAGGTCCTGCTCCGCGCACGCGATCGACACCTCGTAGTGGCCCTGCTCGAACCCGAAGTTGCCGGCCAGGCCGCAGCAGCCCTCGACGATCTTCGGCTTCACCCCGGCCTTGGCCAGCGCGTCGCGGTCCGCCTCGAAGCCCAGTTCCGCGTACTGGTGGCAGTGGGTCTGCACGACGGCTTCGCGTTCGCCTTCCAGCGACGGCAGCTCCGGTGCGACGTGCTCGGCGAACGTGCGGGTCGCCGCCGCGAGCGCGTGCACGGCCGGTTCGCTCGACAGCTTCGGGGCTTCCTCGCGCAGGAACGCCGTGCAGCTCGGCTCCAGGCCGATCACCGGCACGCCCCGGCTCGTCCACGGCAGCAGCACCCGCGCGGTCCGTTCGACCGCCCGGCGCGCCTTGGCGAGCTGACCCGTCGAGTGCCACGTCAGTCCACAGCAGACGTTCGCCGACGGCAGCTCGACGCGGTTTCCCAGGTGCACCAGGACGTTCGCGGCGTCGAGACCGATGCCCGGTTCGAAGAAGTTCGTGAACGTGTCGGGGAACAGCAGCACCGGGTCACCGCTGCCGAACGGGTGCAGCTGCCGGACCAGGGGAGTGGTGGGTGTGGGCAGTGAGCGCTCCGGGGTGATCCCGGCGAACCGGGCGAACCTCGCGGTGAACCTGTTCACCAGCCCGTACTTCAGCCACGTCGGCAGCCAGCCCATCGCGTAGTGCGAACGCGGCCGCGGCCGTCCCTTGTAGTGCTCGTGCAGGAACTCCGCCTTGTAGCTCGCCATGTCCACGTCGACCGGGCAGTCGCGCTTGCAGCCCTTGCACCCCAGGCAGAGGTCCAGCGCCTCGGCGACCTCGGCGGACCGCCAGCCGTCCTTGATCACGTCACCGGCGAGCATCTCGAACAGCAGGTGCGCGCGGCCGCGCGTCGAGTGCTTCTCCTCGCGGGTGACGCGGTAGCTCGGGCACATCACGCCGCCCTTGGTGTTCAGGCACTTGCCCACGCCGACGCACCGCCGGGTGTCGCTCGCGAACTCCGCGCGCGTCGGGATCCTCGGTGGTGCGACGAGGATCCGCAGGTCGTCGTCGAGCTTCGCCGGGGCCACGATCCGGCCGGGGTTGAGCAGGTTCGCGGGGTCGAACGCGTGCTTGAACTCCTCGAACGCCCTGATCGCCTCCGGCGGGTACATCCGGCTGAGCAGCTCGGACCGCGCCTGGCCGTCGCCGTGCTCGCCCGACAGGCTGCCGCCGTGGCTCACGACCAGGTCCGCGGCGTCCTGCAGGAACTCGCGGTAGCCGTGCGCGAGGTCGAAGTCGATGCGGACGTGCAGGCAGCCCTCGCCGTAGTGGCCGTACGTGACGCCGCGCCGGCCGTGCCCGGTCAGCAGCTGGTCGAACTCGCGCAGGTAGGCGCCGAGGCGTTCCGGCGGGACGGCCGCGTCCTCCCAGCCCGACCACGCCTCGCTGCCGTCGGCCATGCGGGTGGCGAGCCCGGCGCCGTCCTCGCGGATCCGCCACAGCGCCCGCTGGTGCGCCGGGTCGTGGACGATCATCGAGTTCTTCGTGATCGCCGCGACGCGTTCGGGGTGGTCCTCCACCTCGACGAACAGCCAGCTGCGGCCTTCCGGCAGGTCGGGACGGGTCCGCACGCTGTCCACCAGCGAGGAGTTGAGGCCCTCGATCGCCAGCGCGTCCTCGATCTGGGTGACCTGGTCGGCGGCCTCGTAGGTGTCCGCGAAGCCGAGCACGACGAGAACGCGCCGCTCAGGCCTGCGCACGAGCTTCAGCTCCGCGCCGAGCACGACCACGCAGGTGCCCTCGGTGCCGACGAGCTGCTGGGTGAGCGTCGGGGCGTCGAGCGCGTACCCGCTGACCCTGCGGCCCAGCTGCGGGAACCACGCCGGGTCGTGCGCGGGAAGGCTCAGCGGCGGGGGAGCGGTCGTGTCGAACGTGCGGCCGTCGACCGTGAGCACGTTCAGATTCGTGACGTTCTCGCTGGTCTTGCCCCACTTCACCGAGTGCGCGCCGCACGCGTTGTTGCCGATCATCCCGCCGATCGTGCAGCGCGAGTGCGTCGACGGGTCCGGTCCGAAGACGTAGTCGCCGGCGCTCGCGTTGATCTTGTCGAGCACCGCGCCCGGCTGCGCGAACGCCCGGTCGCCACTGATCTCGAACGCGGTCAGGTACCGGCTGAAGTCGATCACCAGGCCGGTGCCGCACGCGTTGCCCGCGACGGAGGTCCCGGCGCCCCGGCTGGTGATCGGCACGCGGTGCTCGGCGGCCAGCGCCACAGCGGCCCCTACCGCTTCGGGGGTGCGCGGGCGGATGATCACCCGTGGCACGTGCCGGTAGTTCGACGCGTCCGCCGAGTAGAGCGCCCTGCTCGCGGGATCGTCGAGGACGTCGCCGTCCACGTGGCGCCGGAGTTGATCGAGAAAGGCCCGCATCACCCGATCATGCCCCGGCTGGTGTGACATGTCCCCGCCGATGCCGGTCTACCTGCCGGTAGCCGATAGCCTCACCCGGTCAACCAGCAGCGATTGCAGGGAGAGCTAGTGAGTCGGTCCGTTCTGGTCACCGGAGGCAACCGCGGCATCGGCCTCGCCATCGCGCAGGCGTTCGCGGCGCAGGGCGACAAGGTCGCGGTGACGCACCGCGGGTCCGGCGCTCCCGAAGGCCTGCTCGGCGTGAAGTGCGACGTGACGAACTCCGAGGAGATCGACGCCGCGTTCACCGAGATCGAGGCCGCGCACGGCCCGGTCGAGGTGCTCGTCGCCAACGCGGGCATCACCGAGGACACCCTGCTGCTGCGCATGAGCGAGGAGCAGTTCACCAAGGTCATCGACGCGAACCTGACCGGCGCGTTCCGGTTCGCCCAGCGCGCCTCCCGCGGCATGCTGCGCAAGAAGTTCGGCCGCATCGTCTTCATCTCCTCGGTCGTGGGTCTGACCGGTGGCGCGGGCCAGGTCAACTACGCGGCGTCCAAGGCCGGCATGGTCGGCATGGCGCGCTCGATCGCCCTGGAGCTGGGTTCGCGCAACATCACCGCGAACGTCGTCTCGCCCGGCTTCATCACCACCGACATGACGGCCGAGCTGCCCGAGGCCGTCCGGGAGGCCGCGCTGAAGCAGATCCCGGCCGGTCGCTACGGCGCGGCCGACGAGATCGCGCGCGCCGTCACGTTCCTCGCGGCGAACGAGGCGGGCTACATCAACGGTGCCGTGCTGCCGGTCGACGGCGGCCTCGGCATGGGCCACTGAAGTTTCTGTTCTTTCTGGGAAAGGGTTGGATCAAGTGACCGGACTGCTCGAAGGCAAGCGACTGCTGATCACGGGTGTGATCACCGACGCGTCGATCGCCTTCCACGTCGCACGCGTCGCCCAGGAGCAGGGTGCCGAGGTCGTGCTGACCGGGTTCGGCCGGATGAGCCTCGTGCAGCGCATCGCCCAGCGCCTGCCCAAGCCCGCGCCCGTGGTCGAGCTCGACGTGCAGAACCAGGAGCACCTGGACACGCTCGCCGACCGCGTCCGTGAGCACGTCGACGGCCTCGACGGTGTCGTGCACGCCATCGGCTTCGCCCCGCAGAGCTGCCTCGGCGCGCCGTTCATGGACGCGCCGTGGGAGGACGTCTCCGTCGCGATGCACGTCTCGGCGTACTCGTACAAGGCGCTGGTGCAGGCCGTCCGTCCGTTGCTGTCGCACGGCTCGTCGGTCGTCGGTCTCGACTTCGACGCCCGTCAGGCGTGGCCCGCCTACAACTGGATGGGCGCGGCGAAGGCGGCGTTCGAGTCGATCAACCGCTACATGGCGCGCGACCTCGGCCCGGACGGCATCCGCGTGAACCTCATCTCGGCGGGCCCGGTGCGCACCATGGCCGCGAAGTCGATCCCCGGCTTCTCCGAGCTGGAGAAGATGTGGGGCGAGAAGGCTCCGCTGTCGTGGGACGTCGACGACCCGACGCCGGTCGCGAAGTCGGTGTGCGGCCTGCTGTCCGACTGGTTCCCGGCCACCACCGGTTCGATGGTGTTCGTCGACGGCGGCGTCCACTTCCTAGGTCTCTGACGCCTGTTTTGAGGCACGCGGGGCCCTTTCGTGCGCCAGAAGAGTACGAAAGCTCCCCGCGTACTCCTCTCTGCTCGGCCTCTGACGTCCTGCTTCAGTCGCACGCGGGGCCCTTTCGTTCGCACTGGGTGAACGAAAGCTCCCCGCGTGCACTTCGCAACAGGGGCGGCGGCTCGTCGTGTGAGTCGATTCGGCGTCTGATTGGATGGGGCGGTGAGTTTCGATGCGCTGCTCTGGTTGTCGTTCGGTGGCCCAGAGGGTCCTGAGGACGTCCGCCCCTTCCTGGAGAACGTGGTTCGCGGACGTGGCGTGCCGCCGGAGCGGCTGGACGAGGTCGAGGCCCATTACCAGCACTTCGGCGGCGTCTCGCCGATCAACCGCCTGAACCTCGAAGCCATCGAGGCCGTCCGCGCCACTGGCTTCGAGCTGCCGATCTACTTCGGCAACCGCAACTGGCACCCGATGGTCGAGGACACCGTCGCGCAGATGAAGGCCGACGGCGTTCGCAGGGCGCTGGTCTTCCCGACGAGCGCGTACGGCGGCTACTCCGCGTGCCGCCAGTACGACGAGGACATCGTGCGGGCGTTGCAGGCCGTGCCGGACGGTCCGGAACTGGTGAAGCTGCGCCAGTTCTTCGACCACCCGCTGTTCATCTCCGCCTTCGCGGACGGCGTGCGTGCCGCGGCTGCGTCCCTGTCCGGTTCCTACCGGCTCGTCTTCACCGCGCACTCGGTGCCGGTGTCGGCCGACAAGGCCGCCGGCCCGCCGTCCGAGGGCGGTTACCGCTACTCGCGCCAGGTCGTCGAGGCCTCCCGCCTGGTCGCCGCCGAGCTGGGCATCACCGAGTACGACGTCGTGTGGCAGTCGCGGTCCGGTCCGCCGCAGATCCCGTGGCTGGAGCCGGACATCGTCGACCACGTCGACGCCCTGCACGCCAAGGGCGTCACCGGGGTCGTGGTGTGCCCGATCGGGTTCGTGTCCGACCACCTCGAGGTCGTGTGGGACCTCGACACCGAGGCCCGCGACCGCGCTGCGGAGCTCGGCATGGAGTTCGCCCGCGCCGCGACCCCGAACGGGGACCCGCGCTTCGCCGAGCTCGTGGTCGAGCTGGTCGCCGAGCACACGGCGGGTGCGCCCGTGCGGAAGCTGTCGTCGTTCGTGGCGGCGGGGTGCACGGTGAACGGTGCGCCGTGCGCGCCGTTGTGTTGCGAACCGGCCAAGAGGCCCGTTCGCCCCTAGACACCGGTTATTCAACGGGCGCAGAATTGGTGGATGACCAGTTCCGCGGCCGTCGAGGTCAAGGGGCTCCGGGTCCACCGGGGCGGGCGTCTGGTCCTGCGGGATGTGAGCTGCACGATCCCGCAGGGCAGTGTCACCGGGCTGCTCGGCCCGAGCGGCTGCGGCAAGACCACCCTGATGCGCGCGGTGGTGGGCGTGCAGATCGTCTCGGGCGGGTCGGTCTCCGTGCTGGGTGCACCGGCCGGCAGCCCCGGGCTGCGCAACCGGATCGGATACGCCACCCAGAACCCCTCCGTGTACGGGGATCTCACCGTGGTCGAGAACCTGCGCTACTTCTGTGCGGTCCTGCGCGCGCCTCGATCCGACGTCGCTCGCGTGGTTGACGAAGTGGGCCTGGGCGGGCACGAAGGCCAGCTCGTGTCCTCTTTGTCCGGTGGTGAGCTGTCGCGCACGAGCCTGGCTGTCGCGCTGCTCGGCACACCCGAGCTGTTGGTGCTCGACGAACCGACGGTCGGCCTCGACCCGTTGCTGCGTGACGAGCTGTGGACGTTGTTCCGCACGTTGGCGTCGAGTGGGGTGACGTTGCTGGTTTCCAGCCACGTCATGGACGAGGCGGCACGCTGCGAGCGGTTGTTGTTGATGCGCGACGGTGCGTTGCTCGCCGACGACACGCCTTCCGCACTGCTCGCCCGGACGGGCACCGGTGACCTGGAGCAGGCGTTCCTGTCGCTGGTCAGGGAGAAGGAGGCGGCGTGAACACCTCGATCCTGCTCGCCACGACCGCGCGGATTCTGAACCAGTTCCGCCACGACCGCCGCACCGTCGCGCTGATGGTGCTCATGCCGTCGTTGCTGCTGATCCTGCTGCGGTTCGTCTTCAACTCCGAAGCCGCCTTCAGCCGTGCCGCACCGGCACTGCTGGCGGTCTTCCCGTTCGCGATCATGTTCATCGTCACGTCGATCACCACCCTGCGCGAACGCACGACGGCGACGCTGGAAAGGCTGATGACGATGCCGATCGCCAAGCTGGACCTGTTGTTCGGCTACGCGCTGGCGTTCGGGGTCGTGGCGCTCGTGCAGGTGCTTGTCGCCGTTGGTGTTTCGTTGTGGTGGCTCGGGCTGTCGATCGGTGGTTCGGTCTGGCTGCTCGTGGTCATCGCCGGGATGGATGCCTTGCTGGGCACGGCTTTGGGGTTGTTCGCCAGCGCGTTCGCCCGCACCGAGTTCCAGGCCGTGCAGTTCATGCCGTTGTTCGTCATGCCGCAGGTGTTGTTGTGCGGGCTGTTCGCGCCGCGCGAGTCGATGACGCCCGTGTTGGAGTGGCTGTCCAACGTCATGCCGTTGTCGTACGCCGTGGACGCGCTCACGGCCGTGACGACGTCGTCCGACATCACCGGCGAACTGCTGCGCAACCTCGTGATCGTGGCGGCGTGCGGGTTGCTGGCGTTGGTGCTGGGCGCCGTGACGCTGCGCAGGCGCACGCCATGAGCGGTTCTACGGTCTGGGGCGGAAGTAGCAGGTAGTCGGCGCGATCACCAGCGTCGAGTCCTGGTAGGCGGTCAGGCAGAGCTGGATGGTCATCGACTCCGGAAGAGGGAGGAACCACGCGTTCCACGGGGTTCCGGGAACGACCTCGCGGCTGGTCCTCCACGTGTCGGTGTAGACCTTGTCGGGCGCGTGCAGCCAGTACCAGACGCGGTCCGTCCGGATCGTGACGGTGTGCGGCGCCGTGCATTGCGCCGTCCACTGCCAGTACTGCGGGCTCAGCCTCGCTGTGCAGTCGGCGAGCGCGGTGGTGGCGCTCGCGGGCGGAGCCACGACGGCGGTCAGGGCGACTGCCGCGAGGGCGATGGCGGTTTTCCTGAACTTGTAGGGCATGAGACCAGGATGTTGAGGTCTCTGGTGCATCCCAAGCGATGGAAACTGTTCCTTCCGCCGATCAGTGGCCCTGAAGTGCCGCGCTCAGCACCTGGGAGGCGTTGCTGGGCAGAGCACCGTCGTGGTCGAGGGCGTAGCGGACGACGGTGCGGAACTCGTCGCTGAAGCGCGAGTAGTACGGGGTGACCGGACGTAATCGGGCGTCCTCGATGGCTTTCAGCAGAGTGCGCGCGTACGGGTGTTCGGTGGCCACTCGGCTGTCCTGGTAGACGATGCCGCGGGTGGCGGCCAGGCCTCCTCGTTCGAAGAGGAGCTGCTGGCTGCGGGGGCTCGTGAGGAACTCGATGAGGGCCTGGGCGGCGCGCGGCTTCGTGGACTTGGCGGAGATCGCGAGGTTCTGGCCGCCCAGGACGCTCGGGCCGGGGAGCTGCGCCACCTCGAAGTCGATGCCGGGGCGACCGGCCGACTCGCCCCGGTTGCCCTGCAGGGTGCGGTGGGCGACCGGCCAGTTGCGCATGAAGACGACCTTGCCGTCGCGGAACGCCTGGGTGCTCAGCGGCTCGTTCTGGGAGCGGGAGTCCGGCAGCACCACCGGTTCGTCGCCTTTGAGGCCGTCGGCGAGCCAGCGCAGGGCCTTGCGGGTGCGGTCGGAGTCGATGACGACCTTGCCGGTCTCGTCGACGACATCGCCCTTCTCCGCCCAGATCAGCTCCAGGGCGTTCACGGTGAGGCCCTCGTAGTCGGCGAGCTGGCCCGCGTAGCCGGCGGCGAGACCCTCGCCCTCCGGTGCGCGCAGGCGGCGGGTCGAGGTGGTGGCGATGTCGTCGAGGTCGAGAGGCACCTCCTTGTCCGTGACGTGGCTCTTGTTGTAGAAGAGCAGGCCCGCGTCCGTGTTGAACGGCAACGCCCACAGCACGCCCTGGTAGTGGCAGCTCTCCAGGGGACGGCGCAGGAAGCCGCTGGTGTCCACACCGGACAGCGGGCGCAGGTAACCGGACTGCGCGAACTCCGCGGTCCACGTGACGTCCAGGTTGTAGACGTCCGCGTTCTCCGCCTTCTCCCTGGCGCGCGCCACCATCTCGCTGCGCTGGCCGTCCGCCTCCGTGGGCAGCTCGACGATCTCCGCCGGCTGTTCGGGGTGCTCGGCGTTCCACTGGTTGATCAACGCTCGGCGCTGGCCGCCCTCGCTCTGGTCACGGCCGCTGAGCACGACCAGCTTGCCCTTCTCCCACTCGGTCGACTCGCGGAAGAGCGGCTGGATCCCGCTGGTGAACAGGATCGTCAGCACGACGCCGACGGCCACGCCCATCGCGAGCCACGAGCGGTTCGCCCACACCACGCCGGGCGGGCCGAGCCTCGGTCTGGCCGCCCACAGTCGTCGCATCCACCTCATCCGGTGCCTCCCCACACCTTGCGGAACAACGCGGCCAGGTCGTCCCCGAGCGTGTCCGTCGTCGAGTCGCGGCACTCACCGCCGGACGTGTCCGTGATCGCGGCGAGCCCGTGCGCCGCACAGCTCGCGTCCCCGACCGCGATCACGAACACCCGGATTCCCTTCTGCCGCACCGCGTCCACCACGTCCTGACGGGTCTGCGCGCTCGTCGTGTCCTCGCCGTCGGTCAACGCGATCACCGCGCTGACGTGCTCCGCGTCGTTCGCGCCGACCCGGTCGAGGCTGTCGAGGATCGCGGTGTGCAGCGGTGTGCCGCCGGTGGGCTGCACCGTGCTCAAGGCGGTGGCCGCCGTCTGCTCGTCGCGCTTGCCGAGAGGGACGAGCGGCCGGACGTCGTTGTTGTTGAACACCGACAGGCCGTACGTGTCCTTGGCGCCTATCTGCGAGAGAGCCTTGCGGACGCCCTCGACCGCGACGGCGAACCGTGAGTCACCGGTGGCGGTCGGCTCGGTCATCGAGCCGGAGGCGTCGAGCGTGAGCCAGACCCGGCCGGCCCTCTTGGCCTCTTCGTACTTCTTCTGGAAGGACTCCAGGGCCTTGTCCTCGGGCGCGGCCTCGGCGTGGTCGAGCGCCAGACCCGCCTGCACGCCGTGCTCCTCGCTGAACTCGGCCCCCGCCGCCTGCTTGGCGGGCCGCAGTCCGGCGGCGTTGAGCGCAGACATCCCTTCCGGCGTGCCGAGCCACGCCTGGAACTCCCGCGCCGGCTCGCGCGCCGCGAAGTTCGACACGTCCCACTCGTCCCACTCGACGAGGTTCACCGGGTAGTCCGCGTGGTAGGTGTCCGACGGGTACAGCGCGGTGAGGCACGGGCTCTGCGCGCAGCTGCTCTTGTTGTGCCGCAACAACACCTGCTCGGTGGTGATCATCGCGGCGTCCGGCCGCAACCTCGTGGCGTCCTCGACGCGGCGCTCCACCACGGCCGGTGTCAGCTCCTGGTACAACGCGTACGTCGCGAGCTTGCCGTCGATCGAGGTGAGCGGGTTCGGCCGCCCGATCGCGAGACCCTTGCCCGCGACCGCGGTCAGCAGGTCGCCCCACTTCTCGGAAGAACCGGTCACGACGTCCTTCGCGATCCGCGTCGGCACCGCGAGCACGACCGGCGAGAACGCCGCGGAGCCGCCCGGCCTGATGCGCACCGTCGAGCCGAGGCCACCGGCGCGGCGCACCACCTCGGCCGTCTCCGCAGTGGAGTCCGGCAGCCACACGTCCGGATGCGGCCCGATCTCCCGCAGGGCCTGCGACGGCCAGGACGTCCGCAACGCCGTGGCGCCCCGATCGGCCGGTGCGGAGAACACGTGCAGCCGCGCGGTGCGGCAGTCGTGGTGCTCCTTCGCCGTGTGCTGCTCGAACTTCCGCGCCACCTCGCTGATCGCGGGCAACGCGTCCTGCGACGTCAGCACCCGCACCTCGGTCGGCTGCGGGCAGCCGAGCAGCAGCACCCGGCCGTACGCGACCACAGGCGGTGCCGCGAGCGCGATCAGCCCGGCCGCCACCACCAGCACCGCCGTGAACACCACCCAGCGCAACCGGATGCGCTTGACCAGCTGGTTCAGCCGCTCGATCGCGGACGCCGACAGCACGAGCAGCGCCGTGCCGATGCCGTAGAGCACCCAGGACTGCCAGGTCGCGAGCGCCCCCGTCGCCGCCTGTGAGAGCAGGTGGCCCGCGACGGCGGCCAGCATGAGGGCACCCGCGTACCTGGGTGCTGTGCTCGACCGGCGCTGGTCGACGTCGTCCATCCGGCGTTCCTCCCCATCGGCACCCTATGCGGGGCCACCGACAGTTCCGGGAGAGTTGCCGCGTGAGGGGGAGTTGGCCGGACGAGAACCACTCGTTTGGGTCAGTGCTTGCCGGCGCCGCTGTCCGCGAGCACGCGCACGGCCTCGTCCACGGCCGCGCACCGGGCCCGTCGCACGGCCTCCGACAACGGCCGCAACGCCTCGGTGCGGGCCGACGTCGCCGACGCCGACATGGCGCCACCCGGCGAGTCCGACCTGGCCACGGACACGATCGCGTCCACTTCGGCCGCACGCTGCAACACCCGCAGCGCACGCGGCGGCATCGCGTCCGGCCACGGCAGCGACGAGTTCGCGGCGGCGAGGTCCGCGATCTCCTTGCGCACGTTCGGACGGTGCTTGGCCACGTCGAGTGACGCCAGCGCCGCCGTCGCCTCGCGCAGCGCCGCGCCCAGCCCGTGCTCGGCCTCGCCGATCGGGATGTGCTCCAGACCGTTCGAGGACGGCAGGTCGAACACGGTCCAGCGCATCACGCCGTCCGCCACGATCTTCGGCACCAGCCCGACGTGCACCGACGGGATCACCAGCGCCTCACCGGACCGCAGCGCGCACGTCGCGAGCGGGCCCTTGCCGCCCAGACCCCGCACGTCACCCGGCACGGGCAGCACCAGCCGCGCGGACGTCGCCCCCGCGCGCCGCAACGCGGCCAGCAGCAGGGCGGGACCCACGGGGGCCTCGTCGGGACCGGGGAGGTCGAGCGCCGTGGCGGTGCCGTCGTCGTCGGCCACCACCTCGTGCTGCTCGGCCCACGTGTGCAGGGCGTCGAGGACGTCGTCGGAGGCGGCCAGACCGTGCAGCCATCCCGACGTCCACACGACCAGCGTGGCACTCGCACAGGACACGCGACGAGATTACGTGGCCGGACCGGGTGAGCCCCACCCGGTGTGTCCGATCCGAGACACCCAGGGCCTGTATCGAAGTCCGCACCAAGCCCCTGCTGTTTGGCGGGGAAA
>NZ_JBHRZI010000030.1:0-95352 GCF_042649515.1 Lentzea rhizosphaerae | reverse complement strand
CCCGCCAAAAAATATGTCCGGTAGGCCTGAGGCGCTCTTCTTCGATACAGGCCTTAGTTCGACGGACCGATGTGCTCTTCCAGCAACGTGCGGAACGACGCGACGTCCTCATCGGACGCAAATGCCCGGTGCGGCACCGAAAGCGACGCCGCGCCCTCGTCGAGCGTCTCCAGCACGAAGCCCTGCCGTGTCTCCGTCCAGCCCGGCAGCTCCTCCCAGACGATCTCCTCGCGCACCGAGGTGCCCACGGCCATCCGGAACGACTGGTCGTCCGCGCTGCCGACGACGGTCCGGCTGATCATCTCGTCCGACGAGAAGCGCCACCACACCGCCACCGGTTCCATGAATCCGATGATCAGCGCGAACACCAGGCCGAAGACGGCCACCGGCGCCATGTCGTCGAAGCCGAACAGCAGGACCAGCGAGAACACGCCCAGCGCCAGGGCGAACCACGGCGCCCACCGGAACATCGGCACCATCGCGCGCAGGCTGGCCCGCCAGTCGGCAGGTGAGGGAGCCCATTTGAAATCAACACTGTCACTCATAGCGTCCCGCATTCTGCTGTACGAGAAGCGCCGCCGCCTGGAGTTGCTCCACATCGACGAGTCCGGATTCGGTGCGTAGCGTCGTTCGCGTGACCCAGAACCTGGCCCGCACGGCGGGCGAACTGCGCGCCGCCGGGCACCTGCCGCGCGGCGTCAAGACCGAGATCAGGGAGAACCTCCTCGCGGCGTTGCGCGAGGGCAGAAACCCGTGGCCCGGCATCGTCGGGTTCGACCGCACGGTGCTCCCGCAGCTGGAACGCGCGCTGCTGGCAGGCCACGACGTCGTCCTGCTCGGCGAGCGCGGGCAGGGCAAGACGCGGCTCTTGCGCACCTTGGTGACGTTGCTCGACGAGTGGACACCCGTGATCGAGGGCTCCGAGCTGGGCGAACACCCGCTCGACCCGATCACCCCGGAGTCCCGCCGCCGGGCTTTGGAACTCGGCGACGACCTGCCGGTGGTGTGGCGGCACCGCGACGAGCGTTACGCGGAGAAGCTCGCGACCCCGGACACGTCCGTCGGTGACCTGGTCGGCGACGTCGACCCGGTGAAGGTCGCCGAGGGGCGCTCGCTCGGCGACCCCGAGACGATCCACTACGGCCTGCTCCCGCGCGCCCACCGCGGCATCATCGCCATCAACGAGCTGCCTGACCTGGCAGAACGCATCCAGGTCGCGCTGCTCAACGTCATGGAGGAGCGCGACATCCAGGTCCGCGGCTACACGCTGCGGCTGCCGCTGGACGTGCTGCTCGTGGCGACCGCGAACCCCGAGGACTACACCAACCGCGGCCGGATCATCACGCCGTTGAAGGACCGCTTCGGCGCGGAGGTGCGCACGCACTACCCGTTGGAGGTCGACGCCGAGGTGGACCTGGTCCGCCAGGAGGCCTCACTGGTGGCGGAAGTCGGCGACCACCTGCTGGAGATCATCGCCCGGTTCGTCCGGCACCTGCGCGAGTCGTCGTCGATCGACCAGCGTTCTGGCGTGTCCGCCCGGTTCGCGGTCGCGGCGGCCGAAACCGTTGCGGCGTCGGCACTCCGCCGGTCTGCGCTGATCGGTGAGACCCCGGCCATCGCCCGCCCGGTCGACCTCGAGTCGGTGCCGGACGTGCTGCGCGGCAAGCTCGAGTTCGAGGCGGGGGAGGAGGGCCGCGAGGACGAGGTCCTCGTGCACCTGCTGCGCCGCTCGATCGCCGACACGGCCCGTGCCCGCCTGGCGGGGCTGAACCTTCGTGCGCTGGCCGAGGTCGTCTCGGACGGCCACCCGGTCGCGACCGGTGACCGCGTGCACGCCGGTGACCTGCTGGCGGCCCTGCCGGAGCTCCCGATCCTGCACGAGGTGGCGGCACGGATTGGCGCGGGCCCGAAGGACCCCGTCGGCCGGATCGCCTCGGCCGTGGAGCTGGCGCTGGAGTCGCTGTACCTGACTCGCCACCTGTCGAAGGACACCTCCTCCGACGACGACCGATCGGTGTACGGATGAGATATCGCTACGGACGCTGGGGTGGTGGCGCGGACCCGCTGGCGCCGCCGGTCGACCTGCGCGCGGCCGTCGACGAGCTCGGCCGCGAGATCATGGAGGGCGCGTCACCGTCGTCCGCCCTGCGCGAACTGCTGCGCCGGGGTGTCGACGGCACGCGCGGTCTCGACGACCTGACCTCGCGGTTGTGGCAGCGCCGTGCGTCGATCCAGCGCCGGCACCGTCTCGACGGCACGCTGTCCGAGGTCCGCCAGCTGCTGGACAAGGCGGTGGAGGCCGAGCGCCGCGCGTTGTTCCCCGACCCGTCCGACGACGCGCGCTTCCGCGAGGCCCAGCTCGACGCGCTGCCACCCGGCACGGCCGCGGCCGTTCAGGAGCTGTCTTCGTACGACTGGCGTTCCGAAGAGGCTCGTTCCGCGTTCGAACAGATCCGCGAGTTGCTCGGCCGCGAGATGCTGGACCAGCGCTTCCAGGGCATGAAGGAAGCACTGTCCAACGTGGACTCCGAGGACGTCCGCCGCATCCAGCGCATGCTGCGCGACCTGAACTCGCTGCTGGAGGCGCACGCGTCCGGCTCGCCGGACACGCCGCGCCTGTTCGACGAGTTCATGCGCAAGCACGGCGAGTTCTTCCCGGAGAAGCCCCGCAACGTCGACGAGCTCATCGACGCTCTCGCCGCTCGCTCGGCCGCCGCGCAACGCATGATGAACTCGATGACCGACGCCCAGCGCGCCGAGCTGGCCGCGTTGTCCCAGCAGGCCTTCGGTGGCATCGGTTCCTCACTGTCCACTCTGGACTCATTGCTGCAACAGCTGCGCCCCGGCCTCGACTGGACCTCCTCCGCCCGCTTCCGCGGCCAGGACCCCTTGGGCCTGGGCGAGGGCGCGCAGGCGATGGCGGACCTGGCCGAGCTGGACGCACTGGCCGAGCAGCTCTCCCAGTCGTATCCGGGCGCGCGCCTGGAAGACATCGACCTGGAAGCTCTGGAACGCCAGCTGGGAGGCTCGGCCGCGGTCGACGCCCGCCGGTTGGCGGATCTTGAGCGTGCGTTGAAGCAGCAGAACATCCTGGAACGCGCCCCGGACGGCTCGCTGCGCCTGACGCCGAAAGCGTTGCGGCGCCTGGGCGAGACGGCCCTGCGCGGCGTCGTCGACCAACTGCGCTCGTCGCAGGGCTCGCGCGAAACCACGTCGGCCGGTGCCGCGGGCGAGCTGATGGGCTCGACCAGGCCGTGGCAGTTCGGCGACACGGAACCGTGGGACGTGCCGCGAACCCTGCGCAACGCCGTGCTGCGGTCGGGTTCGATGTCGCTGGACGTCGTGGACCTGGAAGTGTCCGAGACCGAACACCGCACCCGTGCCGCGGTGGCGTTGTGCGTGGACACGTCGTGGTCGATGGTGCAGGACGGCCGTTGGGTGCCGATGAAACGCACGGCGTTGGCGCTGCATCACCTCGTGCGTACCCGTTTCCGCACGGATGCGTTGCAGCTGGTGACGTTCGGGCGCTATGCCGAGGCTGTGGACATCGGTCAGCTGACGGGGCTGGAAGGTGTGTGGGAGCAGGGAACGAACCTCCACCACGCGTTGTTGCTGGCTGGTCGGCACGTGCGGCGTCATCCTGATGCGCAGCCCGTGGTGCTGGTGGTGACCGATGGGGAGCCCACGGCGCACCTGGAGCCGGATGGGGATGCGGAGTTCAACTACCCGCCGTTGCCTCGGACGTTGACGAAGACGTTGAACGAGGTTGATGCGTTGGCTCGTCTTGGGGCGACGATCTCGGTGTTCAAGCTGGGGGATGATCCTCGGTTGGCTGCGTTCGTGGACATCGTGGCTCGGCGGGGTGGGGGACGGGTGGTGTCGCCGGATGAGGACGGGCTTGGGGCGGCTGTGGTGAGTGACTACTTGAGGTCGCGGCGACGGCGGCGGTGATGCTGTGGTTTGGGCGTGTGCCGTCGGCGGTTGAGGTGGCGCGGTGATGCGCCGGTACCTGCTCGCTGTTGTGTTGAGCGGCCTGCCGTCGACTGCGTACGCGCTCGCGGTCGGTGACTCGCCGTTGCGTGCCACGCGCGCTGCCGGATCGTTGGTGCGTGGCGGTGTTGGTGCGGGCGTGGTGGTGCATCTGGCCGTGTCGGCGTTCTGGACGTTCGTGCTGACACGGCTGCGGGTGCGGGGCGTGATCCGGGGCGCCATCGCCGGGTTGCTGATCGCGGCCCTGGACATCGAGGTCATCGGGCGGCACAACCCGGAGATCCGTGCCCTGCCAAGGGTTCCGCAGTGGCTGGATCACGTGGCGTTCGGAGTGCTCGTCGCCGGTCGGCGCGGGTGAGAGGTAAGCCGTCGTCAGCAACCGCAGGCAGCGGAGCGCTCGTCGCCGCGACGCCTCCACCCACCGCGTCGCTCAACGCAGGTACAGCTCCGCCAGCCGCGGCAGGCGGGCCCTCAGCTCCTCCTCGTCGTCGAAGTCGAAGTCCCAGTCCGGGTCGAGCTCCGGGTAGCGGATCCTGAAGGCGTCCTGCGGCAGCTGCATGCCGGTGGCCTTGATGTGGGCGTCCCAGGCGATGGAGAGCGCGGCCTCGCACTCGAACTCCTCGCCGGACTCCGCCGCGGTCACTACGGCCGGTAAGGATGCCAGCGAGTCCGGGGACGCCACGGCGGCCGTGAAGACCGCTTGGCCCTGGGTCAGAAGCCAGCCGCGGAAGTAGTCGAAGCCGTCGTCCGAGCAGCCGCCGTTGATGAGGTAGGCCGCTGCCCACAACGGGTTCTGGTACGACTCCGCCATCAGGTCCCACAGGACCTGTTGCGCGGCCACGATCTCGGCTGGGGGCAGGGTAGCCAGCTGCGAGGTGGCTGCGGCGGCCACGTCACAGCAGTCGGCTGAGCGGGCTTCGGCTATCAGGTTCCAGAAGGTGTTCGGGTCCACGTGAGGGAGCTTGACAGAGGGGTCTGACAATTTTTGGCGCCTGACGAACCAGCCGGGAAGATCTAGGTTGGAAGACATGATCAGGACTCTGTTTCGCTCACTCGAGGCCGTGCACGGAATGATCTACTTCGTCCCCGAGGCGGAGACCCGGTACGCGAGTGTCGGGCTCGACCGGCCCGGTGGGTACTTCGCGTCACGGGCGGCGGCGTTGGGGGCGGTGGGGGCCGACGTCGTGATCGCGACGTTCTACAACTTCAACCCCGAGATCGTGCGGGCGCGCATTCCGCAGGCGTGGGAGAAGGTCACTCCGCAGCGCATGATCGAGCTTCGGCTGGAGGCGGCCGACGAGGCGCTGGGCAAGGTGTTGCCGGAGGACCTCAAGGAGATCACCGAGCTCGCCAGGCGGGCTGCCGAGCGGGCCAAAGAGATGCCGCAGGGGCGCCCGTTGTTCGCCGCGCACGCCGGGCTGCCGTGGCCGGACGAGACGCGCCTGCAGCTCTTCCACGCCCAGACGTTGCTGCGCGAGTTCCGCGGCGACGGGCACCTCGCGGCCTTGCTGCGGCACAACATCACGGGCATCGAGGCGCTCGTGCTGCACGCCGCCACGGGCGACTACCCGGCCGAGGTGCTGCGCCGGACGCGGGTGTGGTCCGAGGAGCAGTGGGCGGCGACGGTCGACGACCTGCGCAGCCGCGGTCTCGTCGGCGAGGACCAGCTGCTGACCGAGAAAGGTCGCGAGTTCCGGCAGGGCATCGAGGACGACACCGACCGCATGGCCGCGCCGGCCTACGACGTGTTGTCGGACCAGGAGAAGCAGCGGTTCGTCGAGCTGGCCGCGCCGCTGAGCAAGGCCGTGGTAGCCGGAGGTCTGCTTCCCGGCCGCTGACCCGGGCCGTGGTTCAGGTGGCGGACAGCTCCAGGACGAGTTCCGCACAGCGCAGACGGGCCGGGGAGAAGTCGTAGGGCATCTTGCTGATGGCTTCCACCGCGCTCATGGTGCGGACCTCCTCGTCATCAGCGGTAAGACGGTCCCAGGCGTCGAAGAGGGCGTCGTCGTCCTCATCCAGGCCGGACTCCTCGATGACCGCGTTCAGTGCGCTTTCGAAGGCGTGCCGCTCGGCGGCCACCTGGGCCACCCGCGGATCGTCGACGGCGACGCTGTCGTCGAGTGCCTCCTCGGCGGCGTCGATGCGGTCGGACTCCTCGCGCAGAGCGGGATGCGTGGCCAGCACGATGAAGCGGGTGGCCTGGACGGCCGCGCCGAGCGGGCCGAGGATCCACTCGGTGACCAGCAGGCTGTCCAGGTCCGCCTGACGCAGGGAGCCTTCCGGCAGGCTCTTGAGGCGTGCGGTGACGAAGTCGGAGAGCAGGCCCATCCGGCTGCCTTCGGCGCGCATCCGCTGCAAGGCGGTCCGTTGCCGCCGCAGTTCCGCCTCCTGCTCGGAAAGCGCTTCCTCCAGCCGTTCCAGAATGCCCGCGACACCGTCTCCGCTGTCCGTGCTGGTGGTGAAGGCGTCACGGATGTCGTCCAGGGCGATCCCGGCGTCGGCCATCCTGCGAATCCACAGCAGGCGGATCATGTCCTCGTACCCGTAGCGGCGGCGGTCATCACCGCCCCGCTCGGGCTCGGGGAGCAGGCCGATCTCGTGGTAATGGCGAATCGCCCGCGGTGTGGTTCCGGCGAAGGCCGCCGCGTCACCGATCTTGACCTGGCGGGGTGGCATGAAGGACGAGTGCACGGGTCCACTGGACCACATGCCGTTGCGGAAGGTGCAAGCCGCCTAGTCGGTCTTCATGTCCCGATCCGTCGAGGCGAGCGCCTTCTCGGTCGCTTCGTCCTTGCCCACCCGGTGCTTTCCGGGACGTGTCAACGAGAAGTGCGACTCCTCGCGCATCCGCTCGACCATGTGCGGGTAGTGCAGCTCGAACGCCGGCCGCTCCGAGCGGATCCGCGGCAGCTCCTTGAAGTTGTGCCGCGGCGGCGGAGACGTCGTCGCCCACTCCAGCGAGTTGCCGTAGCCCCACGGGTCGTCCTGTGGGGCCGGGTCGCCGTAGCGGTACGACCTGAACACGTTCCACACGAACGGCAGCACAGACAGGCCGAGCACGAACGAGCTGATCGTCGAGATCATGTTCAGCGTGGTGAAGCCGTCGGAGGCGAGGTAGTCGGCGTAGCGGCGCGGCATGCCCTCGTTGCCCAGCCAGTGCTGCACCAGGAATGTGCCGTGGAAGCCGAAGAACGTCGTCCAGAAGTGCAGCTTGCCCAGCGGTTCGTTGAGCATCCGCCCGGTCATCTTCGGGAACCAGAAGTAGATGCCCGCGTAGGTCGCGAAGACGATCGTGCCGAACAGCACGTAGTGGAAGTGCGCCACCACGAAGTACGTGTCCGACACGTGGAAGTCGAGCGGCGGCGACGCCAGCAGCACGCCGGTCAGCCCGCCGAACAGGAACGTCACGAGGAACCCGACGCTGAACAGCATCGGCGACTCGAAGGTGAGCTGGCCGCGCCACATCGTGCCGGCCCAGTTGAAGAACTTGATGCCCGTGGGCACCGCGATCAGGAACGTCATCAGCGCGAAGAACGGCAGCAGAATCGCGCCGGTCGCGTACATGTGGTGCGCCCACACGGCCACGGACAGCATCGCGATCGCCAGCGTCGCGAACACCAGGCCCTTGTAGCCGAACAACGGTTTGCGGCTGAACACCGGCAGGACCTCGGTGATGATGCCGAAGAACGGCAACGCGACGATGTACACCTCGGGGTGGCCGAAGAACCAGAACAGGTGTTGCCACAGGATCACGCCGCCGTTGGCCGGGTCGAAGACGTGCGCGCCGAGGTGCCGGTCCGCAGCCAGGCCCATCAGCGCCGCGGTCAGGATCGGGAACACGATCAGGATCAGGACCGACGTCACCAGGATGTTCCAGGTGAAGATCGGCATCCGGAACATCGTCATGCCCGGCGCCCGCAGCGTGATGACCGTGGTCGTCATGTTGACCGCGCCGAGGATCGTGCCGAGACCGGAGACGGCCAGACCCATGATCCACATGTCGGCGCCGACGCCCGGCGAGTGCGCGGCGGAGGACAGCGGGGTGTAGGCGAACCAGCCGAAGTCGGGCGCGCCACCGGGCGTCACGAACGCGGCCATCACGATCAGGCCGCCGAACAGGTACAGCCAGTACGAGAAGGCGTTCAGGCGCGGGAACGCGACGTCCGGCGAGCCGATCTGCAACGGCAGGATGAAGTTCGCGAACCCGAACAGGATCGGTGTCGCGTACAGCAGCAGCATGATCGTGCCGTGCATGGTGAACAGCTGGTTGTACTGCTCGTTCGACAGGAACTGCATGCCCGGCCGCGCCAGCTCGCCGCGCATCAGCAGCGCCATCACACCGCCGGCCATGAAGAACGCGAACGACGTGGTCAGGTACATGATCCCGATCTGTTTGGGATCTGTGGTCTTGAACAGCGAGAGGAAGTACGACCCCTTCGGCCGGGCGCGCGCAGCCCCGGGATGAGGTACCACCGGCGTCGGCTTGATCGTGGTCATCTCGCCTCCTCGCGTACCGGAACATCGTCCTCCCGGTCAGGGCGAGGGGCAATCCATGACGAGCACCGCCGAGGTCACCGGGACCACCGGAGCACCCACCGAAATGCCGCTGACCTGCACGTAGTAGGCGCCAGGGGTCAATCCGTCGAATTTGATCGCCATGGTCTCGGAGATCGCCGGACTGCGTGATTCGACCTGTCTGCCGTTTTCGTCGAGCACCGCCACCTTGAGCGCACGCGGAGTGGTGTCCTTCAGCTCGACGGTGACGGCCAGGTCCTCCCCGGCCAGCACCAGGTCCGGCACGCTGACCTGCGGTTCCGTCGCTGTGACGTTCCTCGGGACGATCTCCTTCGAGGTCAGGAACGACTCGACGGCGTCCAGCACCGCCGCGTTGTCCTGCAACGACGTGTGCTGCTCCGTCACGCGGTGCAGCGTGTTCGACGACAACGCGAGCCCACGGCGTGCGGCCCCGACCATCGGCACGGTCGCGTCGCCGTACAGCTCGTCGCCCTCGTACGTGCGCAAGCAGGTCACCTTGCCGTCGGCGATGCGCGCGGTCGTCGCCGTGGGCTGCTTACCGCCGATGATCGCGTACGTGCGGTCGGCGAACGAGTCGCTCAACGAGCCGTGGAACGCCATCGCGTCCTCGACCATCTTCGTGTCGAGCTCGGGCAACGTGGTCTCGGTCGTCTTCACGAGTCCCGAAGCGCTCTCGATGCACGCGTACTCCGGCAGCAGCTGGTGCAGCGACGGCATCGAGCGCGCGAACTCGGTCAGGTCGATCGCCAACGGCCCGAGGCCCTTCCTCACGCCGTTGACCAGCTGCTCCAACGCCGCCGCCGCACCGCGGTACGGCGTGCCCATCGTGATCAGCTTGTCGGTGCGCTCGGCCATCCCGCACTGCTCGATGCACCACCGCGCCACCAGCCCGCCCATCGAGTGGCACACGAAGCTGACCTTGGCATTCGGTCCGAGCTTGTCCAGCGCCTCGTCGACGCGGCGGGCCAGCAGGGCGCCGTTGTACCTGTTGGACAGCCGCCAGTCGTACGCGAACAGCAGCAGGTTGCCCTTCTCGACGGTGTAGCCGAGGGAGTTCATCCGCCTGGTCACCCGGTCGTAGCCCTTCAACGGCGTCCAGATGCCGGGGATGACGTGCAGGTCCGCCATCAACGCCACGGGCTGGATGCCGTCACCGGGGTGCTCGTCGCCGATGCCGTCGGGGAGCTTGAGCCCGTGCAGGTGGCGGCCGAGCGTCAGCACGGCGCGCACCGCGGCCTTGGCCGAGACCTCCCAGACCATGCCGTCCTCGTCGCGCAACGTGCTGCCGAGAATGCCGGGCAGGACGACGACCAGATCGCTCATCTACGACTCCTCGGCCAGCTTGCGGATGAGGGACAGCAGTTCGGGGTTCGCGGGCACCAGGTACGTCAGCTCGTGGATCCACGCCAGACGCTGGTCGGCAGGAGGCAACGCCAGACGCCCGTCACCGGCCCGAGCGCGCGCTACCGCCTTGTAGAGCGCTGCCAACGCGTGTGGCTCCAACGCCGTCACGGCCTGGGTGAGCGCCTGCGGTGACGCGCTCGCGGCGAGTCCTCGCAGGACCTCGGCGACCAGTGAGGAATCGTCCTGAGCGTCCAGGACGAGATCGAGCACGTCGGTGTCCTCGTCTGCCAGCAGCAGCAACGCGTGCACGGGCCGGTTGTCCCGCACGTTCTTGAGGACTTCCTTGTCCAGAAGCTCCTCACGGCGCGTTGCGAGCAACTCGCGGCGGCGCGCGGTCGTGGCGTCCACGAACTCGTCCGCGAGGCTCGCGAGCAACCACGGCCGGTAGGCGTGCTCGACGCCCTGCGCCTGCGCGGTCGTGCGGCGGGACTGGATGACCTGCGCCTCCAGCAGGCTCGTGCCGTACAACGCCTCGGTGACGGCGACGTCCGCGTCCGTCGAGAGAAGTTCCGGGTGTTCGAGCAGGATCGCTCGCTCCTCGGCATACGAACGCGCGAACACCCACGCGCGTGCGGTCTTCAACAACACACGGTCGACCGTCAGCCAGTCCGGCGTCGTGTCCCACGGCCACGGCCGGCCGGAGTCGAAGTGGCGGCGCGCGATGTCGTGCACGTCGTGCAGCGCCTGGCGGGACTGCCCGACGTGGGTGAGCGCCTGGCACAGCCACTTCGCCGCCACCGGGTCACCCGCCGCCGTCGCCGCGGCCCGCAGCGTCAGCAGCGTCGCGTGGTGCGGCCCGGTGAACCGCTCCAGCACGTGGTCCCACGTCCTGTCGACGATCTCCGGCCGGCCCAGGCCCGCGCAGATCGTGTCGAGCGTGAACAGCGCCGCCGCGAGCGTCGACAGCCGGTGCTCGTGCTCGGGCAGCAGGCACACCTCGACGGTCCGCTGCCCGGTGACCAGGGCGTCCTCCAGCTTGCCCGCGTCGCGCTGGCGGCGCATCAGGTTGTGCAGCGCCTGGCCGTGGATCCGCAGGCCGTCGGCGAGGTCGGCGGCCTGCCTGGCGGTGTCGAGGGCCTCGCTCCTGCGGTTGACCATGCTGTACGCGACGCTCAGGCTCAGCGCCGCGTCCGCGAGCTGCGGCCCGAACGGGGCGTGCCTGCCGAGCGTGCCGCTGATCTCCGCGGCCTGCTGCGTGACCTGGTCGGCCTCGGCGAGCCTGCCCAGCGTCAGGTAGTCGCGGCTCAGCTCGACCTGCGCGGACACGAGGTCGGCGAGGAACACCGGGTTCGTCTGCGCGAGCTTGAAGTACTCGTCGACGGCCTGACGCGAGCGCTGCATGGCCTCGTAGCGCCGCCCGGTCTCGCAGCACCGCGCCGACAGGCACGTCAGCGCGCGGGCGAGCGGCGCACCGGTGCCGACCGCGGCCACGGCATCCTTGGCCGTCGACAACGCCTCGTGCCGGCGCCCGACCATCGCGTAGACCTCGCTCAGGTCGACCAGCGCGCCGCTGAGGTGCGACGCGTACGTCGGGTTGTCGCCGCCGTGCGAGGTCGTCTTGGCGATGCGTTGCGCGAGTCGTTTGTGCGTCAGGGTCTCCGCGGTCGTCGGCGTGGACGCGACCAGCTCGCGATAGCGGACCACGGCCTCTTCCGCCGGTGCCACCGCCTGCTGGAGCCGGCCTGCCTCGCGGAACCGCTGGCCGAGCCGGTTCAGCACGTGCGCGAGGTCCGCGAGGTACATCCGGATGTCCGGCACCAGCGCGCGGAAGTGCTCGGCGGCCTCCTCCAGCGGTGCGATCGCCTCGTCGCCGCGGCCCCAGTGCGTCAGCTCGCTCGCCGCCGTGGTCGCCGCGAGAGCGATGTCCGGCAAGAGCATCCTGTTCATCATCGCGAGCTCGCGCAGGCCGTCCAACGCCTGCGTGCCCGCGTGCCCGCAGTGCCGCCACGCGTACTTCCACAGGTAGCCCGGCACGTCCGGCGGCACGCCCGCGGTGATCCGCTGCCGGTACAGGCGGATCAACGCGCACGCCACCTTCTCCGCGCCCGGCGCGAACACCGCGTCCCTGCTCGGCGCGAACGGCGGCCGCAGGAGGTCCGCGAACGTCTGGTGCGTCAGCTTGAAGACCGCCGTGCCCTCCTCACCGTCCTGGACGACGTGACGGCCCAGTTCGGTGAGCACGGCCGTGATGTCGTCACGGCCGAACTCCTCGCCCGACAGCGCCTGCGCGACCGCGATCCACTCGGCCTCGGGGAACCCCGCGCCGTAGCTCCACGTCAGCGCGGTCAGCAACGGCCGTGCCGCGGGCACCTTGTCGAGCTCGTGGTCGAACGCGGCCCCCAGCGACGGCTCGAAGTCCGCCCCGCCGTCGGTGAGGAGCTGGTCGGTGATCATCCACGCGGCCAGGAACGGCATCCGCGCGATCTCCTCCACAGTGGACGGCGCGACGCGGGGACCCAGCCGTGCCACCGCGTAGTCGCGCACGCAGGAGGCGCTGTCGCTCTTGTCGAGGTTCAGCACCTCGACGGGCGAGAGCTCGGTCAGCAGCGGCGCACCGCCCGCGACCCGGTGCGCCTGCCGCGTGGAGACGATCACGACGGCGTGGTTCGCGAGCTTGGTCAGCAGCGAGGTGGCGATCGAGAACGACTCACCGCGTGCCTCGTCGAGGCCGTCGACCACGATCACCGGCGGCTCGGCGAGCGTGCTGACCACGCCGACCAGCTCGGCGGCGCCCCGGCGCGGCCCGTCGGGCGGCGGCACGAGGCCTGCGGCGACCAGCTGGCGGCTGATCAGGTCGGCGACCCGGTCGGCGTCCATCGCGCGGGCGTGCACGGCCGCCGCCACCGAGTCCTGGCCGGGGTCGGCGTGCTGGAACGGCGGCCCGGAGGTCAGCAGCAGATCCCGTTCCGCCTGGTTGGACAGGCTCACGACGCGGCCGACGATGGCCGACTTGCCGGTGCCGGGCGCGCCGGTCACCACGCGCAGGCCGGGCGTGGCGGACCGGATCCAGCCCACGACCTGGTCGACCTCGGCGGTGCGGCCGGTGAACCACGACCGGTTGTCCGGCGAGTCGCCACCACGCGCCGCGAGCAGAAGGTGCTTCACGACCGTGTGCGGTGCATAGAGCGGGTTCGGCAGCATCGGCCCAGGTGAGCCGTACTGCATGAAGCGCGGTCGTTGCACGTCGCTGTCCCACGCGTTCAGCAGCGCCGTGCCGATGATGCCGCCGTCGACCAGCGGTGTGCGGTCGCTCCAGCGCAGCACGTCCGCGTCCGCGATCGGCCCGGTGCGCAGGAGGTTGCGGAGCTTGCCGCCGAACAGGCCGTCGCGGGCCGTCTCGACGCCGGAGCACGACACCAGCACACCCGCCCAGTGCATCTGCCCGGCGAGCAGCTCCTCCTGCATGTTCGCGATCGTGCCCAGAGCGTCGTCCAGCTGCTGGCCCGAGTAGCACGCGTCGACGATCACCAGCACCTGGTGCGCGCCCGACGCCGCGCACCACAGGACGAAGTCCTCGATGGCGATGCCGTCGGCCTTGCCGCTGTTGTCCCTGGCCAGCAGCCTGAGCTTGCCCGTGACCGGGACGGCGTGACCGCTCCACAACGCGACCAGCGAGCCACCGTCCTGCGGGTCGTTGATCAACGTCTGCATGTGCGTGCGGATCTCGTTCTCGCACGGATCGACCAGTGGTTCGCCCTCGTAGCCCTTGAGCAGCGCACGGAGCTCCCGCACGTCGCTCACGGCGTGCTGCAGCGGCTGCACCCGCTCGTACGAGCCGATGCCGATGCCGACGAACCTGTTCCTGGCCCTCTCCTGCATGCGTCACTACCCCCTGTCCGGACGTCGTTCCGGGGGAGTGGGTGGTTACTGCGGTTAACTCACTCGGACGAATCACCCTTCGGTAGTTCGACGCTGGTGTTCTTCTCCAGGAACCTCAGCAGCTCCACCGGGAACGGCAGCACCAGCGTCGAGTTCTTCTCCGCCGCCACCTCGACGATGGTCTGCAGGAGCCGCAGCTGGAGCGCCGCGGGCGTCTGTTCCATCGTGCCCGCGGCCTCGGAGAGCTTCTTGGACGCCTGGAGCTCGCCGTCGGCGGTGATGATGCGGGCCCTGCGCTCGCGTTCGGCCTCCGCCTGCCGCGACATCGAGCGCTTCATGCTCTCCGGCAGCGCCACGTCCTTGATCTCGACGCGGTCGATGTCGATGCCCCACGCCAGCGCGGGCGTGTCGATCATCAGCTCCAGGCCCTGGTTGAGGTGCTCGCGGTTCGACAGCAGGTCGTCGAGCTCGCTCTTGCCGATGATGGACCGCAACGACGTCTGCGCCACCTGCAACATCGCGAACCGGTAGTCCTCGACGTTGATGACGGCCTTCGCCGGGTCGTGCACCTTGAAGTACACGACGGCGTCCACGCGCACGGTCACGTTGTCGCGCGTGATGCCGTCCTGCGCCGGCACGGGCAGGGTGACGATCTGCATGTTGACCTTCCGCAGCGTGTCCACGCCCGGAACGATCATCGTCAGCCCCGGCCCGCGCACGGCCTGCTGGAGCTTGCCGAACCGGAACACGAGTCCCTGTTCGAACTGTTTGATCACTCTGGCGCTCATCGCGATGCCGAGACCTCCGAGCGCGACCAGCCCGCCGAGGATTTCCACGATCATGAGACCCGCCCTTCACCGGCGAATGCCCTTGATCTGCAACGGTACGCCTTTAAGCGCAGGTCAACGTAGGCGTCGCCCAGTCAGCGTGGTCCCAGGCGTTGCCGTCACCTCCGTCCGTCACGCGGAACGTCAGCACCGTTGCTCCACTCGTGTCGACCGAGATGGGCAGCGCTGCGCTCTGCCCGGTCAGCACGGGGCTCTGGTAGACCGGCTGGTCGTCCTTCAGGACCTCGAACCGGACGCTGCCGCTGCCGTTCGTCTCGTCGTCCACGCCCAGGGTCGCGGTGAGCCGGCTGCACTTCCCGCCGGTGTAGACCTGGAACTCCGACTCGGCGTGCGCGCCGACGCCCCGATCGAACTTCGCACCCCGGATGCTGATCGGGTTGCCGTCACCGCCGGAGTTCTCACCGTTGCTGCGGTCGCGTTCGATCGGGCCCCAGCCGTTGCGTTCGGCGAGGAACTCCAGCGAGGACACCGGCGCCTCACCCTGCGGTGCACGGGGCGTGGCGGTGAAGTCCCTGTTCAGGGTCGTCGTCGCCTTCCCCGTGGTGACCTCGGCGAACACCGGGCGGGTGCCGGTCTCCCCACCGTCACGCTTGACCGTCACCTTCGCGGAACCCGCCGTCACGTCGACGGTGTCCGGGGTGACCGACCAGCTCTCCGGAGCCGTCAGCCTGGCCGTCGTGGTGCCGGGACACGGCTTCGTGACCACCAGTTCGGCCTCCACCTGCTCGCCCGGTTCGAGAGCGGTGTCGGTGGCCCTCAGCTCGACGGTGGGCGCGCAGTCCACTCGTTGGCCGAGTTTGCCCGTGGCGGCTTCCACGGGCGTGAGCGGGCGCAGCAGCACGGAGTACGCGTACTCGTTGCCCGCCTCCACCTGGTACTGAGGCAACGGCTCGTGGAACGTCTCGCTGACCCCCGTGACGCGATGCGCCGCGTGCAGGGTCGTCCAGCCGTCGTTCTTCTTCAGCGCGAACGGGTACGCCGCCCGGTCCAGGTCGTCGTACCGTGAGACCCGCACGTCGAGGTCACCCGCGACGAGCAGGCCCGCGCGGCCGTCGGACAGCGTCGCCCAGCGCGTGTCCGCGTGGTTGCCGAAGTCCTGCGGCTTGTAGTAGTCGTTGAACTCGCGGTCCACAGTGGACTGGTAGACGCCGACCGGGTTGCCGGACTTGCGGTCGTCGTAGTTCTCGCCCGGACCACGGCCGTACCAGGTGAACTTCTGGTAGTCCGAGGGAACCTTGAGCGTGAAACCGATGCCGGGCAGGTAGCTCAGGTCGCGCATCCTGTCCTTCGCGGCGACCCGGTGGCCGACGTGGATCTCGCCGTCACCGGTGATCCGGTAGGTGAAGGTCTGGCCGAACGACGCCGTGGCCACGGCCTGGGCGGTGGACCTGGCCGTGATGACGGTGTCCTTGCCGCTCCGCGTGACCGTGACGCTCGACGGCGTGGTCCTGAGCCGGTCGAGACCGTTGCGGTACCACGAGTTGTCCTCGCTCATGAACTCGTTGGACAGCGGCGCCCGCCACGCGTCCAGCTCCGGACCCGCCTCGAGCAGCTCGGTGCCGTGCACCCGCATCGACGTGAGCGTGCCGGAGCGCTTGCTGACGACGTAACGGAAGTCCTTGCCGGACACCACGACCTCGTCGTCGTTCTGCGTGGTGGTGAGCTCACCTGCCGGGCCGGGCGTGTGCAGTCCGGCGATCTGCGTGCCGCCGAGCGGGAACTGTGCGATGCCGACGTCGTCGCCCTGCCGGTCGGTCGCCCGGACGGTCAGCCACCGGTCGGTGTCGGCGGTGAAGTCCGGCAACGTGATCGTGCCCGGCTGGAGCCTGCCGCGGTGCTGGGCGATCGTGCGGCCGTTGTCCTGCACCTGCCAGCGCAGTTCGAGGTCGTCGGTGCCGGTGAACTGACGTTCGCTCACGACCGTGAGTTTGTTGTCGTCGTAGGAGAACCTGATGGGGGAGTGGACCGCCATCAGCTCGGTGGTCTCCGGCTGCGGCCTGCGGTCCGCCCACACCACGCCGTCGACACCACCGGTGCCCGCGCCGTAGGACTCCTTGCGGCCCTTGTCCTCCAGCTTCTCGAAGTCGAGCGCCAGCGCCGCGGTCTTCTTCGGGTCCTGGGCGAGTTCGGCGTCGGTCAGCGCCCGGTGGTAGATCCGGACCTGGTCGACGCTGCCGTGCGCCATGCGGGTCTGCACGTTCTCCTGCATGGTCTCGGCGTTGCGACCGATGTTGACCGGCCAGTGCGACCAGTCGATCGTGCCGGTGTAGTTCGTCGCCGCGACCTCACGGCCGTCGATCAGCAGCCGGAGCTTCGTGCCGTCGAACGTGCCGGTGACGCGGTGCCAGTTGCCGTAGAAGTCGGCGGGAACCTGCGCTTCGGCCGTGCGCCACGTACCGCTGTGGATGAAGAACTGCAGCGTGTTCTGGTTCGCCATCTTCAGCGCGTACTGGTGGTCGCCCTTGGAGATGACTGTGAAGTCACCGGTCCACGTGTCCGGCTTGATCCACGCGTCGAGGGTGAGTCCGTTGCTCACCTCGTCGAGCTTGCGGTCGCGGTAGACCTCCACGAAGTCGTCGAGTCCGCTGAGCTTCAAGGCTTTCCCGTGTGGCCCGTCCACCTGGGACGGTTTGCCGGAGAGCCAGCTCATGATGCCGCCGGCGTCGTCGGGGGTGGTGAACAACGGCAGGGCGATGTTCTGCTCGGCCCAGTCCCAGATGAAGCCGCCCTGCACCTGCGGGTAGGCGCGCACGACGTCCCAGAACTCCTTGAAGTTGCCGAGGCTGTTGCCCATCGCGTGCGCGTACTCGCCCATGATGATCGGCTTGGTGGTGGTCTTCGCCTTGGCTTCGAGGCTCGCGGGCGAGGGGTAGCGCGGGCCGGAGACGTCGGCGAACGGCGCGTCGCCGTCGGGGACGTTCGGCTGGTGGTACAGCGGGCGGGTGTCGTTCTTCCGCGCGTGCTCGGCCATCGTGTAGTGCGCCTTGCCGAGACCGGCCTCGTTGCCGGTGTCCCACATGATCACGCTCGGGTGGTTCTTGTCGCGCTGCATCATGGCGGCGAACCGGTCCTGGAACGCGTCCTGCCACTCCGGCCGTTCAGCGAGGCAGTTGGACGGGCAGCCGTCGTGGTGGTGGGTCTCGATGTCCACCTCGTCGGCGATCATCAGGCCGTTGCGGTCGGCCAGCTCGTAGAAGTACGGGTCGCTCGGGTAGTGCGAGGTGCGGACCGCGTTGATGTTGAACCGCTTCATCAGCTGGACGTCTTTTTCCTGCTCGGCGCGGGTGACGTGCCGGCTGCCGCGCACGCTCGTCTCCGCCCGGTTGGTCCCGCGGAACAGGACGCGCTTGCCGTTGATCTTCAGCTGCGTGTCGGCGATCTCGATCTCGCGGAAGCCGACGGGCTGCCGGCCGGTCTGGATCACGCGGCCGTCCTTGATCAGCTCGACTCGCAGCTCGTGGACGTTCGGGGTCTCGTCGGTCCACTTCAGCGGGTTCGCGACCTTGCCGTTCGTGATGGGAACCTCACGGCCCCGCGGGTCGAACAACCTGGTCCGGACGGTGTGGCCGGCGGCAGGCCCGCCGATCTTGACGTCCGCGCTGATCGTGGCGTCGCGGTACTCGGCGTCCAGGTCGGTCCTGATGGTGACGTCGCTGAGGTAGGTCCTGGGCGTCGAGTAGAGCCAGACCTCGCGGAAGATGCCGGAGAACCGCCACTGGTCGTAGTCCTCGAGGTGGGAGCCGGAGCCCCAGCGGTGGACCTGGACCTTCAGGGTGTTGCGGCCGGGCTTGAGCTTGCTGGTGAGGTCGAACTCGGCGGGCGTGTAGCCGCCCTGGTCGTAGCCGACGTACGTGCCGTTGAGCCAGACGAAGTAGCCGCTGGTCACGCCCTCGAACCGGACGAGCGTGCGGTCCCAGTTCCGCGGCACGTCGAACGTCTTCTCGTAGACGCCGGTGGGGTTGACGTCGTGCGGGATCTTGGGAGGGTCGTCCGGGTACATCTCGGTGGGGATGTTGCGGAACATCGGGTGGTCGAGGAAGTCCGTCTGCCACGTGTGCGGCACCTGGACCGTGCGCCAGCCCTCGGCGGTGTCTCTGACATCCTCGGGCCTGTCGAACATCCGGATGCGCCACTCGCCGTTGAGGCTCAGGCGCCGTTCGGGCTTGAGATCGGGGTGCGGAGGCTCCTGGTTCTCGCCCGTCATGCGCGGGTTCTCCAGGTACGCCAACGCGTCCAGCGGCTCGGCTTGTGCGGTTGCGGGGGACAGTGAGAGCGCTACCACCGTGGCTACGACGACACGAAGCATGCCCTTGGACGCTAGGGACGCGATGACAACGTCGTCAACGAATGTCCGATCTTTCTGTCCTGGTCGGTCCGGGGTGGTCGTCCCAACAGCCGGAAAGTGCACTCCACTCGGCGGCACGCGTTAGTGTCGGAAGCATGCAGACCTGGTCATCGATTCCTGTGCCGCGGGTTCCGGGGGACCCCCGCCCGCTGCGGCTGTTCGACACGGCTACGGGCGAGGTGCGCCCGACGGCTCCAGGAGACACCGCCAGGTTGTACGTGTGCGGCATCACGCCGTACGACGCGACGCACCTCGGCCACGCCGCCACCTACCTGACGTTCGACCTCGTGCAGCGCGTGTGGCTCGACAACGGCCACAACGTGCACTACGTCCAGAACGTCACCGACGTCGACGACCCGCTGCTGGAGCGCGCCGAGCGCGACCAGGACGACTGGGTCGTGCTCGCCATGCGCGAGACCGCGTTGTTCCGCGAGGACATGGAGGCCCTGCGCGTCCTGCCGCCCCAGGACTTCGTCGGCATCGTCGAGGCGATCCCGGAGATCGTCGAGGTGGTCGCCAAGCTGGTGGCCGACGGCCACGCCTACCGCGTGGACGACTCCGAGTACCCGGACATCTACTACTCGCACGACGCCACGGGCCGTTTCGGCTACGAGTCGAACTACTCGCAGGAGAAGATGCTGGAGCTCTTCGCCGAACGCGGCGGCGACCCCGACCGCCCCGGCAAGCGCCACCCGCTGGACGCCCTGCTGTGGCGGATGAAGCGTCCCGGTGAGCCGTCGTGGCCGTCCGAGCTCGGCGAGGGCCGCCCCGGCTGGCACATCGAGTGCAGCGCCATCGCCCACAACCGCCTCGGCATGGGCTTCGACGTCCAGGGCGGCGGCTCCGACCTGATCTACCCGCACCACGAGTACTCGGCCGCGCACGCCGAGGCCCAGACCGGCCAGCACCCGTTCGCCCGCCACTACGTGCACGCGGGCATGATCGGCCTCGACGGCGAGAAGATGTCGAAGTCGCGCGGCAACCTGGTCTTCGTCTCGAAGCTGCGGGCCCAGAAGGTCGACCCGAACGCCGTCCGCCTCGCGCTGCTCGCGGGCCACTACCGCGAGGACCGCCCGTGGACCCAGGCCCTGCTGGACGAGGCGCTGGTCCGCCTGGACAAGTGGCGCCGGGCCGCGGACCTGTCGTCCGGTCCGTCCGCTGTGGACACCGTGACACGGCTGCGTGACCACCTGGGCAACGACCTGGACACCCCGCGCGCGTTGGCAGCCATCGACGCGTGGGCCGACGAGGCGCTGTCGCACGGCGGTTCGGACACGCACGGGCCGTCGCAGATCCGTACGGCGGTGGACGCGCTTCTGGGCGTGGACCTCTAACGGTCAGCTGGCGCGCGCTGTCCCGCAGCGCGCGCCTGCATCCGATCAGTCGTGGTTCCAGCCGAACAGCGTGGTGAAGACCTGGTTCGGGGTCGAGGCCTGTTCTGATGCACCAGTGCAGCACGGCCTCCGGCCCGTTGACCGACGCGACGAACGATCGCTGCCCCTGGTGCTGCCACGCCTTCGCGATCTCGTCGAGCAAGGTTCGCCGACTGCCGCGGGCGGTTCCCGTTCCGGCTCACGGCCACCGTGCTGCCCCTCGTCGACGAACGCGCGCACCTCAACCGGCTGCGCACGCGGGCCGCGCGGATGATCGCCGACGGCACACTTTCACCTCGCTTCGGCGGGATTTCACTGGCCGCCAGTGACCTTCAGAAATCGTTCAGCATCACGGCGGAATTAGTGGAGGATGTCCGTTTCTTCCCTGTTGCCCGCGCGATTCGGTTATATGGTGACCCCATGCGAATTTGTGTCTTCTGCGGTTCGTCGGCAGGGCGGGTGCGGCACGTGCGGGCCGCGACCGAGGCGGGCCGGCTGCTCGCGCGGCGTGGGATCGAGGTCGTCTACGGCGGCGGTCGGGTCGGCACGATGGGTGCCGTGGCCGACGGTGCGCTGAACGCCGGAGGATCGGTCATCGGGGTGATCCCGCACCACGTGGTCGAGTGGGAGATCGCGCACGACGGCCTCACGGAACTGCACGTCGTCGACACCATGCACCAGCGGAAAGCGCTGATGGCGGACCTGTCGGACGCCTTCGTCGCGCTGCCGGGCGGTGCGGGCACCCTGGACGAGCTGTTCGAGATCTGGACGTGGGCGCAGCTCGAGCTGCACGCCAAGCCGATCGGCCTGCTCAACGTCGACGGCTACTACGGCCACCTGATCGCGATGATCGACCACATGGTGTCCGAGGGGTTCCTGAAGCCGGCGTACCGCGAGATGGTGTTGGTGGACGACGACCTCGAACGGTTGCTCGACCGTTTCGCCGATTACGTGCCGCCCGTTTATCGGTGGGCAGACGACGCGCCCATCGAGTAGTGATCACCAGTAAAAGGAATTGCAAGGATCTTCAACGTGACGGCAGTCGAATCGCAATGCAAATGGAAAGCGATTCGTTCTCAGTGAGGAATGGGCCAACCGTGCGCGGCATCTCGGGGTTCGCCGCCAAACCGCCCTTCCGTCTCGGGGTCCTCGTTCAGGCCTCGAACCACTCGCGACGGTGCTCGAACCACTCCTCGACGTCGTCCTCGTCGAGGTGCTGGCGCAGCAGGAGCTCCAGGACGTCGTCCCGGTCGGGGTGGTCGCTCGCGCGCACGTGGTCGAGGGTGGCCTGGACGCCCGCCGCGAACAGGTGCTCCACGTCGTAGGCGCAGCCGGCGTCGAAGTTGGCGCGCTTGATCGCGTGGTGCCGCCAGACGTCCTCGACCTGCCGGTGCTCGGCCAGCAGGAATCCGGCGAGCGCGGCCTGCTCCCCCAGGCCCTGGGAGTTCGCGCGGCACAACGCTTCCTGCTCGACCAGGAACCGCAGCAGCGGCAGGTCGTCGCGCGTGCGTTCGTCGTGGAGCACCTCACCGCGGGCCGCCTCGTTCGCGTCCTCGCCGTCCTGTGCGCGCTCGTACCGCAACCGTTGCCAAGCCTTCATCTGTCCATTGTGGCCGTGACTCATACTCTGCCGGTGAATTCTGGGGAGAGATGGGGCGTCGTCGTGCACAACGACGACCACACCCCGTTCGCCGTCGTCCACCACCTGCTGCGCACGGCTTGCGGCCTCGACACGGACGATGCGCTCGGCATGACGACGTTGATCCACCAGAGCGGTAGCGCGTGCATCGGCAGCTACGACCGCGCAACGGCGGAGTCCGTCGTGCTGCGGCTCGTGCGCACAGGGGTGCGCGCCACGCTGCGAAAGGACGTGCTCGAGAACGCGGAGATCTTCTCCGCACAACGGGTCGACGGTGGCGTGCGGGTGAAGGTCGCCGAGCAGTTCGCGCGCGGCTGGGAGCCGGCGTTCCAGACGCTGGAGACCCTCTACCGTCGCAACTCCTACGTGTACGGGCTCCGCTTCCCGCGGCCGATCAGGATGCGGCGGGCGGTACTGCGCAAGATGTTCCCGGACGTCTCCGCGTCGCGATGGCAGTCGGCGTTGTTCCGCCGGCGGCATCGGAAGACGCTCGCCGACCGTGCGCTCGTCGACCGCGTGTGGGAGCAGTGGATCAACGCCGACCCTCTCACGCTGACGCTGGACGAGGCAGAGGACTGGCTCGTGGTGATCGGGCAGATCCGTGCTCTGCACCTGCTGGCCCGCAAGGCGACACCGATGCACTTCCAGGCGCTCGGCCACATCCAGTACCAGCTGGTGCTGGCCATCGACCCGGAGGCACAGCCCCGGCAGGAGGACCAGTCGGCTGTCACCGAGCCACTCCCGGCGAAATAATTCCTCCACGCCCGGAATCACGTGCGTGACGTGCGGGGTGCCCGTTCTTCCCGGACACCCCGTCAAACACGTCGGCAGTTCCCACAAGCGGCAGCAAGGGGCCTGCCTCACCGAACTCGTCTGGACCGCAGCGAGCATCGGGTGCCTTCTCCCGAGAAGGCCTCTCAATATTGCCTGGAAGCAGCTCCTGAATTCAGGAACTAAGCTGGCCAACAGCTCGACAGATCAAGGTCACGGCGGAGTTGCTCCTGACCTGGGCGGTTGTCACACATCTGGTGGGCATCGCCATCGCGTGGACGACGAGGTGAAGATCTCGCACCCCACATGGGTTCTGGACTGAAGATGAAGGCCATCTCTGTCCAGTTCTTCGGCGCACAGCCCGAATGCCTTGACCCGCGCTCTCGCCAACCGCTAACTAACCCGGACAGCAGAACACTCCATCACGGGAACGGCAGCTCCCGAGGCCCGTTCTGCAGATTCGTCCGGACCGCAACCAGAGAGCCAAAATGGTGAACCCCATCCTCCTCGCGGCGCATGCGTCGTTGCAATCCGCGCTTTTACGGGTACGTGCTCTGGCCACACCGCCGACCGGCGATCCACTGCCGGCGACCGGCCGCGAGGCCGAGCTGCGCATCCTGCTGGCCTTCCTGCTGCTCGGCGCGGTCGTCGCGGTGGCGACCGTGTTCCTGCCGACAGGCCTGGTTCCGCCGCGGAAGGGGAGGGTGGACTGAGCGATCATGGCCAAGAAACGGCTCAAGCCGATCGTAGACGCCGGCAGTCCCGCCGCGGTCGTGGCGAGCTACCTGCGCGCGGTCCACGCGGACGTCGACCTGACCCTGGTCCAGCTCGCGTCCCGCACCCGCTACTCCCAGGCCGCGTTGTCCGAGGCGCTGAGCGGCCGGAGGATGCCGTCCCTGGGTCTGATCGAGGCGTTCATGCGCGAATGCGGCCGCGGCGACGCGGTGGTGGAAGCCCGGCACGTGTGGAGGAGGGAGACGGCCCGGAGCAGGGGATCCACCAGGCGGGCGCAGCCCAACGACGTGAACACGTGGCAGGACCTGCATCGCGAGCTCGTCCTTCTGACGCATCAGGCAGGGCTCTTCACGCCGAAGGCCCTCTGCGACGCCGCCGAGGCGGCCGGCCACTCGATTCCGCCGACGTCGGCACATCGGTGGCTGACGGAGCCGAAGCCGCTGCGTTCGGACAGCCTGCACGCGATTCTCAACGCCTGCGACGTGCAGATGCGAGACCGGGAACGGTGGGTGAGGGCGCATGATCGTGCCGCCGGCTCGAAGGGGTTCTCCCCGCAGCCGTCGACCGGCCCGCCCGTGGCGATGTCGGGGCCTGACGCGCTGTTCGACGACCTGCGCAGGCTGAGCAAGGGGCGTGGTGTGCACGATCCGGACGTCGGCGACCGCGTCGGTCCCGCGCTGCGCCAGGTCTGCGACCTCACCGCCCTGGACGGCCCCGAGACCGTTCGCCAGAAGGTCAGCGACTGGGTGCACGGCACGACCGAGCTGCTGCCGCACCACCTGCGCCTCACGGTCACGACGCCGCTGGGACTCAACCCGGACGCGCAGTTCCGTTTCCTGCACCAGCGAGTCAGCTGGCTGGCGGCGAAACAGCAACGCAGCCCCGGAACGTGCAGGCGCCGGATCGGCGAGGCGATGAGAAGACTGGTCGAAGTCGCGTTGACTCCGGGACAGACCACCACACCGGTCTCACGGGAACACACCTGGCACGTCCGGGAGTTCGAGGCGATTCTCAACCTCCACGGCGACACTCCGCGCTGCACCGAAAGCCGGACGATCGTCGCGGACCGCGACGGCATCGACCGCGTCACGTGGTCGCTCACCCTGCCGGAGCACGAAGACGGCTCACCGCCTGACATGGAGGTGGAGGTGCTGCACGGGGCCTTGGAGCTCTCGCGGGAACGTCCGTCACCACGCCGGATCCTGCTCGTGCTGGGACTGCCCAGGAAGCTGAAGGCGGGTGAGGTGCACGACTTCGCGCTCCAGGTCACCCTCCCTCCGGGTCGGCGGATGAGTCCGCGGTACGTGTACTGGCCGGAGCGGCGGTGCGAGAAGTTCCAGCTCATCGCGAGGTTCGGGGAGCAGGCCGTCCCGTCCGCGGTGTGGAAGGTCGACCACGTGTTCCACCGCGACGCCGACGAGATCGACATCGAACGCGACCACCTGCCGGTGAACGGCGTCGGCGAGGTCCAGGTGGCGTTCGCCGATCTGCTCGCCGGTCACGGTTACGGCCTCCGCTGGGAGACTTGATCCTTCGTCGCGGGGCGTCGAGCCCGCGCCCCGCAACAAAAGCGCTCTAGATCTCCACGTCCAGAAGCGTCGTGCGCCAACGCCTCTCCGGCCCAGGTGGTCACGCAGCCGCGCGCACCTCGACGATGGTCTCGAGGAGTGGTTCGAGGCCTGAACGAGGAACCGCCCCCGAGGCGGAAGCACCGGGGGCGGTTCGTTCAGCGGAGAAACGATCAGACGTCGAGCGTCCAGCTGTTCAACGTGCCGCTGTCCAGGAACGCCGCGTCGCGCACGCGCAGCGTCCAGGTGCCGTTGGCAACCTCACCCGACAGGTCGCGGGTGTAGGTCTCGTTGATGTTGTCGGTCGAGCCGCCGGACCGGTTGTGCAGGTTGTAGACCGAGCCGTCGGGCGCGACCAGGTCCACCACGAGGTCGCCCTTGTAGGTGTGCGTGATCGAGACCTTGATCGACGACGTGGCCGACGCGTTGCCCGCGCAGCCCGAAATGGCGATCGTGCTGGTCACGGTCGAGAGGTCGCCGACGGTGACCGGGGTGGAGTTGGTCTTGGCGTCACAGCCGCCACCAACGGGGTTGACCGTCCACGTGAAGGTCGCGGAACCGGTCTTGCCCGCCGAGTCGGTCACCGTGGCGGTCACCGTGGAGGTGCCGGCCGTGGTCGGCGTGCCGGAGATCGCGCCGGAGGCGGACGCCGACAGACCGGCCGGGAGACCGGAGACGGACCAGGTGTACGGCGAGGTGCCGCCGGACGCCGCGAGCTGCAGCGAGACCGCCGTGCCGACCGTGGAGGTCTGGTTGCCGGGGTTCGTCACCGACGGGTTGCCCGGCTGCCCGCCACCGAAGAGGGTGTAGAGCAGCTTGTTCGGGGAACCGGTGCCGGGGCTCGTGATCTTGTTGGGGGTCGACGCGCCGTTCAGGCCCGCCCAGACCGCGGCCGGGTTGTCACTCGGGTGCGTGGCGAGCCACAGCGCCGCGGCGCCCGCGACGTGCGGGGTCGCCATCGACGTGCCGGAGATGTTGTTCGTCGCGGTGTCGTTGGTGTTCCACGCCGACACGATGTTCTGGCCCGGCGCGAAGATGTCCGTGCAGGTGCCGTAGTTGGAGAACGAGGCACGCGCGTCGGTGTTGGTCGACGCGTTGACCGTGATCGCCTCAGCGACACGGGCGGGCGACGTCGAGCACGCATCGGTGTTCGAGTTGCCGGACGCGACCGCGTAGGTCACGCCGGACGCGATGGAGTTCTGGACCGCCGTGTCCAGGGCAGCGGCAGCGCCACCGCCGAGGGACATGTTGGCGACCGCGGGCTTCACCGCGTTCTGGGTCACCCAGTTGACGCCGTCGACGACGCCCTGGATGGTGCCGGAACCCTGGCAGTTCAGCACCTTCACCGCGACGACCTTCGCGGCCTTCGCGAGACCGTACTCCGCGCCCGCGACCGTGCCCGCCACGTGTGTGCCGTGGCCGTTGCAGTCGCTGTTGTTGCCGTCACCGGAGGTGTTGGTGCCCCAGGTGGCGCGGCCGCCGAACGTCGCGTGCGTGGTGCGCACACCGGTGTCGATGATGTACGCCGTCACGTTCGACGCGGTCGTGTCGTACTGGTAGCTGTTGCTCAGCGGCAGGTCCCGCTGGTCGACGCGGTCCAGACCCCACGACGGCGGGTTCTGCTGGACGTCGAACATCCTGACCTCGGCGTCCTGCTCGACGAACGCGACCTTCGGGTCCGCGGCGAGACGCTGCGCCTGCTTGGCCGTCATCTTCACCGAGAAGCCGTTGAGCGCGTGCTGCCAGACCTTGCCGACCTGGCCGCCGTACTTGCCCGCCAGTTCCGGTGCGGCGGCCCTCGACGCCGTGCCGGCCCTGAGCGAGACGATGTAACTGTCCTTCACGACCCCGGCGCGGTCGGCGCCGAGAATCGTCCCCAGATTTTCTTGAGCAGATGCGGCGGGTGCCACAGCGGCGGCCAGCGATAAGGCAGCGGCGGCGGCGAGTCCCGTACCCAAGACTCTTCGCATAGCAGGGTTCTCCCTCGTGCAGGGAACAGGGTGATCTGCACGCTAGACCTAAACCGCAGGTCAGAGGGATACGCCGGAGAGTGCGAACTGTTGACAGATTTGACGTTTCGTGTCAATCGCAATGATTGCGGACAGTCACGGAAATCGGCCAAGAGAAGGCATTTGGTTTCCCTATACCAAGCCGAACGCCGAGAGGTCCACCCTCGATCGGCCCTACCGGCCGGTAGGCAGCACGACATAGCGTCCCCCAGACGGAGGAACGAACTGATCGGGCAGTTCGCCGCCTGGGGACGCCATGCATCCGGTGTCGTGCGGGCTGTGTTGCAGCACAGCCGATCTCCTCATCGCGGTTGCCCGGTCCGGCGTTACACCGGCCCTGCAGAACCGAAGATCAAGGAGAAATGCCTATGAAGCGCATGGCTGTCGCGGCAGTCGCCGTGCTGGCGGGTGCACTCGCGACGACGGTCTCCCCTGCCGCCGTCGCCGCGCCGCAACCGTCAGCTGACCTGCTCGCCGCGATGCAGCGCGACCTGGGGCTCAACGCTCAGCAGGCGGCCGAACGTCTCCGTCAGGAGAACGCGGCCGCGATCCTGCAGCGCGTCGTGGAGGGCTTCGCCGGTGACAGCTTCGGTGGCGCGTGGTTCGACGCGTCCGCCGGCAAGCTCGTCGTGGGCGTGACCGACGCGGCGAAGGCCGACCGCCTCCGCAGGCTCGGCGCGGAACCGAAGGTGGTCACGAACTCCGCGGGCGCCCTCGAGTCGGCCAAGGCCGAGCTGGACGCCGAGAAGGCTCCCGCCGAGGTCACCGGCTGGTTCGTCGACACCCGCGCGAACGCCGTGACGATCACCGTCAAGCGCGGCCAGACCGAGGCGGTGAAGTCGTTCGCGGACAAGGCGGGCACGCTCGCGAAGGTCGTCGAGACCGACGAGGCGCCCCGTCTGCTGAAGGACATCCGCGGCGGCGACGCCTACTACATCAACAACGCGGGCCGTTGCTCGGTCGGCTTCGCGGTGCAGGGCGGGTTCGTCACCGCCGGGCACTGCGGCAGCAAGGGCGACACGGTGGCGGGCGTCGACCGCTCCGCGCTGGGAGCGTTCGAGGGCTCGTCCTTCCCCGGCAACGACTACGGGTGGGTCAAGGCCAACTCGGCGTGGACGCCCACGGCCAAGGTGAACCACTACGGCGGTGCGGACGTCATCGTCTCCGGTCACACCGAGGCCGCGGTCGGCTCGTCGATCTGCCGGTCAGGCTCGACCACGGGCTGGCACTGCGGTGAGGTCCAGGCCAAGAGCCAGACGGTGAACTACCAGGAGGGCTCGGTCAGCGGTCTGACGCGCACGAACGTGTGCGCGGAGCCCGGTGACTCGGGCGGCTCGTGGGTCAGCGGCACGCAGGCGCAGGGCGTCACCTCCGGTGGCTCTGGCAACTGCACCAGCGGCGGCACGACCTACTTCCAGCCGGTCAACGAGATCCTCTCGGCGTACGGCCTGACCTTGATCACAGGCTGACGCAGCAATCGATGAACGGCGCATTTGTCCACCTCAAGTGGACAAATGCGCCGTTCATCGTTTTCAGGCTTCGCGATTTTTGAGCCACTTCTCGCGGTGCGCGCGCCACCGGTCCAGCATCGAGCCGAGCTCGGCGTGGCAGAACCGGAAGAACTCGCGCGTCTCGTCGAGCCGCACTCCGGCGTCCGTCTCCGGGCCGAGCGCGTCGACGCCCTCGCCGAGCACCTCGTCGATCATCCCGAGCATCTGGTCCTTGCGGAACGTCGCCTCGTACCAGACGTTGTCGCGCATCCGGTAGACGTCCCGGCGCGATCCCGGTTCGCGCTCGCGGCTGACGATCTGGACCGTGGTCAGGTAGCGCACCGCGCCCGACACCGCCGCCGGGCTGATCTGCAGCAGATCGGCGATCTCGGCTGAGGTGAGCCGTCCTGAGTCCGTGGTCATCAGTGCCGCGAGGATGCGAGCCGGCATGCGGGGCACGCCGGTGTCCGCCAGAATTCCGCCGAAGCGCTCGACGAACTGGCTCACCGCCTGCGTGTCACGCTGTGTAGCTCTGGTCACGGCGGCATCATCCCCTTTCGTCAGCCGATCGGGCAAAATTTACGTCCTTCACGAAGTTGTGAAAGAAGTGTAGCTTACCGGGCATGACATCTGCGATATCCGTGTCGGGCCTGGTCAAGACCTTCGGCCCGACGCGTGCACTGGACGACCTGAACCTGGACGTCCAGACCGGTGAGGTGCACGGCTTCCTCGGCCCGAACGGTGCCGGCAAGTCGACGACGATCCGGATTCTTCTCGGCCTGCTGCGTGCCGACTCCGGCACCGCGCGGCTGCTCGGCGGCGACCCGTGGAAGGACACCGCAGCCCTTCACCGCCGCCTCGCCTACGTCCCCGGCGACGTCAACCTCTGGCCCAACCTGACCGGTGGCGAGGTCATCGACCTGCTCGGACGGCTCCGCGGCGGCCTGAACAAGGCCCGCCGCGCGGAGCTCCTGGAGCGGTTCGAGCTGGACCCGCGCAAGAAGGGCCGCACCTACTCCAAGGGCAACCGGCAGAAGGTCGCGCTGGTCGCCGCGCTGTCGTCGGACGTCGAGCTGCTGATCCTGGACGAGCCGACGTCCGGCCTCGACCCGTTGATGGAGGCCGTCTTCCAGGACTGCATCAACGACGAACGCGAGCGCGGCCGCACCGTGCTGCTGTCGAGCCACATCCTCGCCGAGGTCGAGGCTTTGTGCGATCGGGTGAGCATCATCCGCAACGGCCACATCGTCGAGACCGGCACGCTCGCCGAGCTGCGGCACCTGACCCGCACGTCGATCTCCGCCGAGCTCGCGGGCCCGCCCAACGGGCTCACGTCGATGGCGGGCGTGCACGACCTGGTGGCCGAGGGCAACCGCGTCAAGTTCGAGGTCGACTCGGACAAGCTCGACCCCGTGCTCAAGCAGCTCGTCTCCTCGGGCGTGCGCACGCTGACCTCGCAGCCGCCGACGCTGGAGGAGCTGTTCCTGCGGCACTACGAGGACGCGAAATGATCGGCACCTGGCACCTCGTCCGGCTGGCGCTGCGCCGCGACCGGATCCTGCTGCCGGTCTGGATCTTCTTCTTGGTGTTCACCACGCTGTCGACCACGACCGCGCTCGAAGAGGTCTACGGGACGCAGCAGTCGAGGGCACTGCTCGGTGCCACGGCGAACGCGAACTCCGCGTTCCTCGCGATGCTCGGCCCGTTGCACGACTGGTCGACGCTCGGCGGTCTGGTCGCGTGGCGCTGGGGCGTCTTCGCGGGACTGTTCATCGCGATCATGGCACTGCTGGTCGTCACCAGGCACACGCGTGCCGAAGAAGAAGCCGGCCGCACCGAACTCATCGCCGCGACCGTCGTCGGCAGGCACGCGCCGCTGGCCTCCTCGGTGATCGTCGCCGGTGGGGCGAGCCTGCTGATCGGTGTGCTGCAGGCGCTGGTGCTGATCGGCAAGGACCTTCCCGCCGCGGGCGCCTTCGCGTTCGGCCTGTCCACGGCCTCGGTGGGCCTGGTGTTCACCGGTGTCAGCGCGTTCACCGCGCAGCTGTCGGAGAACTCGCGCGTGTCCAACGCGATCGCGGGCGGGTTCCTCGGCGTGACCTACCTCCTCCGCGCGGCGGGCGACGCGGCGGGGGAGTCGGGCCCGCAGTGGCTGACCTGGTTCTCGCCGATCGGCTGGACCGAGCAGGTGAGGTCGTTCGGCGACAACAGGTTCTGGGTGCTCGGCATCTCGCTGGTCACCGCGGTCCTGCTCGTCGGTGTGTCCGCCTGCGTCGTGACGCGCAGGGACGTCGGCCTCGGCCTGCTGCCGACGAGGCTCGGGCCTGCTCACGGCAGGATCGGCACGCCGTTCGGCCTCGCCTGGCGGTTGCAGAAGGGCTCGCTGATCGGCTGGTCGCTGGCGCTGTTCGTGGTCGGCATGATCTACGGCAGCGTCGCGCAGGCGGTCGGGCAGATGGTCGAGGACAACCCGACACTCGGCCAGATCGTGCAGCAGATCGGCGGCGCGGACGCGATGGTGGACGCGTTCTTCGCGACCATCACCCAGCTGCTGGGCCTGATCACGTCGATCTACCTCGTGCAGGCGATCCTGCGGCTGCGGTCCGAGGAGACCTCGTTCCGCGCCGAGCCGATCCTCGCCACCCCGGTCACGCGCTGGGGCTGGGTCGCGTCGCACGCGGCGTTCGCGGTGGTCGGAGGCGCGGTCGTGCTGGCCTTCGCGGGTCTCGGCCTCGGTCTGGTGCACGGCCTGCAGACCGGCGACGTCGGCACGGTCCTGCCGAAGATGCTCGGCGCCGCGCTCGTCCAGCTCCCGGCCGCGTGGGTGATCGCTGGTGTGGCGCTGGCGTTGTTCGGACTGTTCCCGCAGTTCACGGGCGTGAGCTGGGCCGTGGTGTCGGTGTCGCTGGTGATCACCCTGCTCGGCCCGGCCCTGCAGCTCGACCAGTGGATCATCGACGTCGCGCCGTTCACGCACGTCCCGAAGTACCCGGACATCACCTTCGGGCCGCTCGCGTGGCTCACCGCGGTGGCGGCGGTGCTTCTGGCTGCGGGCTTCGCCGGTTTCCGGCGCCGCGACCTGACCACGTGACGATCGCGGGCACCGTGACCAGCAGTGCTGCCGGGACTCCGAACCCCAGCAGCGGATGGGACTGGTAGAGCGGAACGAACGCCAGCGGGGCGGCGGCAGCACCCATGAAGCGCAGCGACTGCACGACGCTGACGCTGCCGCCCCGGTTGGCGTTCTCGCTCTGCAACACCAACGCGTTGAGACTCACCAGCACACCCTGCGCCGCCGCCCCGGTCAGCGCCCACGCGACGACCGCGACCGCCGCGATCGGCGTGGTCCCGACCGCCGCGACGAGCCCAGCCCCCGCCGTGGCCCCGACGACGACCGTGGTGGCCGCACCGAACCGGTCGATGGCCTTGCCGATCTGCCGAGCGGTGAGGAACCCGACGATGCCGAACCCGGTGAGCAGCACACCGCGTTCGCCCGCGCCCAGCCCGAACACGTCGTCCAGCCGGAACGCGACGAGGAACGACAGCCCGCCGAGACACCCCCAGCACACGAACGCCACGACCGCGGGCCTGATGGTGCTCGGCACGAACGCGCTCCTGAGGCTCGCGTTGCGCTCGGGCTCGGCGTCGGTCTGCGGCACACCCAGGACCGCGAGTGCTACGGCGACGATGGAGATGACCACGAACGCCAGCCGCCAGTCGGCCTCGGCGGCGAGCCCGCCGACGAGCGGCGCCGACGTCTGGCCGGCCGCCTGCATCGACCCGAACAGTCCCAGCGCGCGGCCGAGCTTCTCCTTGGGTGTCGAGGCGGCGATCACGGCCAGCAGCACCGGGGTGGTGAAACTGTTGGCCGCGCCTTGGAGTGCGCGGGAGGTCAGCAGGACCTCGAACGTCCACGATGACGCGGCCAGTGCGGACGTGATCGCGTAGACGACGTAGGCGATGCGGACGGTCCGTTGTGGACCCCAGCGTTGGGCGAGCGTGCCGGACACGAGCATCAGCACGGCGAACGGCACGAGGTAGTACGTCAGTGTCGCCGCCGCCGCACCGGGTGAGCGGCCGTAGGTGTGGCCGATCTCGGGCAGGATCGACGTCGTGACGGCGCCGCCGAACGGCCCGATCAAGGCGCCGGCGTACAACCCGGCGCGTGCCAAACGGCCCACAGACACCTCCGCCGCTCCACCCTAGTGGGGGAGCGGCGGAGATGATTAGTGGAGCTAAGTTTTTCTGACGCGGGGCCCCTTCGTCCTCTCCTGCAGTACGAAAGCTCCCCGCGTGCACATCACGCTGTTGCCACAAGCCGCTGCCGGGCCCGCCTGGCACAGCCGCTGCGAAGTGCACGCGGGGAGCTTTCGTTCGCTCAGGGGGCACGAAAGGGCCCCGCGTGCGGTCAAACGGTTAGCGGGGACCGGACGGCCAGCCCGGGCCGCGGCCGCGGCGGCGGAGGTAGCGTTCGAACTCCGCGGCGATGTCGTCCCCGGAGGCCTCGGTGATCTGCATGGCAGCATCACCGCGCTCCTCCAGCGCGCGCACGTAGTTGCGCACGTCCTCGTCCTCGTCGGCCATCTCCGAGACGGTGCGCTCCCACTCCTCGGCCTGCTCCGGCAGCGCGCCGAGCGGGACCTCGATGTCGAGCACCTCCTCGACGCGGTGCAGCAGTGCGAGCGTGGCCTTGGGGGAGGGCGGCTGCGACACGTAGTGCGGCACGGCGGCCCAGAACGAGATCGCCGGGACGCCCGCCTGCACGCACGCGTCCTGGAAGACGCCGACGATGCCGGTCGGGCCCTCGTACTTCGAGTGCTCCAGCCCGAACTTCGCGGCGGCGTCCGGGTCGTAGGCGGTGCCGGTGACCGGCACGGGTCGGGTGTGGGGCGTGTCCATCAGCAGCGCGCCCAGCGTCACCACGGTCGTCACCCCGAGAGCGTCGATGTGGCCCAGCAGCTCGGCGGCGAACTTGCGCCACCGCATGTTCGGCTCGATGCCGTGCACGAGGATGACGTCGACCGGGGAGCCTGGGGGCCTGCACACCGAGAGCCGCGTCGTCGGCCAGTCGACCCTTCGGGTGACACCGTCCACCATGCGGACTGTGGGTCGCGTCACCTGGAAGTCGTAGTAGTCGTCGGGGTCGATCTCGGCGAGCGGGGTGGCGTCCCAGGTGAGTTGCAGGTGCTCGATGGCGGTGCTGGCGGCATCGCCCGCGTCGTTCCACCCTTCGAAGGCACAGACCATGATCGGACTCGTGAGCGGTTTGCGCGGGTTCGAGGGGGTCGGGGATTCCTGGGACGGATCGTTCACGGCGCCAGACTACGGCCTCCCCAGGTCAACTCATCGTAGGCTTGGCCCATGCGTGATCGCGGAGAGTCGCCGTTCCTGGAAGCGCTGGTGAACCGGGTCGTCGTCGCTGACGGCGCCATGGGCACCATGCTCCAGGCCGCTGACCTCTCTCTTGACGACTTCAACGGTCTAGAGGGCTGCAACGAGATCTTGAACGTCACGCGTCCGGACGTCGTGAAGGCCGTGCACCGCGGTTATCTCGAAGTCGGTGTGGACGCCGTGGAGACGAACACGTTCGGCGCGAACCTCGCGAACCTGGCCGAGTACGACATCTCGGACCAGATCTTCCACCTGTCCGAACGGGGCGCGGCGCTCGCACGGGAGGTGGCGGACGAGTTCAGCACGTCCGAGCAGCCCCGGTTCGTGCTGGGAAGCGTCGGTCCGGGGACCAAGCTGCCGACGCTCGGTCACGCGCCGTACGCGACGTTGCGCGACGCGTACGTCGAGCAGTGCAAGGGCCTGCTCGTCGGCGGTGTCGACGCGATCATCGTCGAGACCTCGCAGGACCTGTTGCAGACCAAGGCGTCGATCATCGGTGCCAAGCGCGCGATGGCCGCGGAGGGCCGCGTCGTCCCGATCATCGCCCAGGTCACCGTCGAGACGACCGGCACGATGCTGCTCGGCTCGGAGATCGGCGCCGCGCTGACCGCGCTGGAACCGCTCGGCATCGACCTGATCGGCCTCAACTGCGCCACCGGTCCCGCCGAGATGAGCGAGCACCTGCGGACGCTCTCCAAGCACGCGCGCATCCCGTTGTCGGTGATGCCGAACGCCGGACTGCCCGAACTCGGCCCGAACGGCGCGGTGTACCCGTTGTCGCCGGAGGAGCTCGCCCAGGCGCTGGCCGGGTTCGTGCAGGAGTTCGGCACGCGGCTCGTCGGCGGCTGCTGCGGCACGACGGCCGAGCACCTGCGCCAGGTCGCCGAAGCGGTGAAGGACCTCGGTGCGACGCAACGCAGGCCGCGGCCGGAGCCCGGCGTGTCCTCCCTGTACCAGGCCGTCCCGTTCAAACAGGACGCTTCGGTGCTGATGATCGGCGAACGCACGAACGCCAACGGCTCCAAGGCGTTCCGCGAGGCGATGCTGGCCGAGAAGTGGGAGGACTGCATCGAGATCGCGCGCGACCAGACGCGCGAGGGTGCCCACCTCATCGACCTCTGCATCGACTACGTGGGCCGCGACGGCGAGGCCGACATGCGCGCGCTGGCCTCGCGCCTGGCCACCGCGTCGACGTTGCCGATCATGCTCGACTCGACCGAACCCGCCGTGCTGCAGGCAGGCCTGGAGTGTCTCGGGGGCCGCTGCGCCGTCAACTCGGTCAACTACGAGGACGGCGACGGCCCGGAGTCCCGCTTCCAGAAGATCATGCGGCTGGTCACCGAGCACGGCGCGGCGGTCGTGGCGCTGTGCATCGACGAGGAGGGCCAGGCCCGCACCAGGGACTGGAAGGTCCGCGTCGCCGTACGGCTGATCGAGGACCTGACGCAGAACTGGGGCATGCGGGTCAACGACATCATCGTCGACTGCCTGACGTTCCCGATCTCCACCGGCCAGGAGGAGGTCCGCCGCGACGCCGTCGAGACGATCGAGGCGATCCGCGAGCTCAAGCGCCGCTATCCGGACGTGCAGACGACCCTGGGCCTGTCGAACGTCTCCTTCGGACTCAACCCGGCCGCGCGCCAGGTGCTCAACTCCGTGTTCCTGCACGAGTGCGTGCAGGCGGGCCTCGACACCGCGATCGTGCACGCGTCCAAGATCGTGCCGATGGCGCGCATCCCCGACGAGCAGCGCGCGGTGGCGCTGGACCTCGTCTACGACCGCCGCCGCGAGGGCTACGACCCGCTGCAGAAGCTCATGGAGCTGTTCGAGGGCGTCACCACGAAGTCGAACAGCGCCTCCCGCGCCGAGGAACTGGCCGCGCTGCCGTTGTTCGAACGGCTGGAGCGCCGGATCGTCGACGGCGAGCGCAACGGCCTGGAAGCCGACCTGGACTCCGCCTTGGAGCAACGCCCGGCGTTGCAGATCATCAACGACACGTTGCTGGCGGGCATGAAGACCGTCGGCGAGCTCTTCGGCTCCGGCCAGATGCAGCTGCCGTTCGTGCTGCAGTCCGCCGAGGTCATGAAGTCCGCCGTCGCGCACCTCGAACCGCACATGGAACGGTCCGAGGACGGCGGCAAGGGCCGGATCGTGCTCGCCACCGTCAAGGGCGACGTCCACGACATCGGCAAGAACCTCGTCGACATCATCCTGTCCAACAACGGCTACGAGGTCGTGAACATCGGCATCAAGCAGCCGATCAACGCGATCCTGGAGGCCGCGCAGGAACACCGCGCGGACGCGATCGGCATGTCCGGCCTGCTGGTCAAGTCCACGGTGATCATGAAGGAGAACCTCGAGGAGATGAACTCCCGGGGTGTCGCCGCGCGCTGGCCGGTCTTGCTGGGCGGCGCCGCGTTGACGCGTGCGTACGTCGAGAACGACCTGACGGAGATGTACTTCGGCGACGTCCGCTACGCCCGTGACGCGTTCGAGGGCCTGCGCCTGATGGACGCGATCATGGCGTCCAAGCGCGGTGAAGCTCCGCGAGTGGATCCCGAAGCCGAGGCCAAGGCAGCGGAACGCAAGGCGCGCCGCGAACGTTCGCTGCGCATCGCCGCCGCCCGCAAGGCCGCCGCCGTCGAGGAGGAGACGGTCGCCGGCCGCTCGGACGTGGCCACCGACAACCCGGTCCCGGCGCCACCGTTCTGGGGCAGCAGGGTCGTGAAGGGCATCCCGGTCGCGGACTACTCGGCACTGCTGGACGAGCGGGCGACGTTCATGGGCCAGTGGGGCCTCAAGGGCACGCGCGGTGGCAACGGACCGTCCTATGAGGACCTGGTCGAGACCGAGGGCCGCCCGCGTCTGCGCTACTGGATGGAACGCCTTGCCACGGAAGGTGTTCTTGCCCACGCCGCAGTGGTCTACGGCTACTTCCCGTGCGTCTCCGAGGGCGACGACCTGGTCATCCTGGAAGAGCCGTCGGCGGACTCCGCCGAGCGCTTCCGGTTCACTTTTCCGCGCCAGAAAAGGGATCGCCGCCTCTGCCTGGCGGACTTCTGGCGTTCCCGCGAGTCCGGCGAGGTCGACGTCATCGCGTTCCACCTCGTCACGATGGGCCAGCCCATCGCCGACTACGCCAACGAACTGTTCGGCAAGAACGCGTATCGTGAGTACCTGGAAGTCCACGGACTGGGGGTCCAGCTCACCGAAGCGCTGGCCGAGTACTGGCACAAGCGGGTCCGCGAGGAGCTCGTGTGGCCGTCGGGTGAGTCCGTCGCGGCGGAAGACCCGACCGAGGTCGAGGAGTTCTTCAAGCTCGGCTACCGCGGCGCGCGTTACTCGTTCGGCTACGGCGCCTGCCCCGAGATGGAAGACCGCAGGCGCATCGTCGACCTGCTCGACCCGGAACGCATCGGCGTGACCCTGTCCGAGGAGCTCCAGCTGCACCCCGAACAGTCCACCGACGCCTTCGTGGCGCACCACCCGGAGGCGAAGTACTTCAATGTCTGACCTCTCTGCCGTTCTGTGGGACATGGACGGCACCCTGCTGGACTCCGAGAAGCTGTGGGACATCCCGCTCTACGAGTACGCGGAGAAGCTCGGCGGGGTGCTCTCCCTGGAGACCCGCGAAAGCATGGTCGGCACCAACGTGCCCACGACGATGCGCCTGCTCTTCGCCGACGTGGGCATCGAGCCCTCACCCGAGGACCTGGTGGACGGCGCCGCGTGGATCTCGCGCCGCACCGAGGAGGTCTTCCGCGCCGGCCTGCCGTGGCGACCGGGCGCTGCCGAGGCGTTGCGGGCGGTGCGCGCGTCGGGCGTGCCGATGGCGCTGGTGACGTCGACGGAGCGCTCGCTGACCGAGGTCGCGCTGGACACGATCGGCAGGGACCTGTTCGACGTCACGGTGTGCGGCGACGAGGTCGACGGCCTGAACAAGCCGTTGCCGGAGCCGTACCTGAAGGCGGCCCGGCTGCTGGGCGTGGACGCGACGCGGTGCGTGGCGATCGAGGACTCGCCGACCGGGGTGGCCGCCGCCGTCGCCGCCGGGTGCACGGTTCTGGTGGTGCCGTGCGACGTCGAGGTGACGGCGGGGGAGCGGCGGATCTTCCGCGACTCGCTGGTGGGTGTGGACCTGGACGTGCTGCGCGCCCTTCAATCCCGCACGGACTGCCAGCTCAGCAGGCCGTCGCGCACCTCAGGCACGTAGACCGCGACCCTGGCGAACCGGGCCCTGGCGGCCTCGACGTGTCCGCGCAGCGCCGGTTCGCCGGTCTCGAGCGAGTGGGCGACGTCGGCGAGCATGTCGTGGACGCTCTGCCACAGCGTCGATCCGAGATTGCCGTCGTCACGGCACCACTCGCGGACGCAGCCGGACTCCGGTCCCGGCCGTCCGTCGACGAACAGGTAGTCGCCCGTGCCGCTGGCCGCGATCGGGACGAACTCCTTCAGGAACGCCGACGACATCGTGCCGGCGGGATCGCGGTCGAGCTCGGGGTAGACGTCGTGCCGCAGCCTCGCCTGCTCCCGCACCGCCTCCCGCGCGGACAGCGGCGTGAACATCGTCGGGTACAGGTCAGGCGCACCGGCCAGGCGCCACCGTCCGATCGCGTCCTCGGGTGCCGAGATCTGCTCGAACGTCCGGGGAGCGTTGGTGCGCAACCAGTTGCGGATGCGTTGCCACGGCAGAAGATCGGTCATGCGCTTCATGCTGCCCGAGGCGCGGGATTGGGGTGGCCGCATCGGCGACCACCCCGCACCGTCAAGCGACAGCGGCCTTCTCCGCGGCCCTGGCCCGGCGCGTGGCCGGGTCGATCAGCAGGCCGAACACCACGCCGAGACCGACGTAGAGCGTGGCGAGCTGGGCGAGTGAGCTGAGGCGGAACTGCCACAGCACGTTCACCGGCATGTCCGCGGGGATCGTGTCCGGCGGCGCGGGGAACGCCACCAGCACCACCGCGACGGCCGCGGCCACCGCGAGCAGCACCGCGGTGACGCGCACCGGCTGCGGCTGCGCGCGCAGCCGTTCGGCCAGCAGGCTCGCTCCCCACACGATCACGAGGCCGGCCACCACCACACCCAGGTAGAGCGCGGTCCGGTAGTTCACCGTCTCCGGGTCGCCCACGGCGGGCGGGTTGGCCGGGTACTTCAGCCACGGCAGCAGTGCCACCGCGCCGAACACGGCGGCACCGAAGGCGAGGCTGCGGCTGAACGGCGTGCGGTCGACGAACCATCGCTTCGACAGCGCGTAGGCCGTGGCGAACACCAGGCCCACGGCGATGCCGACGATCACCACGCCGAGCATGCCGCCCACGACCTGGGCGCCGCGGCTGACCAGTGCTTCCTCGCCACCGTGCGAGTGGCCCTCGCCGGCTGCCGGTTCCCTGGCTTCTTCGACCGCCAGCGCGGCGCGGATCGGGATCTCGGTCACCAGCAGTTGCACGAGCGCGGAGGCGACACCGGCGATGCCGCCCGCCGCGATCCCCCGCAGTGCGAGAGACTTGTACGTCGTCGTCATGTGCGTGATCAGGAGATCAGTGGCACGGGACGCCGAGCGCGTGCCGGCCGTCGTGGAAGAACTCGTGCAGCAGCTCCGAGCTCGCACCGAGCGCGAGTCCGTTCTCCTGCAGGACCAGGTACGTGACGATCAGGCCGAGCAGGGCGGCGGCGAAGGCCCACTTGGGCACGCGGACGGCGGACAGATGTGCTGCGGGGCTCGTCATGACGGGCTCCTCCATACCTCGTGGAAGGTCAACTCTCCTTGCGGCGCCGCAGCCGGTCTCCTGACTCCCGGATCAACGCTGCCCCCGCGTCTTCCCAGCTCCTGCGTGGAACCAGTGACGTGCTCGGCGGGGATCGCTTCCCGGTCACAGTGGCGAGGACCGCGCCGGATTCTCACCGGCTTCCCGTCACTGCGGCGCGTGCACCGTAAGTTGATCGGCGGCACAAACACAACCGGCCATAAGAGTTGTCGTGTTCATCACTTCACGAGTGGGCAGTCTCCACACTTCCCACCTGCGGCTACCCGGTAGTAAAGGCAGCAGCTCCGACGCCGGAACGTGACCTCGCCGGGGAAGGGGATGAATTCTCCGGCCTGTTCGAACGGCGGCGCGCTCATCAGCCGTGCGCCGCGAAGTTCCGCTTCTTCGGCCGTGAGCATCTGTGCGCGCACAACCATTTTGAGCGCGCCCGCGATGTTCGACATGGCGTTGCCCCACAACAATCCGCGCGCCACGGGCGTGACCCTCTGGATCGCTTCCACCACGGGTTCGAGTGCCTCGGCGGCAGGCGGGCCCAGCCGCGGCTCGTCGATGCGGACGCTCAGGCCGTTCGCCGGGTCGTGGTGCCACCACAGGTTCTCCGGGCGCACGTCGATCGGGATGTTCGCCGCCGTGAGCGGGCTGAGCAGCCGCGCGGTGTAGCTGAGGAAGAACAGGCTCGCCGCGACGCGTGGCTCCTCCGCCCGGTAGCGGGTGGCGATGGCGTCGATGGTGGTCTTGAGCGCGGGGCCTTCCAGCAGTGCCGATCCGGGCAGCCACGTCTGGTCCGGGCGGCCCACGTCGAGGGCGAAGAACGGGTTGATTCCGCGCACCCGGCGCAGCGCTTCGAGCACTTCGGCGAACTCCGACACGAAGTTCACGCTACTGGGTGTCCATGCAGGACAGATCACGTCCACGGCCTGGGACAGATGTGACCGCGGTGTGGACGGGGGTGCGGGAGATGGGAGGATGTCACGTCGTGAAGACCTTCGACTCCCTGTTCGCCGAACTGACCGAACGAGCCGCCACCAAGCCGGCGGGTTCCGGCACCGTCGCAGCGCTCGAGGCCGGCGTCCATGCGCAGGGCAAGAAGGTCCTGGAGGAGGCGGGCGAGGTCTGGATCGCCGCCGAGTACGAGTCCGACGAGAAGCTCGCCGAAGAGATCTCGCAGCTGCTGTACCGCCTCCAGGTGATCATGCTGGGCCGCGGCCTGACCCTCGAAGACGTTTACAAGTACCTCTGACGGAGACTTCCACATGCTGCGCGTAGCAGTCCCGAACAAGGGGGCGCTCACCGAACGCGCCTCCGCCATGCTGACCGAGGCCGGATACCGCCAGCGGCACGAGTCGCGTGACCTGACCGTGCTGGACCTCAACAACGACGTCGAGTTCTTCTTCTTGCGTCCCAAGGACATCGCGATCTACGTGGCGTCCGGTGACCTCGACCTCGGCATCACCGGCCGCGACCTCGCCGCGGACTCCGGCGCCGACGACAACGGCTCGTCCGTCGAGGAGCTGCTGGCGCTGGGCTTCGGCGGGTCGACCTTCCGCTACGCCGGGCCCAAGGGCAAGGACTGGAAGGTCGAGGACCTGGAGGGCAAGCGCCTCGCCACGGCGTACCCGAAGCTCGTGAACCGCGACCTGAGGGCGCGGGGCATCAGTGCCAAGGTGATTCGCCTCGACGGCGCCGTCGAGATCTCGATCCAGCTCGGCGTGGCCGACCTGATCGCCGACGTCGTGGGGTCCGGCCGGACCCTGCGCCAGCACGACCTGGTGCCGTTCGGCGAACCGATCTGCGAGTCCGAGGCGGTGCTCGTGCACCGTGCTGGCTCCGAGCTGACCGCGGCCAAGAAGCAGCTGACGGCTCGCCTGCAGGGCGTCGTGTTCGCCCAGCAGTACCTGATGCTCGACTACGACTGCCCACGCTCGATCCTCGCCGACGCGGTCGCCCTGACGCCGGGTCTGGAGTCGCCGACGGTCGCGCCGCTGGCCGACGAGAACTGGGTGGCCGTGCGGGCGATGGTGTCGCGCAAGGACGCGAACCGCGTGATGGACGAGCTGGCCGCGATCGGTGCCAAGGCCGTGCTGGCCTCGGACATCAGGTTCTGCCGGCTGTGATCCTGGAGCAGGCGGTCCTGGACGTGGTGCCGGGCCGCGAGTCCGAGTTCGAGTGGGCGTTCGGCGAGGCGCGGGAGCTGATCTCCGCCTCGCCGGGCTTCCTCGGCCTCGAGCTGCTGCGGTGCCTGGAGACGTCGTCGCGCTACCTGCTGCTGGTGCGGTGGGAGTCGCTCGAGGCGCACACCGTGGGCTTCCGGCAGGGTCCGTCCTACGAGCGTTGGTCGTCGCTGCTGCACGAGTTCTACTCGCCGTTCCCGGTGGTGGAGCACTACTCGAGCGCGCTGAGCACCTCGGCGTCCGTCGTCTGATCGAACCGCTCGTACCAGCGGCTGACCGCGCCGAAATGTCGCGGGACCAGCACGGCCACCACGGGCGTCGAGAACGTGCTGAGCGATTCCCTGGCGGCCACGGGCACGGCGAGCGTGACGCTTCTCGGTTCGTGCCGGGCGATCCAGTGCAGCGCGGCCTTGGCGGTGACGCCGGTGGCGAGCCCGTCGTCCACGAGGATGACGTCGCGGTCGGAGATGGTGAGCGGCTTGTCCTTGCGGTAGAGGGCGGTGCGCCGCGCGGCCTCGTCGCGTTCCCGATCGCAGGTGCCGGCGAGCAGTTCCTCGGTGAGGTGCAACGCCCTGAGCACCCGCTGGTCGTAGATCGGCTCGCTGTCCGCCGTCACCGCGCCCACCCCGTACTCGGGGTGACCGGGCGCGCCGATCTTGCGCGCGACCACCACGTCGAGCTCGGCGTCGAGGTGGTTCGCGACCTCTTTCGCGACCGGGACGCCGCCGCGGGGGAGGCCGAGGACCAGCGGGTCGTGCCACGGCCGGTCCGCGAGTCGCGCGGCGAGGGCGCGGCCCGCCTCCTGCCGGTTCGCGAACCTCTTCACAGTCCGGTTGACGGTACGCCCTGGTCAGCGTGTGCGGTGTGTCACGCCCGAACGGCGTAACGAACACGCCGGTCGCGAGCGATCCCACTTCCGGTACTCATCAGTACCGTTTCTGGGGTTTCTACTGAAAGACGAACATGCACTCTGCGCAGCCACGCGCGGCCTCGACCTGGCGGCGGATCGTCGCACCGGTCCTGGTCGTGCTCTCCCTGTTGACGTTCGCGCGGCCCGCGGCGGCCGACATCAGCTACCTGCGGGCAGCTCTCTACGCCTCGTGCGCCGACCAGGCGCCGGTGTACTCGGTCAAGGACAACGGCGACCTGTGGCTCACCGCCCACACCGGCGCCCGCTCCGGCCGCAACACCTGGGGCACCGCCACCCGGATCGCCACCGGCTGGTCCGGCCGGGTGCTCGCCGCTCCTGGCGGTGTCCTGCACCGCATCGAGGCGGACGGCACGGTCAAGCGGTTCCGCTGGAACGGCACCGGCTGGGACGACGCCCTCGGCACGGTCACCGGCTCCGGCTGGGGCAGCTACGCCGTCGGTGCCGGCCGCGACCTGATCACCGTCGACTCGGACGGCGTGCTGTTCCGCCTCGACGGCGGCCTGCTCGTGATGCACAGGTTCGACGGCACGCGGTGGTCCGAGGGCGAGATCGTCGACGACGGCTGGGGCTCCTACACCTCCGTCGTCGCCGCGGGTTCCGGCGTGCTCTACACGCGCACGGCCGACGGCGCCGTGTTCCGCCACCACCTCGACACCGCCTCGAAGACGTGGCTGCAGCGGCACCTCAAGACGGGCCGCGACCTCGGCACCGGCCGCCTGGTCTCGGCGGGCGCGGACACCCTGTACCGGCTGACCGGCACCGGTGACCTCGTGTGGCAGCGGTTCGTGCCGGCCAAGAGCGAGTGGGTGACCACCGACCGCGCCGACGGCACGACCGTGGGCACCGGCTGGACCGGCCTGAGCGAGCTCACCGTCGCACCGGACGCCTGCACGTTGCGCAACCCGCTCAAGCCCGTGCACCAGCTCATGCAGCTCGGCCTCGGCGCGATCACCGCGGGCGAGATCGTCACGACGATCAAGGCCGTGGTCGCGGAGACCGGCGTCAGCAACGCCAGGATGCGGGTGCTGGCCACCGAGGTCGCCGCCTACGCCCAGGCCAACTGGCCCGCCGTCGAGCAGGCCAAGGCCGAGCTGGACGCCCTGCTCGTCGCACCGAACCCGGAGCAGGCCCTCGTCACCGCCGCCCGCGCGAAGTTCGCCGCCGCGCAGGGCCTGGAACTGCCGCAGTACAAGGAGCTCAACGCCCTGCTGGAGAAGGCGCGCGCCGACGCGCCGAAGATCCGCCAGACGATCGACCAGTACCGCGGCTTCGTCGACGTGTTCGTCGACGAGGGCCGCAAGCTGATCGTGCGGCTCCGCGACGTCGCGCAGTCGTTCCGCGAGATCCCGCCGTTCACCCTGCCCGCCGACTTCAAGGTCGACATCGATCTCGCCGCGCTCGAGGAGATGGGCCGCGGCTGGGACCAGATGAACGCCGACCTGACGCGGATGAGCGAGTCCATCAACGCGTCGATGGCCCAGCTGAACGCCTCCATGGCGGCGTTCGACCGCACCATGGACAACTTCAACCGGGGCATGGCGGACTTCAACCGCACGCTGGCCGAGATGGACGCGGCCATGAAGCGGTTCAACTCCGGCACGTGGTGGCCGACCGGTGGCTTCAGCCTCAACGGGTTGAAGTTCGACTTCGACCGGGTGTTCCCGCAGGGCACCACCCGCGAGGAGCGGGAGGCGACCGACCGCAAGGTCTCCACGCTGGTCGGCTTCATCCCGTTCGTCGGCACGGGCAAGGGCATCGCGGACGCCATCGCCGGCCGTGACCTGATGACCGGCGAGCGCCTCGGCGGTATCGACCGCGCGCTCAACCTGGTGCCGATGCTGCGCCCCGCCAAGCAGGTGATGAACGGCGCCGACGCCGTGCACTCGGCCGAGCGCCTGCACGACGCCTCCCGCGGCACCGGCAACGTCGTCGACGGCGTGCGCCTCAACGCCCGGCTCGCGGGTCAGGAGATCTCGAACGGCCACGCCTTCCAGAAGCACGTCGTCGAGCAGGGCGAGTTCCCCGGAGTGCGCACGCGCGGCGAGTTCGCCCAGCTGGTGGAGACCACGATCCTGAAGGGCGAAATGCGCCCGTTGAACGGCAACCGGCTGGCCTACTGGTACAACGGCATGATCGTCATCAGGAACCCCAGGGCGGCTGACGGCGGCACAGCATTCGCACCGCGGGACGGCTACAACTACTTCCTGAACGTCCCGTGATGAGGGAGAGCAACGTGGAAAAGATCCATTCCGATGACGAGGGCCTCACCCTGTCGCTGACGAAGGAGGAGTTCTTCACCCTCGCCGGCTCGATCAACGAGGCGCTCGAACTGGTCGACGACTGGGAGTTCTCGACGCGTGTCGGTGTCGAGCGGGACTTCGCCGTTGCGCTCAGGGCCGCCATGAGCGAGATCGCTCACGGTCTGTGATGTCGTGTGGGAGCGTCCTGTTCGGACGCTCCCACCGGTCAGGAGCGTTCGCGCACGAACAGCGCTTGCGCCGTTGTCCCGACCGGCCCTTCGAGGTCGTGTACCACGCTGGTGGCCAGGCCGACGCCGTCCGGGCCGATGGTGGTGCGGGCGTCCATGCCCACCCACTCGCCGACGGGTTGCCGGTGCAGGTGCACCGTCAGGTCGGTGTTGATGGCGTACCACTTGCGGATGTCCACACGGGACGAAACGCCGCTGGCCGAGTCCACCACCGAGAACAGGCGTTCCAGCGGGGTCGGTTCAAAGCCCTCGACGACGGCCACGCGCGGGCGGGCCCACACCTGGGCGTCGCCCGGGGTGAAGATGCCGCCTGACACGGAAAGCCATTCGACGGCGGCCAGGTAGCCGCCTGACCAGAAGTCCGGGATCTCCATCGGCACGGCCGACGTCGGCGGTGCCATCGCGGGGACTTCGCCGCCTGCCACGGCTGTGGTGTCCGAACCGACGATGTGCCACGCACGCGCGGTGAGCACCACACGGCCTTCGAACGACAGGGAGGCCGACAGCAGCTCCACGGAGCGGCCCGGGCGTTCGACCGAAGTGGACACGGTCAGGTCGGCCACCGGGACCGGGCCGAGGACCTCGAACGTCACGCGGGACACCGAAGGCCTGCCGAGGGCCAGCAGCGAGCGCACCAGCAGTGCGGAGGGCGGGCCCAGGTGCTGGCTGTCCGGGCCCCACGGGCCGACGGTGTGCTCGGTCGCGCGGAACGTGTTGTCGCTCAGGGGCAGGTAGAAGGCGCTCATCAGTCGCGGTCCTGGAGGGGCTCGGTGTCGTCCGGCTCCGGCCAGCCCGGGTAGGGCGGCGGGGTGCCGTCGAACGCGGGGCAGAACGCCTTGTGGTCGCAGTAGTCGCACAGGCGGCTCGGGGACGGGCGGAAGTCGCCGGTCGGAGCCGCGCGCATGATGGCCTGCCAGATGGCTTCCAGGGTGCGTTCGAAGCGGGAGAGCTCCGACTCGTCCGGGGTGTAGGCCAGGGCCTGGCGGTCGGCCAGGTACATCAGGCGCAGCTGGCGGGGGACGACGCCGCGCAGCTTCCACAGGACCAGGGCGTAGAACTTCATCTGGAACAACGCCTTCGCCTCGCCCACCTCGCGGGGCGCGGCGCCGGTCTTGTAGTCCACCACGCGGATCTCACCCGTCGGGGCCACGTCGACCCTGTCGATGTAGCCGCGCAGCAGGACGCCGGAGGGCAGTTCGGACTCGACCAGCAGCTCGCGCGACTCCGGTTCGAGGCGGCGCGGGTCCTCCAGGCCGAAGTAGCCGTCGAGCAGCTTGGTCGCGGACGCCAGCCACTCCGCTTCCTCCTCGCCGCCGGGAACCTCGAACAACGTCGAGAACTCCGGGCGTTCGGCCTTCACCCGCTCCCACGCGGGCGCGATCATCGTGCGGGCGCGGTCCGGCACGCGTTCGGCGGCGGGCAGCGCGAACAGGTCTTCGAGCACCGCGTGCACCACCGTGCCGCGCACCTGGGCCTTCGTCGGCTTCTCCGGCAGGCGGTCGACCGCGCGGAACCGGTAGAGCAGCGGGCACTGCTTGAAGTCCCCCGCCCGGGACGGCGACAGCGCGGGCCTGCGCAACGTGGTGCTCATGGGTCGAACCCTAGGACAGGGGTCTGACAATTCTGTGTTCACCACCAGGTATTGCCCTCCCCGAAGTCGACGAGGGCCGCATCGGCCTGCCTCGACGCCGGTGAAAGCCGCCCTCGTCGACTTCGGGGAAGCGGTACACCGCGAGATCACACCGGCGGCCTTACAGTGCACCCGTGGCCGCGCGGATCAGTGAACGAGAGGGCGGCCTGCTGCTGTTCCGGGTGGCGGGCATCCCGGTGCTGCTCGCGCCGTCGTGGTGGGTCGGCTCGGCGATCGTGGTCGCCTTCTACGCACCCCTCGTCGACGACCTCGCCCCCGGCACGCCACCGGGCGTCGGTCTCCTGCTGGCGGCGTTGTTCGCCGTGTTCCTGGGGCTTTCCGTGCTCGCGCACGAGCTCGGCCACTGCGTCGCAGCGCTGCGGCTGGGTCTTCCGGTCAGAAGACTGCGCCTGTACCTGCTGGGTGGACTGTCCGAGATCATGCGCACGCCCGGCAAACCCAGCCACGAGGGCGTGGTCGCGGGCGCGGGTCCGATCGTGTCCGTGGTGCTCGCGGTGGTCTTCGGCCTCGGCGCGTTCGTGATGGAACCCGGCGACGTCGTGTGGGTGCTGGTCTTCCAGATCGCCGCCGCGAACGTCGCGGTCGCCGTCTTCAACCTGTTGCCCGGCCTTCCGCTCGACGGCGGGCGGATCGTCCGTGCGGGCGTGTGGGCCGTGACGGGGCAACGCGCGACGGGCACACGTGTCGCCGTGGTGGGTGGTTTCGCCGTTGCCATCGCATTGGTGGCGTGGGCGCTGTACGGCGTGGCGGAGGGCGCGGAGGACCGTTGGCTGCGTTTCGGCGTGTGCGTACTCACGGCGTGGGTCGTCGTCGCTGGTGCGAAGAGCGAGTTGGCCAGCGAACGGCGCCGTACGTGGCCTGCCGGTGTCACCCTCGCCGACCTCATCCGGCCGGTGCTCCAGCTGCCGGCCGAAAGTCCCGTCAGGGACGCGCTGAGCACGTCCGCGGGACGGGGCGTGGTGCTGGTCAGGGCGGACGGCGTGGCGGCGGGCCTGCTCGACACCGAGGCCGCCGAGAAGCTGGCCGCCTCGAGCCCGTTCGCGCCCGCTGAGCAGGCCGCGGAGCCGATCCTGCCGGAGACCGTGCTGCTCGCCGACGAGCCCGGCGAGGAGATCGTGGAACGCGTCCAGGGCACCGCGGCGTGGCAGTTCCTCGTCGTCGACCTGGAGGGCCGGCCCGCCGGTGTGCTGCGCAGGGAGGACCTGCGTGCGGCCATTGAGAAGGGCGTTTGACACCATTGCGCGGTGATTAGCGCAAGTGGCCCGTTCCGTCCGGGCGACCGGGTTCAGCTGACCGACCCCAAGGGGCGGCACTACACCGTCGTCCTCGAACCCGGCAAGGAGTACCACACCCACCGCGGCGCCATCCCGCACGACTCGCTCATCGGGCAGCCCGAGGGCTCGGTCGTGGCGTCCGTGGGCGGCACGAACTTCCTGGCGCTGCGCCCGCTGCTGCCGGACTACGTGCTGTCGATGCCGCGTGGCGCGCAGGTGATCTACCCGAAGGACGCCGCGCAGATCGTCATGTACGGCGACATCTTCCCCGGCGCGCGCGTTCTGGAAGCAGGGGCGGGCTCCGGTGCGTTGTCGTGCTCTCTGCTGCGTGCGGTGGGCGAGAAGGGCAGCGTCCAGTCCTACGAGGTGCGCGACGACCACGCGGTCCACGCGATCCGCAACGTGGAGACGTTCTTCGGCGAGCGCCCCGGCAACTGGTCGATCACCGTCGACGACGTGAAGAACCACGAGGGCGAGGTCGACCGGGTCATCCTCGACATGCTCTCGCCGTGGGAGGTGCTGCCCACGATCTCGAAGAACCTCATCCCCGGTGGCGTTCTGGTCGTGTACGTCGCCACCACCACACAGCTCTCCGTCGTGACCGAGGCGCTGCGAGAGATGACGTGCTGGACGGAGCCCCACGCGTGGGAAACGCTCGTCCGCCCGTGGCACGTCGTCGGTCTCGCGGTGCGCCCCGAGCACCGGATGATCGCGCACACCGCGTTCCTGCTGACCACGCGCAAGCTCGCGGACGGCGTCACCGCGCCGAAGCCGCAGCGCCGTCCCAGCAAGGGCTGAGAAACGCGAAGAGGGGGCCTCACGTGAGGCCCCCTCTTCGCGTCATGGGGTCAGTTGGACTCGATCTTGTCGATGCCGCAGACCTTCCAGTCGCCGCCTTCCTTGGACAGCTTGTAGATGATGCTGCCCGAGGTGGTCTGACCCGGCTTGGACGGGTCGACGAGCCCGCTGAGCTTCTGCGTGAACGTGCCGCTGCTGCCCGACGTCTTGACGTCGGTCACGGTGGCCGCCGCGGTCGGCTGTGCCTGACCGGACTGGTTCTTCAGCTTGGGGAACTCCGCCGAGCACACGAGGGACTTGACGTCGTTCGGGTTGGTGTTGCCCGCCCGAACGCCCTTCAGGACGATCTCGGTGAACTTCTCCGCGACTTCCTTCGCGTCCGAGTCGCCGCCGCTCGACGAGCTCTTCGACGACGGCGTGGTCGGCTTCGTGCTGCCGTTCGTCGGCTGGGAGTTCGTGTTCGTCGACGCCGAGTCGTTGTTCTTCGAGCTGTTGCCGGTGAGCAGGACGGCCGTGATGCCACCGCCGACGAGCACCAGCACGCCGATGACGACACCGATGATCAGGCCGGTCTTGCTCTTCTTCGGCGGGGGACCACCGAACCCGCCGTAGCCCGGCTGCTGGCCGTAGGGGCCTGGCTGGCCGTAGCCGGGCTGGGGCTGGCCGTAACCCTGCTGCGGGAAGCCGCCGCTCGGCGGTCCCTGCGGAGGGAACCCACCGCTCTGCGGTCCCTGCTGGCCGAACGGATCCTGCTGCGGCTGGCCGTACGGACCCGGCTGCTGGCCGTACCCCGGTTGTCCCGGCGGCTGTCCGTACCCCGGCTGCTGTCCGTACCCCGGCGGCGGCTGCTGGCCGTAACCGGGCTGCTGCCCGGGCTGCTGAGGCGGGTAGGTCATCGAATTCCCCCGATGCAGATCTTCTGGCTCGACGTGCCATTAGTTCACAAAGGGGTTCCACCGATTCGGCAGGGCCCCTCGCCGCGTCACCGGCTACCTCGTCGTCGGGATCTTGATGTCCTTCTGCAGCGTGCAGAACTTCCAGGTGCCCGAGATCTTCTTGAACTTCACGTCGGTGTCGACGGTCGAGTTCTTGCCACCGATGCTCATGGAGAGGTTGATCTTGACCGTCGCCTCGTTGCCGCTGACGGCCACGTCGTTGACCTTCACGCTGGTCTTCAGCGTCTTCGCCAGTTCCTCGGCCTGCTTGCGCTGCTCCGGTGTGAGGCTGTCGAGCTTCTTCTCGGCCTCCTCGGCCTCGTCGACGACCTCCTGGCAGGCCATCGACTTGGCCTTGCTGGTGTTGCCGGAGGTGCCGGCCGCGTAGTACTCCTCGGCGACCTTCTTGACCTCCGCCGCGTCGTCACCACCGCCGCTGTTGCCCGAGTCCGAGCCGTTGCCCGAGTTGGACGACGACGAGTTGCTGCTGGAGCTGCTGCCGGAGTAGATGACAGCCGCCGTGATGCCGCCGCCGACGAGCACCAGCACGCCGATGACGACACCGATGATCAGGCCGGTGTTGCTCTTCTTGGGCGGCGGGGGACCGCCGAACCCGCCGTAGCCCGGCTGCTGGCCGTAGGGGCCTGGCTGGCCGTAGCCGGGCTGGGGCTGGCCGTAACCCTGCTGCGGGAAGCCGCCGCTCTGGGGTCCCTGCTGGCCGAACGGGTCCTGCTGCGGCTGGCCGTACGGCCCCGGCTGCTGGCCGTATCCCGGCGGCGGCTGCTGGCCGTAACCGGGCTGCGGCTGCTGGCCGTGACCCGGCTGCTGCGGCGGCTGCTGCCCGTACGGCCCACCGGGCTGCGGCTGCTGCCCGTAGGGACCGGGCTGCTGCGGCGGGTAGGTCATCGAAACTCCCCCGATGCGGATGAGGTGATCTATCGCTTGGACATTCTGGTACTTCGTGGTCGGGCGCGCGGCGGAATGGGGTCTATCGACACGCACGAGTGGTTATGCACACCATGTGCTGTTGCCAGCTGGCCGCGCCAAGGCCGTGTCTGATAACGATTGCGGCACTCCACCGGAAATCGAGCGCGATGCACTGCGCTGTCGGAGTGGTGCGCCGGTTGCGTCGGCACGACCACCCGGTTGGCCGCACGCCCTCCGGTCGCACCGGAGCCTCGCTCGCGCGGGTCCTCCGACGGGCACGAACGGGGTGGGTTGCGGTGTGTCACCACCGATCGGACCAGCCGATCGTCCACCTGGTGGGACGGCGGCGGGTTGGCGCCCGTCGCCGGGTCGCGGGCCACACCAGGCGTGTTCGCGGTCGTCCGAGGGTGGTCGCGGAGCGTGGGGGCCGGGCGGCCACCCAGGTGCTCCCATGACCCTCTCCTCGGACTTCTCGCAGGTCGGCTGGCGTGTCGCCGGGCTGTGCGCCGGCCGGGGTTTCTGGGACGCACCGTAGCGGGTAGGTGGTTCCACCGGACACCGAGATGGAGCAGTTGACCTCTGTTGGAGGCCGGACCGTTGCGTCACACGAGCGAAGATGATGTTGTGAGTACACGATTTTGTCGGTGATCGCCGGTACCGTAATCGGTACGAACACGGGAGGAGGGTGCCGACATGCAGCACGGTCATCCCGGCAGCCAACCCGATGAGGGTGGCGAGCTGAACCAGGGCAACAATTCTGCAGAGCTGAACGCGCAGATCAGGTTCCTCGAGGACGAGATCGCGTCGTTGCGCCGCAAGCTGACCGAGTCCCCGCGCCACGTCCGGTTGCTCGAGCAGCGGCTGGCGGAGGCGACGGAGCGGGTCAGCCAACTGACCGAGCGAAACACGAAGCTCATAGACACCCTCCGCGAAGCACGAAGCCAGCTGCTCGCGCTGCGTGAGGAGGTCGACCGGCTGGCGCAGCCGCCCAGCGGGTACGGCGTCTTCATGGCGCGTTTCGACGACGGGACGGTGGACGTCTTCACGTCCGGCCGGAGGATGCGGGTCGCCGTGTCCCCCGCGGTCGAGCCGGAGAAGCTGTCGTTCGGGCAGTCGGTCCGCCTCAACGAGGCGCTGACGGTCGTCGAGGCCGGCGGTTTCGAGCGGTCGGGTGAGGTCTGCGCACTGCGGGAGGTGCTCTCCGAAGAGGGGGAGGACCAGATCGCCCGCGCGCTGGTCGTCGGTCACGCGGACGAGGAGAGGGTGGTCTGGCTCGCCCAGCCGCTGCTCGACTCGCCGCTCAAGCCCGGCGACTCGCTGCTGGTCGACTCGAAGGCGGGTTTCGCCTACGAGCGGGTCCCCAAGGCCGAGGTCGAGGACCTCGTGCTCGAGGAGGTCCCGGACATCGACTACAGCGACATCGGCGGCCTGTCCCGGCAGATCGAGCAGATCCGCGACGCCGTGGAGCTGCCGTTCCTGCACGCCGACCTGTTCCGCGAGTACGAGCTGCGCCCGCCCAAGGGCGTGCTGCTCTACGGCCCTCCCGGCTGCGGCAAGACGCTCATCGCCAAGGCGGTGGCGAACTCCCTGGCCAAGAAGGTGCGGGAGATCCGCGGCGAGACCGACAAGCAGGCCAAGTCCTACTTCCTCAACATCAAGGGCCCCGAGCTCCTCAACAAGTTCGTCGGTGAGACCGAGCGGCACATCCGCCTGATCTTCCAGCGGGCTCGTGAGAAGGCGTCAGAGGGCACCCCGGTGATCGTGTTCTTCGACGAGATGGACTCGATCTTCCGCACCCGCGGTTCCGGCGTGTCGTCCGACGTCGAGACGACGATCGTCCCCCAGCTCCTCAGCGAGATCGACGGCGTCGAGGGCCTGGAGAACGTCATCGTCATCGGCGCCTCCAACCGCGAGGACATGATCGACCCGGCGATCCTCCGCCCCGGCCGCCTCGACGTGAAGATCAAGATCGAGCGACCGGACGCCGAGGGCGCGAAGGACATCTTCAACAAGTACCTGACGGCGAACCTCCCGCTGCACGCCGACGACCTCGCCGAGTTCGGCGGAGACCCGAAGGCCTGCATCGAGGGCATGGTTCAGCACACCGTCGAGCGCATGTACGAGGAGTCCGAGGAGAACCGCTTCCTGGAGGTCACCTACGCCAACGGTGACAAGGAGGTCCTGTACTTCCGGGACTTCAACTCCGGCGCGATGATCCAGAACATCGTCGACAGGGCCAAGAAGGCGGCGATCAAGTCGCTGCTCGACACCAAGCAGCCCGGCCTCTCGGTCCGGCACCTGCAGGCCGCCATCGTCGACGAGTTCGCCGAGAACGAGGACCTGCCGAACACGACGAACCCGGACGACTGGGCACGCATCTCGGGCAAGAAGGGCGAGCGGATCGTCTACATCCGCACGCTCGTCACCGGGAAGAACCAGGAGACGGGCCGCGCGATCGACACGGCCACGAACACCGGCACGTACCTGTAAGACCGATTCATGGAACCGCCCCGGTCGTTTCGGCCGGGGCGGTTTCGCGTTCTGGGGTCGTGTCGTGCCCCTTCCAGGAGGGGTACGGGACTTTCGGGGAGGGGTGCACACCGTGCACCCCGTACATCGTGGTCAGCGGTAGCCGTACTGCGTCGCCACGTCTCGTCGTTTCTCGACGGCCTGTTGTCTGTCAGTGCATGGCCACGCCTGCCAGGCCGTCCACGCAACGCCACTTTTGTGCAAGCGCTTCACGTGGGCCCTGAACTGGTTGGTCATCCCTATGTGCACCGGTTTTCCAGTGCCGTCGAACAGCGCGTATGCGACGTGAGCACCCCTGACAGGCAGGACGGTGTCGTCGAGGCCGTCCCAACCCGTGTCGCCGCGCCACATCCCGTCCGCGTTGCGCGGTGTGGCGTGAGCAAGCCGCCGCAACGTCGGCCGGTCGAACCCGATGATCTCCTTCCAGTCCGCGAAGCCCTTGATGTTCCAGGCCATCACCTGGTCGTACGCCTCCAGCAGACGCCACCAGTCAGGAGGCTGGGAGTCGAGCAGGACTGCGACCCGGCGGATGAACTCGCGCTGAGCGATCGTCTGCTGTTCCAACAGACCTAGACGCTGAGCGTGCAGCAACTGCGTTGCCCTGGCGGCGGCGTCGATCCCCGGATCGCCCAAGCCGAAGACCTCGTCTTCGGCGATGCGAGCTTGCTGCCACAGGTGGTCGAAGCGGTCCAACCGAGCACCAGGATCCTTGTCCGCGGTGAAACCGATCAAGACCTGTGCGATCGCCAGGACGTGAGCGAGTTTGGGAAGTTTCGGATCGCTGAGCGTGGCACGGACGGTTGTGTGCGAGATGGGATCGCAGTCGGATCTGGCCGCGATCGTTTCGGCGATCCTTCTGCAGCTCGGACGGCCTGACCTGGCGTGCAGGCCGTGCAGGGCGTCGTTGAGGTCACGTAGCGGGCCCTCGGGAAGTGACGGCCTGCGCCAGCCTGGTCTGCGTGTCATCCCACAAGTGTAAGAATTTGTAAAGAAGCAGTTCAGATGGGGTGCAGACTTGCTCTGTGATGATCGTGGAGCTGATTCTCGGCAAGTACTTCTGGCGGCTGTATCTGGTGTTCGTGACGCTTCTGGCCGCAGCGGTGGTCGTCTGCGTGTCAGCAGGCCACTTCACGACGCTGGGCATCGGAGCTCTTGCCGGTGGAAGCGCGTTGCCTGCCGCACGTCGGTGGTCACGCAGGTTGGGACGTCGACGTGCGGCACGCCGTCTCGCTCAGACCAACCCGGACTCGTAGGCCGCAATAACAAGCTGTGCACGGTCGCGTGCGTGCAGTTTGGACAGCAGGTTCCCGATGTGCGTCTTCACCGTCCCGGTGCTCACGTGCAGCGCCGCCATGATCTCCGAGTTGGACAGCCCTCGTGCGACCAGCAGCAGGACCTCCTTCTCCCGCTCCGTCAGCCGTTCCAGCCCCGACACCACCATCGACGCGGGCTGCCGGACGAACTCGGAGATCAGCCGGCGCGTCACCGGCGGCGACAGCAACGACTCGCCGGACGCCACCACCCTGATCGCCGCCAGCAGCTCGCCAGGGGGCGTGTCCTTCAGCAGGAAGCCCGAGGCTCCTGCCCTCAACGCGCCGAACACGTACTCGTCCAGGTTGAACGTTGTCAGCACCAGCACGCGAGGGCCGTCCATGAGACGTGTGGCTTCGATGCCGTCCATCTCCGGCATGCGGATGTCCATCAGCACGACGTCTGGTGCCAAAGAAGAAGCGAGTGACACGGCTTCGGCGCCCGTGCCCGCCTCGCCGACCACGGTCAGGTCCGGTTCGCTGTCGACCAGCAGGCGGAAGCTCGCGCGCAGCAACGCCTGGTCGTCGACGATCAGCACGCTCGTCATCGGTGCGGCAGCTCCGCGACGACCCGGAAACCACCGGTCTCACCAGGGCCCGCGCTGAACGTGCCGCCGTACATCGCCACGCGTTCGCGCATGCCGATCAGGCCGTGTCCCACTCCCAGCTCCTTCACCCCAGGTCCGTCGTCGGTCACCTCGACCCGCACCGACGACGGCGTCACGTCCACCACCACCGTGCACGACGCGGGCGCGGCGTGTTTCACGACGTTGGTCAGAGCCTCCTGCACGATCCGGTACACCGACAGGCCGACCCCCTCCGGTACGGCGGAGTCGCCTCGCACGTCCAACGAGACGCGCACGCCCGCGAGCGACGCGCGGTCGGCCAGTTCGGCGAGGCCGTCCAGGCCGGGGGACGGGGCGAGATCGGCGTCGGAGCGCAGGACGCCGAGCAGGCTGCGCATCTCCGTCAGCGCGGCGCGGCTCGTCTCGGAGATCACCGTCAGGGCTTCGTAGGCGTGCTCGGCTGAGCGCACGTGTGCGGCGTTGGCGGCCTGCACCGCGATCAGGGACAGGTTGTGCGCCACCACGTCGTGCAGCTCGCGGGCGATGCGGAGGCGTTCGTCGGCCAGCGCCTGCTCGGCCCGCTGAGTCGTCTCGCGCTCCTGGAACGACCGCCGCAGCCTGGTCGTGTACCCGATGGCCCACACCGAACCCAGTGCGGCGAAGGCGACCAGCATGCTCTCCGGCTCGCCACCGGCCAACCCTCCGGTCGCGATGATGCTGATCGCGAGGGCGGCCAGCGACCAGGTGCGGGTGCGTTCGACGGCCACCGTGTAGAGCCCGAAGCAGACCGCCCCCACCGGAGCACCCAGGGCCTGCAACGGAAGCACCTGGCTGATCACCGCCACCACCATCGCGGCCGTGGTCACGCCCAGCGCGATCTCCGGCCACACCCTGCGGACGGCGACGGGGACCGCGATCAGTCCGGCCATCGGCACCGCGACCCAGGGCGACGGGGGCTGGTGGGGCTCGAGCATCGCGTAGGCGACGAGGATCCAGATCACCAGCGCGGCCGTCGCGTCGACCAGGTAGAGGTGGAGTCTCTGCATCACGCGGTCGACGTTAACGAGCCGTGGGACTCCGCGCCTCGGACCACGGTCCGATTCCGCGGTTCGGACCGCGGGCCGATCCGTCGCACGCCTCGAAGGCCGACTCTCTTCCTCATGATCGAGGTGCGGAACCTGACGAAGAGATACGGGGACACGACGGCGGTCGACGGCCTGTCGTTCACCGTCCAACCAGGACTGGTCACGGGCTTCCTCGGCCCGAACGGTGCCGGCAAGTCCACGACGATGCGCATGGTTCTCGGGCTGGACCGGCCGACGAACGGCGAGGCGCTCGTGAACGGCAAGCGCTACCAGGACCTGGACCACCCGCTGCGGCACGTCGGATCGCTGCTCGACCCGGCCGCCGTGCACCACGGGCGCAGGGCGCTCGACCACCTGCGCTGGATCGCCACCAGCAACGGGATCAACCGGAAACGCGCCACCGAGCTGCTGGAGCAGGTCGGCCTGGGAGGTGTGCGGAACAAGCGGATCAAGGCGCTGTCGCTGGGCATGAAGCAACGGCTGGGCGTCGCGGCGGCACTGCTCGGCGACCCGGAGGTCCTGATGTTCGACGAACCGGTCAACGGCCTCGACCCCGAAGGCGTGCGCTGGATCCGCGACCTCATGCGCGGCCTCGCGAAGGAAGGCCGCACGGTCTTCGTCTCCAGCCACCTGATGAGCGAGATGGCGCTGACCGCCGACCACGTCGTGATCGTCGCAAGAGGACAGCTGGTCAAGGAGACGCCGATGGAGGCGTTGACGCAGAACGGTTCCCTCGAGGACGCCTACCTCGAACTGACCTCGGGGAGGGGGCTGTGAAGAACGCACTCGCCGCGGAGTGGCTGAAACTCCGGACGGTCCGGGCGCCCTACGGCCTGATCGCCGCCATCGGCGTGATGATCGCGTTCGGCGCGACCATCTCGTGGCTGATGGTGCGGGACTACGACACGTCACCGGTCGCCGAACAGATGAAGTTCGGGTCCGCCGACGCGAGCGTGGTGATCACGCCGGTCGTCCAGTTCTGCGTGGCGGCGCTCGGTGCCCTCGTGGCGACGTCCGACCCGCGGCTGGGCGCGCTGACCGCCGTGCCGGACCGGAAACGCTTGCTGGCGGCCAAAAGCGCGCTCGTCGCCACCACGGCTGTGGTGATCGGAGCCGTCGCGCTGACCCTCAGCATCGGCACGAGCTGGCTGATCACGGGGGACCGGCCGCCTCCGATCGCGCCGTGGGAGAGCCTGGGTGACGTGCTCCCGTGGGCGGGAGCGGCGGTGTTGTCGATCCTGGTGACGGGCCTGACCGGCCTCGGGCTCGGCCTGGCGCTGCGCTCGACGGCGGTGACGATCGTGGTGGTGGGCGTCCTGCTGTGGGGTCTGCCGGCCGTCACGCCGATGCTGCCGGAGCCCTGGAACATGGACGCATCAGCGGTGATGGTGCCGTACCTCGTGTGGGAGGTGGCCGGGGTCGTCAACGACCCGCCGCTGGGCCCGCTGGCCGCTGTCGCCTGTTTGCTCGTTTACGCACTGGTGACACTGGGTGCCGGAACGGTGACTCTTCTGCGACGAGACGCTTGACTCGCTCTTGGGGCAGCCCTAAGGTCGTCTATACCTTTAACGGTAAGGAAAGTTACCTAACTAATCCGCCGCCAGCAGTCCGAGAGGAGACGCTGAATGGCTTGGCAGAAGTCTGTGGTGGCGCTCGCCGCGGCAGTCGTGCTCCCGTTGACCGGTGTCGTGGCGGGAAGTTCCGCCGCCGCCGAGGGTGACGTCTCCGCTGCCGCTCTGCCACCGGGTTCGCCCGCGGCGGTCAACGGCCAGCTGAAGGTCTGCGGTGTGAAGCTGTGCAACCAGGCGGGCCAGCAGGTCCAGTTGCGGGGCATGAGCACCCACGGCATCCAGTGGTACTCCCAGTGCGTCAAGACCGCGTCCCTGGACGCGCTCGCGAACGACTGGAAGGCCGACGTCCTGCGCATCTCGATGTACATCCAGGAGGGCGGCTACGAGTCGAACCCCCGGAAGTTCACCGACATGGTGCACGGCTACATCGAGGAGGCCACCAAGCGCGGCCTGTACGCGCTGGTGGACTGGCACCAGCTCTCGCCGGGCGACCCGAACCACAACACCTCGCGCGCCAAGACGTTCTTCAAGGAGATCGCGCAGCGGCACAAGGACAAGACCAACATCATCTACGACATCGCCAACGAACCGAACGGCGTGTCGTGGTCGCGGGTCAAGTCCTACGCCGAGGCCGTCATCCCGACGATCCGCGCCGAGGACCCGGACAGCCTGGTGCTCGTGGGCACGCACGGCTGGTCGACGTTCGGCCTGTCCGACGGCAAGGACATCAACGAGGTGAGCCGCAACAAGGTCAACGCCTCGAACCTGATGTACACGTTCCACTTCTACGCCAAGGACCACAGGGACAGCTACCTCAACGCCCTGAAGACGGTCTCGAGCCAGGTGCCGGTGTTCGTCACCGAGTTCGGTTCGCAGGAGGCCTCCGGTGACGGTCCCAACGACTTCACCATGGCGAACAAGTTCATCACGTTCATGAACTCCGCGAAGATCTCGTGGACGAACTGGAACTTCTCCGACGACAAGCGCTCCGGCGCCGTGTTCAAGGGCGGTACCTGCTCCGGCAACAGCTTCACGGGCGTGGGTCCGCTGAAGGAAGCCGGCAAGTGGGTGCGCAACCACATCAGGGCCAACCGCTAGATCGACCCCGGCGGGTCACGTGAACGGCGGTCCCGCGGGGCCGCCGTTTACCGTTGCACCATGGCTCAACTAGCGCTCGGACTGGCGTCACTCGGTCGTCCCGCCTACATCAACCTCGGTCGTGAAGACGCGCTTCCTGCCGTGCGTGACGTCGAGTCGATGCGTGCGCAATGCCACCGTGTTCTCGACACGGCCTACGAACTGGGCATTCGCTGGGTCGACGCTGCCCGCTCGTACGGGCTGTCGGAGGAGTTCCTGTCGTCGTGGCTGCCCGGCCACGACGACGTGACGATCTCCAGCAAGTGGGGTTACGCCTACACGGCGGACTGGCGGCCCGACGCCGAGGTGCACGAGGTCAAGGAGCACTCCCTGGCCCGCTTCACCCGGCAGTGGCAGGAAACCCGCGCGCTGCTGTCGCGCGTCGACCTCTACCAGGTGCACTCGCTGACGGCGGACAGCCCGTTGTTCTCAGATCGCGCTCTGCTGGACGCGATGGTCGGGATCGGCGTGCCGCTGGGCTTCTCCACGTCCGGACCGCGGCAGGCCGACGCGATCCGCAAGGCGCTCGAGCTCGGCATCTTCTCGTCCGTCCAGTCCACCTGGAACGTGCTGGAGACCTCGGCGGGCGAGGCGCTGCGGGAGGCGCACGACGCCGGGCTGCGCGTGATCGTCAAGGAGGGCGTGGCGAACGGCAGGCTCGTCGTCGAGCCTCCGCAAGCGGTTGCGGCACAGGCGGAAGCGCTGGGCGTCGGACCGGACGCCGTGGCGCTGGCGGCGATCGCGCGGCAGCCGTGGGTGGACGTCGTGCTGTCGGGTGCGGCGAGCCCGGAGCAACTGCGGTCCAATGTGGACGCGCTGCGGGTCGACGTCGACCTGCCGGACCTGGCCGAGCCTGCCGAGCAGTACTGGAAGACGCGCGCCGGGTTGGCCTGGACCTAGTTGTCAGGTTTCTGACAGATGTCACGCCGAGGACGTGCAGATCATCGCTACCAGCGAAAACTCCGCACAACCAGCATTGTCGGCATGACGAAGACAGATCCTGATGCTCGCGAGAAGCTGCACATCGCCAAGGTTCTGCTCGGCGGTTACGCGGCCGCGGGCGTGCTGACGTTGCCGGCGATCGTGGTGTTCAGCGGCAACCCCGACATCGTCACCGGCGCGGTGTCGTCCTCGGTGGAGGTGCGCGACGACGGCCTGGGCGGCCCGGCGGGGCCGGGTCCGGTTTGGACGGTCTGCGGACCTTCGTCGTGAAGGACGCTCCCGCCGACGTGCTCGCCGACGCCGTCCGGCGGGTGGCGGCCGGCGAACCGGTGGTCGACCCGGTGCTCGCCGCGGCCACGCCGGCGGCCGGCGAGTCGCCGTTGACCGCCCGCGAACGCGACGTCCTCATCGCCGCCCGCTCCAGCGCGACCGTGGCCGAGATCGCCGCCCGGCTGTACCTCGCCGAGGGCACCGTGCGGAACTACCTCTCCGGCGCCACCACGAAAACCGGCACGCGCAACCGGATGGAGGCCCTGCGGGTCGCCGACGAACGCGGCTGGCTGTGATTCAGCGGGAGTCGTTGAAACGCAACCACTCCCGGCCGATCACCCGGCCGTCGGGGACGAGCGGCCAGTCGGGGTCCTCGATCTTGTCCCTGAGCTCTTCGAGGTCCATCCACCCGCCCCAGGCGACTTCCTCGGGCTGGTGGGTGAACGGCCCGTCGGTGCGCGCCTCGTACACCCACACGTGGTAGCGCGTGTGGTCGTCGACGTACTTGGAGATGAACAACTTCTTCAGCGGCACCTCGACGCCGAGTTCTTCGCGCAGCTCGCGTTCGGCGGCCGTGTCCGGAACCTCGCCCGCGTCGATCACGCCACCCGCGGTGCAGTCGTACAGGCCGGGGAAGATGTCCTTGGTGTCGGTGCGGCGGTGCACGTAGACACGGGAGCCGTCCAGTGACCGCACGACGATGGTCGCGCAGCCGTGCCAGAGGTTTTCCGCGCGCATGCGTTCCCGCGAGACCGTGCCGATGACGAACCGCTCCTCGTCGTAGAGGTTGATCATCCCCGTGTCCTCCTGTGGTCGTACGCGAGCTTGCTACCGCAGTCCGACGCCCGCTGATCGCCTTCCTTCCTACCTTCGTGACCGTCAGACGTCACCGAGGAGGATTCGTGTCCACTTCCCTGCGGCTCGGCGTCGCCGAGTTCCGCGCCCGGCCGGGCCGCGCGCTGCTGCCGGGCGTCGCGCTCGTGGTCGGTGTGGCCTGCCTGCTGGCCGCCCTGGTGCTGAGCGACGCGCTCACCAGGTCGGTCGACGAGGGCGCACCGCTCACACCGTCCACAGTGGGCCACGTGGTGGACGTCAAACGACAGCCCTACGACGAGAACACCGTGGAGGCGAACCGCCCGAAGCTCGACGACGCGTTGCTGGCCAAGCTGTCGGCGGTCGGCAGGGCAGTGCCGGTGCAGCAGGCGCACGCGGACCTGCTCGACGCCAACGGCCGTGCGGGGGAGCACCGGGCCGAGGTGGAGGTCCAGCAACCGGACCTCGTGCGCTGGCCGTTGGCCGAGGGCAAGGCACCCGCCGCGGACGGTGAGGTCGCCGTCGACAAGATGACCGCCTACGAGCGCGGCCTCAAGCCGGGCGACCGGATCAAGCTCGCCGCCGCGGACGGACGGCCGATCGAGGTCACGGTCAGCGGTGTCATGAAGAAGGGCGGGATGGACTCGCGGCCGATCCTGGTCGCCGGTCCGGACCTCGCGCGCAAGCTCGACCCGCAGCCGGACACCCTGGCGGTGTGGGTGATCGGCGGCTCTCGCGACGCCGTGGCGAGCGCGGCGGGCGCGTCGTACGTCGTGTGGGACCCGGCGCCGGACGCGGACAAGGTCGGTGACGACCTGAAGTTCATCCTGCTGCCGTTCAGCGTGCTCGCGCTGGCGACGGCGGTGTTCGTCGCCGCGGCCACGTTCCGCGCCGTCTACGCGCAACGTCAACGGCAGACGGCGCTGCTGCGGTGCATCGGTGCCCAGCGCGGGCCGTTGGTGCGCAGGAGCCTGTTCGAGGCGTTCGTGACAGGTGCGCTGGCCGGTGTCGGTGGTGCGCTGCTCGGTGGGCCGATGGCGTGGGTGCTGGCCAGGACGTTCGACGTCACGGGCATCTCCGCGCTGTTCGGCGCGGTGCAGCTGAGCCCGGAACTGTTGCCGTCGCTCGGGTACGTCGTTCTCGGAGTTGTCGTTGCCGCGCTGTTGAGCGTGATGGCGGCTGTACGGCCTGCGATCAACGCTGCGCGCGTGTCGCCGTTGGCTGCTCTGCGTGACGCGGAGAACGAGGTGCCGCCCCGCTCGGTCCGCCGGCTGCGGCTGGTGTTCGGCCTGCTGTTCACCGGTGGTGCGGCGATGCTGGCCCTGCTGGCCGTCGCCGCCAAGGGCACCGCGGGTGCTCCGCTCGCGGTCACGTTCTCCGCGATCGCCGCGGTGACCGGACTGTTCTGGATCCTCGGCCCGGTGACGGTGCCGTTCATCGCGCGGCTGTTCGGCAAGATCGGTGGTACTCGTTGGACGCAGTGGAAGCTCGCCGGCGCGGAGGTGCGCAGGATGCCGCAGCGGTCGGCGTCGGTGGCGCTGCCGTTGCTGCTGGCCAGCTCGATGGTGACGTTCTTCCTGGTCGTGCTGGGCAGTGCGCAGGAGATGACCTACACGTTCGCCAACGAGGAACGCCCGGACGCGACCGTCGTGGACGCGGGGGAGCGGCCGCTGCCGGTGATTCCCGCGCAGGACGGCGTGGCGGCGAGCGTCGTGCTGCACAAGGCCGAGAACGGGGCCGGCGTGGACCCGGACGAGTTCAAGGCGTGGATGAAGGCGCAGAACGTCGCCGGTGCCGAGCAGCTCGTCGCCGGGACAGCGGTCGTGCCCGAGCACTGGTCGGACCGTTCGTTCGTCGAGAACGACGGGAAGCAGTACAAGGTCGTGGGCACGGTGCCCGGCACGCTCACCGGCTACACGACGATCCTCGGCGGCCTGACCACGGGGACGGCGGAGAAGGTGCTGGTCGCGCTCAAACCTGGCGTCGACCCGGCGAAGTTCCGGGCGGGCCTGCAGGCCGCGCTGCCCAACAACCCGACCGTGATCGTGCGGACGGACGCGGACGAGCGGGCGAACGCGGACCGGTACATGCACCTCGGCACCGTGCTGATGATGGTGCTGCTCGGGCTGTCCGTCGCGGTCGCCGTGACCGGCATCGGCACCGCCCTGACGATCTCGGTCCAGGAGCGCCGCAAGGAGCTCGCGCTCAGGCGCGCCTTGGGCGTCACTCAAGGCGGGCTGCAGGGCGGAGTCATCGCTGAAGCGGTCATGTTGGCCCTCGTGGGCGTGATCGGTGGTGGCGTGCTCGGGTTCGGTTACGCGGAAATCGCGATCCTGGCGACCGGCCTCGACCTCTCGCTGCCGGGCGCGACGGTGGTGTTGCCGCTGGTCATCGGCGCGCTGGCGGTCGTGGTGCTCGCCGTGGTCGCCGCGTTCGGGCCTTCGCGGGGCGCTTCTCGCATTCGCCCGGCAGCAGGACTGGCGTCCGGGTAGAGCTGAGATCGATGAAGGGAACCTTCATCCACCTCAAGTGGATGAAGGTTCCCTTCATCGCACGCGTAGGGCCTAGGTCGTAGGGTGTTGCGTATGCGGCGGATCATGGGAACCGAGGTCGAGTACGGCATCGCGGTGCCGGGCGACGCGACCGCGAACCCGGTGCTCACTTCGACACAGGTGGTGCTCGCGTACGCGGCGGCGGCGGACATACCGCGCGCCAGGCGTGCCCGGTGGGACTACGAGGTGGAGTCGCCGCTGCGCGACGCGCGAGGGTTCGACCTGGGCTCGCCCGGTGGTCACCCCGCCGACTCCGACGTCGAGGACCTGGGCGCGGCGAACGTCATCCTCACCAACGGCGCGCGGCTCTACGTCGACCACGCGCACCCCGAGTACTCGGCTCCCGAGGTCACCAACGCGCGTGACGCGGTGATCTGGGACAAGGCGGGGGAGCGGGTGATGGAGGAGGCCGCGCTGAAGGCCGCCACCGTGCCCGGCCAGCCCCGCCTGCAGCTGTACAAGAACAACGTCGACGGCAAGGGCGCGTCGTACGGCACGCACGAGAACTACCTGATGCAGCGGTCGACGCCGTTCACGGCCGTCATCGCGGGCCTCACGCCGTTCTTCGTGTCGCGCCAGGTCGTGACCGGTTCCGGCCGCGTGGGCATCGGCCCGTCCGGCGAGGAGGCGGGCTACCAGCTCTCACAGCGCGCCGACTACATCGAGGTCGAGGTCGGCCTGGAGACGACGCTCAAGCGCGGCATCATCAACACGCGCGACGAGCCGCACGCGGACGCGGACAAGTACCGCCGCCTGCACGTCATCATCGGCGACGCGAACCTGGCCGAGTACTCGACGTACCTCAAGGTCGGCACGACGTCGCTGGTGCTGGACATGATCGAGGCCGGCCAGCGCTTCGACGACCTGCGCCTGGTCGACCCGGTGCGCGCGGTGCACCAGATCAGCCACGACCCGACGCTCAAGACCAAGGTCGAGCTGACCGGCGGCCGCAAGTTCACCGGCCTCGACGTGCAGTTCGCCTACCACGAGCGCGCGACCGCCTTCGTCGAGAAGGAGGGCGTCGGCGACCGCGACGTCCTGCGGATCTGGGGCGAGGTGCTCGACGCGCTGGCCCGCGACCCGGCGGAGTGCGCGGACCGGCTCGACTGGGTCGCCAAGCTGCGGCTGCTCGAGGGCTACCGGCAGCGCGACGGCCTCGCCTGGGGTTCCGCGCGGCTGAACCTGGTCGACCTGCAGTACTCGGACGTGCGGCTCGACAAGGGCCTCTACAACCGCCTGGTCGCGCGCGGCTCGATGAAGCGGCTGGTCAGCGAGGAGGAGGTCCGCGCGGCCATCACCACGCCGCCTGAGGACACGCGTGCGTACTTCCGCGGCCGGTGCCTGGAGCGCTACCCGACCTCGGTCGCGGCCGCTTCGTGGGACTCGGTGATCTTTGATCTCGGTCGGGAATCGCTCGTGCGAATTCCGACGCTCGAACCGCTTCGAGGCACAAAAGCGCACGTCGGAGCGTTGTTGGAGGCTTCTGACACCGCCGAGCAGCTGGTGGACGCACTGACTCGCGGGTGATCGTCTACCCGAGTGGCTCAGGATTTTTGTCGGTGCCGCTGGGTAGTGTTCTTGTCAGGCGAGTTATGCGGGAGGCCGAGATGTCCCAGGAACAGAAGCAGCGCCAGGGCGGTGGCGACGGCGACGACGGTGCCGACGACGCCGCGGGTGCCGGTCAGGAACGCCGCGAGAAGCTCGGCGAGGACGTGGACGCGATCCTCGACGAGATCGACGACGTGCTCGAGGAGAACGCGGAGGACTTCGTCCGCGCATATGTGCAGAAGGGTGGTCAGTAGGCCTCCGGGGGCCTGTTGACCATTTCGGGGACGGGAGAACAACCAACACATGGACAACAGCTCGACCGGGCGTTACCCGGCCGCGGCGCTGCCTTCGGCGTACCTCACGCCGGGCTCGTCGTCGTTCACGGACTTCCTGCGGGCACAGGCACCCGACATGTTGCCTAGCGCCCGGAAGCTCCCGGAGGGGACCGTCCAGGCCCCGCACGGGACGACGATCGTCGCGGCCACGTACAAGGGTGGCGTCGTGATCGCCGGCGACCGGCGCGCGACGATGGGCAACGTCATCGCCCAGCGCGACATGAAGAAGGTCTTCGTGACCGACGACCACTCGGCCGTCGGCATCGCGGGCACCGCGGGCATCGCGATCGAGATCGTGCGGCTGTACGCGGTCGAGCTGCGGCACTACGAGAAGATCGAGGGCGTTCCGCTGTCGCTCGACGGCAAGGCGAACCGCCTCTCGGCGATGATCAGGGGCAACCTCGACGCGGCCATGGCCGGCCTCGCCGTGGTGCCTCTGTTCGCCGGGTACGACACCTCGGCCGCAGATCCCGAACGCGCGGGCCGCATCGTGTCCTACGACGTCACCGGCGGCCGTTACGAGGAGTCGCAGGGCTACCAGGCCGTGGGCTCGGGTTCGCTCTTCGCGAAGTCGGCGCTCAAGAAGCTCTACGACCCGGACGCCGACGTCGAGACCGCGATCCGCGCGGTCGTCGAGGCCCTCTACGACGCAGCGGACGACGACTCGGCGACCGGTGGCCCGGACCCGGTCCGGCGCCTTTACCCGATCGTGGTCACGATCAACGGTGCCGACGGCGCCGTCGAGGTACCGGAGTCGCAGGTCCAGACGATCGCCGACGCGGTCGTCGAAGGCCGCCGGTCCCGCCCCGCAGGCTGAGTCCCCCACCGGTTCGACGTCAGGAGCACCACCCATGACGATGCCGCTGTACGCATCGGCAGAGCAGGTGATGCGCGACCGCTCGGAGTACGCCCGCAAGGGCATCGCCAGGGGTCGCAGCGTCATCGTGCTGAAGTACGCGGACGGCATTCTGTTCGTCGCGGAAAACCCGTCCAGCACGCTGCACAAGGTCTCGGAGATCTACGACCGCATCGGCTTCGCGGCCGTCGGGCGGTACAGCGAGTTCGAGAACCTTCGGCAGGCCGGTATCCGGTTCGCTGACGTGCGTGGATATCAGAACGATCCCCGGGACGTCACTTCTCGTTCGCTCGCCAACGTTTACGCGACCACGTTGGGTACCTACTTCACCGAGCAGATCAAGCCGTTCGAGGTGGAGATCTGTGTGGCTGAGGTCGGAGACTCGGCGGAGTCGGACACGTTGTACCGGTTGACGTACGACGGGTCCATTGTGGATGAGCCGCAGTACATCGTCATGGGTGGGACTGTGGATGCTGCCAACACTGCTCTGAAGGAGTCGTTCTCCGACGGGTTGTCGTTGTCGGACGCCGTTCCGGTTGCCGTGAAGGCGTTGTCTGCCGGGTCGCCGTCCACTGGGAACGGGTCGCCTGAGGTTTTGCCTGCTGCCAAGTTGGAGGTGGCGGTGTTGGAGAGGGCTCGGCCTCGGAGGGCGTTCCGCCGGATTGCTGGGTCGGCGTTGGATTCGTTGATGCCGGCTGGGACCAAGGGTGGTAAGCCGGTGGAGGACGTTTCGTTGCCTGAGGACGAGTCCAAGTAGGATTTTGGGTGTTGCGGGGCCCTCGGCTTTTGGTCGGGGGCCCTTTGCCTTGCGGTGGGGCTTGGTTGTGCGCGGCGGTTGCGTAGGTCGTCCCCCCGGTGCGTTGGCGGCTGCCGGTTTCGTGTTCGTAGGTGGTTGGGTTGGGCGGGTCCGTTCCTGTTCAGGGCTTGGGGGCTCTGCCCTTACCCCGCCAATCTGATCAAAGACCGGCCAGCGCCGCGGGCGGGTTGATGGCACGCCTGTTGCGTTGGGCGGCTGCGCGTTGCGTAGGGCGTGCGGTTCCCCACGCGAAGAGCTTGCTCGGCTCCGCCATCGCGTCGCCTCGCCTTCGGCCTCGGCCCTAGTTCGCGTAGTTGCTCAGCAGGGTTGCCAAGCCTGTTGGGTTGCTCAGTTGTGCGCAGTGGCCTGCGGTCAGCTCTACCGGTTCCACGCCCAGGCGGTCTGCCACCAGTGGGCGCATGAACTCTGGGGTGAAGAAGCGGTCCTCTGTGCACAGGATGAAGTGGGTTGGGATGTCGGGCATCGCGTCCAGCGGCCACGGCTTTGCCATGGCGGTTTCTGACATGCCTCGTTCCCGTTTTTGGCTCTCCTCGGCCAGGTGTGGCGGGACGTCGTGCCAGAACTGGTCTTCCAGGCCGCTGTCGGTGTAGCCGGTGTTCTCCCACCAGTCGGCTGGGCGCTCGCCTGGTTTGGGGAGCATTGCCGTTACGAAGATCAAGGCCTTGGCGTTGATCTTTGCTGCTACCAGTGGGGCGACGAAGCCGCCGAAGGAGTGGCCTACTACCACCACGTCTGAAGTGGACGGGAGGGCGTCGGTCACTGTCGACGCCCAGGCTGTCAGGTCCTTCTGCTCGTCTTCGGTGGGGAGGTCCGGGGCGATGACGGTGTGGCCCTTGGTTTCCAGGGAGTCTGCTACCAGGTTCCACGACCAACCCACGTCGCCTGCCCCGTGCACTATCGCGAAGGTGGTCATGGCTTGCAGCCTATTCGCGGCGTTCGATCGGGAGGCGGGAACGGGTGACGAGGGCCGCGCCCAGCATTGCCACGGTTGGGACCACCAGCAGTGAGATGAGGACGTTCGGCCAGGGGATTGTCAGTGGGTTCAGTTCTGGTTGGGGCCAGTGGGTTGCGTAGCCGACGTTGAGAGCCGCCAGTAGTGCGAGAGCTGAGCCGACGCCTGCTGCTGTGCCCAGGAGGCCGCCGATGCCCGCGATCACGCCTGCTTGGCTCAGGGACAGCAGTTTGCGCAGGGTGGGGGAGGCGCCCACCGCGGCCAGGGTGGTCAGGTCCTTGCGGCCGTCCGCCGCTGCCAGGCCGGTGGCCAGAGCGGCCGCCGCGAGGGTGATGATGCCTGCTACCAGGCCCAGGATGCCGAGAGCTTGCTGGTCATCGGACTCCGTTGGGCGAACTACCTGTACTTCGTACTCGCCGCCCAGGGCTGCGGTCAGGGCGTCCTGCTCGGACTCGGTGGGTATGCGCGTTGTGGTGGCGTACGTGGTGAACGCGCTGACCTTGAAGCCCAGGGATCTGGCGGTTTCCTCGGTCATCATGGCGAGTGGGGCCTTCAGGCGTTGCGGGATCGCGTGGCCCGGGGCCGGGATGGTGGTTGCCTGGGTGCCGGTGGCGAGCAGGACCTGGTCGCCGGAGACGAGGCTTTGGTCGTTGACGACGATTCTGCCCTGGCGCAGAGCCGTTTCGGTTGCGGCCACGTCTTCGGGTTGTAGGTGTAGCAGGGACTTCGCGGCTTCTGGGGGTGCTACGGCCAGGAAGCCGTTCGGTGAGGTGACGGTGCCGAAGTAGCGGTGGGCCTGGTTCACTCCGGTGCAGCGCTGGTCGGCGAGGGCGGACTGCTGTTCGGCTTCGGTGGGTTCGCGGTGGAGAACGTCGAGGGAGTAGGGACATTCGCGGTCCGCTGGTGGGCGGATGTGGGCGAAGCAGGGGCCGCCGTCGCAGGCCAGGAGTTTGATCTCGTGGGTTTCGGCTACCGGCATGGCGTTGCGGATGGCGGTGGCGACGGATGCGGGGACGGTGGTGTTCGTGTTGGACTGCGAGAGGTCGTCCGGGCGGTAGACGGAGACGTCGCCCATGGTGCCCGCGAGCCGGTTTGCGTCCTGTTCTGCTTGGGAGGTCAGGATTACGCTGACGATCATCGCGCCGATCACTGCCGCCATCACCGCGGAGATCGCCGGAGCGGCTGCTGTGCGGTTGCGGGAGGCGTCGCGCAGCGCGATTCGCAGGGCCACCGGGAGCCAGCGGCCGGCTTTGGCCAGCAGACCCAGCAGAGCCGGAGTGCAGAGGACCAGTCCCACCTCGGTGAGGATCAGGGCGCTGAGGATGCCGACCACCTGCATGCTGATCGCGCTGAGGACGCCGGTGACGGCGCCGGCGGCGATGAGGACCAGGCCCAGGACCAGCCAGCGGCGGCGGGAGCGGGTGATGCCTCGGCGGCCTGCGAGGGCGGTCACGACGTCCTGGCGGGAGGAGATCCAGGCGGGGACCAGGGCTGCCAGTACGCCGGTGACGACGGCCAGCAGGGCCAGTGCGGCCAGGGCGGACGGGAAGAAGCGCTGGGCGCCGAAGCGTTCCGCGACGATCCACTCGACGAGCGGGCGGGTGAGCACCGCTGCCAGCACGCCCAGGGCCACGCCGCCGAGGGCGGCCAGCACACCGACCACCACGCCGTCGGCCAGGACGATTCGGCGGACGTGGCCGGGGGCGCCGCCCACCGCGGAGATCAGGGCCAGGTCGCGTTTGCGGCGGCGGGCGCCCACGGCCATGGCCGAGCCTGCCAGCAGGGACATCTCCAGCACGGCCAGGCCCGCGAACAGGACGAGGATGTCGGCGGTGATCTCGTTGGAGTCGGGCAGCTGCGGGTAGCGGTCGGCGGCGGAGGGCAGGTTGTGCAGGACGCTGCGGGACAGCACGGCGATACCGGACCTGTTGAGCTCCTTGACCTTCGCCCAGTCGATCGGGGTGGTGACGAGCCAGGAGCGTTCGGCCTGGTCGAAGGTGCCGGGGAGCGCCACGACGGTGGTGTCGTCGAGGCGGTTCGGGTCCTCGATCACGCCCACCACGGTGAACGTGCGGCCGTCCTCGGTGGTGACGGTGCCGCCCGGGGTGGCGCCGGTGCGGGTCATCGCCCTGCGGGACAACGCGATCTCGGAGGCGGTCGTGGCCGGGCGGCCTTCCAGGACCGTGATCATGCCTTTGGTCAGCGGGTTGCCGAGGTCGAGCATGCGGACGCCGGCGCGACCCACGCCCGCGGTGGTGCGGATGTTGACGCCGCCGCGTTCCACCGGGACGAGCTCGGTGCCAGGGAGAAGGGATCGGAGGCGTTCCTCGGACGGGCCGGGGCCCTCGGCGTTGCCCTGCGGGATCGCGCGGTCCTTCGTCGGCTCCTGGATCACCGGGCCGCGGTGGGGCCAGCTGACCAGCGCTTCCGCGGCGCCCATGCGGCGGGCGGCGTCCTCGGACGGGGTCAGCTCGGTCGAGTCGAAGACGACCGCGGTGAACGAGAGAGCGGCCACCGGGACGAGGATCAGGGCCACGACGAGCGCCGAGCGGCCGCGAGATCTGAGGGCCTCGCGCCAGGCGATGCGCAGTGCTGCGCGCCACCCGTTCACGGCGTGCTCAGCAGGTGTTCTGGCTGGTCGCGCTCCGACACGTCGACCACGACGCCGTCGCGCAGGAAGATCACGCGGTCGGCCCAGGCGGCGTGCCGGGCGTCGTGCGTCACGAGGACGGCGGCGGCTCCGGCGTCCACTTTGGAGCGGAGCAGGCGCAGGACCGTCTCGCCGGTGCGGGAGTCGAGGGCGCCGGTCGGTTCGTCGGCGAGGACGAGGCGGCGCTCGCCGATCAGGGCGCGGGCGATGGCGACGCGTTGCTGCTGGCCGCCGGACATCTCGTCGGGGAAGCGGTCCGCGTAGCCGTCGAGGTCCACTTCGGACAGTGCCTGCTCGGCCTGCTTGCGGGAACGGCGCACGCCGTCGAGGTCGAGGGGGAGCGCGACGTTCTCCGCGGCGGTGAGGCTCGCGATCAGGTTGAGGTTCTGGAAGACGTACCCGATCCGCTTGCGGCGCCACGCGGCGAGCTGCTTGCGGGACAACGACTGCAGGCTCGTGCCGTCGACGAGGACCTGGCCGCTGGTCGGGCTGTCGAGGCCGCCGGCGAGGTTCAGCAGCGTCGACTTGCCGGAGCCGGACGGGCCCATCACGGCGACGAACTCGCCGGGTTCGACGGTGAGCGAGACGTCGTCGAGGGCGTTGACCGCCGTCCCGCCGGTGCCGTGGACGCGGTGCACGCCGCGCAGTTCGAGGACGGTCATCGCGGCACCTCGACGTCCGCCGGCTGGGGAAGGGTCTGCGGCTCGTAGCGCAGCAGGCTCGCCTCGCAGTGGTCGAGCCAGCGCAGCTCCGCCTCGGTCTGGAAGATCATCGCGTCGAGCACGAGCAGCCACGGGAGGTCGCCGGGCTGGGTCTTGAGCCGCGTGTACTCCTGCAGCGTGCGCATCGTGGCAGTGCGCTGGGTCATCACGACCTTGGCGACGTCGACGCCGGGGGTGGTGATCGCGAGCGCGAGCTTGATCGCCACCTCGTCGCGCGGCCGGTCACTGCGCTGGACGGGCGTGGCGAACCACTTCTTGAGCTCGTCGCGGCCGTGGCCGGTGATCTCGTAGGGGCGCTGGCCCTCGTTCTCGGGCAGTGCGGCGACCAGGTCGTCCCGTTCCAGGCGCGACAACGTCGTGTAGACCTGCCCGATGTTCAACGGCCACGTGCCGCCGGTGGTCGAGTCGAACGCAGCCCGCAGCTGGTAGCCGTACATGGGTCCGCGCTCGAGCAACGCGAGCAGACCGTGTTTGACCGACATGCCTACCGAGTATGCATACTGAGTATGTTCCTGGCAAACGGTGACGCCCGAACCTGCGTGCGAGCAGGCCGGACATCAGGAACCCTGGAGGCGGCGGAAGCGAGGTGGGGGATCGTGAGCGGCGCCGTGCGGGGGAGAACCGGGAGGCTGAGCTTGCTGGGGACTTCTGGCAGACCCGAGGTGCCAGGAGTGCTCGGCGCGCAGGCGGAGGTCCGCGACTACGAGGCCGCCGACGAGCCGTCGTGGCTGCGGTGCCGGGTTCTCGGGTTGCTGAGGACGACCCACTACGACGACGTCTGGCCGGACAAACGTCGTGCCGACCTGGAGCTCGTGGCGGTCGACGGTGACGTGGTGGGAGTGCTGGACGTCTCGGTGCCCGGAGCGGAGGCGACCATCGACACCGTGGTGGTGCACCCGGACTGCCGGCGGAAGGGGATCGCGACGGCGTTGCTCGCGGAAGCCGTGCGGCGGCTGGAGCGGTGCGGGGTGCGGTCACTCGACGCGTGCGTCCGCGAGGAAGCGCTGGGGTGGTTCGCGCGCAACGGTTTTGCGGAGCGGTCGCGGTACGTGCAGGTGCACGCGTCAACCGCCGAGGTGGGCACGGTGCTGAGCGCCAAGTACGGGCTGGAGCCCGTCGGGGCGGTGCTGCGCGCCAGGATCGAGCGGGAAACCGAGATGCGCCAACGGTTCGAGCGCGTGCACGTGTGCCGCCGGGTGGTGCGTGAGCTCAGACCGTGATGCCGGTGAGCCGCGGGATGGTCGCGGTGCGTCCGGCCAGCAGCATGACCAGCGCCTCGATCGGGCCGCTGACCTCGGTGCCCTCGCCGGCGGACCAGTCGGCGTCGGTGGCGACGAGCCGGTGCCCGGCGAGCCTGCGCCGCGCGTGGAACGGGAACCCCATCCGCCACAGGTCCTCCGCCGCGACGACGGCGGCGTCGATCGGCATGTGACGCTCGATGCCGAGCGGCAGGGTGATGTCCTGTGTGTGGACCATGATGTCCAACAAAGCGTTCTTGAGCGACTGGCCGGGCGCCAGCCTGCGGCTCCCGACGATGCCGCGCAGTTCCGCGACGAGCTCGGCGGTCGGTCTGCGGGCCTCGGCGCGGGAGATCTGGTCGACCACGCGGTTGAAGCTGCCGCGCGCCTTGGCGTAGGCGACCACGGCCTTGCCGATCCCCACGCGCGGGCCGAGCGACAGGTGGGCCGCGACCACGCGCACCGTCCAGCCCTCGCACAGCGACGGGTAGGCCCACTCGACGTCGGTGAGCCCGGCGAGCAGGTCCGCGGTCGCCGCGCGCTCGGAGTCGATCGTCTGCCACATCGCGGTCTCGTCCATCGTCACCATCCCCTTGATTTAGTTCGAGAGACTGACTACTTTAATCAGAGTCTCTGACTAAAAACAAGGGGAGTCGCGGGTGAACATCGGGCTGCTGCTCTACATCCCGTACCGGGATCTGGAGAACCGGATCATGGCGGTGATCACCGAGGCCGGATACGACGTCACCCTCGCCCAGGCCCGCCTCCTGCAACGGATCGGCCCGGACGGCACGCGGCTGACCGAGCTCGCCGAAGCGGCCCAGGTGACCAAGCAGACCGCGGGGTTCCTGGTCGACCAGCTGGAGAAGGCCGGCTACGTGGAACGGGTGCCGGACCCGACCGACGGCAGGGCGCGTCTGGTGCGCGTCACCGAGAAGGCGAAGGGTGCCGCGCCCGTAGCCGAGGCGGAGATCGCGAGAATCGAGGCGGAATGGGAACGGCACATCGGCAAGCGCCGCATGACCCAGCTGCGCGAGGCGCTGGAGAAGCTGGGCGAGATCACCGACCCGTACCGCTGACCCGCGTGGTCCCGATCGCGTTCCGGCCGATCGCCGTGACCACGGCCGCGCTCTACCGGGTCGTGACGCCGGGGGAGTCGGTGTTCGTGAAGGTCCTGCGCAAACCCCGGATTCCCGCCGACCTGGCGGAGGTGGTCGGGGAGTTCCCGTGGCGCGACGAGGCGGACTTCCTGCTGTCGGACTTCGAGCTGCCGCCCGGGATGCGCCGGCCGCGGGTCGTGCGGGTGGACGACTTCGGCGACCGGATCGCGTTGTGGCTGGAGGACGTCTCGGTCGCGGACGTGTCGTGGGACCTGCCCCGGTTCCGTCGGGCCGCGCTGGCGCTCGGCCGGTGGGCGGGACGCAGGTTCGGCGGCCCGCCGGGCAGGGCGCTGCGGGTGCTGTACGAGGGAAGGCTGGTGCGGGACGCGTTCCTGCGGCCGGACTGCTCGCCGTTGGCCGCGCGAATGCCGGAACTGCTGTCACGGCTGGAGACCTTGCCGCAGGCGAACGGGCACAACGACGCGTGCCCGCAGAACCTGCTGGTGCCCGCCGACGAGCCCGAGTCGTTCGTGGTGATCGACGTGGCCTGGCAGTGCCCGAACCCGGTCGGCGCGGACCTCGGCCAACTGCTCGTCGGGCTCGCGCAGGCCGGGCGGATGGCGGTCAGCGATCTCCCCGAGGTGCGGGAGGCGATCATCGACGCCTACCTGGAAGGGCTGCGCCTGGAACACCGCGCGGTGTCACGGGAAGAGGTCGTGCTGGGCTGCGACGGGACGCTGGCCGTGCGCAGCGCGTTCCACTCGGAACCCGAACTGGCCGAGTACCTCGTGGAACGCGCGGTGGCCCTCTAGGAAGCCAGCAGCTCCGACACCCGCGTGCGCACCTCGGGCGAGTCGAGACCGCGCACCACCACGGTGGTGCGGCGGCGCAGCACGTCGTCCACTTCGGACGCCCACTCGGTGCGGCGGGCGTGCTCGACCTGTGCCCAGATGTCCGGGCCGTCCGGGTGGACGCGCTCCAGCAGGGCCGGGTTCTCCAGGCCCAGGGCGACGACCTCGTGCGACGTCGTGCCGTAGTGCGTGGCCAGGTGGCGCACCACGTCGTCGGGCAGCGCGTCCCAGGCGGTGTGCAGGACGTCGCCGACGGTGGCGGGCTGGGCGGAACCGGGCAGCGCCACGCCGTCCAGCGGGCCGTCGAACGTGCGGCCGAGCTCGGAGTTCACGCGGGCCAGAACGGTGGCGCCGATCTTGCGGAACGTCGTCCACTTGCCGCCGGCCACGCTGATCATGCCGCCGGAGCCCGCGGTGATCACCGTCTCGCGCTTGGCGTGCGAGGTGTCGCCAGGGCCACCGGGCAGAACCCGCAGGCCCGCGAACGTGTACGCGATGCGCGAACGGTCCAGGCCGGACACCGCGACGCCCGCCTCGCCCAGGATCTGGTCGACGTCGGCGTCCGTGCAGGCGACCTTGGCCGGGTCGTCGTCGTACGCCTCGTCGGTGGTGCCGAGCAGCAGGTGGCCCTCCCACGGGATCGCGAACGACACGCGCACGTCGTCGACCGGGATCGTCAGCGCGGCCTTCCACTCCGACGACGTCCGCAGCACCAGGTGCGAGCCCTTGGACAGGCGGATCGACGGCGCGGCGGCGGGATCCTCCATGCGCCGCAGCACGTCCAGCCACGGGCCGGTCGCGTTCACGACGACGCGCGCGTCCACGCCGAACTCGCCCTGCTCGTCACGCAGGTCGACGCCCGTCACCTTCTCACCGGTCTTGCGCAGTCCCACGACCGAGATGTGGTTGAGCAGCACGGCACCGGCCTCGGCGGCGGCGCGCGCGGCGGTGATCGCCACGCGGCTGTCGTTCATCTGGTGGTCGTAGTACATCGCGGCACCGCGCAAACCGTCGGCGCGCAGGTCAGGCACCCACTCCACAGCCCTGCGCGCCGACAGCACCTTCCCCATGCCGTCGCCGAAGCCCGACAGCGCGGAGTACAGCGTCACGCCCGCACCGAGCACGAAACGGCTGTGCGGGCCTCCCTTGTAGACGGGGACGAGGAACGGCAGCGGGCGCACCAGGTGCGGGGCCAGGCGGTCGCCCAGCGCCCGCCGCTCCTTGTGGTTCTCGTGCACCATCGGCACGGCCGACGGGCCCATCGCGAGGTAGCGCAGGCCGCCGTGCACGAGCTTCGACGACGCGGACGAGGTGGCGCCCGCGAAGTCACCGCTCTCGACCAGGGCGACCCGCAGGCCGGAGCGGGCCGCGGCCCACGTGGTCGCGATGCCCAGGATGCCGCCGCCGATCACGACGACGTCGAACTTGCCGTGCTGGAGCTCTTCGCGAGCCCGTTCCCGCTGTGTCAGGTCAGTCATCGTCCTCGTCCATCCACCCGACGGTCCGCTCGACCGCCTTCTTCCACTTCCGGTAGCCCTTGTCGCGGGCGGCCGGTTCCATCGACGGCTCCCACTCGGCCGCCTTGTGCCAGTTCGCCTTCAACGCGTCCGTGTCCGGCCAGTAGCCCACCGCCAGACCGGCCGCGTACGCCGCGCCGAGGCACGTCGTCTCGGCGACGATCGGGCGCACCACCGGCACGTCGAGCACGTCCGCCAGGAACTGCATGAGCAGGTTGTTCGCGGTCATGCCGCCGTCGACCCGCAACGTCGTGAGGTCCACACCGGAGTCGGCGTTCATCGCGTCCACGACCTCTTTGGTCTGCCACGCCGATGCCTCCAGCACGGCCCGTGCGAGGTGTCCGCGCGAGATGTAGCCCGTCAGGCCGGCGATCACGCCGCGCGCATCACTGCGCCAGTGCGGTGCGAACAGTCCGGAGAACGCGGGCACGAAGTACGCTCCGCCGTTGTCGTCGACCGTGCGGGCCAGCGTCTCGATCTCCGCCGCCGACGAGATCAGCCCGACCTTGTCGCGGAACCACTGCACCAGCGCGCCGGTCACCGCGATCGCGCCCTCCAGCGCGTACGCGGCGGGCTCGTCGCCGATCTTGTAGCCCACGGTGGTCAGCAGGCCGTTCTGCGAGTGCACCGGCTTGTCACCGGTGTTGATCAGCAGGAACGCGCCCGTGCCGTACGTGCACTTGCCCTCGCCGGGTGCGAAGCAGGTCTGGCCGAACAGTGCCGCCTGCTGGTCGCCGAGCGCCGACGCGACCGGCACGCCCTCGTGGGTGCCGTAGACCTCCGACGACGAACGGATCTCGGGGAGCATCTCGCGCGGGACGTCCATCGCGGCCACCAGCTCCGGGTCCCAGTCCAGGGTCTCCAGGTTCATCAGCATGGTGCGCGACGCGTTGGTCACGTCGGTGACGTGGCGGCCGGTCAGGTTCCAGATCAACCAGGTGTCCATGGTGCCGAACAGGACCTCGCCGCGTTCGGCCCGTGCGCGCAGGCCCTCGACGTTGTCGAGCAGCCACCGCAGCTTCGGGCCGGAGAAGTACGTCGCGAGCGGCAGGCCGGAGCGTTCGCGGAACCTGTCCTGGTCGCCGAGCTGTTTGATCACCGCGTCTGTGCGCGTGTCCTGCCAGACGATCGCGTTGTGGACGGGTTCGCCGGTCGCCTTGTCCCACACGACCGTCGTCTCGCGCTGGTTGGTGATGCCGAACGCGGCGATGTCCGTGTGTGTGAGGGATGCCTGTGCCAGGGCGTCGCGAACGACGGCCTGCACGTTCGTCCAGATCTCGGTCGCGTCGTGCTCCACCCAGCCGGGCTTGGGGAAGATCTGCCGGTGCTCTCGCTGAGCGACCGACACGATCCCGCCGGACTGGTCGAACACGATGCACCGGGACGACGTCGTGCCCTGGTCGATCGCCGCGATGTAGCCCACGTGCACACTCCTCTGTGTGAACCATTCGACAATGTCGAACGGTCTCACACTACTACCAGGAGAGGCCGCCCAGCTCCCTGGAGACACTGCGAGCTGCCTCACGTACGTACGAGACGAGCTCGAGCCGCGGCGGCTGGTCGGGGGAGTCGCACAACCGCTCGACGGGCCCGGAGATCCCGATCGCACCGACGACCGCACCGCGCCTGTCGCGGATCGGCGCGGCGACCGACGCCTCGCCCTCGACGAGTTCGTGCAGGTCGTAGGCCCAGTCGCGGTCGCGGACCTCATTCATGGCGACGGCCAGCTCGTCGGGGTTGAGCGTGTGCCGGGTGAACCGCTGAAGATCACCGTCGGGCCACTCGCCGAACGCCACCAGCGCCTTGCCCAGGGCAGTGGCGTGCCACGGCAGCAGCGCGCCGGTGTCGAGCGTCTGCCGGCTGTTGTCCGGCCGGAACACGTGATGCACCACGAGCACGTGCTTGCCGTGCATCACGCCGATGCGCACCGCCTCGCGCGCACGCATCGCCAACGTGTCCGACCAGTTCAACGCCTTCGCGCGCAGCTCGTTGCCGTCGAGGTAGGAGGTGCCGATCTGGAACAGGGCGGCGCCGAGGCGGTACTTGCCGCCCTCCACCTCCTGCTCGACGAACCCGACCTCCTGCAACGTCCGCAGGATGCCGTGCGCCGTCGGTTTCGCGAGGTCGAGGGCGCGGGCGATCTCGCCGACGCTCAGCTGGTGCGCGCCGCCGTGGGCGAGCAGCTTGAGGACCTCCGCCGCGCGCTGGATGGACTGAATGGGTCCGGGCACGCACCCCACCCTAGCTGCAACCATTCGACAATGTCGAACACCGTTGTGCACGCGGGGAGCTTTCGTGCACCAGGAGTGAACGAAAGGGCCCCGCGTGTCGAAATCAAGGGCGGTAGATGCCTAGGGCGGCGGCTCGGGAGCGGAACAGGAACTGCGTGTCTCTCTCGCGGACCTCTCCGTCCGTTGCGATGGACACGGGCGCACCGTGCACCTTCACGTTCAGCGACGCGACCTCGAGGTGTGTGTACGTGCGTGAGTGCTCCAACGCCCCGAGCAAGGCGCCCAGGAAGAACCTGGTCCGTGAGAAGCGGCGATCCGCACGGACGTACCGCACGTCGAGCAGTCCATCGTTCAGACGCGGACGCATCGTCGGTGCGAACCCCTTGGGCCGATACGGCCCGTTGCCGACGAACAACAACCACACGAGGTGCTTGTCGCCGTCGATGGTCATCTCCAACGGACGCGCGCGCTGCAACACCCGGCCCAGCGCGATCGCCGCGGCCGGCCACTTGCCCCAGCGCTTCTGCAGCTTCTCGCGGATCCGCACCATGTCGGGGTAGCCGCCCAGCGACGCCGTGTTCACGAACCACTGGCCGTTGACCTGCGCGAGGTCCACCCGCACGCCCACACCGTCCGCCACCGCCTGGGCCGTGTCGTGCAGGCCGGTGATGCCGACGTCGCGCGCGAAGTGGTTCAACGTGCCGGACGGGATGAGCACGAGCGGCAGGTCGCGCTCGGCCGCGATGGCGGCCACCGCGGCCACCGTCCCGTCGCCACCGGCCACACCCAGCGCTTTCGCGTCCGGCAGCGAGTCGAGCTCCTCGATCTGCACGACCTGGGCCTTCGGCCACTCCTCGACGATCTGCGGCGTCGGGTCCGGCCCGATCCCCGAGTGCGGGTTCACCACCACGACCAGCCCGTCGCCCTCCTGCAACGACGTGAGGTCGGCGTGCTCGTAGGCCGACGCGGGCTCGTTCAACCCGAGCGGCCACCACCGGCGGGTCAGCATCGCGGCCCCGACACCGACCGCCGCACCTGCCGCGACGTCAGTCGGCCAATGCACGCCTGTGTGGACGCGTGAATAAGCCACGGCGGCCGCGATCGGTGCCACCACCGCGCCTGCTTTGGGGGATTCCATGGCGACCGCCGTGGCGAAAGCGGCGGCGGACGCGGAGTGCCCCGACGGGAATGACGACGAGGTCGGCCGTTTGGACAGGCGACGTTCCACCGCGATCAGATCCGCAGCGGGCCTGCGTCGCGGAAAAAGTGACTTCCCGACGAGGTTCGCGCTGGCAGAGGCCCCGGCAATGGCCGCGACACCCCTCAGTGCACCGCGCCGGAACGATCCCTTCCCCGTTGCCAGAATGGCCGCGACGACGAACCACAGCAGGCTGTGGTTGGCGGCTTTGGAAAGCCTCTTCAAACCCCTGTCGAGCCTGCTCGGAGGCAGTCCGGCAGAGGAGCTCATGAGCTTCTTGTCGAGAGCGCTGACCCGTTTCCACACCCCACCGACACTAAACCGCAACCGGCGTGCCGCCCGAACGGATCACCCGCGTGCGGCCGGAAGTCGCCTACTGTTGAGGGATGCAGCGGCGGATCTTCGGCATTGAGACAGAGTTCGGGGTGACCTGCACCTTCCACGGGCAGCGGCGTCTCTCCCCGGACGAGGTCGCGCGGTACTTGTTCCGCCGGGTCGTGTCGTGGGGGCGTTCCTCGAACGTCTTCCTGCGCAACGGTTCTCGGCTCTACCTCGACGTCGGCTCACACCCGGAGTACGCCACGGCCGAGTGCGACGACCTGGCCCAGCTGGTCACGCACGACAAGGCGGGTGAGCGGATTCTCGAGGACCTGCTCGTCGACGCCGAGCGCAGACTGGCCGACGAGGGCATCGGCGGCGACATCTTCCTGTTCAAGAACAACACCGACTCTGCGGGCAACTCCTACGGCTGCCACGAGAACTACCTGGTCGCACGGGCCGGCGAGTTCTCCCGCATCGCGGACGTGCTGCTGCCGTTCCTGGTCACCCGCCAGCTGATCTGCGGCGCCGGCAAGGTGCTGCAGACCCCGCGCGGCGCCGTGTACTGCCTCTCGCAGCGCGCCGAGCACATCTGGGAGGGCGTGTCGTCCGCGACCACGCGCTCCCGCCCGATCATCAACACCCGCGACGAGCCTCATGCAGACGCCGAGCGCTACCGGCGCCTGCACGTCATCGTGGGCGACTCGAACATGTCCGAGGTGACGACGCTGCTCAAGGTCGGCAGCGCGAACCTCGTGCTGGAGATGATCGAGCAGGGCGTCCAGTTCCGCGACTTCTCCCTGGACAACCCCATCCGCGCCATCCGCGAGATCTCCCACGACCTGACCGGCCGCCGCACGGTGCGCCTGGCGGGCGGCAAGGAGGCCTCGGCGCTCGACATCCAGCGCGAGTACTACGAGAAGGCCGTCGAGCACACGGCCAAGCGCTCGCCGGACCCGATGGCGCAGCGCGTGATCGAACTGTGGGGCCGCACGCTCGACGCCGTCGAGTCGCAGGACCTCACGAAGATCGACCGCGAGATCGACTGGGCCATCAAGAACCGCCTGATGGAGCGGTACATGGCCAAGCACAACATGGACCTGTCGAACCCGCGCATCGCCCAGCTCGACCTCGCCTACCACGACATCAGGCGCGGCCGAGGCGTGTTCGACCTGCTGCAGCGCAAGGGCCAGGTCGAACGCGTGACCGACGACGGCGAGATCGAGGCCGCGAAGGACACCCCGCCGCAGACCACGCGGGCGAAGCTGCGCGGTGACTTCATCGCGGCGGCCCAGGCCGCCGGACGCGACTTCACCGTCGACTGGGTGCACCTGAAGCTGAACGACCAGGCGCAGCGCACCGTGCTGTGCAAGGACCCGTTCCGCGCGGTGGACGAGCGGGTGGAGCGGCTCATCTCATCGCTCTGACCAGGCTTTTGACGAAGCGGCGGGTCCCGTCTGGGGCCCGCCGCTTCGTCATTCGCCGACCGTGATGCCGAGCCGGGCGAGCCGCTCGAACACCTCACCCGGCATCAGCTTCGTGGCGACCACCGCGCGCATGACGTCCTCACGCGGAAACTCCGCGTCCAGGTCGCGGTACCCGGCATCGCCGAGGAGGTCCTGGTTCAGCAGGACCAGGTCGATCTGGTCGATCGACAGCGGGAGGCCGCGCGGGCTCGCGACGGGAACGCCGAGCGCCGACAACCGTCTGGCCACTTCGAGAGGTGTCATCCCGGTGGTCCCGGCGGTAACGAGCAGGTGCACCCTGTCTGCCGGCGTCGCCACACCGATCCAGCGGGCCTCGTCGGACCGGTCGCCTCGCCGCACCTGGGCGAGCAGCTTGCTGTCGTACCGCTCGACCTTGTCCGGCAGTGGGGCGTCCTCGGTGCGCAGACCGAGATCGCTCAGCCTCGCGGCGATCTCGACCGGTGGCTTGGCGAGCCTGGCAGCCGCGGCGAGCACGTGACCGAGCGGCACCACCAGCCGCTCGTCGGTCAGCCACGGCGGTTTTCCGTCCAGATTGCGGCTCAGCAGCAGCGGGTCCTCCACCCGCACGTCGAAGTCGAGCATTTGGTCGGGCGGGGTGCCGAAGCCGAACTCGGCCAGTCTGCGGGCGATCGAGCGGGGACTGCGTGATGTCTTCGCGGCAGCGATCAGGACGTGCTGGAAGCTCAGGGACTGGCCGGTGCTCAGCCACGCGGGTTCCCAGCCGTAGAGGTGACTCTCCACATCGATCGAGGCGCTGAGCAGCGGCAGGTCCGTGGTGTCCGCGTCCTCCGGGAGGAAGTCGGGCGAGGGCGTGCTGATGCCGAACTCGGCCAGCCTTCGTGCGACTGTCGCAGGTCGTTCGTCCATCTCCAGAGCCACATTCACCACGTGCCCGATGGTGGCGACCGCGCCGATGTACGGGTCGCGCGAGTCGTAGAGGGACCGGTGGCGTCTCCGGGTGATCTTGTCGTCGAACGGCGTGAGCTGGTCGGGAAGCGTCCCGGCGATCTCGAACCCGGCTGCCGCGAGCCGGGCGGCGACGTCGGCCGGAGGAGTGTTCGTCGCAAGGGCGACGAGAACGACGTGCAGTGCCGAGACGGGGTTCTGGACGTACGACGTCGACTCACCCTGCTGCGTGGTGAAGATCTGCGCGTCGTTGCGATCAACGTCCGACGGCAACGTTTCGGGGTCAGGCGTCACGTAACCGAGCTCGGCGAGCCTCATCGCGGCCTCAGCGGGTGTCCGGTGCTCGTCAGCGGCCGCGACCATCACGTGCGCGACCGGGACGACCTCTTCGACCGGGAGCGCTGCGGGTGTGGCCGCGGTCTTCAGCAGGCGCTGATCGCTGACGTCGACCTCGGCGGGAAGTCGGCCGGTCCTGGAGGTGTCGTACCCGAGTTCCGTCAGTCTTTCGACGACGGCAGATGGCGTCAGGCCGGTCGCGGCGGCGGCCGCCAGCACGTGAGCATGCGGCACGGGCTCGTCCCGCGAGAGGTAGAGTCCGGACGCCTCGTACTGGCCGGCCAGTAGATCCCGGTCGGACTCGACGATCTCGTTGGGCACCGACACCGGATCGGGGACAGGAAGACCGAGCTCGGCGAGTCGCGCCACGACCTCGGCCGGCGAACGCTGTGCCCGGATCGCCACGTCCAGCACGTAGCCCGGGAAGACTGTGCTCCGGTTGTCTTCGAGCAGGATCTCGTCCGACGGACGAGCCGACACGACCGCCGGGGAATCCGGTCCGGCTCCGGCGCGAAGCCACGCTGCGAGCCGCCACCTGCTGACCGCGTCGTTCCACTCGACAGCCGCGGTTCTGCCGTCGTGCGCCAGTGCGCCGGCGTCGGGCGGGTAGCAGCCGACGACCTCGATCGGCGCTTCGACGCCGCCGACCAGCCACGGGCGGTACCGGGCCTCGATCGCGCGTTCGCAGATCTCGTCGGCGAGCCGCGGTGTCGTCTCGGCGAGCTCCGAGAGCCAGCTGTGGGACAGCGGGGTGTCCGGCGAGTCGATCAGCGCCGGGATGGCGGACCGCATGAGCTCCTCGACCCGCGCGTCGTCGAGGTCGATGATCTCGTTGCGGTCCACGGTGAGCCGCGGCTGGTCGCTGCCGGACATGTCGACGACGGCACCGAACGTGGTGATCCCCGCCCAAAGCCCGTCCGCGAGGACTGCGCCCTCGGTGTCGCACCACCACACCCTGCCGCCGTCCGCGGGGGCGAGTTTCTCTGCGGATCTGGCGGCGTGCGGGGGAAACGGGTCGTCCGAGCCCACCGGCGCGGTGTCCGACAACCGGCGAGGTTCCCAGGTCTGCCAGCTGTTGTCGTCCTCCGACGTCACGGCGAAGTCGCTCACCCACAGGATCCGGCGGAGCAGTTCCGTGCAGCGCACCGGGTTCTCCGTCGGCCGCAGCCGAAGGCGCACGACCGTGCCCGCGTCCTCGCCCGGCCCCAGGTCGCGCACGCGGAACAGCGCGTCCGGGCCCGCGATGTGCACCTCCAGCCGCTGCCCCGGACATCCGGAGCGGCTCAGGCGGCACGTCGTCACGGTGATCTCGTCGGCGAGCATGAAGTAGCTCAGCACCCCGATGCCGAACCGGCTGTTGGGGAACGACTCGATGCCCACCGAGGCCCAGTCGGCCTGTTCCTCGACGTACTCCGGCATGTCGGTGAACCGCACGCCGGCGTGGGCGAACACGTCCACGAGCTCGCGGTCGCCCATGCCGATGCCGTTGTCGGAGCACTCGAGGAACGGCCGTCCCTGCTCGTCGACGCCCTGCCGGAAGCCGATCCTGCCCTGCCACGGTGGCAGGGCGGTGCCCGTCGCGGTCAGGTAGGAGGTCCTGGCCTGGCGGTAGCGGCAGGCGTCCAGCGCGTTCTGGTAGAGCTCGCGGATCGCGAGGTCCGGTGTGCCGTAGAGCTGTTCGCCCATGAGCAACGCCTGGATCTGGTCGTCCGCCAGGCGGAACCGGTGGCCCTCGGAGGTGGTCGGGCTCGTGCCGTCGGCCGAGGCGTGGACGGGCATGACCCTCAGCGGTGCGAGCGTGGGGGAGTCCTCGGCGGCGCGCACGATCTCCGTGAGCACGGCGTCGACCGCGGCGGCACGGTCGTGCAGGGCGAGCGCTGTCGCCGGGTGGAGGCAGCGCGTGGTGAGGACTCGGGTGCGGTTGCCGTCCCACGTCGCCTCGCGGATGGACGTCAGCACCTCGCCGGGCGTGATGCCGTCGTCGATGCCGAGGTGGTCGGCGATCACGCGCGGCAGCACGGTGGGGTCGATGGCCGTGCGGTGGGCGACGACGAGCAGGTAGCCGAGCAGTTGCTCGCGCAGGTCCTGCTCCAACTCGGTACCACCGACGACGCGGACCGTCGGCCTCAGCCTCGCCGGACGGTCGACGCGGCGCAGGTACGCGGGGTCGAGCTGGACCGCGCGCATCAGTTCCATCAGCCGCGGCGCGGTGAGCACGGCGTTCAACGGCGGCGGGATCGAGGCCGGCAACAGCGAGGTGATGTTCGCCTGGCCGTAGCACTCGGGCTGCCGGACGAGCCACTGGTGGAAGAGCCACCACCCGATGCCGGTGGCCGCGGGGTCGCCCGAGGAGAGCGCGCGCACGCCCCGGCGGTGCAGGGCGCCGAACCCGGCCGCGAACCCGCTGAACTTCGGCAGCTCGGCGCTCCCGGAGAAGGCCGCGACCGCGGGATCGGCGCCCCGCAGCACGGTCACGGCCTGCTTCGCCCAGAACGCCTGGTGCAGGTAGGGGAACGTGACGAGCAGGGCGGTCTCGGCGTCGGACAGGCGCAGCTCGTCCGGCCGCAGCACGCTCAGGGTCAGCCAGCGCAGCCGCAGCGTGAACCGGTCCGCGAACCCGTCGTCGAGCCAGGGATCATCCGCCGAGCCCGCGCGGTGGCCAGTCCACGACGCAGCCAGCTCCGACACCACCGCCGCGCAGGCGTTGCGCATCGTGTTCGACGGGCCGAGGTGCTCGCGTGCCGCCGTCGTCCACGGGTGCGGCGTGGTGACCTCCGCGAGTGACCGTCGAGGCGCCGTCGCCCCGATCACCAGGCGCGGGTCGTTCTCCTGCATGCCGGAGATCTTCGGCCGCGACCGAACGGAAGTACCGCAACGACGCAGCAGATCACCCGTTCAGCCGCCTCAGTCCGATCGGGGGTAGGAACCGGTCACCCCGCTCGACCAGAGTGTCGGCATGAGGATCATCGCGGCGGCACTCGCCGCTTTCCTGGTTCTCCCCGGAGTCGCCTCGGCCGACTCCTTCTGGGAGCTGAAACCGACCGGCACGGACGCACGCCTGCGCGGCCTGTCCGCCGTCAACGGCCAGGTCGCCTGGGTCAGCGGCTCGAAAGGCACGGTCCTGCGCACGACCAACGGCGGCCGGTCGTGGGAGTCCGTGGCACCGCCGGACACCGCGACGCTGGACTTCCGCGACATCCAGGCGTTCGACGCGCGCAACGCCGTGGCGCTGTCCATCGGTGAGGGGGAGGCGTCACGGATCTACCGCACGTCCGACGGCGGCAAGACCTGGCAGGAGTCGTTCCGCAACAACGACCCGAAGGCGTTCTACGACTGTGTGGCGTTCTTCGACCGGTTCCGCGGGCTCGCGCTGAGTGACCCCGTTGACGGCAAATTCCGCGTGTTGCGCACGTGGGACGGTGGGCGGTCGTGGCACGTCAACGACACGAAGGGCATGCCGGACGCGTTGCCGGGCGAGTTCGCGTTCGCGGCGTCCGGGCAGTGCGTGACGACGAGCGGCAACCACGCGTGGATCGCGACCGGCGGCGGCGCGAAGGCACGGGTGCTGGAGTCGCGTGACGGCGGCAGGTCGTGGAAGGCCTCCGAGGTGCCGCTGCCCAGCGGTGCGGCGGCCGGGGTGTTCGCGGTCGCGTTCAAGACGCCGTGGCGGGGTGTCGCGATCGGCGGCGACTACCTGAAGCCGACCGACCCGACGCCGGCGTTCGCGACCTACGACCCGCGCGGCTGGAAGGCCGGCGAGCAGGCTCCGGTCGGCTACCGGTCCGGCATCGCCTACCGCGGCAACGGGCTGGTGGCGGTCGGGCCGTCGGGCACGGACGTCAGCAAGGACGGCGAGCACTGGAAGGTCGCGGACACGGGCAGCTTCGACACGGTCGACTGCGCCGGGTTCACCTGCTGGGCCGCCGGTGAGAAGGGACGGGTCGGTCGCACCTGATGCGGTTGCACCCGGGTGAGCCCGAGGCCTCGGGGTGGCGGGTCGCGCAGCTGTCGGAGATCGTCCGGCGGCTGTGCGGCGCGGCACCCGCCGGACGTCCGCTCGTCGTCGCCATCGACGGACGTGGCGGCGCCGGGAAGTCCGCCCTCGCCGAACGGCTGCGGGCGGCCGTCCCGGCGTCGGCCGTCGTGCACACCGACGACGTCGCGTGGAACCAGGCCTACTTCGACTGGGGCGAGCTGATGCTGGAGCACGTCCTGCGGCCGCTGTACCGGGGTGAGGCGGTGGAGTTCCGGCCGCCGGCGTGGGCCGAGCACGACCGTCCCGGTGCGATTCGGGTCGCCGCCGGGACGAACGTCGTGTGGATCGAGGGCACCGGGATCATCCGCGAGGAGCTCGCGGCGTGGATCGACGCGTCGATCTGGATCCAGGGAGATCTGGACGAGCAGGAACGCCGGTTGGTGGCCCGCGACGGTGACTCCGCCGCCCAACGGCAGCACGTCGCCGCGTGGCTGGCCGAGGAGCTGCCGTTCCTGCGCCGGGAACAGCCGTGGCGCAGGGCGACCTTCGTCGTGGCCGGCACGACCGAACTCCCGCACGATCCACACTCTGAGATCGTCGTCGCCCCGGCCGTTTCCTCGTGGCCCCTGCCGGGTAGATGACGAAGGTGTTCGAGGGATTCACCTTGCGCCGCATCGATGTCGGCGAGGCCGTGCTGCGAGTGAGGATCGGTGGGGCAGGGCCACCGGTCCTCCTCCTGCACGGCCACCCTCGAACCCACACGACGTGGCACCGCGTCGCGCCGTTGCTCGCCGAGGACCACACGGTCGTGTGCCCGGACTTGCGCGGCTACGGCGAGTCCAGCAAACCCGGCGACTACTCGAAACGCGCCATGGCACGCGACTTCGTCCACCTGATGAGCGCGCTCGGCCACGAGCGGTTCGCGGTCGCCGGCCACGACCGGGGTGCGGCCGCGGCGATCCGGCTGGCGCTCGACCACCCCGGCCGCGTCACCGCGCTGGCCGTGCTGGACGGGTTGCCGATCGGCGCCCACCTGCAGCGCTGCGACGCCCGGTTCGCGCAGGCCTGGTACCACTGGTTCTTCCTGGCGCAGCAGGAGATCGCGGCAGCGATGATCAACCAGGACCCGGACCTCTGGTACGGCGGGCGCTACCACGACACGCCGCTCGCGATGGGCGTGGAGAACTGGGCCGACTACCAGCGCGCCATCCACGACCCCGAGACCGTGCTCGCGATGTGCGGCGACTACCGCGCCGGGCTGGAGGTCGACCGGGGACACGACGACGAGGACCGGGCGCGCGGTCGCAGGATCACCTGTCCGGTGCTGGCCCTGCGGTCGGCCAAGGACGACCTCGGCGAGTTGTACGAGGACCTGGCCGGGATCTGGGACGAGTGGGCGGATGACGTGCGGGTTCGGTCCATCGACTGTGGACACCACATGGCCGAGGAAGCACCCGTGGAACTGGTGCGCGAGCTGCGCACACTGCTCTGAACGGACCGTTCACCACAGGTGATGTCAGGGTTTCGAAGCGCACGGGGTTAGGGTTTGTCCGTGGCCATCGCCCGTGCCGAACGCCTTGTCAACCTGGTGCTGTGCCTGCTGTCGACCCGTCAGTACCTGACAGCGGAGCGCATCCGCGCCATCGTCCCCGGCTATCACGAAGCGCCGACGGACGAGGCGTTCTTCCGCATGTTCGAAAGGGACAAGTCCGAGCTGCGCGACCTCGGCGTGCCGCTCGAGACCGGCCGGCAGTCGAACGTGGAGGGCGCCGAGGACGGCTACCGGATCGCGCGGCGCGACTACGAGCTGGGCGACATCGACCTCGAACCCGACGAGGCCGCCGCGGTGGCGCTGGCCGCACGCCTGTGGGACTCGCCGCAGCTCACGGGTGCCGTGCACGGGGCGTTGATCAAGCTCAGGGCGGCGGGCGTGGACGTCGACCAGGACACGCCCGCGACCGTCGAGCCCAAGGTCCGCGCGAACGAGCCCGCGTTCCCGCCGCTGCTGCAGGCCGTGCAGGCGGGCCAGGTCGTCACGTTCTCCTACCGCAAGCCCCCTCCCGGCGGGCAGAGCGAACGAACGGTCGAGCCGTGGGGCGTCGTCGCCTGGCGCGGCAAGTGGTATCTCGTGGGCTGGGACCGCGACCGCGACGACACGCGCTGCTTCCGGCTGTCCAGGGTCGTGGGCACCGTCCGGACCGTCGGCAAGCCGGGCGCCTTCAAGGTGCCCGAGGGCACCGACCTGATGAGCCTCATCGCGCGCACGGAGGCGGATCCGCACCAGACCGCGCCCGCCAGGATCTGGGTGGCCAAGGGCAGGGCGCAGGGCGTGCGCCGGCACGCGAAGGTCGTCGACGAACGCGACGGCGGCGACGTCGTCGAGATCGACCTGAAGTTCCCCGACTCCGCGGCCAAGTGGCTCGCCGGGTTCGGGCCCGACGTCGTGGTGCTGGAGCCCGAGGTGCTGGCCAAGTCCGTCCGCGACCGCCTGCAGGGTGCACTGGAAGGAGCGCGGTGACCGCGTCGAACGAACGGCTGCCGCGTCTGCTCGCACTCGTGCCGTACCTGCTCAACCGGCCCGCGATCACCGTGAAGGAGGCCGCGGCCGACTTCGGCATCACGCCCAAGCAGCTGCGCAAGGACCTCGAGCTGCTGTGGATGTGCGGCCTGCCCGGCTACGGTCCCGGCGACCTGATCGACCTCTCGTTCGAGGGCGAGACGATCACCGTCTCGTTCGACGCGGGCATGAACCGGCCGTTGCGGCTCACGGCTGCCGAGGCGGCGTCGCTGCTGGTCGCGCTCAGGGCGCTGGCGGACACGCCCGGTGTGGTCGACACGGACGCCGTGCAGCGCGCGCTGGCCAAGATCGAGTCGGCGGTCGGCAAGGCGCAGCCCGCGGGCATGGTGGTCGGGCTGGGTGCGTTCGAGCGCGGCGAGACGGCGGAGGTCCGTGCCGCGGTGCAAGACGCCGTGAAGCGCGAACGGGCCGTGCGCATCCGCTACTACTCTCAGTCGCACGACGCGATGAGCGACCGAGTGGTGGATCCGATGCGTCTGCTGCTCGTGGAAGGCCGCGGCTATCTCGAAGCGTGGTGCCGGTCGGCGCTCGGCGTGCGGCTGTTCCGGCTCGATCGAATCGACGACGTGGAGGTCCTCGACGAGCCGTCGTCGCCTCCGCCCCACGCGAGGCTCACGGATACATCGGAGGGCTTGTTCCAGCCGCGGGACGATCAGAAGATCGCGGTCCTTCTGCTCGAACCGGACGCGCACTGGGTCGCCGAGTACTACCCGGTCGACCACGCCGCAGAGCTCTCGGACGGCCGCACGCGTGTCCTCATGCGGTACGACGACCCGTCGTGGATGGTGCGCCTGCTCCTGGGACTGGGCGGGGACGTGTACGTCGAACAGCCGGCCGAACTCGCGGACGAGGTGACGCGCCAAGCTCGCGAAGCATTGATGCGGGCAGATCACCTGCTGTCCACCCAAGACGTATAACGTGTGCTCGTGCCGTCTACACCGACCTTGGCGCTGATCGCGCTCGGCCTCGTCGCGCTGGTCGCGATCGCGGTCCGAGTCATCCGATCCTTGCGTCGATTCGCCAGCGCCCGCACTCTGGTGAGGGACAGGGTCGGCGACGGCGTCGGACTGCTGAAGGCGCGATCCGCTGCGCTGAAGGTGGCCTTCGCCGCACGGCGGCACCCGGAACAGGCCCGTACCAGGGCGAACCCCGCGTACGATCGTCGTGGCGGGGGAGACAGGAGGATCACCAATGGGTAACCTCGGACCCACCGAGCTGATCATCATCGCAGTGGTGATCATTCTGCTGTTCGGTGCGAAGAAGCTGCCTGACATGGCTCGTTCGCTCGGCCGGTCGGCGAAGATCTTCAAGGCCGAGACGAAGGGCCTGCGCGAGCAGGACGCGGACGACGCGCCCGTCCAGCAGCAGCCCGTGCAGCAGCCGGTGCAGCAGCTCCCGCCGGCCCAGCCGCAGGTGCAGCAGCAGCCCCAGGTCGCTCCTCCGATCGAGCAGACCGCGCAGAACAAAGCTACCAACAACTGACCTGCCGGTCATCTGACTTGTAAGGACGGTTCGCGCGGTGGCAAGTCCGTTCCGGTGGTTTGCCGAGCGCCGGGAACGCGGCAAGCGCCGTCGGGGCAACCCCGACGGCACCATGTCGCTCAAAGAGCACCTTTACGAGCTGAGGCACCGGCTCGCGATGGCGATGTTGATCATCACCGCCGGTGCGATCTTCGGCTGGATCTGGTTCGCCGTGAAGCTGGGCCCGATCCCGTCGCTGGGCGACATCATGACCGGCCCCTACTGCCAGCCGGACCTCGCGCCGTACCGGGTCCAGTTCCCCGGTGAGACCGGCTGCCGGCTGTTGCAGACGGAGCCGTTCGAGAGCTTCATGATCCGGTTGCAGGTCGGTGCCGCGGCGGGTGCCGTGCTGCTCAGCCCCTTCTGGCTGTACCAGTTCTGGGCGTTCATCACGCCCGGCCTGTACCAGAAGGAACGCAAGTTCGCGCGCACCTTCGTCTTCTTCGCCGCGATCCTGTTCGCGGCGGGTGCGGTGCTGGCCTACTGGGTCGTGCCGCAGGGCCTGCAGGTGCTGATCAGCTTCGGTGGCGACCAGTTCATCACCGCGCTGACCGGTGGGAAGTACGTCTCGTTCGTCATCACGATGCTGTTCATCTTCGGCGTGAGCTTCGAGCTGCCGCTGGTGGTCGTGATGCTGAACCGCGCGGGCGTGGTCAGCTACGACACGCTGTCCAAGTGGCGGCGTGGCCTGCTGATGGGCCTGTTCGTGTTCGCGGCGATCGCGACGCCGGGCACCGACCCGGTCTCGATGGTCGCGCTGGCGCTCGCGCTGTCGCTGCTGTTCGAGATGGCGATCCAGCTCGCGCGCCTGCACGACAGGCGCCAGGCCAGGCTGCGCAAGGCCGAGGGCTGGGACGCGCTCGACGACAACGAAGCTGCGCCGTTCGACTACACGCCGTCCGATGCCGACGGCAACATGCCCGGTGAGAAGGCCGTCGCTTCGGAACCCCCGAAGCGCGTGAACTACGACGACGCCACGTGACGCGGGCGGCCCTGCTGGTCTGCCCCGCGTCGGGCAAGGGGCGGGCGGCCCGGATGGCCGGGTCGACCGCCGCCGCGCTGCGCCCGCACGTGTCGTCGTTGACGCAATTGGTGGCGCACGACGCCTCAGGGGCCCTCGCGATGGCGCGCGAGGCAGTCGCCGACGGTGTCGACCTGCTCGTCGTCCTGGGCGGTGACGGGGCCGCGCACCTGGGCATCCAGGCGTGCGCGGGCACGTCGACGGCGCTGGGCATCGTGCCGGCCGGTACCGGCAACGACCTGGCCGCCGCGATCGGGTCGCAGTCGGTCGAGGACGTCGTCCACGGCACCCGCAAGACCCTCGACCTCGGACGGCTGTCGACCGGCCAGTGGTTCGCGACGGTGCTGTGCGCCGGGTTCGACTCCGCGGTGAACGAGCGGGCGAACGCGATGCGCTGGCCGTCCGGCCCACGCCGCTACGACCTCGCGATCGTGGCCGAGCTGGCCTCGCTGAGGTCGGCGCCGCTGGTCGTGACGACCGAGGACGAGTCGTTCGAGCTGGACGCGACGCTCGTGGCGGTCGGCAACACCCCGAACTACGGCGGGGGCATCCCCGTGTGCCCCGGCGCGGACGCTCATGACGGCCTGTTCGACGTCACGGTCGTGGAGCACGCGAGCCGCGCGATGCTGATGCGCATGCTGCCTACGTTGCGCACGGGCACGCACACCGAGCATCCGGCCGTGCGGACGTTCCGCGCGCGTGAGGTGTCGTTGTCTGGTGGCAACGGGTGGATGGCTTACGCCGACGGCGAACGCCAGGAGGCGTTGCCGGTGTCAGTTCACACGGTCCCAGGCGCACTCACCGTGGTGGGTCGCTAAGTTGTAGGGCTGTTCGTTCCGTTTCTGTTTTCGGTGGGGATGCATGGAAACGCTGGAGTTCCAGTCCGAGGCGCGTCAGCTGCTGCAGTTGATGATCCACTCGATCTACTCGAACAAGGACACGTTCCTGCGCGAGCTGGTGTCGAACGCCTCCGACGCACTGGACAAGCTGAGGCTGGAGTCCTTCCGCGACAAGGACATGAAGGTCGACGTCGACGACCTGCACATCGTGATCGAGTCCGATCCCGCTGAGCGCACGTTGACCGTGCGCGACAACGGCATCGGCATGACGCGTGAGGACGTCGTCGGGCTCATCGGCACGATCGCGAAGTCCGGCACCGCCGAGTTCCTGCGCAAGCTCAAGGAACAGCAGTCGTCGTCGTCCGACCTGATCGGCCAGTTCGGCATCGGCTTCTACTCGTCGTTCATGGTGGCGGACAAGGTCACCCTCGTGACCCGGCACCCGCACGCCGAGAAGGGCGTCCGCTGGGAGTCGACCGGCGAGAGCACGTACACGATCGAGGACGTCGACGACGCGCCGCAGGGCACCTCGGTCACGTTGCACCTCAAGCCGTCCGACGACGAGGACCGGCTGCCGGACTACACCGAGCCCGCGAAGATCCGCGAGATCGTCAAGCGCTACTCGGACTTCATCACCTGGCCCGTGCGCCTGGGCGGCGAGGAGATCAACTCCCGCAAGGCCCTGTGGGCACGCCCGGCCTCCGAGGTGACGGAGGAGGAGTACGCCGAGTTCTACCGGCACATCAGCCACGACTGGAACGCGCCGCTCGAGACCATCCGCATGCAGGCGGAGGGCACGTTCGAGTACCAGGCGCTGCTGTTCCTGCCGGCGCAGGCCCCGATGGACCTGTTCATGCGCGACAGCAGGCGCGGCGTGCAGCTCTACGTGAAGCGCGTCTTCATCATGGACGACTGCGCCGAGCTGATGCCGGAGTACCTGCGTTTCGTGAAGGGCGTGGTCGACGCCGCGGACCTCTCGCTGAACGTCTCGCGCGAGATCCTGCAGCAGGACCGCCAGATCCAGCTGATGCGCCGCCGCCTGGTGAAGAAGGTCCTTTCTTCTCTGAAGTCGTTGATGGGCGCCCGCCCGGACGACTACAAGAAGTTCTGGGGCGAGATGGGCGCGGCCCTGAAGGAGGGCCTGCTCTCCGACCACGACAACCGCGACGCGATCCTCGAGGTCTGCTCGTTCGCCTCGACGCACTCCGACTCGGACCTGACCACGCTGGCCGACTACGTGTCGCGGATGAAGGAAGGCCAGGAGCACATCTACTTCATGACCGGCGACTCACGCACGGCCGTGGAGAACTCGCCGCACATGGAAGCCTTGCGCGCCAAGGGTTACGAGGTGCTGATCCTGACCGACCCGATCGACGAGATGTGGGTCGACGCGGTGCCGTCGTTCGACGGCAAGCAGCTCCAGTCCGTCGCGAAGGGTCAGGTCGACCTGGAGACGGAAGAGGAGAAGTCCGCGGCCGCGGCCAAGGCTTCGGAGTTCGCGGACCTGCTGTCGTGGATGGCCTCCTCGCTGTCGGAGGACGTGAAGGAGGTGCGGCTGTCCTCGCGTCTGACCACTTCGCCGGCGTGCGTGGTCGGCGATGCGCACGACATCACGCCGACGCTGGAGAAGATGTACAAGGCGATGGGGCAGGAGCTGCCGAAGATCAAGCGGATTCTGGAGCTCAATCCGTCGCATCCGCTGGTCGAGGGGTTGCACTCGGCGTTCGTCTCTGGGGAGCGCTCGTCGCTGGAGGACGCGGTGGAGCTGATCTACGGGCTGGCGTTGCTGGCTGAGGGTGGGGAGCTTTCGGATCCGTCGCGGTTCGTCAAGTTGGTGGCGGATCGGGTGCAGCGCACTTTCTGAGTTGGGGTGGGGCGGGGTGCGGTGTTCGTGCCCCGCTCTGCTTTGTGGGCCGCCTTGGGCTCGCGTTGGGGTGTGTGCGGGTCGGTTTGGGGTGGTTCGGCGCGGGTTCCAGCGGGGTGGTCACCTATGCGGTCGTCTCGCCTTGCGTAGGTGGTTGCGCGGGTCCTGACGAGCCGGGTCATTTCATCGCCGCTTCGCGACGATTGCGATTGGGGCTTGACTTCGGGGCCCTTGCGAGGCGCTCATCGGCCTTGAAAAGCCGGGCATAGAAGCGCCCGGCCGATCCAACCAGCATAGCACCTCGCACCCAAAGTCAAGCCCCAATCGCAATCGTGCGTGGTTGCGTTTGTTGGTCGGCTCACGTCATTACCGCTTGCCTGCATTCGCATTGCCCGATTCGGCTCGGCTACTCCATCGCCGTTTGGCGTCGGCTTCGCGAGATTGGCCGCACTGGACGTAGCCCGCTGAATTGACCTCGCGGGATTATTCTCGCGAAATAGTCTCCACTCGGAAGAAGCGTCACGCGGGGGGAAGAAACGGCCGCCCATGCCGCCGTAGGTTCGTCGGCGGTGGCGAGGGTGCCGCGCCATGGCCGGGCAGCGGTGACCACAGCGCCAGTCATTGATGCCGCTTCGCCCTGCCCACGACGGTAGCCGTCGATGTCGCCTCGTCGTGGGCAGGCACCTTGATCAACACCGCCTCGTTGTGGTTAGGCGGTGTTGATGAGGTTGCGTCTGGGTCTTTGTTGCGGGTCGAGCCAGGCTGGTGGGTAGAACGTCGGGATGCCGGTGACCAGCTTGACTTCCCACTTGCTCTGGTGGATCAGGGTGTGGTGGTGGCGGCAGAGCAGGACGGCGT
>NZ_JBHRZI010000029.1:375395-390997 GCF_042649515.1 Lentzea rhizosphaerae | reverse complement strand
AAGTACCACCAACTCGCTGTTGGTGGTACTTGCAGACGCCCCAAGAGCGTCGGCGAGGTGGGTGAACAGCTCGGCGGGATAGGTGGGACGGGCCCGGTGGTAGCGGGCCGCGTCCTCTCCGAACGTGGTGCGCAGACGCTCGCGGTCGGTCACTCGCCGAATTCAAGCGAGCGCGACGGCAGCGCGTCCATCCCGTTTCGCGCGAAGCCCGCCCACAGGTTCCGCATGGTCTTCGCCAGCGTCGGGTCCGGTTCCTGGCCGGCCAGCATGCCCGCACCCACCCACTCGTCGGGATCGAAGAGGAACGGCAGCTCCATGCAGTGGCAGGCCCCCAGCGGCGCACCGTCCGGCCGCCACTTGAAGTTGAACGTCGCGGCCTGGCCGCCCGCCGTCGTCCAGTCCGCGGCGAGCTGCCGGGCCGGACCGGCGAAGACGAGCTCGGTGACCATGTCCCAAACTTCGGGCTGGTCGGCGACGTACGGGCTGCCGTCATCCGCCGTGTGCCCGACGAGCAGCTCGACCCAGGAAGCCGCCGCGGTGAGGTCGACCTCGCCGAGGTCGGGGGCGAACGGCATGCCGCCGGACGGGCTGAAGCGCGCGGCGGCCATCGACAGCGCGTCCTTCTGCACGGCCAGCACGTCGTCCACCGGAGTGGACTCGTCGACCGACACGAACTCGCGCAGGGCCGCCGTCATCTCCCGACGCTCGGGGCTGCGGGCGCCCAGCGGCGGGCTCTGCATGATCGCCCGGTGGAAGAGGCCCTCGGTGTCGGCGAGCATCAGCGCGTACACGGAGTCCGCGCCCGCCGACTGCCCGAACGCGGTCACGTTCGCCGGGTCGCCACCGAACGCCTCGACGTTGTCGCGCACCCACCTCAGCGCCGTGAGCTGGTCGAGCAGGCCGAGGTTGTCCCGCAGGTAGCCGAAGACGCCGAGGCGGTAGCTGACGCTGACCACGACCACGCCCTCCGAGGCCAGCAGCCCGGCGTCGTACTTCCTGGACTCGCCGCTGCCCGTGACGTAGGCGCCGCCGTGGAACCAGACCATGACCGGCAACCCGGAGGCGTCGGCGGGGGCCGTGACGGACAGCACCTGGCAGTTCTCGTCGAAGGTCAGGCCCGCGACCGAGTTGCCGACCACGGGCGCCAGCGCGGACGGCGGCTGCGGGCAGGCAGGACCGCGCTCGGTGGTGCCGACCACGCCGTCCCAGGCGAGAGGCACGGGCTCGGTGAACCGGGACGCCGTCGCATAGCGGATACCGCGCGTGGTGATCAGCACGGTTCCGATCGTAGGCGCGTAACCAATTCCACATCGTCTCGATTCGGCGGGAACGCCCGCTCGGGAGCACCATGTAACGGTTGGGCAACGAGGTAGAGGAGGCGCCCGGTGCGGGCTACGACGATCTACGGCACCCGTGACATCCGCGTCGAGGAGGTGCCGGACGCGGCCCTGAAGGAGGCCACCGACGTCGTCGTCCGGGTCGAACTCGCGTGCATCTGCGGCAGCGACCTGTGGGCGTACCGCGGTGTTGCCAAGCGCGAGGGCGGGCAGCGCATCGGGCACGAGTTCCTCGGCATCGTCGAGGAGGTCGGCCAGGACGTGAAGAGCGTCCAGGTCGGCGACCGGGTCATCGCGCCGTTCGTGTGGAGCGACGGCACGTGCGCGTACTGCACGGCCGGGCTGCAGACCTCGTGCCGCAGCGGCGGTTTCTGGGGCAGCAAGGGCAGCGACGGCGGCCAGGGCGAGGCCGTCCGGGTGCCGCAGGCCGACGGCACGCTCGTCAGGGTGCCCGCGGACGCGCCCGCCTCGCTGCTGCCCGCGTTCCTGAGCCTCTCCGACGTCATGGGCACCGGCCATCACGCGGCCATGGGTGCCGGGGTCGGCCCCGGCAGCACGGTCGCGGTCGTCGGTGACGGCGCGGTCGGCCTGTGCGGTGTGCTCGCGGCCAAGCGGCTGGGCGCCGAGCGGATCATCGCGATGGGACGCCACGAGGACCGGGCCAAGATCGCGAAGCTCTTCGGCGCCACGGACCAGGTCGCCGAACGCGGTGAGGCCGCGATCGAGCGCATCAAGGAGATGACCGGCGGCCTCGGCGCGTCCGCCGTGCTGGAGTGCGTCGGCACCGAGCAGTCGTGGGAGACCGCGATGGGCATCGTGCGCGACGGCGGCAGGATCGGCTACGTCGGCGTGCCGCACGAGATGCCGGGGCTGCCGCTCGGCAAGCTGTTCGGCCGCAACATCGCCATCGGCGGCGGCGTCGCACCCGCGCGGGCGTACCTGCCCGAGCTGCTGGCCGACGTGCTCGCCGGGCGGATCGATCCCGGGCCCGTGTTCGACAGGACGGTCTCGCTCGACGACGTCGCGCTGGGCTACCAGGCGATGGACGAGCGGACCGCCCTGAAGGTCATCGTGCAGCCGTGAGCACGTAGTCCTCGGCGCGCACGCGCTTGGTCCGCATCCAGTACCGCCAGGTGAAGCCCGGCCACACGGTGCGGTTCACGCCCTGCGCGTCGAGGTACCAGCTCTTGCAGCCGCCCTGGGTCCACACGCCCTTGGTGAGCTTGCGCTGGATCTCCTCGTTGAACTCCTGCTGGGCCTCCAGCCGCACGTCCAGCTCCGCTGCGCGGTGTTTTTCGAGGAGCTGGAGGCACTGCGAGATGTACCGGATCTGTGACTCGATCATGAACACGACCGAGTTGTGCCCGAGTCCGGTGTTGGGGCCCAGCAGGAAGAACAGGTTGGGGAAGCCCGAGACCGTGATGCCGTAGTAGGTCTCGATCCCCTTCTCGCGCCACTGCTTCGCGAGGTCGACACCGCCCTTGCCCTGGATGTCCAGGTAGTCGAACGAGTCGACGACGTGGAACCCGGTGCCGTAGATGATGACGTCGACCTCGTGCTCGACACCCGCAGCGTCCACGACGGAGTTCTCGCGGACCTCGGAGATCTTGTCCGTCACCAGGTCGACGTTCGGGTACCCGAGCGCGGGGTAGTAGTCGTTGGAGATCAGCACGCGCTTGCAGCCCATGGTGTAGTCCGGCTTGAGCTTGCGGCGCAGCTCGGGGTCCGGCACCTGCTTCTTCATGTGCTTCAGGGCGATGCCCTGCGCGAACTGCATGATCTTCGGGTTGATCGCGAACCCCAGCGCCGACGACTCGCGCACCCAGTAGACGAAGTCGCGGTAGAGCCGTTGCGTGAAGGGCAAGGCGCGGAACAGCTTCTGCTCCCGGTGGGTGATCTCCCTGTCCGCCTTGGGCATGATCCACGGCGGGGTGCGCTGGAAGATCTTCATGGAGCCGACCTTCCCCGCGATCTTCGGCACGAACTGGATCGCGGACGCGCCCGTGCCGACCACGGCGACGCGCTTGCCGGTCAGGTCGTAGTCGTGGTCCCACTGGGCGGAGTGGAACGCCTTGCCGCTGAAGTTCTCGATGCCCGGCAGCTCCGGGACGTTCGGGATGTGCAACGCGCCGACGCCGGCGACGAGGGCCTGGGCGGTGTAGGTGTCGCCCTGCTCGGTCGTGACCTCCCAGCGCTTCGTCTCGTCGTCCCACTGCGCGCCGGAGACCTTGGTGTTGAAGTGGATGTGCGGCCGCAGCCGGTACTTGTCGGCGACGCCCTGCAGGTAGTCCCAGATCTCGCCCTGCTCGGCGAACATCCGCGACCACCTGGGGTTGAGCTCGAACGAGAACGAGTACATGTGCGACGGCACGTCACACGCGCAGCCGGGGTAGGAGTTGTCCCGCCACGTGCCGCCGAGGTCGCTCGCCTTCTCCAGCACCACGAAGTCGTGCTCACCACGCCGCTTGAGTTCGATGGCCATGCCGAGGCCGGAGAAGCCGGTGCCGATGACGAGTACTTTCGTCTCTCGGTGCATGGGGACATCCCTCCGCTCACGTGGCTACTTCGCAGTAGGTTACTCGAAGTAAGTTACGAACGGTAGACTCCATTCGTGACCGCTCTCCAGTAGGCCGACCGGGTCTTGCTGGAAGGGGACCGGTCGTCCAGAGTCTTGTTCCACATCAAACGAACGCGGGTCCGGCACTTGTGCGCCGTTCGCACGACAATGAAGCCACCAGGGAAGACATGACGACCATCGGCGGGAGGCGTTCGTGACTGCTCCGCGGCGCCGCATGCCCAAGGCCCAGCGCATGGCGCAGATGCTCACCGTCGCCGAGGAGATCTTCGCCGAACAGGGGTATCTGGCCACCTCGATGGACGAGATCGCCGAACGCGTCGGCGTCTCGAAGCCGATGCTCTACGAGTACTTCGGTTCGAAGGAAGGCCTGCTCATCGGGTGCATCCACCGGGCGCGCACCGAGCTGCGGGAGAAGACCGCGGCGGCGATCGCGGGTGCGGGGAGCCCTGAGGAGTTCCTGCGGCTGGGGCTGCGGGCGTTCTTCGAGTTCATCGTCGACCACCAGAGGTCCTGGGCCCTGCTGCGGCAGGAGGCGGCGATCGCGGTGCCGTCGGCGCAGGAAGAGGTCGAGGGGATCAGGCAGCAGCAGACGGACATGATCGGGTCCGTGCTGGTGTCGTTCGCGCCCGCGATCGACCCGCTGGAGGCGGAGGCGTTCGCCGAGATCGTGGTCGGGGCGTGTGAACGGCTCGCCGTGTGGTGCGAGCGCAGGCCCTCGGTGGGGCCCGCGCTCGCGACCGACTACGTGATGGCCGTGATCTGGCCGGGTGTTGCCGAACGCCTTATGAAGCTGCCTTCACCCGCTCAGCTCGCATAGCGGTCACGGCGGGCAGGTCGAGCGGCGCGACCTTCGTGCCCGTTGCCCACTCGATCAGCATGTCCGCGAGCTGCGGGTTGCGCGGCAGCACCGGGCCGTGCAGGTACGTGCAGACGATCCGGCCCTGGACGGCGCCCTCGACGCTGCCGTCGTTGCCGGTGCCGACCTTGACGTGTGCGAGCGGCTGGGCGGACGGGCCCAGCACGGTGCGGCCCTGGTGGTTCTCGAACCCGGTCAGCACGCCGGAGAACAGGCCGTTCGCGGGCTCCGCGAGCACCTCGCCGATCGCGCGGCTGCCGCCCGCGTGGGAGGTCGAGTCGATCAGTCCCATGCCGGGGTGGGTGATGTTGTCGGCACGGGTGAAGCTCTCGCCGAAGATCTGGATGCCGGCGCAGACGCCCAGCACCACGGCGTTCTTCGTGACGGCGCGCTGGAGCCCGGGGTGCTCGCGCAGGTGCTTCACCGCCAGCGTCTGCGCGGTGTCCTCACCGCCGCCGACGACGTAGATGTCGCACGAGTCCGGCACCGGCTCGCCGTAGTTGATCGGCACGATCTCGGCCTTGATCCCGCGCCACGCCATGCGCTTCTCGAGCACCACGGCGTTGCCGAAGTCCCCGTACGTGCCGAGGAGATCCGGCAGCACGAGCGCGATCTGGATTGTCGACTCACTCATCAGCGGCAGCCCTGGCATTCAAGTCGCGGAACGCGGTGTAGTTGGCGATGACCTCGACCGCCCCCGGCGGCATCTGGTCGATGGCCTTCAGCGGGTCGGGCACGATCGTGTGCTCGACCTCGGCGTAGGTCAGGCGGACGGCGAGGTCGGTCGCGCGCTCGCCGGACGCGATGACCGTGCGGCCCTGCAGTCGTTCGAACGGGACGTCCCACAGCCACGAGAGGTCGCGGCCGTCGGCTTCCTGGGCGTTGATCACCAGGACGGCCGGGTGGTTGGCCTCCTTGACGACCGTGAGGGTCTCGCTCCAGCCCGCGGGGTTCTTGCTCAAGAGCAAGCGCGCGCTGCGGCCGTTGCGCTGGATCGTGCGGTAGCGGCCGCTCACGTTGGAGACGCCACGCAGCCGTGCGACCGCCTCCTCCGTGGGCACACCCATGGCGTGCGCGGCGGCGGACGCCATGACGGCGTTGGCCTGGTTGAACTTGCCCGGCAGCGTGAGGCGCAGCTCGAGCTTCTGGTGCTCCGGCGTGATCATCGCTTCGTCGGCGGTGATCCAGTTCGGGTGCGGGCGCGCGAGGTCGCAGCCTGTGCAGTGCCAGTGCTCGCCCTGCCAGCGGATCGGGTTGCCGCACCGGGGGCAGCTCGCGGAGTCGTGGTGCCAGCCGGTGCCGGTGGCGACCCAGATGACCTTGGAGGCGTTCCAAGCCGCGCTGGTGACCATCACGTCGTCGCAGTTGGCGACGATCGTGCAGTTCTGCAGGCCGGAGATGGCGTCGCGCAGCGAGCGTTCGATGGTGCGGACCTCACCGACGCGGTCGAGCTGGTCGCGGCTGAGGTTCAGGATCACCGCGACGGCCGGGTGGCTCGCGCCGGCGACGGCGGGGAAGTAGCCCTCGTCGCACTCCAGCACGGCGAACGGGGCGTCCGGCTGCTTCGACAGCGCCGTGACGTGGCCGTCGGGCATGTTCGCGCCGCTGTGGTTCGTGGCGACCTCACCCAGCGCGGCGACGGCCCTGGCCAGCATCATCGTGCTGGTGGTCTTGCCGTTGGTGCCTGTCACGACGGCGACCTTGCGGCCCTGCGTGAGACGGTTGAGCGCCTGCGGGTCGAGCTTCAGCGCCACCCGGCCGCCGATCATGCCGCCGGCGCCGAGACCCATCTTCTGGGACAGCGTGGAGCTCAGGTTGCCCAGCTTCACGGCGGCTGCGGTGCGCAGAGGGAGGCGGGCGGGGGAATCGTTCACCCCGGCGATGCTACCGGGGTGACACCACTGCCCTTTTCGGGCGGTCACGTCCCGGAGCTCTGGTATCCACGCAACATCCGGCGCCACACCACGTGACTGAGAGCCGCGACCACCAGGCCCGCCAGCGGCGACAGCCACGCGACCGGGCCAGGCACGCCGGTCGTGTGCACGCGGCCGAGCAGCACCGATGCGGGCAGGTAGGCCACGAACACCACCGGGACCACGCTGAGCACCAGCTGCCCCGCCGTGCCGAAGATCCGCGCCGGGTAGTTGCCGAACAGGTTGAAGACGCTGTCCACCGTGAGTTTCACCTGATCGGCTTTCAACGTGCGGAAGGCGATGCTGCTCAGCGCGAGCTGGATCCCGCCCTCGATCAGTGCCCCGCCGATCAGCGCGAACACCAGGTACGTCACCGTCAGGGGTCCCCAGTCGACGGTCACGTGCGCCATCGCGACACCGAGCACGACCAGTCCGGAGATCAGGTCACCGAACGGGCTGAACTGGATGCGCGTGGTCAGCAGCTGCAGCAACGGACTGGCGGGCCGCACCAGGTAGCGGTCGAACGAGCCTTCCCTGACGTGCTCGGAGAACCAGTCCAGCTGGTTGAACGGCACCAGCCACAGCCCGTGCGCGACGAGCCGCATCCCGTACAGCAGCGCCATGTCGCCGATGTTCCACCCGGCGATGACGTCGAACCTGTCGAGCACCACCCAGACCGTCGCGAAGCCCGCGCCGTTGTAGAGGGCGCCGGCGATCATCGTGAACACGATGTCCGCCCGGTACTGCAACGCCCCGCGCACCGCCCCGCCGAGCAGGATGAACGCCGCCCTCAGCTGCCACCGCACGCCGCTCACCCGCCCTGCACGACGACGCGGTGGACCGCTCGCCGCCACACCAGGACCACGGCCGTGCCGAGCAACACGAGCCACACCGCCTGCACGCCGATGCCGCGCCAGCCGTCCTTGCCGAGGTAGATCGCGACCGGCGTGAACACGGTGGCCTGCAACGGCAACCACTCCACCGCCGTGCGCAGCCAGTCCGGCATGAACCACAACGGCACCAGCGCGCCGGACAGGAACTGGCTGACCACGTAGTAGAGGAACGTCATGCCACCGAGTTCCAGCGTCCAGAACGCGACCGCGGCGATCAGCAGCAGCACACAGCAGTTGACGAGCCAGCCCAGCAGGGTCGACAACGCGTAGAGCGCCGGTGCGGCCGGCGCCACCAGTCCGGTCGTGAGGACCGCGACCGGGAACACCACCGCCATCATCGGCACCTTGACCGCGACCTGGCTCATCTGGCTGAGAACCTGCTGGCGCAGCAGGGGAATCGGCCGCACCAGGTCGATGCCGACGGCGCCGGAACGGACGCGTTGCTCCACCCAGTGCACGATCTGGTCGTGCATCAGCAGGGCGTGCAACGTCGACAGCGTCACGTACGTCGTCATCGTGGACACCGAGACACCGTCCACTTCGGACTTCCCGGCGTACACCGCGCGCCACACCGCCGCGAGGAGCAGCAACTGGAGCAACGGGTTGATGAGCTGGAACAACAGCTCGAACCGGTAGGTGAGCACCTCGACGATGCGCGTCCGCACGAACGCCAGGTGCTCGGTCACGAGCGCCCCGCGTAGATCTTCTTGATGACGTCTTCCAGGTCCGTCTCCTGCAACGAGACGTCGGTGACCGGGTAGCTGCCGAAGAGCTCCGAGATCAACGCGGCCGCCGGTGTCTCCACGGGGTTGAACGACAACCGCACCACACCGTCGCGCGACTCCACCGTCTGCGCGCCGGAGACCACCACCTCGCACGGAGAAGCCAGCTGCACCACCAGTTCGCGGTGCGGGGCGTACGAGTCCTTCAACGCGGAAGGCGTGCCGTCGTAGAGCACCTTGCCGTGGTCGATGAGGATCAGCCGCTCGCACAACGCCTCGACGTCGTCCATGTCGTGCGTGGTCAGCAGAACCGTTGTGCCGGAGGTGGAACTGAGATCCGCGACGAACTTGCGGATGCGTTCCTTCGCGATGACGTCGAGGCCCACTGTCGGTTCGTCGAGGTAGAGCACCGGTGGCTCGTAGATCATGGCTGCGGCCAGGTCGCCGCGCATCCGTTGGCCCAGTGAGAGCTGCCGCACCGGTGTGTCCAGGAACGGCCGCATGTCGAGGAGCTCGGCGAACTTCGCGAGGTTCTCCTCGTAGCGCGCCCGCGGCATCCGGTAGAGCTTTCCGACCAGCCGCAACGACTCCACGAGCGGCAGGTCCCACCACAGCTGGGTGCGCTGGCCGAAGACGACCCCGATGTTGCGGGCGTTGTCCTGTCTCCTGCGCCACGGCACCACTCCCGCGACCGTCACCTCGCCGCCGGTGGGCGTGAGGATCCCGGTGAGCATCTTGATGGTCGTGGACTTCCCGGCGCCGTTGGGGCCGAGGTAGCCGACGAGCTCGCCCGGCTCGATCGCGAAGCTGACACCGTCGACCGCGCGCACCGTCTCCCGCTCCCGGCTGACGAGCGTGCGGAGGCCGGCGAACCTGCCGGTCCTGCGCCGCGGCCGGTGGAAGTCCTTGACGAGCTCGCGGGCCTCGATCAGTGCCACGGTCGCCCTCCAAGCGTGGAGGGGAAAAGGTTGAGAAATGAACGAAGAACTCCGCAATTCCCCCTCGTCTTGCGGTCGTCGGCCAACGTAGCAAAGCGCTCAGGGCCGGGCAACCGGTTCTGCAGGCCCACGCGTAAATAGGGCAAGTCGAGCCGCTCGCGATTACCTATTTCCCTTTCTCCTTGACAACTCCGGGAGAACCAGGTCATGTTGGAAACAGCTTCTGGGGGCGAACCGCTTTGTGCGCAGGTCTTTTCGGCGTGCCCGCGTTCATCGTTCTCTGATTCACGCACCTGAACACTCATGGGGGAGTACGTGCGTCACGAGCTGGGGCAGTTCCATGCCCTGAAGAAGAATCTTCCGCTGATGGTGGTGGGGCGGGACCCGTTCCCGCACTGCGTGGAAATCCACCCGACCGACTTCTGCAACCAGGCCTGTTCGTACTGCTTCCACGGCGGTGTCGGCGAGGACGTGTCCCGGCGCGGCGAGATGCTGAGCGTCGCCGAGTACCGCGCCCTCGTCGACGAGCTGGTGGAGCTCGGAGTCTCCGAGGTCTCGGTTTCCGGCGGCGGGGAACCGATGTTCTACCTGGGCATCGGCGAGGTGCTCGGCCACATCGCGCGGTCACCGCTCGACCTGCGGCTCGTCACCAACGCCAACGTCATCCCGGACGACGCGGTGCCCGCCCTGATGAACGCCGCGGAGGTCCGGGTCAGCATCGACTCGGTCAATTCCGACGTCTACAACGAGCAACGCGGAATGCGCGGCGGCAACCTGCTCGAACGCACGCTGAAGAACCTGCACATGCTCGTCACCACCAGGGAACGCACCGGCGGGCGGGTGAGGATCGCCTGCACGTTCCTCGTCTCCGAGCTGAACCAGGCGGAAATCGAGCAGTTCGCGGCCGTGCTGATCGGCGACGTCGGCGTCGACACGGTCGTCTACAAACAGGACATCTACGGCCGGATCACGTTCGAGGACGCCGAGGTGCGCCACCGGCTGGACCGGGTCGCCCGCGACCACGGCGACCGCGTGGAAATCCGCGTGGAGGACATCGACGACGAGATCGGTGGGCCCTGCGGAGTCGCGTACTCCAAAGTCGCGTTCAACCCGTACGGCGAGCTGTACTCGTGCTGCCTGGGTTCCCAGCCGGGGGAGAAGAACGGTTCTCTCTTCGGTTCCCTGCGCGCCGCCGGTGGTTTCCGCGAGCTCTGGGAGAACTCCGCCGACAACCGCCGCTCGATGCTCTTCGACGGCGTTTCCTGCCAGGACTGCAACCACACCGACCGGCTCATCAACGTCGCGGTGCGCGCCGAGCTCGACCGCGTCTCCGTCTCCAGCTGAACTTCGAAAGCGAGAAACCCGATGGCTGACTACCTCTACGGCGAGACCGCGGTGCGAGGAGGCGACGTCGACGTCGTGTCCGCGCTGCCGTGGGCCGACCAGGACACCGAACTGATCGAGCGCAAGGGCGTCGGTCACCCCGACTCGATCTGCGACGCGCTGGCGTCGTTGCTGAGCCAGGCGTACTCCGCCCACACGATCGAGCACTGCGACGGGCAGATCCTGCACCACCAGTTCGACAAGGTGATGCTCATCGGCGGCCGCACCGAGGTCGACTTCGGCGGCGGCAGGTTCGTCGAACCGATCCGGATCGTGCTGTCCGGGCGGGTGAGCCGCACCTACCTCGGCCGCGACCTGGGCGTCACACAGGTGGTCGAGGACGCGCTGCGCGGGTTCTTCGCCGAACGCTTCCCGATGATCGACTTCGACGAATCGGTCGTCATCTCGGACTTCCTGACCTCGCACGCGGGTCCCGGCACGATCTCCGGCAGCTCCGGCTCGATCGCGAACATGTTCGACCCGGTCGAGAAGGGTGCGGTGCGCGGCTACGAGGAGCTGGTCGCCAACGACACCTCGTTCTGCGTGGCCTACGCGCCGCTGAGCCCTCTGGAACAGGCGGTGCTCGGCCTCGAAGGGCACCTGGCCGCCGCGGAGACCCACGAGCGCCACCCGTGGCTCGGCACGGACATCAAGATCATGGCGTACCGCAACGGCACCGAGGTCGACCTGACGGCGTGCATCCCGCAGATCGCCGCGCACGTGCACTCCTACGACGAGTACAAGCGCAACCTCGACGTCATCTGTGGCGAGATCATCGAACGGCTCCAGGTCCACCTGCAGGGCCACGACGTCAGGCTGTCGGTCAACACCAAGGACCGCGAGCACACGAAGAACGTCTACCTCACCGTCAGCGGCGCCTCGCTGTCCGGTGACATCGGCGTGGTCGGCCGCGGCAACCGCCCGAACGGCCTGATCACGGCCCGCCGGCCGATGTCGCTGGAGGGCACGAACGGCAAGAACCCCCGCTATTACGCGGGATTCATCTACGCCGTGTGCGCCAAGCGGATCGCGAACCGGATCCATGCGGAGACCGGCGAGGCCAACTCCGTCGAGATCGTCTCGCAGAACGGCGGCTCGCTCGTAGACCCGTGGCACACCAGGGTGATCACACGCGCTGACGCGGACGTGGTGCGCGAGATCGTCGCGCAGGAGCTCGCGGACATCCCCCGCATCACCGACGACTTCGTCAGCGGCAAGCTGCTGAATCACTAGGACGCGAGATGCAGCAAGACATCCTGGCCGTCTCGCCGCACCTGGACGACGCGGTGCTGTCCGCGGGCGGGCACCTCGCCGCGCTCGCGGCGGACGAGGAGAACTGGGTCACCGTCTTCACGGTGTTCGCCGGTCTGGCCGCGCCGCCGTACTCGCCGACGGCACAACGGTTGCACGGCCTGATGGACCTGACCGGGGACCCGGTGGCCGAGCGCAGGGCAGAGGACCTCGCGGCACACGCCGAGCTCGGCACCATCGCGCGGCACGGCCGGTTCCCCGACTCGATCTACCGCACGCGGCCGGACGGGTCGTGGCTCGTCGGCAACGACCCGACCGACGAGCCGGACGGTGACGAACCGGAGCTGCACCGCAGCGTGGTCGCGGCGATCGGCAGGCTGATCAGCGAGCTGAGGCCGGCGATCGTGCTGACCTGTGCGGCGCTGGGCGGTCACGTCGACCACGTGCGGACGCGGGACGCCGTGCTGGACGCGGTGTCGCACCACCCCGGCGTCCGGCTGCAGCTGTGGGAGGACCTGCCGTACGGGCTGTGGGCGGGGCCGGGCGGGCAGCCGTCCGTCCTGCCGCACGACGCCGTTCCCGGCGAGCCGTTCGCCGTGGAGGTCTCAGAGGAGGCGCGGGAGGCGAAGTACCGCGCGATCGCCTGCTACCGGTCGCAGCACCGGATGCTCTGGGACGACGACCCCGACTACCGTGCGCGCCTCGGCCGGCACGACGCGGCGAACGGTGGCGGGGAACGGTTCTGGGACGTCGCCTTCAGCAGGGCCGGTGTGCGGTGATCCGGCTCAGCACCACCGTGATGACCCACCCGCGGCGAGCAGAGCCCGCGCGGCGGCTCGCCGAGGCGACCGGTGCCGACCTCGTCGTCGACCCCGATCCGCACGGCCCGCCGAGCGCGTTGCGGACGGCCGCGGTGGCCTGGTCGCGGTGCCCGGAAGGCACCACGCACCACCTGGTGCTCCAGGACGACGTCTGGCCGTCGGCCCACCTGCGGCCGGCGGTCGAACGGGCGTTACAACGTGATCCGGAGCAGATTCTGGCCCTGTACCAGAACCTGGCGAGTTGGAACGGGGCACGGGCTCGGGTCGCGTTCCTCGCCGGGTACTCGTGGCTCGTCCCGACGTTGCAGGACTACTTCCCGACACTCGCGGTCGTGATGCCCTGCGCGGCGGCACACCTGTTCGCGAAGCACACCGAGGCGTTCGATCCGGTGCGGGAGCGGGACGACGACCAGGTGCTGGCCCGATTCCTGGCCCAGGGCGGGTACCGCACGGCGATGTCGATCCCGGCGCTGGTGGAGCACCAGGAACTGCCGAGCCTGTCCGGCTACGACCACGTGGGGATCCGCAGGTCCGTTTGTTTCCAGGGAGATGTGCCGCTGGCCGGCGAACGGGTGCTCGACGGCGTGCCCGCGTGGCCGATGTTCGTGGCGCGGCAGTCGATGCTGAAGGCTCCGTCACGGCTCGGCCGGGAGCGGTGGCAGGTGATGACCCGCTCGGCGCACCTGCGGCTGGTCGGCCTGAAGTGGTCGCAGGTGCGGGACGCGGCGGGCGATGCGATGTCCACTGTGGACCTGGTGGAACGGCGGTCGAAGTCCCGGCGGTTCCTCAACGAGACGTGGTTCGCCGGGCACACCCTCGGCTGGACGCTCGCCCAGGTCGGAACAGCATCGGTGACACGGGACCCGTTGCGCGACCACGCCGTGCGGACGTACCTCGAAGCCGGCCTGTGCTACCAGGGGCCCGTCGACCTGTGGCAGCCGAACTTCCCCGCTCTGCTGGACTTCACCTGGCAGGCGATCGAGCACGGGCTGCGTGCCGGGTGAACGCCGAGCTGGAGAACGCTGCCGTCGACCTGTGCGCCGAGGCAGCGAAGATCGCGCTGGAGGGGTTCGGGCAACGGCATTCCGTGCGTCTCAAAGGCGACGAGCCCGTCACGGACGTCGACGTGGCCATCGAGCGGCGGATGATCGCCGAGATCGGCCGCCGGTACCCGTCGCACGCGGTGATCGGCGAGGAGACCGGCGCGTCCGGCACCTCCGAGTGGCAGTGGGTGCTGGATCCGTTGGACGGCACCAGGAACTTCGTGCACGGCATCCCGGTCTTCGGGGTGTCCGCCGCCGTGCTGCACCGCGGACGGCCGGTGGCGGCCGCGATCTCGTTGCCCGCGCTGGGCGAGACGTACTCGGCGGCGGACGGTCTGGGTGCTCGCCGCGACGGACGGCCGATCCGCGCGTCGGCGGCCGCGGAGCTGGACGCGGGGCTGATCTCCTTCAGTGGACGCGACAGCTACCACGAGTTCGAGGAGCTGGAACCGTTGCGGTTCAGCCTCGGTCGCAGCCTCTGGCTGGGCAGCGCGGCGGCCGAGTTCGCCTGGCTCGCTTCGGGATCGGTCGACTACGGCGTGTTCGCCGAGCTGCCGGTCTGGGACGTCGCCGCCGGTGTGCTGCTGGTGCGGGAGGCGGGCGGCGCGGTCCTGACCCACGACGGTTACTGGCAGCCCGTGCGGGAGTTCGGTCCCGGCTGGCGCGGGCCGTTGCTCTGCGGTGCGCCGGTGGTCTCCCTGCTCGCCCAGGTCGTGCGTCCGGCCCCGGACCCCTGGAGGAAACCCTCATGAGCTTCGACGCCTTCGCGGACACCCATCTGCGGGCGCGTGGCTGGGCGGCGGCCACCTGCCCGATGTGCTCGCGTCTCTACTACGCCAAGAAAACCGTGGAGAACTGCGGATCTTTCAAATGCGCCGGCCGCTACTTCTTCACGGAACTGCCCGGCCGGCGGCGGTCGCTTCCGTTGGTGGATCTGCACGACCGGCTGGGCAAGGCGTTCGCCGAGGTGGGCATTCCGTCGTTCCCGGCCGTTCCCGCGATCAACCCGCACGACGACACGTTGTTCATCGTCGCGGGCATCCAGGCGATCTATCCCGGTCTGTACGAGACAGGTGCCGTGCCGGTCGAACGGCAGGAGCTCGGCCCTCGGTTCGTGGCTCAGCCATCGGTCCGGTGGAACTCGCACGGTCACGTCGGTGCCGGGATCACGACGTCGTTCGTGAACACGTGTCTGCTGGAGTCGCCGAGCTCTCCCGCTCGCCACCTGGAACTGCTCGACGTCTGGCTGGACACGTTGTCGGGCCTCGGTTTGTTCGCCGGGCACTTCCGGCTGGTGCTGCGCAGGACCGAGACCGAACGGCTGGTCGTGTGGAAGCTGCACATCAACCACGGCGGGCTGGAGCTGGGTGACGCGGCGTACGTCGAGAGTCCGGCCGGGAACGTGAGCGATCTCGGGCTCGGGCTGGAGCGCGTCGCGTGGGCGTTGGGCGGCGGCGACTACTTCGACGCCATCGGGCCGTGGCCGTTCGTGTTCCACGCGCCGCCGCGGCTCGTGGACTCGTTGCGCACGCTCACCCTGCTGGTCGCGTCGGGCGGACGGCCCGGCACGCGGTCGGTCGGCCAGCGGGTGCGGCGGCTCGCGAAGGACTGCGCCGAGTTCCTGCCGCTGGTGCCCGTCGAGCAGGTCGTGGCGCACCACCACCGGTTCTGGTCGGTGTTCGCCGACCTGCCGGTGCCGGTGGAACGGACGGTCGCACAGATCCGGCGCGAGATCGACGCGCGGTACCTGCGGGCGGTCTGCGACTCACTGGGCACGGCGGTGCCGGCGGGCATCGGGGACCTCGACACCCGGCTGCAGGCGCTGCCCGCCCAGGGCATTCACCCCGAAGACGTGCGCAGAGCCACC
>NZ_JBHRZI010000029.1:297552-375352 GCF_042649515.1 Lentzea rhizosphaerae | reverse complement strand
GTGCACAAAAGCGCCGTTCATGGATTTGGCAACGAGACTCAGACGGTCTTGCCGTCCGGCTGGATCCGCGAGAAGCCCAGGTACGGCACGAGCGCCTCGGGCATCACCACGGAACCGTCCTCCTGCTGGCCCTGCTCCAGGATCGCCGCGACCGTGCGGCCGATCGGGAGGCCGGAGCCGTTCAGCGTGGCGACGAACTGGCGGTTGCCGTCCGCGTCGGTCGTGCGGATGTTCGCGCGCCGGGCCTGGAACGTGTTGCAGCTCGAGCAGGACGAGATCTCGCGGTAGCGGTCCTGGCTCGGCAGCCACACCTCGAGGTCGTAGGTGATCTCCGAGGAGAACCCGGTGTCACCGGCGGCGAGCACGACCACGCGGTACGCGAGACCGAGCTTCTGCAGGCACGCCTCGGCGTGGCCGAGCATCTTCTCCAGCTCGGTCAGGGCCTGGCCCGCCTCGCACAGCCGGACCATCTCGACCTTGGCGAACTGGTGCAGGCGCAGGATGCCGCGGGTGTCTCGGCCGTACGAGCCCGCCTCCGACCGGTAGCACGGCGTGTGCGTGGTGAACGCGAGCGGCAGCTGACGGCGGTCGAGGATCTCGTTCGCGTAGAAGTTCGTGAGCGGCACCTCGGCGGTCGGGATGAGGTAGAGCGCCCGGTCGCCGACGGAGGTCTTGAAGAGGTCCTCCTCGAACTTCGGCAGCTGGCCCGTGCCCGTCATCGTGGGGGCGTTGACCAGGTGCGGAACCGAGAACTCCTCGTACCCGTGCTGCTGGGTGTGCAGGTCGAGCAGGAAGTTCACCAGCCCGCGCTCCAGGCGCGCACCCGCGCTGCGGCCCACGGCGAACCGCGGTCCGGCGAGCTTGGTGGCGCGACCGAAGTCGAAGATCCCCATCGCCTCGGCGAGGTCGACGTGGTCCTTCGGCTCGAAGTCGAATTTCGGCACCTCGCCCCACGTGCGGAGTTCGCGCGCCTCTTCCTCGGAGAAACCGTCCGGAATTTCGTCGAGAGGAAAGTTGGGAATGCCGAGCAGAACTTCGCGCAGTTCCGCCTGCAGCTGCGCGACCTCGGTTTCCGATTCCTTGATCTTCTCCTTCAGATCGCGCGCCTGGGCCTTGAGACCCTCGATGTCACCGCCGGCCTTGGCCTGGCGCTGCACCTCCGCCGCGACCTGCTTGGACTGTGCACGAAGGTCGTCCCCGGTCTTGATCGCCGCGACCCGCCGGGAGGACAGGTCCCTCAGCGGCTCCGGGTCGAACGCGAACCCGCGCCGGGCGAGGCGGCGCGTCGCGCTCTCGGCGTCGGCCAAGAGGACGTGGTGGTCGTGCACGGTCGGCTCCAATCCGGACAATGAGATAAACGCATTCCCAGTGCGCCGAGTGTATCGCGTCCGGGAAATGTATTTGTCCGGGGCCGTAAAAAGACGGTGGGGTCAGCGGGTCATGCCGCGCAGGATTCGGATCAGCTCGACGGTCGGCAGCTGGCACAGCTGTGCCATGTTCTCCAGGGCGGGCAGGTCGAGGTGCACCTCGGGCGAGGCGCCCGGCGGCAGCACGTGCAGGCGTCCCGCGGCCCACCGGCGCAGCGGCACCAGGCGCGGGTTGTCGGTGGCGGCGACGGCGGCGAGGTTCAGCGTCAGGTGGCCTGCCGGGGCGTCGCCGAAGAAGCGTTCGTGAACGCGGGCGAGCACCTCGTGCGCCGGGACGTCGAGCGCGTGGCAGATCTCCACCAGGCGCACGACGGAGCACTGGCGGGTGCCGAGCTCGTAGGTCGCCAGCGTCTGCAGCGAGATCTCGGTCTGCAGGCGCTTGTTGAGCTCTTTGCGGGTCCATCCGCGCTGCTTGCGAAGGCTGCGGATCTCATCACCGAGCACGCGCTGGTACGCCACTGTGTCGATTTGGCCGTTCGCAGTGTGCACTTGGTCCCTCCACCCCGTGAGCGGGTCTCACGGTGATGGAAGGCGCCAGTGCTTCGGCGCTTACGCAACTTACTGGCAGAATCCCCCGAACGGGGTACGCCGCTCTACTCTGTGTATCAGTTTACGCAGCGTACGCCGTCTGCGGTGATGGGCGTGGGGGCGTTCGGGTCGGGTGCGGGCTGCTGCCGCGCACCGTCCAGGTTGAGCGCTCCGGAGCTCTTGAAGCCCTGCGCGCCGGGGCCGGAGTAGTCCGAGCCGAGGAAGACGCGGGCCGTGCCGGCCGGGATGTTGACGTCCTCCTCGATCTTCATGCCGCCGAGCGCGTTCTGGACCGCGTTCGCGCCGGCCTCGCCGCCCTTGCCGTAGCGGACGACCGACTTCGCCATCGCCTCGGCGTTGCCGGTCTGGCCCGCCTTGAAGCCCTTCGCGACGAGCGACTGCTGCACCTGGGCCGCGAGACCCGCCTGGCCCGAGGCGTTGCGGACGTCCACGGTCACCGAGGCGTTGTTGAACTTCGGGTCCACCGGCGTGGAGGTCGCCGGGGCCTTGCCGAGGCTCTTCACGAACGCGTGCACCTCGGACTCGTCGACCTCGACCGCCGAGCCGTCCTCGGGCGTCTGCAGGTCTGGGTTGCCGGTCGGGATCGTCTGGAACGTCATGTTGCCGCCCGTCATGTCCTTCATCTGCAGGGCGAACTTGGTGATGTCCCAGCCGTCGTCGAGCACGATCGCGCCGCTCACGGCCTTGATCATGTCGTTGCGCTTCTTGCTGTCGGTGAGCACGCCCGCCGAGAGCATCTTCTTCGCGAGGCCCGCCATGAAGACCTGCTGGCGCACGACGCGGTCCAGGTCGCCCATGGGCAGGCCGTGGCGCTGCCGGACGAACGCCAGCGCGCTCTTGCCCTCGATCGTCTGCGGGCCCGCCTTGAAGTTCGCGCCGGAGAAGCTGTCACGGACGTTCTTGTTGAGGCAGACGTCGATGCCGCCGATGGCCTTGGTGATCTCGTAGAAGCCGACCAGGTTGACCTCGGCGTAGTGGTCGATCTTGACGCTGGTCAGGTTCTCGATGGTCTCGATGAGGTTGTTCGCGCCGGCCTTGCGCGACTCCATCTCGATGTCCGGGGCGCTCTTGCCGCTGCCCTGGAGCTTCTCGGCGGCTTGACCCTTGGCGTAACCGTAGGCAGAGTTGATCTTGTGCCGCCCGAACCCGCCCGCGATCTTCACGTAGGAGTCGCGCGGGAACGACACCGCGTAGGCCTTGCCGCTGTCGTTCGGGATGTGCAGCAGGATCAGCGTGTCGGTGTTGAAACCGCCGTCGTCGCTGCCGCCCGCCTGCAGCTCGTTGAGGATGTTCTGCGGGAGCGGGTTGCCCTTGGAGTCGGTGCGGCTGTCCATGCCGACCAGCAGGATGTCGATCGCGCCGTCGGCGGGCTTCTCCCCGGCGTCGGCGAGGTTCAGGTCCTGCTTGGTGAGGCCGTCGGTCAGCGACTTCAGGTTCTGCCACGCGATGCCGGTGACCAGCAGGATCACCGCGGACAGCATGCTGACGAAGATCTTGGCGCCGGTCGACGCGCCGCGCTTGGCGGCACTCGGACGGCGGGCCGCCGCGGGCCTGGGACGCGGCCGGGCCGCGGGGGTCTGCTTCGCCTTGGCCGGTGTCGTGCGGACCGTCGGGCGGTCGGCCACCGGACGGGGCCGCGGGCCGGACGACGTGGCACGAGCGGGGCGCTGGGGCTCCCGGCGCGGGGGTTCGCTCCTGCTCGCGGACTCGCGCTTCGGCGGTTCGCGGCGTTGCGGCTCACGACGCGGCGGTTCGGAGCGCTTCGGCGGTTCCGACCGGCCGGGTTGCTGCCGCGGCTCACGGCGCGGCGGCTCCGACGCACGTGGCGGGACCTGCGGACGTCGGGGCTGACCCGCCTGGGGACGCGGGGTGGCTGAGGGTCGCCTGGGAGAACCGTTCGGGTCTCCTGGCCTCGGCGGCCGGTTGTCCACACCCACTCCTCTCGGCACATTCGGGTACACCAAGTAGACGTGCGGAGACTCCACTCGGTTGTGCAAAGCGTGACACAGTGGTGGAGGCCACCCGATCAAGGCCCCTTGACCAGCGGTTTTGTCCGTTTCGTAGACTCGTCGCCGTGTTGACGATGCAGGACGCGCTGCTCGCGCTGACCAAGTACTGGACCGACCGAGGTTGCATCGTGGTGCAGCCGTTCAACACCGAGGTCGGGGCGGGAACGCTGAACCCGGCCACCGTGCTGCGGGTGCTGGGTCCCGAGCCGTGGCGCGTCGCGTACGTGGAGCCGTCCGTGCGGCCCGACGACGCCCGTTACGGCGAGAACCCGAACCGGCTGCAGACGCACACCCAGTTCCAGGTGATCCTCAAGCCCGACCCGGGCGACCCCCAGGAGCTCTACCTCGGTTCGCTGGAGGCGCTGGGCATCGACGTCCGCGCGCACGACGTCCGGTTCGTCGAGGACAACTGGGCCTCGCCCGCGCTGGGAGCCTGGGGCCTCGGCTGGGAGGTCTGGCTGGACGGCCTGGAGATCACCCAGTTCACGTACTTCCAGCAGGCCGGCGGCATGACGCTCGACCCGGTGTCGGTGGAGATCACCTACGGCATCGAGCGGATCATGATGGCGCTGCAGGGCGTCGACCACTTCAAGAAGATCGCGTACGCCCCCGGAATCTCCTACGGCGAGGCGTTCGGCCAGGCCGAGTACGAGATGTCGCGGTACTACCTCGACGACGCGGACGTGGAGGCGAACAAGCGCCTCTTCGAGGAGTTCGCGGCCGAGGCGCGTCGGATGCTCGACGCCCGTCTTCCAGTGCCCGCGCACAGCTTCGTGCTGAAGTGCTCGCACATCTTCAACGTGCTGGACGCGCGCGGATCGATCTCCACGACCGAGCGCGCGCGTGCGTTCGGACGGATGCGCGGCCTGGCGCGTGAGGTCGCCGCGTTGTGGGCCGAGCGCCGGTCGGAGCTCGGACACCCGCTCGGCGTCGCGGCGGTTCCGGCCGCCGCCGAGAAGCCCTCGTCGTTCCAGGACGTGGTCGCTCCCGCGACGCTGCTGTTCGAGATCGGCACCGAGGAACTGCCTCCCGCCGAAGTGCTCCGGACCGTCGAGGCGGTGCGTCTTGCCGTCACGTCGAAGCTGGACGCGACCCGGCTGACGCACGGCGAGGTGACCGTGCACGGCACCCCGCGCCGGATCGTCGTGCAGGTGCCCGCGGTGGCGCCGCGCGAGCCGGACGCCGAGCGCACGGTGCGCGGCCCGCGGGTGTCGGCCGCGTTCGACGCTGACGGGAACCCGACCAAGGCCGTGCAGGGTTTCGCACGCGGCCAGGGCGTCGAGGTGTCCGCGTTGGGACGCGTGGTCGAGAACGACGTCGAGTTCGTCGCGCTGACGAAGACCGACGCCGGCCGCGGCGCCGTCGAGGTGCTGAGCGGACTGCTGGCCGAGGTCGTCTCCGACCTGCGGGCCGAGAAGAACATGAAGTGGAACGACCCGAAGCTGTCGTTCACCCGGCCGATCCGCTGGCTCCTCGCGCTGCTCGGCTCGACGCCGGTGCCGGTCTCGGTGTCGTCGCTGGCTTCCGGGACCGTCACCCGCGTGCACCGGACCGCCGCCGAGCCGGTGGTGGAAGTGTCCACTGCGGACGGTTACCTGGAGTTCCTGGCGGGGCACGGGATCCAGGTCGACGCCTCGGTGCGTGCCGCTGCGATCGTGGAGGCCGCGCAGTCGCTGGCGGCGTCGGTCGGCGGTGTCGTCGAGGTCGACGGGCTGCTGGACGAGGTCACGAACCTGGTCGAGTGGCCGACGCCGATCCTCGGCTCGTTCGAGGAGCGGTACCTGGAGCTGCCGGCCCAGATCCTCACCACGGTCATGCGCAAGCACCAGCGGTACCTGCCGGTCCGTGCGGCAGACGGGTCCCTGCTGCCGCACTTCGTGGCCGTGGCGAACGGTTCCGTGGACGCCGACCTGGTCCGTGCGGGCAACGAGGCCGTGCTGCGCGCACGGTACGAGGACGCGGCGTTCTTCTGGCGCGCCGACCTCAAGACGCCGCTGGACGAGATGAAGGCGGGTCTCGCGAAGCTGACGTTCGCGGACAAGCTGGGTTCGATGGCGGACCGCGCGGGTCGCATCGCCGCGCTGGCCGGGCGTTTCGGGGGCGTGGTGGACGTCGACCGCGAGACGCTGGACCGCGCGGGCGCGCTGGCGAAGTTCGACCTCGGCTCGCAGATGGTCATCGAGTTGTCGTCGCTGGCCGGTGTGATGGCCCGCGAGTACGCGGCGCGCGCGGGGGAGACCCCGGAGGTCGCCTTGGCGTTGTGGGAGATGGAACTCCCGCGCTCGGCCGGTGACGCGCTGCCGTCGTCCGTGCCTGGTGCGCTGCTGTCCCTGGCCGACCGCTTCGACCTGCTGGCGGGCCTGTTCGGCATCGGCGCGCAGCCGACCGGTTCCTCGGACCCGTTCGGCCTGCGTCGCGCGGCCCTGGGCGCGGTGACGGTGCTGCGGGCCTTCCCGGACCTGCGGGCGATCACCCTGCCGGTGGCGCTGTCCCTGGCCGCGGAAGGCCTGGACGTGTCCGCTGAGGCGCTGGAGACCGCGCGCGAGTTCGCGGTGCGCCGCTACGAGCAGGCGCTGCTCGACGCGGGCCACGAGCACCGCTTCGTCCAGGCGGTGCTGCCGCTGGCCGACTCGCCGGTGCTGGCCGACGAGACGCTGGCGCAGCTGGAGTCGTTGGCGGGCAAGGAGTCCTTCGACGCACTGGCGGCCGCCCTGCAACGGGTGCGGCGAATCGTCCCGGCCTCCGTCGAGGGTTCCTACGACGCCTCGGTGTTGTCGGAGCCGGCGGAAGTGGCGCTGCACAAGGCGTTCGACGGCGTCCCGCGCGGCGTGACCGGGCTGGCTGCGTTCGTCGCGGCGGCCGAGGGGCTGACCGGGCCGATCAACACGTTCTTCGACGAGGTGCTCGTGATGGCCGAGGACGAGAAGGTGAAGGCGGCACGGCTCGGGCTGCTGGCGTCGATCCGCGACTTCGCGGCGCCGGTGCTGGACTGGACGCAGCTGTAACCCGATCTGGTGAACGATGAACGGCGCTTTTGTCCACCTCAAGTGGACAAAAGCGCCGTTCATCGCAAGCGAGGGGTTAGTTGATCGTGTAGCTGTCGCCGTAGACCTTCCACTTCAGCGGCGTCTTCAGGTCGAAGTTGCCGGCCTTGAGCCACACGCGCTGCGCGGTCTCGATGCGGGTGACGTCCTCGTGGGCCGCCTCCTGTTTCATGGCCCACACGCGGGCGTCCATGAAGGCGTTGAGCCACGTGCGCTCGTCACCGCCCTGTGACGGTGGCTTCGCCTTGCCGAGCGCGCGTTTGCGGATGTTGCTGAAGCTGGTCTTGTCGCCACCGTCGCCGTGCACGACGATCGCGTCGTAGTAGGCGAACTGGCCAAGAGCCCGCACTCCGTCGGCCTTGCCCTGCTTCACGGCCGGGTTGAAGTACACGCGGTCGCGCTCGGACTCCTGTGCCGCCTTGAAGGCGGAGTCCTTGGCCGCGGTCTTCCAGTCCTTGGTGTAGTTGGGGTCGAGGCCCGAATGGGATGCCGTCCCGTTCACCTTGCGCAGTGCGGGAAGGTACTTCTCCAGCACGTTGCCGGGTTTCTTGGACTTGTACAGCTCGACCAGGTCGAGCATGTCACCGGTACCACTGCAGAAACCGATGATCCCCGCGGTGTAGCCGCGGCCGTCCTTGATGTCCTCGATGTAGCCGAACTGCGCTTTCCAGTCCAAAGAGGAGTTCTCCGCGCTGGACACGATCTGCATCGCGATGTCCTTGAGGCGCGGTTCGTCGAGGTTGGCCGCAGAGGCGGTCGTTGCGGTGGTGGTGATGAGCGCGGCGCACGTCAGCAGCGCGGCCGCGAGGCGACCAGAGATCTTCACGAATTTTCCTCCGGGCAGGGATTGGGGTCCCGGGCGGCGTGAGAGCAACGGTAAGGGGTCCACACCTTTACTGGCAAGAGTCTTTACTAATTCGCGAAACGGACATTTGGCTCAGGAGATCTCGAAGTAGTCGCCGTAGACGTGCCACTGCAGCGGCCGTTCGAGGTTGAGCTTGCCCTCGTCGAGGAACCGGCGCTGCGCGGTGTCCACCCGGCTGGTTTCCTCGTGGGCGGGCTCCTGCTTCATCGTCCAGACCCGCGCGTCGAGGAACGCGTGCAGCCACTGGACCTCGTCGCCGCCCTGGGCGGACGGACGGGCCCCGGAGTTCAGAGCGCGCTGGCGGATGCCGGAGAAGTCGAGGTCGCCCCAGCCGTCACCGTGCATGACGATCGCGTCGTAGTAGATGAACTGGCCGAGCGCCTGCACGCCGTCCTGCTTCGCGCGGTTCACCGCCGGATTGAAGTACACGCGGTCGCGTTCGTGCTCCTGCGCGCCCTGGAACGTGCCGTCGTTCGCGGCCGTGCGCCAGTCGTTCTGGAAGGTCGGGTCCAGGCCGTCGTGCGACGGGGTGCCGTTCACGCGTTCCAGCGCGGGGAGGTACTTCTCCAGCACGTTGCCTGGCTTCCAGTCGCGGTAGAGGCGGACGAGGTCGAGCATGTCGCCCGTGCCGCTGCAGAAGCCGATGATGCCGGCGGTGTAGCCGCGGCCGTCGTCGATGTCCTCGACGTAACCGAACTGGGCGCGCCAGTCCAAAGAGGAGTTCTCCGCACTGGACACCAGCTGCATCGCGATGTCCTTGAGCGCTGGGTCGTTCAGGTCCGCTGCCTGCGCGGTGCCGGGGGTGACCAGGACCGCCGCGCAGAGAACCGTTGCCGCGAGCCGTGAAAACGTCTTCATGACGCTCCGTTCCACAGGGGAATCGGCGGCGACGCGGGGCACCGTAGCGTGAGAGCGTTCGCACGGGCAAGAGCAGGACACGGCAAAGGCTCCCGGCCGAAGCCGGGAGCCTTTGTGGTTCAAGCAGAACTACAGGAACTGACCGCCGCGGGTCACCGCGCCGTAGGCGTCCACGATGCCGTGACCGTAGAAGCCGTTGAACTTCGCGTCACCCTCACAGGTGGCGTCGAACTCCGGCGTGCGACCGACGTTGACGTACGAGACCGTGCGCGGGTTCGGGCACGCGCGCTGGATCGCCGTCTTGTAGAGCACCTTCTCGACCTTGTCCGGGTCCATGGTCAGACCGGGACGGCCCTTGTCCTTCTTGCCGTACTGGCTGACGATCAGGGCGGCGACACCGGACGCGTGCGGGGCGGCCATCGAGGTGCCCTGCAGGAACTGGTAGTAGCCGACCTTGTCGCCCTGCACGGCCTTCTTGACGCCGGCCCCGAGGCCCTTCTCGGTGATGTTGCCGGCCTCGTCGACGTTGCCCTCGGCGACGGCGACGTTGCGCGGGTAGGTGGACAGGATCATGTTCTCGTTGGTGCGGTACCACGGCGTGCCGAGGCCGCTGCGGAAGTAGCCGCCGGGAGCCGAGATCGAGGTCTGCTCGACACCGTAGTTCGAGTAGTCGGACTTCTCGGCCGACGGGCCCAGAGCGGACACCGAGATGACGTGGTTGCCCTCGGTCGGCAGGTTGAGGCAGGTGGCGTTGTCGACCGGACGCGGCCGGTTGTGGCCCGGCGGGTAGTTCGGGCTCTGCACGTCCTGACGCGGCTTGCCGAGGTCCTCGTGGTTGTTGCCCGCGGCACCGATCAGCGTGACGCCCTTGCGGTGCGCGTAGTTCAGCGCGCGCTGCACGGACGCGATGATCGTGCGCTGCTCCAGCTGCTCCTCCGCCGTGGCGGTGGAGTCGTTGATGCAGTTCATGTACCACGGGTCGACGTAGAACGACATGTTGATGACGTCCAGGCCGATGTCGGCGCCGTAGGTCAGGGCGTCGACGACGGGCTGCAGGAAGAACGAACCCGCGTCCTGGCCGCCGCGGATGTTCACCAGCGACACGTTCGGCGCGACACCGGAGATGCCGAAACCGTTGGCAGCGGCGCCGATGGTGCCGGCGACGTGCGTGCCGTGGCCGCCGTCGTCCCAGTTGGCCGGGTCGACGCAACCGCGGAACTCACACGGGCCGTCGAACTCTCCACCGTCGGCGTCGTTGGGCATGTCGACGGTGAAGTTGCGCGACAGCTCGTTGTTGAAGTTCGGCGCGATGTCCGGGTGGGAACCGTCCACACCGGTGTCGAGAATGCCGACGTACACGCGCTTGTCACCGGCCTGCTTGGCCCGTGCGATGTTCGAGCGGACGAGGTTCAGGCCCCACAGGTCGCCGTCCAGCGGGTCCATGCCGGCCGTCGACTTCGACGCGGCAGGAGCCTTGGCCGGCTTCGACGCCGTGTTCTCCTTCTCGACGTTGTCCCGCTTGGTCTTCTCGGCCTTCGCCGCGGGCGCGTGCCCGATCGGCGTCGATCGCGCGGCCCCGACGACCGCGTCCGAGGCGGACACCTTCTCCACGAACCCGTTCGCGGGAGCCTTCACGGTCAGCAGACCGATGGCCTTGTTGTCCCGCACGACCTCGCCACCCGCCGCGTGCACGGCGTCGATCGCGAAGTCGCGGTTTCCCGGGTCCTCCAGGAGGACGGTGTACTCCGTGTCCTGCTGGCCCGCGGTAGAGGCCGGCGCTGCCCCCGCCGCCGAAGTGCCCGCGGCGATCAGCGACACCGTTGCCGCCACCGCCATCACGGTTCTGCGCGTTCTCACCTAGCTGTCTCCTCACACCCGGTCAGGGCTGGATCCAACAACACGGGGCGGCCCCCGATTGCCGCCCAAGTCCGACACACTCGCACGAAAATTCGCCAGACATCAGCGCCTTTCGTACGGAATCGAACTGTAGCCGATCGGAAGCGGAGCGTGATGTTATGAGAACAAATCTTGACTTAACAACATTCAAGCGATGAACTCCGCGTTTATGCGAAGACGGGTAATGGCATCGTCGGCATGCCTGCTCTTTCTCCTCTCTGCCTGCGGTGAGGCTGGTCAGAGCACGCCGACGCTGCCTGGGCGTGGACCCAAACCAATCGTCGGGGTAATCCTTCCCGACCGAACGACATCCACGCGCTGGGAAGAACAAGATCGGCCGTTGCTCTCGCAGGCGTTCAACTACGCGGACATCGAACCGTTCATGGAGAACGCCGAAGGCGACGAGGCGAAGTTCGCCCAGATCGCCGACGAGATGATCCGCCGCAAGGTGAAGGTCCTGATGATCACGCCGTTGTCGGCGGCGGGAGGCCTCGCCGTGCAGAAGAAGGCGAAGGCAGCGGGCATCCCGGTCATCGACTACGACCGCGTGACGCTCGGTGGCCAGGCGGAGTACCACGTCGGCTTCGACAGCGTGAACGTCGGCCAGCTCCAGGCGGACGGCCTGCTCGCCTGCCTCGGTGACAAGACCGGTGCGCAGATCATCGAGATCGAGGGCGCGCCGACCGACCACAACGCCACGCTGTTCACCCAGGGTCAGAAGTCGCGGCTGTCGACGAAGTACGACAGCGGTGCCCTGAAGCTCGTGAAGTCGCAGCCGGTCGCGGACTGGAACAACGATCTCGGCGGTCAGCTGTTCGAGCAGATCCTGAACGAGAACGGCGGCAAGGTCGACGGCGTGGTCGCGGCCAACGACGGCCTGGCCGGCGCGGTCATCGCCGTGCTCAAGAAGAAGAACCTGGCGGGCAAGGTGCCGGTCACCGGCCAGGACGCCACTGTGGACGGCCTGCGCGCCGTGCTGCGCGGCGACCAGTGCATCACCGTCTACAAGCCGGTGCGCGACGAGGCCGAGGCCGCGGCCAGGCTGGCCATCGCGATCGCCCGCGGCGACCTGGAGGGTGCCGACGACCTCGCCACCGGCAACCTGCGGGATCCCGTCGCGCGGCGGGACATCAAGTCGGTGCTGCTCGGTGCGACGTTGATCAAGAAGGACACCGTGCGGACGCTCGTCACCGAAGGCATCGTCAAGCCCGCGGAACTGTGCGCGGGAGACGTCGCCCAGGCGTGCGCCCAGCAGGACATCCTCGGAGGGTGAAGGCCCCGTCACGACCTGCCGCGTCCGGCCACGAGCCTCAGTCCGGCAGGTCGTGACGTCCCGAGATGAACTCCTGCACGGCGATCTTCGCCTTGATGATCGGCTGGCGGATCCGGGCCTCCCGGCGGTACGCCCGCGTGAGCTTGCGCGAGCCCTCCGGGTAACGCCAGCGCGCCCACGGTGAGCCCGGCCTGGCCAGCCGCACGGCCCCCACCGCGGGCACCACAGGCACCAGCAGCCCGAGCAGGCCCGTCCAGATCTTGCCCTTGAGCAGCGCCACGATGGCGAAGCACAGGTTCACGCCGATGGTGATCACCCTGGCCGTGAACGTGTCGGTCGGCGTCGTGTCCGGGTTCAGCTGGAGCACCTCGTCGTAGCCCAGCGGCCGTGCGCCGAGCAGGAACGTCCCCGTCAGGCCGATGGCGAGGAAGACGGCGTCCACGGACAGACGCCCCGCCTTCGTCCAGTAGACGTCCCTCAGGTGCAGGATCAGCGCGAACTCGTCGAGCACCAGCGCCGCGCCCACTCCGAGCCCGGCCGCGGCGGCGCACCTCGCGCCGTAGAGGTCGTCCGGGATGACGAGGCCCGTGACGCTGGACAGGAGCAGCAGCACGGTGCCGAACACGACGTGATGCACGTGCGTGTCGCCGTGCACGATGTTGCGCGGCCACCAACGCACCTTCGCCCTGATCATGCGCACGCTGATGCGGATGAACACGAATGTGGTCACCAAGCCGACGAAGAAGAAGAGCAGTCGTTCGCTGCCGGTCAAGCACGGCCCCCTGGGTCAACGACCCTCCAGGTTACCGTCCCGGGTCGTCGTCGACCCGTCCACGCACCTTGCCGATCTGGATCACGCTCTCGTTGGCGGTGCCGGAGAAGGTGTTGGTGATGATGTCACCGCCCCGCTTGCGGCGCCGCGACCCGGCCCTGGTCAGGAGCTTCTCGACGAGCGGCGCCAACCCGTGGGCGACCCGCGGTGCGACGGAAACCTTGATCGACAACGTCGTCTGCTCGGGCACAGGGACCTCCGCATGCTCGTTTGGGACCTCACGGTATCAGTGGAGATCGATGGCTCGACTGCGAGCGGGGAGGCGTGGTTGACTGTCCAAGGTCGTACGTTTCGTGTTCGTGGATCACCCCCGCTCGCGGAACGAGGTTGCGAGCGCGTGGTTTCTCCAGGTTCCGGAGAAGGCGCCGCCGTGACTTGACCCGGTGGTCGCGAGCGCGATCCGGCACCTGTTAGAGGAGAAGTAGCAAGATGGCAGTACAGGGCACCGTCAAGTGGTTCAACGCGGAGAAGGGCTTCGGCTTCATCTCCCCCGACAACGGTGGCGCCGACGTGTTCGTCCACTACTCTGAGATCCAGATGAACGGCTACAAGGCTCTCGAGGAGAACCAGCGGGTCGAGTTCGAGATCGGTCAGGGCCAGAAGGGTCCGCAGGCTCAGGGCGTTCGCGCCGTCTGAGTCTGACTGGTCAGCACATCTGATCTGTCACAAAGCCGCTTGTCCTGTATCGGACAGGCGGCTTTGTCGCGCTCGGCCACCTTGCTCGGTGCTGAGGCGCCTTCGCCGGTGGCCGACGAAGTCGTCATGTTGGGGGCAGGCCCCCAAACCCCATGGGTCGCGTCTTGTGCTCTGTTGATCGCTGTTAGTAGCGTCCGACGGCATGCGGAGACTGTTCGTAGCAGCGCTGTTGCTCTTAGTGGCCGGATGTTCCGGCGGTGAGAACGCGGTGCCGGGCGGCGGCAAGATCGACGCTCTGCTCGCCAAAGCACCCGTCTACTCAGGTCAGGTCACCGCGGGTTCGGCCGTTGACCGCATCCGCAAGCGCGGCAAGCTGCTCATCGGCGGCTCCCAGGACGCGCCGTTGCTCTCGCAGCTCGACCCGATCAGCGGCGAGCTCACCGGTTTCGACGCCTACCTCGGCAAGCTCCTCGCCCACTACATCGTCGGCAGCCCGCGGACCGAGCTGCTCAGCGCCACCTCGGAGACGCGCGAGCCGTTGCTGGCCAACGGCACCGTCGACGTGATCATCCAGACCTACACGATCACTCCGCAACGAGCTGAGCGCGTCGCGTTCGCCGGCCCGTACTACCAGTCGGGGCAGTCCATCGCCGTCCGCAAGGGCACCTCCGGCATCACCAAACCCGCTGACCTGGCTGGGAAGACCGTGATCGTCGGTGCGAACACCCCAGGGGTGAAGGCGGTGCGCGACGCCGCTCCCACCGCCCAGATCGTCGAGTTCGGCTCCGATCCCGAGTGCCTGACGGCGTTGAAGCAGGGCCGTGGCGAGGCGTACGTGCAGGACCAGGCGATCCTGGTGGCGGACGCGGCGAAGGACGGCGAGCTCCAGCTGGTCGGCGAGCCGTTCACCGAGGACCCGTACGGCATCGGCATCAGGCACGGCGACGCGGAGTTCACGGAGTTCGTCGACGACTGGCTGCGGGAGATCGGCAAGTCCGGGCTGTGGCAGGAGGTCTGGAAGCAGACGATCGGCACCGTGGTCACCGGCGACGTGCCGTCGCCACCCGCGATCGCCTCATGAGCCTGGTCCTCGAAGGCTTCCTGAACACCGTTGCGCTGACCCTGCTGTCGTTCGCGGGAGCGCTTGTCGTCGGTCTTGCCGTTGCGGTGCTTCGGATCGTGCCGGTGCCGCTGCTGCGTGGTGTTGGTGCGACCTACGTGGAGGTGTGGCGCAACGTCCCGTTGCTCGCGTGGCTGGTCCTGTTCGTGTTCGGGCTGCCGGAGGTCGGGGTGAAGATGCCGTTGTTCTGGACGGCTTTCACGGCGATCGCGCTGTACGAGGCCGCTTTCGTGGCGGAGGCGTTGCGGTCCGGGGTGAGTTCGGTGGCTCTGGGGCAAGGGGAGGCCGCACGGGCGTTGGGGCTCACGTTCCGTCAGTCGTTGCGGCACGTGATCCTTCCTCAGGCTGGTCGGAGAGTTGTGCAGCCGTTGGCGAACATCGCGATCGCGTTGACGATGGCGACGGCACTGGCCGGTGTCGTCGGCGTGGTGGACATGACCCGTGCGGCACAACGGATCAACCTGGAGCTCGCACGGCCGTTGCTCGTCTTCACCGGCGTCGGACTCTGTTATCTGGTGATGGCCGCCGGCATCGGGTTCGGCGCGCGGGCGCTGGAACGGCGGTTGGCCTGATGTTCGACGTTCCCGGTCCACGGTTCCGCCGCAGGGTCTTCTGGGTCTCGGTGGTGTCCGTTTTCGTGCTCGCAGGGCTGCTCGCGCTGGGGTTGCGGCAGTTCGCGGCGAACGGGCAGCTGGACCCGGTTCGGTGGAGGCCGTACCTGACCTGGCCCGTGTGGCGGTACCTGCTCTCGGGCCTGTGGTCGACGGCGGCGGCGGCCTGTGCGACGGGGGTGCTGGCGATGGCGGGCGGCTTGCTGCTCGCGTTGCGGCCCAACCGGTTCACACGGGCGTACGCCGAGGTCATGCGCACGGTTCCGGTGCTGCTGCTCGTGTACGTGATGCTGTTCGTGCTGCCGTCGTTCGGTGTGAACCTGCCGCTGTTCTGGAAGCTCGTGGTGCCGCTGGCGTTGTCGCACGCGGCCTCCTACGCGGTGATCTTCCGGACGGGCGTCGGGTCCGTCGATCCGGGGCAGCGCGAGGCCGGGTTGTCGTTGGGCATGCCAGACGGTGTGGTGACACGGTTCGTGGTGCTGCCACAGGCCGTTCGGCACATGACACCGTTGTTGGTGACTCAGGCCGTCAGCCTGTTGAAGGACACATCGCTGGGGTATGTCGTCTCCTACACGGAGTTGTTGTTCAACGGCCGTGTGCTCGCCAACTACAACGGTCTGCTGATCCAGACCTTCATCGTCGTCGCGTTCGTCTACCTCGTCGTCAACCTGGCGTTGTCCAGGCTGGCGCACCGGCTGGAGGCTGCTCGTGCCCGCACTGCTCGCTGAGGTCACCAGGTCCGGTTTCGTGGAGAGCCTGCACCACGGCAGCGTCGTCGGGTTGCGGCCGTCCGGTGAGGTGGGTGTCGCGGTCGGCGCGGTGGAGGACCCGGTGCTGCCGCGGTCGTGCATGAAACCGTTCCAGGCGTTGGCCTGCCTGTCCGCGGGCGCTCCGCTCGAAGGGCCTTCACTGGCGATCGCGGCCGGCTCGCACACGGGGGAGGACCGGCACGTCGAGCTCGTGGTGCAGCTGCTGGGCGGGTTGCCGGTCGAGTCGCTGCGTTGCCCGGAGTCGTGGCCGGAGGACGACCAGACTCGGCACCGGCTGACCGAACCGTCACGGGTGCGGATGAACTGTTCCGGCAAACACGCGGCGATGCTGGCGGCGTGCGTGGAGGCGCGGTGGCCGACGCAGACCTATCTGGAGCCCACGCATCCGTTGCAGCAGCTGGTGTTGCGGACGATGGAGGAACTGTCGGGGGAGACCGTTGCGCACACGGCGATCGACGGATGTGGTGCGCCCGTGTACGCGTTGTCGTTGCACGGCTTGGCGCGCGCGATGCGAGAGTTGGTGCGCACGCCGGTTGCTGATGCCATGCGCAGGTTTCCCGAGTACGTCGGAGGAACCGGGCACGTGAACACCGTCGTCATGCAGCTGCTGCCGGGCGTGGTGGCGAAGGGCGGCGCGGAGGGTGTTCTCGTGCTGGCGACGGCGGCAGGGCACGCGGTGGCGGTGAAGGTGCTGGACGGGAATCCCCGTGCCACCACGGCGATCGGCCTCACGGCGCTGGCCGCGCTGGGGTACGACGTGTCGCCCGCGAAGGAACACCTGTCCGTGCCGGTGCTCGGTGGCGGGCAGGTCGTCGGGCAGGTGCGGACCGTCTTCTAGAACATCTCGGGGAGGTCCAGCATGCCGAGCTGGTTCATGACGGTCGCGGTGTCGCCGTACACCCGTTCGCAGACCAGCACGTCCTTGTCGAACAGGAACAAACCGACCATCCTGACCTTGAACGACCGGCCGGTCACCTCCTCGCCGACGAGGCTGCCGAGGTGCGTGCCCTGCAGCTCGAACTCGACGATCACGGCGTCGTCGGCGTGGTGGATCTCGACGACCTTGCTGTGCTGGTCCGGAAACGCCGCGCGGGTGCGCTGCCAGTACGCGCGGACCTCGTCCACGCCGTCGAGGACCTGGCCGGACGCCACGATCTCGTACCGGGGGTGGGGGAAGGTGTTCAGGGAGGTGTCGAAGTCGTGGTCGTTCCGCGACTCCACGTGCTCCAGGACGATCGCCTCGCGCAGCGCTCTGAGCGCCTTGGACTCGGTCATGCCGGCCGACCCTCCTACGTACGCCGTACGTCGCAGGGAAGTTACTCCACGCCGTATGGTCTCCGCCAGTGGCCACCTCACGTGAACCGTTGACCCGCGACCGCATCGTCGATGCGGCCGTGCGGTTGATCGAACGCGAGGGAGTGGAGGCCGTCTCGATGCGGCGCCTGGCCGCTGAGCTGGGCGCGGGCACGATGTCGCTGTACAACCACGTGCCGAACAAGGCGCTGCTGGTGGACCTCGCGGCCGAGCGGATCATGGCGGACGCGCAGCCGTACCACGTCGACAGCGACGACTGGCGTGACCACATCCGGGCGCACGCGCGTGCGGTGCGTCAGCTGGCCAAGCGACACCCGCGCGCGTTCGTGATGCTGGCGACGCGGCGGCTGAGCACCGAGGCCGGGATCCGGACGATCGAGGCCGCGCTGAGGAACTTCGACCGGGCGGGCTTCCGCGGCAAGGAAGCCGTCGGGATGATGCGCGCGATGGTGTCGTACCTGCTCGGTACGTTGATGCGGGAGGTCGCCACCTCGCCGGAGCTCGGCGGGATCGCGCTGTCGCCGTACGAAGACGTTGACGCGTCGAGGTTTCCGTTGTCCGGCGAGGTGCTCGACGAGCTGGGCACCTACGACCACGACCAGGAGTTCGAGTTCGGGCTCGAGCTCCTGATCGCGGGCTTGGAGCGCTACCAGTCCTAGGGGCGCATCTCGTACTGGCCGGAGAGCTGCGCGACCTGCTGCCAGACGGCGTCGAAGCGGGCCTGGTCGACGTGCGGCTTGCGGATCTGCGCGACGGCCCACTGCTGCTGGGCCTCGGTGCTGCTGGCCTTGCCGTGCAGCGCGGTCGCGTAGCCGGCGAAGTCGCGGACCAGGACGTCGAAGATCTGGTCGAGCACGTTCGCGTCGGTCTTGGTGATCTTGGCCTGCTCCAGCACCAGCTGGCCGTAGACGACCAGGGTGAAGAGGTGGCCGAGGTTCAGCAGGAAGTCGAGGTCCTGCTGCTGCTCCGCGTCCGGCGCGGCGGTGGTGAGCAGGGTCTTGATCGCCCTGGCCTGCTCGTGGAACAGCTGCACGTTGGGCAGGTGGGCGTGCTCGGCGTAGATCGGCTCCCAGTCGTGGAACTGGATCTTGCCGAGGCCGCGCGCGGGGCCCTGGTGCCAGAAGAAGTCGTCGTCCTTCGGTTCGTGGACCGACGGGACCTCGTCGTAGGTCTTGGGGTTGAAGAGGTAGTTCGGCATGAACTTGAGCACCAGGGCCAGGTTCACGTGGACGGTGCCCTCGAGCTTGGGCAGCGCGCGGATGTCGGCCGTGGCGCGGGTGAAGTAGGTGTCCTTCTCGAAACCCTTGGCGGCGATGACGTCCCAGAGCAGGTCGATGACGTTCTCGCCCTCGCTCGTGACCTTCATCTTGGTGATGGGGTTGAAGAGGAGGTAGCGGCGGTCGTTCTCGCCGGCGGTCCGGAAGTAGTCCACCGCCCTGTCCGCGAAGAGCTTCATCGCGGTGAGGCGCGCGTACGCGTCGACGAAGTTCTGGCGCACGTGCGGGAAGTTCGTGACCGGGTTGCCGTAGAGGATCCGGTTGTGGGCGTGGGTGATCGCCTCGTAGAAGGAGTGCTCGCTGATGCCGATGCTGGCGGTGCAGAGGTTGAACTTGCCGACGTTGACGGTGTTCAGCGCGGCGGAGAAGGCGTCGGGGCCGCGGTGGAGGATGTCCTCCTCGGTCAGCGGGTAGTCCTCGAGGCGGAACTCGCTGACGAACATCTGGCTGTCGACGACGTTCTTGACCAGCTTGAAGTTCTCGTGCTGGCTGTCGACGGCGAAGAAGAGGTACTCGTCGTCGATCTTGCCGAAGACGCTGACCATGCCGGCGACGTTGCCGTTGCCGATGTAGTACTTGCTGCCGTTGGCCCGGTAGCCGTCGGCGGTCTTCGTGACGATCATGTCCGTGCTGTAGACGTCGGCGCCGTGCTCCTTCTCGGAGAGGCCGAACGCGAAGACGGCGCCGCTGTCGAGGAGGGCGGCGGCCTTCTGCTTGGCCTCGGAGTTGCCGCTCATCCAGATGGGGCCGAGCCCGAGCACCGTGACCTGCCAGGCGTACCAGTACTGGAGGCCGTAGAAGCCGAGCACCTCGCTGAACGCGGCGTTGCGGGCGGCGTCCCAGCGCTTGGCGGGGTCGACGCTGCTCGGCGTGCAGAAGGTGGCGAAGAGCTTCTCCTGCTTCACGAAGTCGAGGAACTCGGTGTACCAGACCTTGTCCTGGGCGTCGGCGATGAGCTGCCGCTTGCCGCGGGCCTCGAACCAGTCGATCGTCGCCCTGAGCAGGCGGCGGGTCTCGTCGTCGAGGTGGGCGGGGTCGTAGTGGTTCGGGTCGAGCAGCACTGGCGCCTCCTTCGTCTCCGTTCGGACGCTACCAGTGAGTAACTTGTGGGTCTACGTGGGGTTTCCCGCACGCTCAGAAATTGTCAGACCCCCGGCGTAACGTGCTCCGCATCACATTCTCTCGTTGGGAGGCTGCGTTGCGATGACGGTGGTCGTGGCGATCGGTACGCGCAAGGGGCTGTGGCTCGCCCGCAGCGAGGATCGGGTCACGTGGGAGGTCGACGGGCCGCACCACGCGATGCAGGAGGTGTACGCGGTCGCGTTCGACACGCGTGCCGGCCTCCGCCTGCTGGCCGGGGTGTCCTCCCCGCACTTCGGACCGGGCGTGTCCATTTCGGACGATCTCGCCGCGTCCTGGGAGGAGTCGTCGTCGCCCCCGATCACGTTCCCGGTCGAGGACGCCGCGCTGGAGCGCGTGTGGCAGCTCCAACCGGCCCCGGCCTCCCAGCCGGGCGTCGTGTACGCGGGCACCCAGCCGTCGGCCCTGTTCAAGTCGACGGACGGCGGCCGCTCGTTCGAGTTCGTCGAGGGCCTCTGGAACCACCCGCACCGCCCGGAGTGGGAGGCGGGCTTCGGCGGCCAGGCCGTCCACACGATCGTGCCGGACCCGGTCGACCCGGACCGAGTGCTCGTGGCGATGTCGACCGGCGGCGTCTACCGCACCGCGGACGGCGGTAAGTCCTGGGAGGCCCGCAACAAGGGCATCAAGGCGTACTTCCTCCCGGACCCGTGGCCGGAGTTCGGCCAGTGCGTGCACAAGGTCGCCCAGCACCCGGCCCAGGCGTCCCGCTTCTACGCCCAGAACCACCACGGCGTCTACCGCAGCGACGACGGCGGCGACTCCTGGCAGTCCATAGCCGACGGCCTGCCCACCGACTTCGGCTTCGCGATGGTCGTCCACCCCCACGACCCGGACACGATCTTCACGTTCCCGATCGAAGCCGACGGCCGCCGCTTCCCACCGGAGGGAAAGTGCCGCGTCTACCGCTCCCGCGACGCAGGCACCACCTGGCACCCCCTGGGCACAGGCCTGCCGGACAACTTCTGGACCGCCGTGATGCGCGACGCGATGTGCACCGACAACGCCCAAGTCCCCGGCGTCTACTTCGGCTCCCGCTCAGGCGAGGTCTACGCGAGCCCCGACGAAGGCGAGACCTGGCACCAGGTAGCCGCCCACCTCCCAGACGTGATGTCGGTCCGAGCAACGGTGATCCCAGCGTGACCCGCTACCCCGCGCCGGCGAGGACGGTGCCGACATGAAGGTGACAGTCCTGATCCCAGGCGTCCTCCGAACAGCAACCGACGGCGCCTCCCACGTAGACGTCGACGTCCCCGAACCAGCCACCCTGGGCGCCGCCCTGGACGTGCTCGCCAACACCTACCCGGGCCTGGACCGCCGCCTGCGAGACGAACGCTCCACCCTCCGCCGCTACGTGAACTTCTACGTCAACGGCGAGGAGTGCCGCCGCCTCTCCGGCCCAGCCACCCCACTACCGCCCGACGCCGAAATCCAAATCCTCCCCTCAGTAGCGGGAGGCTAACCCCCGCACCACACCCCAGCCAGCGCACCCACGGCCTCGCCACTTCAACCAACGTGCCGGGGGATGGGCGCCGCACCCGCCCACCACCGTCCCACCAGCGCCCGGCCGTCGACGCCGGAGCGCCGGTACCAGCCGTTTTGCTGCCGTTCCCATTACCAACAACCCAGGCGACAGCTGGCCACCAATGACCCAGCGCGACAACCCACCACCGACCACCGTCACCACTACCGCCAGCGACCGCTCCCGTCAGCAGCCGCCCCGTCCGGCCATCGCCTCCATCGGCGGCCGCCACCGCGTTCATTCACCACCGCCGTCAGCCACCAACCGCCGGGCCGCCGTCGCCACCGACCGGCCACTATCAACACCCCACCACCAACAGCCCAGCAACACCGCCCACCAGTCCCGAAGGGCTATCCCGCCAAAAAGTCGGCGATCGCACCCCGGAAGTACGCGGCGTCGTCCATCCACGGGTAGTGCCCAGCACCGGGCTGCACCACGACGCTGCAGCGCGGGAACAACCGCGCCGCCGACTCCGCCGCCGCAGGTGAAGGCAGCGCGTCGACTCCTCCGGCCAGCAACAACACCGGTACGTCCAACCCCGCCAACTCCTCCGGCGTCACGACCGGTGCACCCGCCGCGTAGTAGGCGGTGGCGGCGTTGGGCACGCGCATGGCGTCGGACGCGCGGGCGTGCTCTCGCGCCGTGTCGTCCCAACGTCCGTAGAAGAAAGGAGTCACCGCTGCCCAGTCGCTTCCCGCGGTGCTGCCGGCGAGCACGGCCTCGACCGCGTCCTTGACTTCGGGGTACCAAGGCTCATCAGACCGGGATTCCGCGCTCGCCCGCAGCTGCGTCAGGTCCGCGCCGATGCCGAGGGTTCGCAGGCTCGGCGTCACGAGCACCAACCGCCGCACGTGCGACGGGTACCGCAGTGCGTACCGGATCGCGATCGACGCGCCCGCCGAATGCGCCAGCACGTCCACCGGGTCGAAACCTGCGGCCGAGCGGTAGGCCTCGACGTCGTCGACGTGCAGGTCGAAGCGCAGTTCCGACGGGTCCGCGGGGCCGGACCTCCCCGTGCCGCGCAGGTGCAGCAGGTGCAGGCGGGCAGGTATTCCGCCGAGGTCGCCCAGGTACGACGGGGCGAGCAGCGGGCCTCCCGGTACGACGAGCAGTGGGGCGCCGTCGCCGAGTTCGTCATGAGCGATACCCATGAAGAGGATCATCACATGGTGCCCGAGCCCCCCTTGTTCAACTGAATCTCAGTACGAGGCGAAGTCGTCGAGGAGGCTCGAAGCGACCTCGACGTCCGGGCTGAGCTGGCGGTCGGACATGTCCGGATTGAGCTTCGACTCGGCGGCTTCGAAGGCCGCACGCAGTGCAGGTGTGTCCGGCGTGATGCCGCGCAGTCGCAGGGCTCGGACCGCCGCGACCACCTCGCACGCCAGCACCAGACGGAACGCACCCAGTGAACGCAGGGCCTGGGACGCGGACTGGAAGGCGAAGCTCGAGTTCTCCTCCTGGCCCCGCGACACAACGGCGTTGCCGATGCTCGCCGGTTCGGCGAGGGTGCGGACCTCGGCCAGCGCGGAGTTGGCGCTGTACTCGAGGATCATCACGCCCGAGCTGCCCGGCACGCCCTCGGCGAGGAACGGGCGCAGGCCGGTGAAGTTCGGCTCGACCAGCGTCGCCAGGCGGGCGGTCGACAGGTGGCCGGTGTGCAGCATCGACAGCCTCAGCCGGTCGAGTGCCTGGCCGAGGTACGCGCTGTGGAACGCGCCGTGGTGGTAGGCGGCGTCGTCTTCCGGGCCGAAGTGGTCGGCGACGATCAACGGGTTCTCCGCCGCGGCGTTGAACTCGACGTCGAGCACGCGGCCGAGGTCGGTGGCGGCGTCGACGGCCGGGCCGTGGATCTGCGGGAAGCAGCGGTAGCCGAACGGGTCCTGGATGCGGGCCGGTGGCCGGGAGGGGGCGCCGAGCAGGCGGCGCATCTCGGCGGCGACGGCGACCTGGCCGGGGTGCGGGCGGCCCAGGTGCACGCGTTCGTCGTAGGCCTCGACGGCGCCGTCGACCGCGAGGAACGACAGGGCGGCGATGACGTGGGTGGCCTTGAGCAGCTGGTGCGCGTCCTGCCAGGCGAGGCCCGCCATGCCGATGGTGAGGGCGTTGCTGCTGATCAACGCCAGTGCGTCGCCCGAGTCGAGCTCGATCGGGTCCGGGGTCTGCGTGGAGCCGAGCCAGTAGCGCTCGCCGAGCAGGGTCAGGCCGGTTTCGGCCAGCGCGGTGAGGTCACCCGTGCCGATGGCGCCGTACTCGTGCACGCCGGGGTAGCAGCTGCTGTTCAGGGCGGCGAGCAGGGCGTCGGCCACGGCTCTGCGCACGCCGGCGCCACCTGCGAGGAGCTGGTTGAGGCGCACGACCATCATGGCGCGCACCTGTTCCTCGGGGAGCATGCCGCCGAGGCCACCCGCGTGACTGCGCAGCAGGCGCAGGCCGTGCTCGGCCCAGCCCGCCGTGCTGACGATCTGGTCGCGGTTCGCGCCGACACCGGTCGTGCGGCCGTAGACCTGGCGGCGCACCACCAGGCGCTGGCTCGCGTGCCACGACGCGTCGAGCCGCGCGAGTCCGTCGTCGTGCAGGGCCACCGGCGCGTGGTACCTCGCGACGCGCACCACGTCGTCGGCGCCGAGGGACTGACCGTCCAGCACGACAGGGGAGTCATCGACCATGGCACCAATGTGAGCACATAGGGTTCAAAGGTGCTCGTACTGCATGGCCTGTGCACGACCGACGGCGTCCTCGCGCTGTGGGCCGAGGATTCCGGGCTGCCCGCACGCAGTGAGAGCACGCGCCGGGACGCGCCGCACCCGTTCGCGGCGACGGCCGAATCGCTGGCCGTCGCGCTCGGGCAGGAAGGCCTCAAGACGACGACGCGGGCGTTGCTGCTGCCGTCGTTCCCGTCGGGGCCGATGGCGTCGCCGGAGCTGGTGCGCGATCCGTTGACGGCCGGGCGCGCGCAGCGGGGCAAGGTGCAGCTGCGGCAGTGGGGCGTGCCCACGGTTCGCCTCACCGGCACGCCGGAGCGCAGTGCCGAGGTGCGGCTGAGCGACTCCGCGCGGTTCGTGTTCGACGTGCTCAAGTTCGCGGCCGACCTCGTGGATCGCGGACGCGTGCTGCCGTCGGTCGCACCGGACCAGGCCGTCGCCCGGTGGGTTCCGGTGCTGTCGGGGACGGACTCGGCGCGGTTCGCGGCACTGCAGACCGCGATGCCGCCCGCCTGCCGATGCGAGGAGATCGTCAGCGACCCGGCCGAACTGGTGCGCGCGGCGCTCACGACGGCGGTCGACGAGCAGGTGCGCGACCGGTTGAACGGCCTGGATCTCGCACCGAAACGACGTGGCCGCGCGACGACGGCGGAAGCGTGGCTCGCCGCGCTCACCAGCGAGCCCGCGTTCGACGCGGACCCGGTGGAGCTCTACGAGCTGCGCGAGCAGCTCGACCGGTGGCGTGCGAGCGCGGGCAACGAGAGCCCTGTGCGCACGTGCTTCCGGCTGCGCTCGCCGGAGCAGCGCGAAGAGGACGAGTGGGCCGTCGAGTTCCTCCTGCAGGCAGTCGACGAGCCGAGCGTCCTGGTGCCCGCGCACCAGGTGTGGTTCGCGGACGACGGCGTGCTGCGCCGCTGGATCCCCGCACCGCAGGAGCACCTGCTGGCCGACCTCGGCCGGGCGAGCAGGCTGCACCCCGACCTCGACGAGGCCTTGCGCAGCTCGCACCCGGCCGAGATGGAGATCGGAGCGGAAGGCGCTTACCGGTTCCTGACGGCGGCGCCGGTGCTGGCGCAGGCGGGGTTCGGCGTGCTGCTGCCGTCGTGGTGGCAGCAGCAGACGAAGCTGGGCCTGAAGCTCACGACGAAGAGCCGCGGCACGGCCGGAACCGTGGCCAAGGAGAGCGAGATCGGCTTGAAGTCCATTGTGGACTACAAGTGGGAGCTCGCTCTCGGCGAGGACTCACTCACCGACGCCGAGCTCGCCGAACTGGCCAGGGCGAAGGTGCCGCTGGTGAAGGTGCGCGGCCAGTGGGTGCAGGTGGACCAGAAGCGCCTCGCCGCGGGTCTCGCGTTCCTCAAGCGCGGCGGCGGGCAGATGACCGCGGCGGAGGTCATGCTCCACAGCGGACTCACCGAGGAGGACGAGAGCCTGCCGCTTCCGCTCACCTCGGTCGAGGCCGACGGCTGGCTCGGGGACCTGTTGTCCGGCAAGGCCGACGAACAGCTCGAACCCGTTGAACCGCCGGCGAACTTCGGCGCGCGGCTGCGCCCGTACCAGCAGCGCGGCCTGGCCTGGCTCGCGTTCCTCGACAAGATCGGCCTCGGCGCCTGCCTGGCCGACGACATGGGCCTCGGCAAAACCGTTCAGCTGCTGGCACTCGAAGCGCTGAACCGCGCCCACGGCAAGCGCCCGCCGACGTTGCTGATCTGCCCGATGTCGGTCGTCGGCAACTGGCAGCGCGAGGCGGCGAAGTTCACCCCCGAGCTCACCGTGCACGTGCACCACGGCGCGGACCGCCTGGACGGCGACGCGTTGCGCGAGGCCGTGGAGAGCCACGACCTGGTGCTCACCACCTACGCGCTCGCCGCCCGCGACGCAGATGCCCTGGGTGATCTCACCTGGGACCGCGTGGTCCTCGACGAGGCCCAGAACATCAAGAACAGCGCGACCCGCCAGTCCCAGGCCGTGCGCGGACTCAAGGCGCGCCATCGCGTTGCCCTCACCGGCACGCCCGTCGAGAACCGCCTGGCCGAGCTGTGGTCGATCATGGACTTCGCCAACCCCGGCGTGCTCGGCACCATCAACACCTTCCGCGCCCGCTTCGCCGTCCCGGTCGAACGCCACAACGACCAGGACGCCGCCGCCCGCCTCCGCAAGATCACGAACCCGTTCGTGCTGCGCCGCGTGAAGACCGACCCGCGCATCATCAGCGACCTGCCGGACAAGGTCGAGATGCGCCAGCTCTGCAACCTCACCACCGAGCAGGCCTCGCTCTACCAGGCCGTCGTGAACGACATGCTGGAGAAGATCGAGGAAGCCGAAGGCATCGGCCGCAAAGGCCTCGTGCTCGCGACGATGTCCAAACTCAAGCAGGTCTGCAACCACCCCGCGCACTTCCTCGGCGACGGTTCCCGCGTCGCCGGCCGCTCGGGCAAGCTCGCGCGTCTGGAAGAGGTCCTGGAGGAGGTGCTCGCCGAAGGCGACAAAGCGTTGTGCTTCACGCAGTTCACCGAGTTCGGCAGCATGCTCGTGCCCTACCTGGCCGCGCGCTTCGACACCGAGGTGATGTTCCTGCACGGCGGCACGAACAAGGCGACGCGCGACCGCATGGTCGAACGCTTCCAGGACAGCAAGGGCCCCTCGCTGTTCCTGTTGTCCCTCAAGGCAGGCGGCACCGGCCTCAACCTCACCGCGGCCAACCACGTGATCCACCTGGACCGCTGGTGGAACCCCGCCGTCGAGGACCAGGCCACCGACCGCGCGTTCCGCATCGGCCAGCGCCGCAACGTGCAGGTGCGCAAGTTCGTCTGCATCGGCACGCTCGAGGAACGCATCGACACGATGATCGAGGAAAAGCGCGCACTGGCCCAACTCGTCGTCGGCGCGGGCGAGAACTGGCTCACCGAGCTGTCGACCGCCCAGCTGCGCGACCTGCTGACCCTGTCCGGGGAGGCCGTCGGTGAGTGAGCACTGGTCCGGCGAACGCCCCCGCTACGGCAAGACCATCAAGGTCGACAACGGCCTCAAGGCCAAGAGCAAACGTGGCGACATCGGCACGACGTGGTGGTCGCGCCGCTTCATCGAGGTGCTCGAGTCGTTCGGCATGGGCGGCCGCCTCAGCCGCGGCCGCAACTACGCGCGCCAGGGCCAGGTGCTGTCACTCTCCCTCTCCACCAGCATGGTGATCGCCCTGGTGCAGGGCTCACGACCCACGCCGTACAAGGCGCGCATCGCGATCAAGGCGTTCACCACCCCGGAATGGCAGCGCATCGAACACGCCCTGGCGGGCAAAGCCCTGTACGCGGCCAAACTGCTGGCAGGCGAGATGCCCGCCGACATCGAAACCCTGTTCGCCTCGCTCGGCCTCCAACTCTTCCCCGCCACGCAGCGCGAGATGACGATGGACTGCACCTGCCCGGACTGGGAAGTGCCGTGCAAGCACCTCGCCGCCACCTGCTACCTGCTGGCGGAGTCGTTCGACAACGACCCGTTCGAGATCCTCGCCTGGCGCGGCCGCAGCCGCGAGGACCTCCTCGAACGCCTCCGCACGCTCCGCGGCACCACCCGAGCAGTGGCGGCCCGCGAAGAAGCACCACCCCTGACGAAGTGCCTGGACACGTTCTGGCAGAAGCAGACGACGTCGAGTCTGACCCTCGGCGACCCCACGGCGGAGGTGCGGCCGGACGCGGTGCTCGACCAGCTCGACGCCGTGCCGATCACCGTGCGTCAGTCGAACCTCGTCGACCTGCTGCGCCCGGCCTACCAGGCGCTCAAGCCGACCGACTAGAACAGCTCGCTGATCTCCTTCCACGTGAACGCGTCGGCCCAGCCCTGGCCGTCGCGCAGCCACCCGACGAAGGCCGTGTGGACCTTCTCGGCCGACACCGTCATCGTCTGGAAGTGCTCGACGGGCGAGCCGGCGCGGTGCTCGAGCTGGTAGAGACCGTCGGGGCGTTGCCACACCTGGATGTAGGTGTGGTCGTCGCCCGCCTCGGACAGGACCACGACGCTGTCGCGGGCCATGCCGAGGACCGCCGACTCGACCTCGGCATCGGTCGGGGTCGTGGTGCGGCGGATTCGGGTTCCCTCCAGCACGGCGTGCCGGTGATCAGTCATGCCGCATCTTGGCACCGGGACTGTGTTTGGACGGCGGGTGGGGTGATCAGGTCGCCGTTGCGGCGTCAGCGGTTCAGATGAGATGTGTTGGTGCGTATAGGGATGGGCCCTTTCGGTTGTTGATCGGGTGGAGTGCGGACAGGAGGTGGCTGCGGGTAGTAGTGGATGTACGCCAACACGGTGCGGTTGGAGGGCTGGTTGATGGAGACACGGCGACTCGGTCGTTGACGGCCTGCCACCACAAGGCTTTTGGTGCGAAGTGCTCGGCGGCGCCATGAATGCTCGCGAGCGCGGCGCAGTTGGAGCCGGCGGCTGTCCGCGCAACGGTTTGCGGGCAGTGAGCCGGTTTGCTCGGCGGCCAGCCTTCCCCGTTGGTTCGCCTGCGGTCCGGCTGCAGTGGGAGGCGGAAGACAGGACGGCTCGGGTTCTTGGCCGTGTGGTGCAGCACAGCTTCTCGTGTGCATGCTTGCCAGCGTGTCGCAGGTATGCGTGCGTGGTGCGGCTGGGCGTGATGGCCGTTCGCTGGACGCCTGCGGACGAGGTAGGGCCGTGGACCCGTTGGGGCGCTGCGGACCGGGCGCGGTGGCGCGGTGGGCAGGGCGGCTCGGGTCGGATCGGCGGGCGCGGCGTGACGGGTGGTGGGGTCGGCCGGGGTGGGCGGGCGGCGGGGACCGCCCGTGCACGGTGGGGTCAGTGGGGGAGTTTTGGCCTGGAGCGGTTGGCCAGGAGGGCCACACCGGCGCCGGCGAGGCCTACCTGGAGAGCCAGTTCGATCCAGTCGATGCCCGGTGTGTCGGCCACGCCCAGGACGGTGGCCGCCGCGGTGCCCAGGAGGGCGGCGACGATGCCGACGAGGATGGTCGCCAGCAGCGACACGTGTTGCCTGCCCGGGACCACCAGCCGGCCCAGACCGCCGATGACGGCTCCGAAGAGCAGCGCGGTGAACAAGCCGCTGATTTCCACTGTTACCCCCTGAGACTCTGGTGCTTGCTACTCCAGGGTCCGCCGGGCAGGGATCTGGCGAATCAGGTCTTTCCCTGAGTGGTCCCTGACTTTCCCCCTAGCAGCGCGGCGGCCGCCGGGGACAGTTCGCGGCCCGGGACGTCCGGGTCGCAGCCCACCCTCGCCAGGCGGGCGCGGATGGCGGTGGCGGAGCGTTGCATCTCTTCGGCCAGGAACTTGATGAGTGCGGTCGGGTTGTTGTCGATCGGGGCGAGCCAGGCGGTGCGCAGTTCGGTGTCGAGGGGTTCGGTCCAGGGCTGGTTGGCGTTGGCGTGGCGGCTCGGGCGGCTGCGCAGGCGCGTGTGGGCGCCCAGGACGCGGGACAGGAGCTTGCCGACCGTGGCGCCGCCTTCGACGGGCATGCGAAGGCGGCCGTCCGCGATCACCTCGCCCGAGTCGAGCGATCCCAGCAGGTCCAGCACCAGGGACTCGTCCGAGTCCGTCGTCGCGCTCAGCCGGTAGTTGACCTCGCCGAGCTTGATCTCGTTGTGGAAGGTGGATGTCATGGGGTCGACGTTAGGGAGGGGGTCTGACGGTTTTTCCGGGTTGGGGGCTTCAGAGGCGGTTGTGAACGAGGAGTTCACTCGAAGGGGTGGCCCAGAGATTCTTCGCCAGCGTCGCGAACACCACGGTGCAGCCGTCCGCGCTGATCGTCGGCGCCACCGAGAAGTTGTTGCCCTGCCTGCCGAAGCGCTCGCTCAGGCGGACGACGGCACCGGAAACCACGTCCTTGAGGAACACGTCGTCCACGGTGTTGGTGTCGTGTCGCACCAGGTTCGAGGCCAGCGACGAGAACACGACGAACCGGCCGTCCGCGCTCACCGACGGCTGGTACGGCTGCGCGTCCGACACCGTCCCGTCAGGACGCGTGTTCACCCGCGTGATCGCCTTGGTGCGCAGGTCCTTCATGAAGATGTCCGGTGTGTCCTCGGTGTCACCGGGCACCAACGTGTCGCCCCACGCCACGAACAACACGCGCGAACCATCAGGCGTGATGGCCGGCATCAACGTGTAGGAGGAGGTCTGCGCACCTGAAGCAGACACGTTGACCCGTTCCACCGCACCGGAAACAACGTCCTTCACGAACATGTCCACGCTGCCGTTCGTGTCACCCGGCACCAGGTTCGTCGCGGCGGAGGGGAAGACGACCAGCCGTCCGTCGGCGCTCATCGCGAGGCCGTGGTGCACGAGCTTGTCGCCCTGCACACCGGAAGCCGACGTGCTGATGCGCGTCACCCTCCCCGAAGAGCGATCTGTCAGGAACACGTCCGCCACGCTGTTGGTGTCCCCCTCCACCAACGTCGACGCCTCCGACCGGAACGCCACGTAACGCCCGTCGGCGGACATAGCCGGACTGCCGTACGCCGGACCGTTCCCACCACTCACGCGCTCGACGCGTCCGGTGCGCATGTCCGTCACGAACACGTCGTCGACGCCGTTGGTGTCACCGGGGACGAGGTTCGACGCCGACGACACGAACGCCACGAACCGTCCGTCCGCACTCAACGCGGGTGGGTCGAACGACGGCCCGTTCCCGCCACGCGACGCGGACCGCACGACACCGGTCCGCAAGTCCGAAACGAAAACGTCGGACACACCGTTGCGGTCTCCGTGCACGAGGTTCGACGCGAGAGAGGGAAAGGCGACATAGCGCCCGTCAGCGCTGATCACCGGTGTCGTGGAGTCGCCGTTGCCGCGCGTCAGAGGTCTGAGCACCGAGAACGACGCGGAAGCCGACGACGACAGGCCCACCACGAGCACAGCGGTCACAACGAGAGATTTGCCGAACACGGACGTGCACCACCCTAGGTCGCGGGGCGGCGACACCAGCCTAGCCCGAAGTCACGGAACTTCGACCGGTTCCGAGGTCGGCCACGTTCGCCGCGGCACGGCCCGCGCCCCACCCCGCCGCCGACCGCACCGTCACGCGCGAGGTGCGCGTACGCGTGAACATCTCGTTGAACAACGTGTCCACGGCCTGCTTGCGATCGGCCAGCACCGGCAGCAACCGCTCGTCGGAGACGGGAGCGTCGTCCTCCAGCCGCTCGCCGATCCGCGACGCGTAGGCCACCAGGAACGCCTTCCGGAACGGCCGGGAGCGCGCCTCGCTGCCCTTGCCCGCACGCCCACCTGCGGCGACCATCGCCCGCGTCGCCTGCACCAGCAACGACGTCGACAGCAGCTCGATGCTCTCCAGGTCCACCTCGTCGCCGACCAGCGCGACGAACCCGAACCCGTCGTAGGCGACCGCACGCGACCTGAACGCCTTGGCCACCACCTGCACGAGCTGCGACTTCTCCTTGAAGTAGCTCTTGTCGAGCCACATCCGCCGCGACGTCGCGAGCGCCGGCAGGTCCGCGTCCAGCATCGCCCTTTCGAGCGCGTGCCGGTTCATCAGCTCCTGGGCTTTCGCTGACAACGCCTCCGCTTCCTCGGGGAACGAGGTCGACTCGGCCTTCGCCAACAGCCCGCGTACGCGGTTGAGCACCTTCGGGTCGACTCCCGCGCGCACGGCCGACATCAACCCGTCGCCCGGCAACGGCAGGATGCGTGGCAACGAGGGAAACCGGACGAGGTACGCCAACAGCTCAGAGGCCGTGCGTGACGCGAACGGCAGTGTCTCGATATGACGCTCGGCCCACGCCTCCAGCAACGGTCCTTCCCACCACACGGAGGCGCCGATCTCGTCGAGCTGCCGCTGCCAGCGCGGGTGCACGGTCGCCGCGGGATGAGGCGAACAGGACAAAGCGATCACGTCCACCACGAGGGAGGTGGCCGACTCGTCGAGCGAACGCGACACCATCTCGCGAACGTCGTAGGGCAGCCAGCCCCGCTGCCACAGCCCGTCGACCGCTTTCACCAGTTCCACGACAGGCAGTATGAGACGTCCGCCATGTGCCAAGGTCGGGGACCACCTGGTAGACACGGGATGTGATCGAGCTCCAGTTCCGCGGCCGGACGGTCGTCCGCGACCACGCGCTGGTGATGGCGATCATCAACCGCACCCCGGACTCGTTCTACGACAAGGGCGCCACCTACGCCGAGGACGTCGCGATGGAGGCCGTCCACCGCGTCGTCGACGAGGGCGCGGACATCGTCGACATCGGCGGCGTGAAGGCGGGCCCCGGCGACCTCGTCGACTCCGACGAAGAAGTGCGTCGCGTCGTGCCGTTCATCGCGCGCGTACGAGAGGCGTACCCGGACCTCATCATCAGCAGCGACACGTGGCGTGCGGACGTCGGCCGGCTCGCCTGCGAGGCCGGTGCCGACCTGCTCAACGACACGTGGGCGGGCGCCGACCCGCACCTGGCCGAGGTCGCCGCGGAGTACGGCGCCGGCTACGTCTGCTCGCACACGGGCGGTGTGAAACCCCGTACGCGGCCGCATAGGGTTAGTTACCCGGACCTCGTGGCGGACGTCATCGCGGAGACGACCGCGCACGCGGAGAGGGTGGTCGCACTCGGTGTGCCTCGCAAGAGCGTGCTGATCGACCCCACACACGACTTCGGCAAGAACACATGGCACAGCCTCGCGCTGGTGCGGCACACGGACGCGTTGGTCGCGACCGGGTGGCCGGTGCTGATGGCGTTGTCCAACAAGGACTTCGTCGGGGAGACCCTCGGCGTAGAACTGCACGAGCGCGTCGAGGGCACCCTCGTCGCGACGGCGATCGCGGCGTTGGCGGGCGCCGCGGTGTTCCGCGCGCACGAAGTGGCGCGCACCAGACGAGTACTCGAGTCCGTCGCTCGACTTGCGCTGGAGGTATGAGGTGGACGACGTCTTCGCCCGGTTTTCGGAGAACCGGTGGGACGACTTCCTCGACGAGCTCGACAAGATCCGTGTGAGCGTGATCGACCCCGCGGAACGGCAGCAGGTGAAGGCGACCGCGCGCCGCGACGCCCGTGAGGCGGCCTCTCAGCCGTTGCTCGTGCGGATGGCCATGGCGGACCACTACCTGAACCTGCTCGCCATCGGCGTGTGGGCCGGCGACGAGAGCTGGCGCGCTGAACTGCGTGACCTCGTCGTCTCTCTCGTGCCCGAGGACGACGAGTCGCACGACGACGCGCTGTTGAGCTCGGTCATCGCCGTGGTGCTCGCACAGCTGCTGCAGGACGCACGGCTGCGTGGTGGCTCCGAGGCCGACGTCATCGCACGGTCGGCGTGGGAGAAGGCGCAGGAGTGGGCGGCCTACGCGGAGGACCGTCACGTCGAACGGCTCCTGCACGCCTCCACGGAGGCCGGCGCGCGCGTTGTGACGGCCTCGGAGGTCCAGGAGGTCGTCGAACTGGCCACGGCGGCCGCGGACGACCAGCACGCGGAGACCCTCGCGGCGCTGGAGGCGGAGGGCCTCTCCGCGGAGGTCATGAACGGCGTGTGGGTCGTGGACGGGGACTTCCGGAACCCCGTGCGGGCCGCCGCGCGCGCAATCACGCTGACCGGCTACGGATGCGTTCTCGCGCGCAATGTGCGGCAATCCGCCGTGATGCTGTGGCACGAGAACACGCTCGCCATGGCGGACTCGAAGGTGCCGCGCTGGCGCGTCTACCCGATCCTCGCGCCCGTTACTCCGCAATCGAAGTTTTCGGGTGGTGAAGGCCTGCCGTTCACCCGCGAGACACACCCGTTGGCACCTGCTCCGGAAGTCGTCCGCCGGTTGGCCGACGCCGTTGGTGTCAACCTGTCTCATCTGCTGGCGGCATTGCGGTGAAAGGGTGATCTTTGACTTTCCGCAACCTCGACTCGTTATCTTGGTGTCATGCCCAGATTTGCCGAGTTCGATGTGGAAGGCCTGCGTAAATCCAGCGCCGTCGCGGACTTTCCCTGGTCAGAGACGTGGGTCACGTTGATCCGCGTCGATGCCAAGGGAGTTGTCCGGCAAGCCAAGTCGTTGACGGAGAAAGCTTCTTTGCTGACCGTCGCGTCGGACAAGGACCTCGTCATCGCGTCCTGCCCGGAGATTTACGCCGTCGACGACCTGTCGGCGGCCCGTGCCGCCGTCAGGGCTTCGGTCGCACGCGAAATGATGCCAAGCCTCGGATGAATGACTCCCGCCACTCGGGCTCAGCGGCGAGCGCGAGTTCCGGGAAACGCCGAAGAAGCGTTCTGAACGCGATCTCGCCCTCGATGCGAGCCAGCCGCGCCCCGACGCAGTAGTGGATCCCGTGCCCGAACGCGACGTGTGCGTTTCGGCCCAGCTGCAACACGTCAGGATCCGCGAACCGGGACGGGTCCCGGTTCGCTGCCCCCAGCGAGATCATGACCTGTGAAGACTTCGGAATCGTGACCCCTCCGATCACCACGTCGGAGGTCGCGACGCGTATCAGCCCCGTGGGGAACGGCCCGTCGAAGCGCAGGAGCTCCTCGACGGCGTCCGGGATCAGGATCGGGTCGTCGATCAGCCTCCGCTTCATGGCGGGATCGCGCAGCAGCGCGAGCAGACCGTTGCCGATGAGCTGCACGGTGGTCTCGTGGCCCGCTGTGATGAGCAACACGAGGTTCGCCACGAGGTTCGGTTCGTCGCGGAGCTCGGTGATGACGTCGTCGCCGGGCTCCTTGGTGTCCAGGAGGTTCTGGACGTACACGGCGAACCGGCCGTAGGCGTCGACCATCGTCTCCGGTGCGATCAGCTCGGACGAGAGAGTGCGGACCAGGTTCCTGTCCTGTGCGGGCACACCCAGAAGTTCGCAGATGACGGCGATCGGCAGCGGGTAGGCGAACGTGCCGATGACGTCGACCTCTTCTTCGGTCTCCCATGTGTCCAACAGCTCGTCGGTGATCTGCTGGATGCGCGGCCGTAGCGCCTCCACTCGCCGTGTGGAGAACGCGCGCGCGATGGGCTTGCGCTGTCGTGTGTGTTCCGGCGGGTCGGTGTGGTTGAGCATTCCGCCCGGCATGAACGCACTGCTGAGGCCGGGGTGGCTGAGTGCCTGCACGACGTCGTCATAGCGGGCGATCATCCACGACGTCTGGCCGTCCGGGGTCTCGACCAGCGCGGGTCCCTGCTCGAGCCACTTGTCGAAGTACGGGATCGGATCGCTGAAGAAGCTCATGGTCTCAGCGTGGCGTTTGGGCTGTTCAGGGGCATGAGTAGGCGATCACCCATCTCCCGGTCGCGGATCACCTAGTGCCGCAACCGGCAGCCTTTGCCCCGTATTTCGACGTTCAGACGGGTGCATCGTGGTGCCGGCCCCGCGTCCTCATCCTGGTCGGCTGTGGGCGTGGGGCCGGTGCCGCGAGGCGCCCTGCTGGGCGCCGGAAGACGCGGTGAAGGTTGCCGGTTGCGGCACTAGCCTGGCGGGATGGGGTGGCCGTTCGTGGGGAGGGACGCCGAACTCGTCGCGGTCCGGCGTGCGGTGCGCGGCGCCGGGCTGATCGTGGCCGGATCGGCCGGTGTCGGCAAGACGCGCCTGGTGGATGAGGTGGCGTGCGACGTCCGGCTGCGAGCCACCGCGGCGATGTCGGTGATTCCGCTCGGCGTGATGGCGCCCTTCTTGCCGTCGGTGGAGCCCTCGCCGTTGGCGATGCTGCACGCAGCGCACGACGTGTTGCGGGGGCGCGTTGTAGTTGTTGATGACATGCATCTGCTCGATGACGCGTCGGCAGGCTTGTTGCACATGCTCGTTCAGCACCGCGAGGCCGTGGTGGTGGCGACGTTGCGGTCGGGCGAACGGATGCCGGATCCCGTCGTGGCGCTGTGGAAGGACGAGCTGCTGCCGCGCATCGAGCTGCCACCGCTCGGGCAGGCCGAGGTGACCGAGGTGCTGTCCACCGTGCTGGGCGGTGCCGTGGAGAGCACGTCGGCAAAACGGCTGTGGACTGCCTGCGCGGGCAACATGTTGCTGCTGCGGGAGATGCACTTCGCGGCGGAGTGGGTCGAGCGCAACGGGATCTGGTCGTTGGAAGGCCCGCTGCCCCTCTCGCCGCGCCTGGTGGAGCTGATCGAGGCGCACCTCGCCGCGGTGCCGGACGAGGATCGCCGCGTCCTGGAGCTGCTCGCGTTCGGCGAGCCGCTCGACCTGGCCGCCTCCGAAGCGTTGGACGGCCTTGTCGTCGTGACGGACGACGGACTGCGGCTGGGGCATCCGTTGTACGGCGAGGTGTTGCGCGCGCAGTGCCCGCCTTTGCGCAAGCGGAACCATCAGCGCTATCTGGCTTCGGTGCTCGACGATCCGCTCCGTGTTGCAGTGTTGCGTCTTGAGAGCGGAACGGCAGACGACCCGTCCCTGCTGTTGACCGCCGCGCAGATGGCCACTGCGAGAGGTGCGGTTGCACTGGCAGAACGACTCGCACGTGCCGCATGGGCGGTTGGTGGTGGTGTGGAGGCCGGTCTGCTGTTGGCGCAGGTTTTGGTGTTCAGCGACCGGCCGGCGGAGGCCGAAGAGGTCTTCGCGATGGTCTCCACCGACGACGACTCACCCGTGGTGCGCGCCATTCGCGCGATGAACCTGGCCTGGGGGCTCGGGCGCGTCGAAGAGGCCGCCGGCATGCTCGAGATGAACGCCGCACGGGTGAACCTGCTGTTCGACGCGGGGAAGTACGCCGAAGCGCGCGCGATGCTGACCGGTGAGGAACCGGAAGAGGCCGCCATCCTCGCGATGATCGACGCGGTGGAGGGCCGGTACGTCGGACCGTTTCCCGAGGTGCCGAAGCGTGAGGACCACACGTTGGCGTGGGAGACCACGCGGTTCGCCGAGGTGTTCGCGCTGTCGTTGCACGGCGACCTGGCCGGCGCGGAACGCATTGCCGTGCAAGCGCATGAGGAGAAGTCCGAGTGGGACTCCATGCGGTCCACATGGGCGGTCGCGCGGGCTGGGATCGCACGGGCGCGTGGTCAGCTGGAAGACGCGCGCAGGTTGCTGCGAGAAGCTCGAACCGTGCGGCCGTTCGCCCAGTTGTGCTTACTTGCGTCCATAGAGGCGATGTTGGGCAACGACGCGAGAGAGTTGCTCGCCGCCGCGGAGAAGCAAGTACCGCAAGGGATGCGACCGTCCCGCTACGGGCTGTGGGACGCGCGGATCTGGGCGGGCGGCACGTCGCCGTTCGAAGCCGCCGCAGACTTCCGCGCGCACGGCGAGTTCGCCGCGGAGGCGTTGATGCTGTACGAGGCCGTGCGGCTCGGGCACGCGGATGGTGCGGCCGCCCGGCTTCGTGAGCTCGCCGAGACGACCACCGGGTTGCTGGTGCCGGTTTACGCCGCGCATGCGGATGCGTTGGTGCGCAACGATTCCGCGGCGCTGGTCGCGGTGGCGGCCCGGTTCGAGGAGGCCGGGATGATGCTGCACGCGGCGGAAGCTGCTGCGGCATCGGGGGATCGTGCGTTGTTCAGCCGTTTGGTCGCGTTCTGCCAAGGAGCGCGCACGCCCGCGTTGGCCCTCATGACGGCACCGGCGCTCACGAGGCGGGAGCGCGAGATCGCCGCCCTGGCCGCGCGAGGACTGACGAACCGGGAGATCGCCGAGTCGCTGGTGATCTCCGTGCGCACCGTCGACAACCACCTCTCGAACGCCTACGCGAAGCTCGGCATCACGACCCGCGGCGAGCTCGCGTTAGTCCTATCGGATGACAGCGGATAACAGAAAGCACGGGTCCGAACGACAGGCCCGGCATGGGCAACGCGTACGCGGTCGTCGACGTCGAAACCACCGGGCTCTCACCTGGTCACCACCACCGGGTGATCGAGGTCGCCGTCGTCCACGTCGACGAGACCGGTCGCCGGGTCGACGAGTGGTGCACGCTCGTCAACCCGCGACGTGACCTCGGGGCCCAGCACGTCCACGGCATCACCGCGGCCGAGGCACGCCGTGCACCGGACTTCGCCGCCATCGCGCCCGAGCTCGCCGCGAGGCTCTCCGGCCGGGTGCTCGTCGCGCACAACCTGTCGTTCGACCTGCGGTTCCTGCAGGCGGAGTTTGCCCGGCTGGGGCACGAGCTCCCCGCGTCGGGCGTGTGCACGATGGAACTCGCCGGACGGTACCTCGGTGCTTCGTCGCGTTCGCTCGCCGCGTGCTGTTCGGTGGCCGGAGTGCCGATGGGCGTCGCGCACTCCGCGTTGCACGACGCGCGCGCGTCCGCGGGTCTGCTCGTGCGCTGCCTTGACCGCGTGGGTGACGTCGAGCCGGTGCGGCTGGAACTGCCGCGAACCGGTGCATTCGCGGTGCAACGCACCCGCGCTCATGGGGCCGAACAACACTTTCTTGCGAAGCTCGTGCGACTGCTGCCCCGCGTGGAGACGCCGTGGGGCGACGAGTACCTCGACGTGCTGGACCGGGCGTTGGTCGACCGGCACCTCTCGGTGGACGAGCAGGAGGAGCTGCTCGACGTGGCTCAGGCGCTCGACCTCGGCCTGCCACAGGTGATGGAGCTGCACCGCGGTTACCTCGCCGCGCTGGCCGAAGTGGCGTGGGAGGACGGCCGGTTGTCCGCCGACGAGGAAGCCGATCTCCGGCTGGTCGCGTCGTTGCTCGGGGTCGACGTGGCCGAGGTGTTGCGGCCCTCTGTCCGGCTCTCGCTGGGCGACCTCGTCGTCTTCACCGGCGAGATGCGTGAGCCGCGTGACGTGTGGGAGAGCCGCGCGTCGTCGGCGGGGCTCACGGTGAAGGGCGGCGTCACCAAACGCACGGCGCTGGTGATCGCGGCGGATCCGGACACCATGTCGGGCAAGGCGGACAAGGCGCGCGCGTACGGCATTCCTGTCGTGTCCGAGGACTTGTTCGCAGGACTGCTCGGTGAGCTCACGGGCGGTGCGCTGTGATCGGCCACTTCGTGTTGCATCACGTCGTAACGGACCATGAGGACGTTGTGGCGCTCTGGTACGTGAATCCCGATGGCGTGAACACCGGCGCGTGGATCGTGCCGGCGGAAGAGGCGTTCACCTACCGCACCACAGCACGCCGTCTGGTGGACCTGTGCGCGGATCGGTTGCTGATCGGCTGGGACCCGTCGCTCGACCTGGTGCGGAGGCTGGAGTCGGCCGCGGGCACGCCGCCGCGGCGCTGGGTGGCGATGTCGATCTCGGACGCGCTGGCCGAGATCGGCGAGATCCGTGCCGCCTGTGAGAAACGGGTCGAGGAGCACCGCGCGGAGAACCCGGCGGTCGTGCCGTTGGAGTGGCAGGTCGACATCCCGGATCCGTTGCCCGCCACGGAGGAGGAGATGCACCGGTACGCGAGGCTCCGTCCTCCCTCGTTCGCTCCGGGTGCCGCGGCCGGGGTGCTGCGGGCGTGCCACCTGGTGCGGTGGACGGTGCGGCGCTGGCAGGAGACAGCGGCGGCGATGGAACGGCGCAGCTACCTGAAGGAAGAGTTCGGAACACCGGAAGTGCTTCCACCGCACTGGTTCCGCGCGATGACGGAGGCGATGGCGGATCATCCGGGACTGCGCAGGCGACTGGTGGGAGGGCGCGCGTGAACGACGTGACGCGAGTGGCCAGGCTGATCCGCGAACGCAACCGGGTCGATGCCGCGCTGTCGGCGTGCATCCGGCGACCGGCGCTGCCGGGACACCTCGGTGACTGGATCGCCGCACAGGTTTTCGGCATCGAGCTGGAGCAGGGCACGACGGCCAGGGGCGTCGACGGACGGTTCACCGACGGGCGGACCGTGAACATCAGGTGGTACCTGAAGCGGGACAACCTGCTCGACCTGCGCGAGGACGGACCGGAGCTCTACCTGGTGCTGACGGGGCCGCGGGCGCCGGCGGAGAGCTCGGCCGGCACCGTGCGGCCGATGGTCGTGGACGCCGTCTACCTGTTCGACGCCGCTGCTGTTGTGGCTGATCTACGCGCGCGTGGGCGCAAGATCGGCGTTGCGTCCAGCGTGCGTGGTGAGCTGTGGGAGGCCGCGGAGATCTATCCGCGGCGCAACCCGGCGTTCCCCGTGACTGAAGAGCAACGCGAAATGCTGGCCCTCTTCGCCGGTTAGTCCTCGTCTGCTCTGAGGCTGTGGCCGTCCCACGTGAAGCGGACCGTCGTCACGGCGTCGTCGCCATCGGTTCCGGTCGTGAGCTGGTGGATCGCGATGCCGGTCAGCTCCTGGTAGTCGCACCACTCGTGGTCCGACGTGAGCACCAGGTCCAGGTCGAAGTTGACCAGCAGCTCCAGCAGCTGGCCGCGGTTGGTGGCGTCGACACCGACGAACACCTCGTCCAGCAGGATCAGGCGGGGTGAGTTCGGTGTGGCGTGGTAGTGGGCGGCTGCCGCGGCGAACAGCGGCAGGTGCAGCACGATGGCCTTCTCACCGCCGGACAACGCGCCGTGGACGCGTTTGGTCACCGGGACCCAGCCTTCGCCGCGATCCACCTTCACGACGAACTGGTGCCACGTCGTGTAGTCCAGCACCTGGGCGAGTTGTTGTTCCCAGCCCGTTGCGGTGTCGTGTGCGCGTGCCTCTTCTACGCGCTCGCGGAAGAACTGGTGCAGCAACGCGCGTTCTTCGGCGTCGAGGTCCGAGCGCAACAGGAGGTCACGGGCTTCGCGGGTGCCTGGTGGGAGTTGGGGATCCACCTGCCAGACGAGCTGCACGCGGATGCCTGAGGCGGTTTGGACGCGCTCCAGGTGCTGATTCATGGTTTCGACGAGCTCGGAGGCGCCCTGGATCCGTTGGGCGATGTGCCGTCGGGTGTCACCGGTGAGCGTCTGGTCGAAGAGATCGCGTTCGCCGTCGGTGATGTGTGTGCGCATGCGTTCGCGTTCGGCCTGCAACGCCTGGAACAGCGCGTTGGCGCCCATGCGCGCGCCGTCCAGGGTTGCGCTCAGCACGGTGACGTCGTCGTCGGGGTCGAGGGACAGGTCGATGCGGCCGGCCAGCTGTTGCTGTGCCTGGTGCACCGCCATACCGAGGCGGGACTCGGCGTCGCGGATCAGCTGTGCATCGACAGGTCCCTCCGGCACGTCACCCGCGTCGGTGGGCAGGTGGCCGCTGGTGAGGTGGCGATAGCGTGCTTCGGCCGCGTCACGGACGACGGTGGCTTCCGCGGCACGTGCGGTGTCTATCTTGCGCTTCTCCTCCAGCGTGCCGAGTGTGCGCGCCAGCCCAGTTTGCTTGTACTGCAGCGTTTCGCGTTCCTCGGCCAGAGCGAGTGCCTTGGTTCGCAACGAGATCAGCTGCTGGTCCAGCGCGTGGAACTCGGAGCCCGCGGAGCGTTCGACGGTCTCCAGCGTGATGGCGAGGTCGGCGGCTTCCTGCTGGCGAGCGGCGGCGGTCTCCTCGGCCTCGTCGGCGAGCGAACCGCTCAGTGCGGCGCGGCTCAAAGCGTCGTGAGAGATCGCTTCTGCCGTGAACGCGCCATGGCGGTCATCCAGCCAACGGTGACCCGCGTTGCGGAACGCCGACACCTCCTCCGTGTCCGGCACATCAGTGTCGATGGCGCGGAGGGTTTCGGCCACGGTGGCCTCGGTCTCCGCCACCCGCCGGGTCGCGGCGGCCACGGCGTCCTTCCGCGCCGCACACCGCAACTGGGCCTTGGTGCGCTGGTCCTCGGCGATCTCGATCGGGTCCGTCGACGGTTGCCGGGAGAGCTCGCCCGCCAAGGTCGCTCGGCGCACGGCGATCTGGTTCAGCGCGGCGTCCACCCCGGACAGGTCGGTCGCCAGCTGCTCGATCAGGCCGGTGAGCTCGGCGATGCGGCCCGCTCGTGCGCGTTTGCGGGAGTCCGCGCCGATGTAGGCGGGGGCGGGCTTGGTCCAGCGGCCGTGGACGATGGCCAGGCGCCACGTCCCGTCCGCACCGATGGCGGCGGTGTGGCCGGTGGCCGTCTCCCCGAACGCGATGCCCTGGAGAAAACGATGGCAGCGGTCGTCGTCGGTGACGAGCACTTCCAGCAGCGTGCGACCGGGAGCGGGCGAGGCGAGCAGTGGTTCTGCGAAGCGGTCGTGGTCGGAGAGGCCGAACGACGTGCCCGGAGTGAACCAGGCATCGAGCAGGCCCGACGCCTCCAGAGCCGCCTCGACTGCGGCGCACACGGCCGGTGGCGTGCCAGGGCGGAAGTCGACCAAACGCCACAGAGGGGCGCCCCCGGCAGAAGAACGGTATTCGCCGTTGCGCGTGTACGGCGCGGGCGGCGGCACGTCGACCTGATTGGCGAGCTTCTCGCGGATGGCGTTGTACTGCGCGAGTTGGCCGTTCAACGCCGTGCGCGTCTCGTGCAGGCGTGCCTCGATGCGACTGAATTCCTCACGGGCGAGGGCGCCGGCTTCCGCTACCTCGTCGTGTTCGGAGACGCGCAGCTCAGAACAGCCGTGCGTCCACGTTTCGAAGTCCGCGCCGAACTTCGCAAACGCTTGCTCGAACGCCTGCTGCGCCACGGCTTCCGCTTCCGTGGCCAGTTCGAGCTCTTCACGAGTCTCTTCCAGCCGTTGGCGTGCGGCATCCCGTGCGTCGATTGCTCTTTCGTGGGCGGCAACGGCACGCTGGACCGAGCTGATCTCTGCGGTGCGTGCGTCCACAGCGGCCGTGAGCAGCTGACGGCCCGCACGTGCGTCGGTGTCCGCGTCGATCTCGTCGAACACCGACGGCATACCGGCCCGTTCGGCAGCCTCTCGGGCCTCCGCGGCCGAACGCCGCAGGTCGTCAGCGCGAGCAGCGGCATCTGCCTTGGCCTGCTCGGCCTGTTCGTCCTCGGCAACAGCCCGAGCACGGAGCTTCGCCGCGTGCGCGGCCGCCTCGGACGCGCGAAGGTTCGCGGAAGAAAGCTGCTGCCGCAACAGGTCGAGCTGCTTGCCCTCCTGGTAGGCGGGCAGGTCGGAGATGCCGGCGATCTCGGCGTCGACCGCGCTCGCCTCCCGTCCCAGCGCCGTGAGCTGCTCGAACGCTTCGTCGGTCAGCGCGATCTGCCGCTGGTAACGGCGCTCGCTCATCCGTGCGGCCCGCGTCAGGTCTTCGAGCTGCTCAGAAGAAGACGACAACGCATGGGCAGCCGCACCGAGAACGCGCTGCGCATAGGTGCGTTGGACGCCCGCGAGCCGTTCGGCGGTGGCGATGTCCTCGTCGAGCCGCCGCAGCTCCTCTCGCTGGTGGTCGAGCCGTTCGAACCCTTCGGCGATCTCGGTGAGATCGGACTGGTCCAGCGGCGGAAGCGCCTTGGACAGCAACGAGGACAGCATGCCCGGGTCGAGCCGTTCGGACAGCTTCGGCGTGCGCAGCTGCAGCAACGCCGTGATGAGCGAGTCGTACCGTTGCTCGCTCACGCCAGGGAACAAAGTCGTCCGCACCGTGTGGCGGTAGTCGGCTGGTGAGGCGTGCACGACGCCGTGTTCACCAATCGCCGCAACCAGATCGTCCTTGGTCAACGGTCGACCGGCTTCGTCCACCAGCGCCAGGTCGCCCACCCGCAACGACGTGGTGAAGTACGTCGCGGTGACGTTGGAGGTGTTCGTGGTCGCCTGCAGCCGCGCACCGCAGGTGAACCACTCCTCGCCGTGCTGGAACTCCAGCCAGAGGTAACCAACGCGCGTGCTGCCCTGGTTGCCCTCGCCCATGAGGTTCCAGTGCATGGTGCGGTCCGCGCTGCCGAACGTCGACAGGCGGTGCGGGCGCAGGTTCGCGTCGAAGAGGTACGGCAGCAGCAGCTCGAGCGCCTTCGACTTGCCCGTGCCGTTGGGACCTCTGAGCAACAGTCTGCCCTGGTAGAACGAGAAGATCTCGTCGTAGTAGCGCCAGACGTTGATGATCCCGGCGCGACTCGGTTGCCACCGGTCAGTCATGCAGCTCCTCCACCGCGTACCTGGCCGCCGCGGGCAGCCTGCGAACGGTGCCGTTCTCCGTGCGCGCGAGCCCGAACGCCTCCAGCAGCGCGAGCCCTTCCGCCGCGAGCCTGCCCGCACCACCGTCCGACTGGTAGGCGGTGGCCCAGTTGCGGAACTTCGTGAGCAGTTCGCGTGCTTCTTCGACGAGGTCCTCGAACCGTGCGGGACCTTGTGCCAACCGGTCGAGCAACAACAACGCCGCGACCTTCGCGTTGCTGTCGTCGTCCGGAAACCTCGTGTCCGTGGCGATCGCGTCAGCATCTACCACGAGAAACCCCTCGGCGCGTTCCTCCAGTGTGCAGCCGGCGAGCCCGATGCCGGTCTGCACGACCTTGCGGCCGGTGGGAGACGTCAGGAACGCGAGCTGACTCGCGGTGAGCTCGTCCCGGTACACCACGGGATCGTCGATCAGCCGGCGCATGGTGGAGTGCCGTTGCCACAGGCTGCGGTGCGCGCTCTCGTACCGGGTCTCGCGAGTGAGGTCCTCGATGGTGTCCACTGTGGAGGGCGGTACCGGCGCGGCCAGCAGCCGGGTGATGAGCGACGGGTCGGCACGGAGGTGTTCGCCGCCTTCGATGACACCGTTCTCCTCGAGGAAGGTCAGCACGTCGGCCAGCGCCGTCCTGTCGCTGCGCCGGTCGAGGTCGAACGACGGGAGCCCGTCCGCGGCGGCGGCTTGCTTGATGCGCGTGGTCAGCACGTCAACGGTCGTCGTCGGAGACGCCAGCAACTCGGCACACACGAGACACAACAACATGTACCGCCGCCTGTCGAACAGCGGTCGCGTGCAATCCGGCCGTTGCGTCGTCTTGAAGAGACGCGCGTATCCAGCGCGTGGCTCCACATGCACACGCCAGCCACAGTAGTAGTCGAACCACTTCACGATCGGTTCGCGACGCCTTCTGATGAGATCGAAACCGTCGTGGTCGTACACAGCGGAGACCAACGGCCGTGCGAGCAACAACCGCACACCGCGCGCCACCTCCTCGCTCTCCAACCGTGCGAGCTGGTTTCCGGTTCGGCTCATCGGCTCTGCACGTCGATCACGTAGTCAGGCCCGCTCAAGGTGCCCTTCTGGGTGGTGATGGTCGCCCAGCCGCGGGCGTTGCGGAGGTTGATCTGCATCCGCCCGTCGCTCGTGCCGGCCGTGCGCGTTCCGGTGCTGTCCGGATCGCTGCCGAGAGCCCGCCCGACCAGGTCGATCAGCCGGTGGAACGTGTCGTGGTCGAGGTTGGTCAGCGTGGAGATCCGGATCGGCCCGTCGGTCTGGATCTGCCGCCACGCGTGTTCGAGCTCGGCGCGTTCCTTCTCGGCCTGCACACGGCGGTTGCGTCGCACCTCGTCGACGTTGCGGACCTTGCCGGTGCTGCCGAGGTGGTCCTGCTTGCCGGTCGTGCGCAGCTGCGGCGACACGGCCACCGGCGGCGTGTTGTGCCACGGCTCAGCGCTCGGGATCAACTCCCCGTCGGCGTGCGCGATGTGAGCGTGCCGCGCGGGCCACAACCCGAACGCCGCGTTGAACAGCTCGTGCGCCTCGTCCTCGGACTCGGTCCTGGCGAACCACTTGGCCAGCGCCCTGAAGTCGGCGGCGGTGTTGGTCGGCCTCTTGCGCTGCTCACTGATCCGGTCGAGCACACGCAGCAGCTGCACAATCGCCCTCCGCGCAACATCCTGCAGTTCGTCGACGTTGTGAAACCACGCCTTAAGGCCGTCCCACGCCCGTGCACGCTCATCGAGCCAATGCGCGTCCTGGTAGAGATCAGCGCCATTGCGCGCGCGTTCATGCAACTTGACGACGTCGATGTCGCTGATCTTCGCGCGCACGTGCTGCTTGCGCGCGTCGAGGTCCGCAACGAAGTCCCGCAGATAGGTGACCGTGGTGCGCTTGACGTCCTGAAACGTGGCCAGATCGGTCTGCTCATCCCTGAGCAGCCGCTGCAGATCCGCGTTGAACCGCGTGGTGTTGGCCCGGAGGGCGCCGAGGTGTGCCTCGAGCTCCATGAGGGCCGTGAACGCGCGCCGGTCATCCGTCGTCTCCGCGAGCTCGTCGAGCCGATCTGAAATCGCGTCGAGCACCGCGGTCTGCAAAGACCCGCTGCTGGTCAGCGTGCTCAGCGCGTGCTCGACTCCCGCGTACGCCGCCTCACCGAGCTTGGTGAGCCCGTACCGCTGCTGCGCGGAGTCGAGCAACCCCCACTGACGCAGAGCAGCGAGCGACGCGGCCAGCTCGTCCTCCGTCACCTGTTCGGTCCAGCCGACGTGCCTCAGTCGTTGCTGCACGTCGTCGATGGTGAGAACGGTCTCCAGGCGCCCGTTCGCCACCCCGAACACGCGCAGGACCGCTGTGTGCAGCTCCGCGTGGTCGGTCGTGGTGAAGCGGAACAGGTCCGCGGGCACCCGAGAAAACGTCGTCACCTGTGTCACCGTACTTCCTTCGGGTGACACGGCCGTCAGGCCGACAGGTCCTCCAGGAGATCGTCCAGCACCAGTTCCTCCTCGACGCGACGTCCTGCCTGGCTCATGGCCGGTGCCAGTGCCGGATCCCAGAGGGCTTCGACCGGCGTCCCGGTGAGCGGGCGCCCGACGTCACCCGCGGCGAGGTACGACGCGGTGTCGAAGCGCCACGGGGTGAAGGGCACGCGACCGTGCAGCACGTTCGCGATGCGAAGGCCGCCCCAGTCGAAGTCGCCGTGGTAGTGCAACGTCCCGTGCGCGGAGACGATCAGGCGGAGCAGATGCATCACGGCGGCGCCGGGCTGGCCGCTCGTACAGACCAACGGCGGGCAGGACGGTCCCAGGTGGTCTGCGGCCGCCGCCACGACGACGGGGTTCTCGCAGACGAAGACGTCGACTGGGGCCAGACGCGGGGGATCCCGGACGAGCTGGCGCAGTGTGAGATGCACCGGTTGGCCGCGCCACGCCTCCAGACCTCGGTGCCCGGTGAGGCCCAGGGCGATGACCGTGGTGGACAGTTCGTCCCGCATCAGGCCGACCGATGCCCAGACCTCGCGCCGCCATTCCGCGCCGCTGCCGTCCGGCAGGCCGGAGAGGACACGGGCGGCCCGCAGCGCCAATGTCGCCAGTGGCCGGTCATCGTCCAGTGCGTGTGCGTCACCTGTCGTGCGTGCCGCGAACCTGCCGATGGGCTCGCCCTGCGACGGCAGGTTTCGCACGACGACGTTCAGCGTGGCCAGCAGGTCCGCAGCCTGCGGGGCCGGTGCGAGGCGTTTGACGAGGCCGCCGGCGCGCAACGACAGCGCCCACTCGGCGAGGCGTGGATCTGTCAGCTGCTCGAACGCCTTGTCCCACAGGGCTTCCAGGTCGACCGCGTCCGGAAGCGGGCCGGTCAGTTCCAGCACCGCCGACGCGAGACCGTCCGGGTGCGCACCGGAGCGGCGCAGCAGGTCGTCGACCGACGGCAACGACACGCTCAACGCCCGGCCTGGGCGTGGTGCACGACCGAGCAGGCGATGCACGGCCTGGCGTTGAGCTTCCGTCGCGTTCGGCAGCGTCACGCTGATGTCGAGCGGTTCAGCGCGTTCAAGGCGTTTGCGCACCCGAGCGACGAGCCAGGCCAGGTCTTCGCCACCGAGCAGGCGGTGCAATCGCGTCATCCGGCAGCCACTCTGATGCGGCGGTGACCGGTCCACTCCCACGGAGTCACCAGCACGGCCGGGATGTCGTCGGTCCGGGACAGCTGGGCGATCGCGAGCCCCGGCACCTCGGGATAGCAGCCCCATTCGCGTTCACTGGTCATCACGACGTCCAGGTCGAACGCCGCCAGCAGACCCATGCACTTCGCTCGTGAGTCGTCGTCGACACCCGCGAACGCCTCGTCCAAGGTGACCAACCGGGGCGCGTGCGGATTGCCCGCGGAGGCGTAGTGCGAGGACGCCGCGGCGAACAGCGGGACGCTCGCCGTCAGCACGCGTTCACCACCGGAGGCCGGGCCGATCGCGGTGCGCCACTGGCCGTTCTGGTGGCGCTGGATGACGAACCGGTGCCACTTGCGGTAGTCCAGGGCCTCCGTCAGGTGCTCCAGCCACGTGCCCGCCGCGTTGCGGGCCCGCACGTTCGCGATCTCGGCCTGCAGGAACTCGCCGACGGCCGAGCGGTCCTCGTCCGACCAGGCGTCTGAGGTCTGGCGCAGCAGGCGTTCGCGGGCCGTGGCCAGTCCGGTCGGACCGTCCTCGACCGGCAACCACCTCAGACGCAGCCGCATGCCGGTGCTGGTCGGGCGGCCGTCCAGTTCGGCGTTCATCCGCGCCACCTGTTCGTCGGCGGCGGAGATCAGTTCCTGGAGGGTGCTGGCGACCTCGTTGACGAGGTGGTTCTCCAGAATCTCGCGCTCGCGTTCATCGAGGATCCGGCTGCGGTCGGCCACCTCGGCGCGCAACGCGTCGGTGAGCTCCGGTGTGCTCGTCGTGCGGCCCTGGAACAGGACGTCCACGACGATGCCGTCGTCGAGCAACCGTGCTGTCGCCGAGTTCCCGTGCCGCGACAACGTGTCCATCAACGTCTTCAGCTCGTCGTTGACCTTGCGTTGGACGCGTTCCCACGTTTGGTCGTCGTCGGCCTGGTCGGTGAGCTCACGGTCGATCAGCCTGGCCAGCCGCACGGTCGGGTCCGGCGCCCACGGCGTTGCGGGATCGGGAGTCGTCAGCTCGGGCAGTGCCACCGCGAGCAGTCCGGTCGTGGCGAACCGTCGCAGTGCTTCCGCCGCCTCGGCACGGTTGGCTGTCGCTTCGTCCAACTGCGCGCCGAGAGTCTCGAGCTGTCCTTCCGCCTTGCCCCGGTTCGTGAGTGCCTCGGTGCGACGGCCGTCTGCGGCTTTGCGATCGTCGCCGCACTGCCGCATCGCCTCCGCCACCTCCGCGAGCTGACGTTGCAGCTCTGCCACCGCGGAACCAACGGTGGCGGCCAGCGTCTCGTGGTGCTCGGCGGCCGCCTCACTCGCCAACGCCGCTTCCGCGGCCTGCTCCTGCCGTGCGGCGTGGTCCTCGGTCGCGGAGGCGAGTTCGCCGCGAGCGCGCTCGTCGTCACGGATCGCGTCGCTGTGGCGGCGCTGGGCCGGCCAGAGAGCGGCGATGGCGACTCGGTACCGGGCCAGGGCCTCTGACACCGCTTCCAGTTCGCCGCGAGTGGAGGGCAAGCCCACCTCGGTGGCTTCCTCGACGAGCCGGCGTTCCGTGGCGTTGAACGCGGTGTGGGCTTCGGCTCGCTTCTCTTCCGCGATGCGCCGGCGTTCGACGAGGCGGTGTTGCTCGCCGTCGATCGCGTGCACCGCCGCGTGGGCCTTGCGCAGCGCGGTGTCGTCCGGGCATGCCGCGATCTCGGCGGCGAGGGTCGCCCGCCGTTCGCGCACCGTGCGTTGCTCGGCCGCGATCGTGGCCAGTTCCTCCTGCACGGCAAGGAGTTCGGCTCGCAACTCGGCAAGCTTGGCCAGCCGGGCGGCCTCGCGGGCACTGCGGCCGATGAACTCCGCCGCGGGCTTGTGCCACGCGCCCTCGAGCACCCCGATGCGGAACCGGCCGGTGAGATCGACCCAGTTCTTCCCGCCGCCGACACCGATGGTGGCGAGGATGGCGGACACCTGGTCGTCCGCCCGCAGCACCGAAGTCAGGTTCGCCGGTTCGGCCTCGGCGGCACGCAGGAAGGCGTCCTCGGTGTCAGGCGAGATCAGCTCACCGTCCGGGGTCACCCACGCGTCGAGCAGCCCCGCGCCCTCCAGCGCGGCTTCGAGTCCCGCACGCTCGTCGCCGGAGAGCTCGTCGCTGAAGTCGATCAGCTGCCACAGCGGAGCGCCAGGCCTGCCGTCACGGTGTGCACGGCGCGTGTGGGGGACCGGTGGCAAGCTGTCCTCTCCCGCCTCCAGCTTGGTGATCTCCTCGCTCAGACCGGTGCCGCGAAGCCGTGCGGCGGACTCACGCGTCCTCGTGTCGGCTTCGGCGTCCGCCAGTGCCGCGCCGGCGACGTGCCCGGCGATGTCCACCGCGGTCTTCACCGGGTTCGGCCCGTCGAGCGTCTCGACCCACAGGTCCAGTTCGGCGGGCACTTCGGCATGCAGCTCGACCGTGCTCGCCAGATGCCGGTGAGCCGCGGCGACCAGTGCCCGGCCCTGTTCTTCGACGGCATCGGCGGCCTCGGCTCGGCGCTGGGCCACGGCATCGGCTTCCGCCGCGAGCTCGTCCACCCGCTGTCTCGCCTGGTCGAGCTTCGCCTTCGCCTGCTCCACGGACGTGATGAGCCCGTCGACGTGCCGGACCGCCCGGTGCTGGCGTTCGGCCGCGCGATCCGCTTCGGTGCGGTCGGTCAGCACCGCTTCGTCCAGCAGCGCCGCACGAGCGGCCTCGGCTGCCACCGCACGACAGCCTTCCAGCGCTTCCGCCGCTTCCTGGAGGCTCGCGGCCGCGTCGCTCGCGAGTCTGGTGCGATAGCCGACCGTGTCGGCGGCCTTGGTGGCTTCGACCGCCAGCCGACCCGCCTCACGCCGGAGCCGTTGCGCTTCCAGGGCAACCCGTTCCAGCTCTCGTGCGCTGCGCATCTCGGGGCTGGCCCGCAGCGCTTCGTCTCGGGCCCGCAGGCGTGCGGCGTGCTGTTCGAGCTGGTTGAGCTGCTCTTCGGCCGCGTCGAGTGCCTGCTGTGCCTGCGCGTGTGCTTCTTGCGCCGCCGTGAGCTCGCGGTTGACGCGCTCGTAGTTGGACTGCGCGTTGCGTGGCTGCCCTGCGCGCCTGCGTGACGCCACCCGTGCATAGCGCTGGTAGTGGCCGAGAAAGGACTCCGCCGCGTCACGTGCCTCGGTCATGGCAGCGAGGGTGTCGCGGTCCTCCTCCAGGCTGCGGAACGCCTCCGCGACGTCGGCGATGACAGCCTGGTCCAGGGGCGGCAGGGCCTCCGTCAGCGCGTTGGACAGCGCCTTCTCGTTGGGGCGCTTGGACAACTGCGGTGCACGCAAGTTGATCAGCAAGTCGACCAGGGCGGCGTAGCGCTGCTCGCCGAGCCCGAACAACGCCTCGTCCACCGCCCGCCGGTACTCACGGGCCTTGTCGTAGACCGTGCCGTGCTCACCGAGTGCGTCGGCGAGCCGATCCCGGGCGAGCGAGGTGGTCGTGGCGTCGACCAACGAGAGATCCTGCCCGATCCGTTGGTGGGTGACGAAGAACCAGTGCCTCGCGATGCCGCGGCCGGACACCGCCTTCAGCCCGCACCCGATCGTGCGGTACTCCGCCGTGCCGTCGTCGTCGAGCCGGCCGAACTCCAGCCAGGTGTAGCCGAGCCGTTCCGGGTGCGGGTGCGCGCCGCCGAGCAGGAGGTTCCACTCCATCCGCTTCTTCGGGTCGGCGTCCGGTTCCACGCGATGGGGCGACAGTTCGCCGTCCAGCAGGAACGGCAACATCAACGCCAGCACCTTCGACTTGCCGGTGCCGTTGTTGCCACGGAGCAACAAGCGTCCGTCGCGGAACCGGAACTCTTCCTGGTCGTAGTAGAAGAGGTCGACCAGCCCGGCGCGCAGTGGTTGCCAGCGCTCGCGGGAGGGGAGGGGCAGCACGTCGGTCACCTCGTGGTGGTGATGGTCGGTTCGGCGAGTGCGTAGCGGGCGAGCGCCGGTCGGGCACGGACCCGGTCGTGCTCCCGGCTCACCAGATGCAGAGCCACGAGGCGCGTGAGAGCCTGCTCGACCAACTCGTTCTCGGCACCTGGTTCGGTGGCGTTGCGGCGCCAGTACGACTTGTGTTCCCGCGCCAGCACACGCACCCGTTCGTGTAGGTCTTCGATGCGCACTTCCACCTGTGCCGCAAGGTGTTCGGCGACGAGCAGCGTGACGTGTCCCTCGGTCCCGCTCTCGGGCATGCGCACGTCGGTGAGGTCGTCGGCGGGGTCGATCATCGCGATGCCTTCGGCACGAATCTCGGCGACCAGGCCGGTGAGTTCGCTGACCTGCCTGGTGAGCGCGGCACGCTGACGTGTCAGGTAGGCCAGCTCGTCTTCGCTCAACTCGTCGTAGTAGAGCACCGGTTCGTCCAGCAGCTGCCGGGTCAGCCGGTGTCGGATCGCGCGGTTGCGCAGCTCGTCGCTGTCCGGCACGACGTCCGCGGTCAGCTCGGTGAAATCAAGTTCGTCCATCGTGGACGGGCCACGCCGGGTCGCCAGCATCGTGGCCAGCACCCGCCGTTCCACGTCGTACAACACGTCACCGGTGTCCCGCACGAAGGCGTCTTCCTCACCCGCGACCTTGCTCAGCACGCCGAGGTCGAGCAGCAGCCGGACCACGGCTACCAGGTCCGAGCGCTCCTCCCGGCCGGTGAGCGTGAAGTCGACTCCCAGTTCGGGATCGGCCGCCCCGAGGACGACCTGCCCGGCGAGCCGGCCCAGCGTGATCTGTGCATCGGCCCGTTCGAGCGACGCCAAGGCCAGGCAGGTCAACACGTACCGACGACGCGTGAACGGCAGCTTCGACCGCGTGTCCCGCGCGGGATGGCTGGGGTCGTCCGTGGTCGCCGCGATCTTCACCAGCCGCGCCACCTCGCTGTCGACGACCAGCCGCCAGCCGGTGTTGAGGTCGAACCAGGCCCGCAGTTCCGTCTCGTGCTTGCGGACCAGCCGATACTCCTCGGCCTGCGCGCTCGCCCGCAGCAACGGCCGCCGCAGCAACGCCCGCGCTGCTCTTCTCCGGTCGTCAGCCTGTGACGCGGTGAGGGTGTCCGACAACCGGCTCACGCCGACCACTCCTCGGGTTCGGCCGCGGTCAGGTCGACGATCTCGATGACGTGGTCGGGCCCGCGGAACGTTCCGGCCGGCGTGTGGATCTCCGCGACGCCTTTGTCGAGTGCGGTCAACCTGATCTCCAGCGTGCCGTCGGACGTGGCCGTGGAAACGTGTCTCTGTCGCGGCCCGCGAGCCGCCAGCGCGTCCCCGAGCAAGCTCAGGAACAAGGAGAACTCGGCCGGGTCGAGCGTCCCGACCTCGCTGAGTCTCGTCGGCCGATGCGTCACCAGCCGCTTGCGCGCCAGCTCGGTCTCCTCAGCCTGCCGCGCCGCACGTTCCGCCAGGATCCTGCGCTGGTCGGACCTGTCGACGATCCGGTTGGGCTTGCCACGCCGCTCGTAGCTGCCGGTCTTGCGCAGCTGCGGGCTGATCAGCAACGGCGGCGCGTCGTACCAGGGCGTACTCGGCGCGACAGGCTGCTCCTCCCGTTCGGCCAGCGTGTCGGAATCGACCGTCAGATGACGCGCCGACGACAACCCGAAAGCCGTCCGCCACAACCGGTGCATCGTGGCCTCGTCCGGCGCCTGCGCGAACCACCGCGCCAGCGTGCGGAAGTCCGCCGACCGATCCGACCGCCCCGCGCGCCGTTCGTTGAGCGCTGACACCACCTGCAACAGCGCCGGAATCGCCGCCCGCGCCCGAGCCCTGAGCAGCTTCGCCTGGCTGGGGTGCTGCGGTCCGCTGACGAACCACTGCCGCAACCCGAGCCACCGCTCCCGCCACAGCGCGAGGCCTCGTTCGAACTGGGCTTCCTCGGACTCGTCCGCACCAGGCGCCGCGTCCTCGGCTTCGCGTGCCGCCGCGGTCCTGAGCAGCCGTTCGGCGTCGGTGTCGTCGATCTCCGTGACCAGACCCGCGATCTCCGCACCGGTGGTGACCAGGTCCTTGATGAACCGTTCGAGGTAGTCGATCAGCTGGTCCTTGTACGCCCGGAACGCGTCGACGTCGACGTCGTGCAGGTCGATCGACCGCTGCAGCGACCCCATGAACGCCTGGGCGTTGTCCGCGAGGTCCGAGAACCTGCCGACCAGACCGTGCAGCAGCAGGTGCACCTTGGCCGGATCGGGTGCTTCATGCCGGGCCAGCTCCAGCAGTGCCCGCAGTTGCGTGACGATGTCGGTGAGTGCCACTGCCTGGAGTGCGCCGCGGCGGCCGAGTGCCTCATCGAATGTCTGAAGTGCCTGCTCAGCCGCTTCTCCTGCGGGCGTCAGCTGGTAGAGGAACCGGGCGCGGTGGAAGTCTTCGACCGTGGTCACGCGGCTGGTGTCCGGGTCGGCACGCAGGTTGCCCCAGTCCTTCAGCCTGCCGAGCGCGTCCGTGACCGCTGCGAGGTCCGCCTCCAGCTCCAGGTCCTCGGGGCGCAGGTGCACGACGAACCGCCGCTTGGCACGGACGAACTCCCCCATCACGGCGCGATAGAGGTCGACGTTCGGTGCAGTCAGGTGCGCGAACGGCTGATAGTCCGGCATGCGGGTCAGTCTGCCAGGAGGGTCCGACAGTTTCGGAACCGAACGGGGGTACGGGTCTACAGGACGTCGCGGAGGTACAGGAGGTACGCGACCGCGGCCACCAGCAGGATGCCCAGGATCACTGCCAGGGCGATCTTCGTCCTGCTCCACGGTCGTTGGCCCTGGACTTCACCGGTCCGGCCGTTGATCAGGATCTGCCAGTTCCTGCCCGCGTAGACGTAGGTCGCGACCCAGATCGGCAACAACATCAGCTTGAAGGTGACGTCGTGGTGCTGCGTGTTCACCGAGCCCACCCGTTGCTCGTCGCCACCGATGTCGCGGCGGCAGTCGTCGTTGATGACCGGCGCCATCCTGTTCTTCGCCTCTTCGAAACCGGCCTCCGGCTCCACGTCGTAGCGCAGCGCCGAGTGCCCGGAGAGGAACTGCGGCTGGTACGGCACCGCCTCCAGCAGCGGCCACGGTGCCAGTTCGTCGACGTGCTTCACCGGAAGCACGAAGCTGCCGGGCACGAGCACGTCGTCGAACGCCCTGCTGACGGTGCCCTGCGCGGAACGCCACCTGATCCGGCGCACCCGCCGGGTCTGCCTGTTTCCGTCGCCGTCGGTGTAGGACTCCGTGACCCAGTAGTACTCACCGCGCTGCCCTCGGTACTGCGAGACGGTTTGCGAGTCGTACGTCCAATGCGGCACGTACGTGCTCTTCGTCGACTCCATCTCGCTGACCTTCTTCAGTGCCGACGGCGCGAACCAGCGTGACGACGTCCAGCCGCGCATCGCCTCGCGGACCGCGGCGCGGTCGAGGAGGAACGGCAGCACCGCCTCCGGCACGATCTGTCCGGTGGCCGCGTCGTCGATCACCAGCGGCGTACCGCAGAACTGGCACAGTGTCGCCGTCTCGTTCGTCTCGGTGCGCGCGGCACAGCGCGGGCACTGGAAGACGTAGGCGCCGATGGTGCCGACGGGTTTGCGCGGCAGCACCGCGAGATCGGCGTACGCGATCTCCCGGACCTGCCGGTCGACGGCGTGGATCTCCTGCTGGAACCCGCAGTACGGACAGCGCATCGCCGTCGAGCCGGGCGCGAACTCCAGGCGTGCGCCGCAGCCACCGCACGGATACGTCTGAGAGGCGACACCTCTCGGGTCGGTCATCGTCAGGCCTGCGGCGGAAGCGGCGGCGGGATCGCGGCGAACAGCTGCGCCACCTCCGGCACCTGCCCGGCCGGCGTCCACTGCGGCATGCCCGCCTTCCAGACCAGCGTGTCCCGGTCCAGCGCACCTCCGGAGACCTGCTGCACGAGCTGCCCGCGGTCGAACGGCCCGAGCTGCCGGCCGCCCGCGCCGATGAACCACTGCTCGCCCTGCGGCAGCGGAGGCGGGGACACCTGCTGCTGCCCGCCTCCCGCCGCGCGTTGGCCGAGCGCCACACCGAGACCGATGCCGAAACCCTCGCCAGCGCCGCCCTGGTTGCGCGCGGCCACCTCGATCGCCTGCGCAGACTGGAACTGCGTGTACTGGTCCAGATTGCCGACGACGCCCATCTGGCTGCGCTTGTCGATCGCCGCCTCGACCTCCGGCGGCAGCGAGATGTTCTCGATGACGAACTTCGGGATCGAGATGCCGACCGAGGAGAGTTCCAGACTCAGCACACCGGCCAGCTTGTCGCCGATCTGCTCCTGGTGCGTCGCGAGGTCGAGCACCGGCACCCCGGCCGTCGCGAGCGCGGTGCCCAGCTTGCCGACGACGATCCGGCGGAGGTACTCGGAGACCTCCTCGGTGCGGAACTGCGGATCCGTCCCAGCGAGCTCGGACAGCAGCGCCACCGGCTCGACGACGCGGACGGTGAACCCGCCGAACGCGCGCAGCCGCACCATGCCGAACTCGGCGTCGCGCACGACGACCGGGTTCTGCGTGCCCCACTTGAAATCGGTGAACTGCCGGGTGTTCACGAAGTACACCTCGGCCTTGAACGGCGAGTCGAAGCCGTACTTCCAGCCCTTCAGCGTGGACAGGACCGGCATGTTCTGCGTCTGCAGCGTGTACATCCCAGGAGGGAAGGCGTCGGCGACGCGCCCCTCGTTGACGAAGACGGCCACCTGCGACTCGCGCACGGTGAGCTTGGCGCCCATCTTGATCTCGTTGTCGTGTCGGGGAAAGCGCCACACGATGGTGTCGCGGCTGTCGTCCGTCCACTCGATGATGTCGATGAACTCGCCGCGGATCTTGTCCATGATGCCCATGCGCGTCCCCGGCTCCTGTGTCCCCTGGCTCGAACGACGGCAACATTACTTCGCCGCACGGCGTTCGCGGCGAGAGCATCAACCTGACGTCCGTCTCCGGGACCTGACGCCCGAGTGCTCAGCCGCGCAGGTACTTCGTGAGTCGTTCGCTCGCCGGTGTGATGCTCGGGTAGGCAGGCCTCTCGAAGTGGGCGCGCTTGTTGCGTCGCAGGAGCGACTCCCCGTCACGTTCCCACGAGAAGCGGGGTTTGTTCAGCAGATGCCGGAACACCTGGTCCGCCTTCGTGAGATCGCGGTCAGCCAGACGCCGGAACACCACCGGCGGGATGGAGTCGTCCTTCAGATAGAGGCTCACCCGGTTGCGGTGTGTGCGTCGGTGCCGAAGAACGACAGGAAGTACTCGCGGTCCTCACGCTGCAGTTTCCAGGCGAGTTCCAGTTTCTCCTTGTTGCGGAAGATGGACGCCTTGTGGGTCGCGAACGAGTGCATGACCGTTTCGTAGATCTCGCGCCGCCTCGACGCGGGTATCGGCCTGGAAACGCCGCTGAGCATCCACTCGTCGGCCATCGGCACGATGCGGCAGGCCAGGAACGAGCCTTCGGGCATCGGGTCGAAAAGCGAGGCCCCCTTGTTGGAGCGGATCCGGTAGGTCAGGTCGTCGGACAGGTTGACCGCGACGAGCGCTTCCCCGTCGCGTTGCTCGATCTCGAAGATGCCTTCGACGACGTCCTGCCAGGCGAGCACCATCGCCCTGTCGTCCTCGGACAGTTCGGGATGCGCACCGACGAAGTGCTCGACGACCGTGCGCCCGTCGTCGAGCTTGTGCTGCAACAGGAACCTGTCGGTGAGGGTCACGGCATCGAGGTCGGTCTCGGCCTGGCGTTCGGCGAGTGTGCGATCGAACTCCCGCTCGAGACGGCCGGTCCGCCCGAACGTGACGAGCAGACGCTTCAGCTCGGCGGCGCGGTCGAGTTGGCTGGTGGTGGCCGGCATGCGGAACCTTCCCCGGACGGTGACCCTGAGCGGCGAGCGGTCGAACCGCCGTCGCCGGTCCCATATGTTGCCCGAGCGACTCCTGCTCGCTCGGCCACCACCCGGTTACCTGACGCGGAGGAACCGCGCCGGCAGGTCCGGGTTCTCCAGCTCCCGGATCCTCGCCAGGTCGTAAGTCGGCTTGGTCAGCAACGCGATGCCGCCGGCGAGCAGCAGGACGAACAGCGCCTTGGCGAACCTGTGTTCATAGGGCTGGTCGACGGCCTCCCACCTGACACCGATGGCGGTCACGGGCTTCGGAACACCGATGTCCGCCTGAGTGAACTGCGAGTGGCTCATCGTCTGCGTGAGCTTCTGGCCGGTTCCCGCGGTTATTTCGACATCGCAACGCCGTTGGGCTCCCAGGTAGCGCCAATCTCGCTCACACGATGTGGCCACACCCGTGCCTTCGGCCCGTCGCGGCCAGACGTCGGCGCGGGCGGTGATCAACAGGCCGTGGGTGAAGTGGGCAGCGAGGAAGGCGAGCATGCCCGCGCCGACGTACCAACGAGCCTGGGCGCGCAGGCGCCGCGCCTCAGCCTTGGCGGCCGGTCGTTTCGCGCGGCTGTTCTGCCACAGCACACCGGCGCCGACGAGGCCGAGGGCGACGAGGGTGACAGCGCCCATGGTGGGCCACGGTGTGGGGTTGAAGGATGCGCGGGCAGGGGCGAAGTGGTGCGGGGCGAGACGTTGCATGGGGACGGAGGTGTCGGCGGGAGTCAGCAGGGAGGAGTCGCTGGTGTGGCGGTGCCGTACGCCTTGGTCGGTGACGATCGCGGTGCAGCTCCAGCGGGTCCCGAGGAGGAGCCAGTTGCGCTCGCAGTGGATGTCGTCGGCACGCGCCACGGGGCTGCCCCTGGGGCCGTGGTCTTCCCAGAAGAGCATGAGGAACGCCGCGCCGTACGCGCACAGGGCGAGCCACGCCAGCGCCAGCCAGCGCTGGTGATGTCCTTTCACGGCACCGGTTTCTTGTCGCGGAACAGGCGGAACGTGATGAACAGCGCGATCCCGGGCAGGCCCATGAGGCACAGCGCGTACGCGACCTTGTTCGGTTCCCTGCGTTCGGCGAGTGCCCATGTCGGGCTTGCCTGTGACGATCTTCCAGATCGCACGAGGTTGTTGGTCATCGGGACTTGCTTGCCGATGTCCGCGGGTGTGAGACCGGAGTTCTTGCTGCTGTAGGGATAGCGCTTGCCGTCATCGGCCACGATGGTGGCGTCGCAGTACCAGAGGGCGCCGAAGGCCCACCAGTTGCGCTTGCACGAGACGTTCTCCGCGTAGCCCTTCGGCTCTCCGCCTGAGCCCGCCTCGCCGTCGAAGAACAGTGTGCCCGCATGGGCGGTGTAGAGGGCGACGATCCACAGGACTGCGGCGACGGCGACGCGCCTCGTCTTCATCATTGGCCTTCCTCGGGGTCCTTGTGGCCGCCGCCTTCGGCCTTGTTCATCCGGCTCCTCGACCGTGCCCGCCGGGTCGATCACGGCGATGCCCTGTTCGACCTGGGCACGGCGCGTGGTGTCCATGATCGTGCGGCCAGGGCGGCATGGCCCAGGTCGTCCGCGTGGCGTCAGCTGGAGCGACCTCGATGCGGCTGCCGGAGCCCACGGTGACGATGACCGAGTCGCTTCGCTCTGAGATTGGAGCGGGGAAGTCGTCGTGGTACTGGAGCGGATCGGTCACGGGCGAATGATCCCATTCGGTCGGACTCTCCGCGCACGGTTCGGCACAATGCGTGCATGGCCGAGCGTCGGTTGGAGCGTGCGCGATGTGTCGCATTCACCCAGCCAGGACTGCAACTACTTGTTACCGTTCGGCGACGGTGCGTTAGCGAGGGTGTGAGGTCATGCGCGGGGGTGTTCGTCGTCGGCCTGCGGTTCGGTACCTGGGCCATGACTTCGTAGCGGCATAGAGAGTCACCTCCGGTTGCCGGCCGAAGCAGAGCGTTCGGCCGGCTTTGGATTGCGGCACAACGAGAAGGACCAAGTGGGCTGATGACTGACCCGGATCAGATCCTCAATCAGTACGAGGGCAAGCTGGCTCAGGCTCAACGCAAAAGCGACGCGCTCCGCGAGAGCTTGGCGAACCTGCGTGTCATGGAACGCAGCGCGGACGGCCAGATCGTCGTGACGGTCAACGATGCAGGCAACCTCGTGGATCTGAAGCTGAGCAATGCGTTGCAGCGCAGGGACGGCGACAGTGTGGCGCAGGAGGTCCTGCGCGTGGTGCAGGCAGCACAGAGCCGAGTCGCCGCGACGGTGCAGGAGGCCATGGCGCCGATGCTGGGTGCCGACTCCGAGGCGATGCACTTCATGATGGACAAACTGCGCAGCGCCCAGCCGCCACCCCCGCCGCAGTACGTACCGGGAGGCGGTGGGTACGGCAGCGGCCAACCGCGGCTCGGCGCTATCGAGGACGAAGCGCCACCTCCTCTGCCTCCACCGTCGCGGCAGCCGGTGCGGGCCTTGCGGGAGCGATCGCCGAGTGCATTCCTGTCGCAGTCAAGTGGGCGAACAAGGCACTGGAGGCCTGCCGCCGGCTTACGAAGGCGTTCAGCAACGCCGGCGGGCTGTTCAAGAAGCCGTCGCGCAGGCTGCCACAGGTCGAGGAAGACCTGGAAGAGGACCTGTGGAAAGGGCCGGGAGGCAGTTGAATCGGTCAGTGAAGATCGCGGGCGTGCTGCTGCTCGCGCTGAGTGCCTGCGCGTGCGGAGGCACGAACGTGCGGCCGATCGAGCAGCCGACGTTCACCACACCGACCAGCCCCCCGGCCGCCAAGTACAAGGCGGTGCCGACCTGCAAGCAGATCGAGCAGAAGGTGCAGGGGTTGCCGAAGTTCCGGTCGGGCAACGAGAATCCGTCGCCGTTCGTCGACATGTTCACCGGGTGCGAGTTCCAGAACATTCCCGACTTCCCGCGTATCGGGCTGGACATCTCGGTGTGGCGCGATGAGCCGGGCAAGGCGAAGGCGCGCGAGCGGTTCGACGACTTCACGGATCCGGTTGACGACGGGCCTGCCGATGTGGGCGTTGGCGAACAGGCCAAATGGCAGAACGCCAAGGACAACGACAGCTGCTATCTGATCATCCTCGACGCCAACGCCGTGCTGTTGCTCAACAACAAGCCGTCCGAAAAGACGAATCCGAGATCGGAGGAGTGCCGGGGCAGGCTCAAGGACCTGGCCAGGACGTTCTACGTCGCGGTCCAGCCGAGCTGACCCAGCGCCGCCACCGGGAGAGTTGTCGCGACGATGCGGTTGACTGTGCCGGTATCTGGCCAGGCGCTGGGTCTACCCGAAGGACGCAATGAACTCGAAGTTGCCCGCCCCGACGGCGCGTTCGAGTTTGCGGATGATGGGCTGCGGGTTGTCGTAGGGCCCCGAGACGTAGATGGGCTTGCCGTCCCTGCCGAACGTGATGGCGCTGGGCGGGGTCCACGGCCCGAGGTGGCCTGCGGCAGCGGCGAAGTCGGGATGGGGTTCGAAACCCAGGCCGCGTGCGTAGTCCAGGGACCCGAACACCAGCTGACGCGCCAGCTCGACGGGCGCCTCGAGCGGGTCGTCGTTGTAGCTGGAGAAGTACTGTCCGACGAACTCGCGCAGGGCGAGTTCGTCCATGATCTCCGGGCCGAGCGCGTTCTTCACGCCGAGGCAGAAGACGTCGGCCAGGTAGCCGCAGACCGAGACCTTGTCGTGCCGGTGTCGACGGGCGATCAGTACGGAGACCAGGCCATCGATTCCAGGCTGCGGGTCCTCCTGCACCGGCCAGTCAGGGCGATCATCGAAGGTCAGACCGATGTTCCAGTTCGGGCTGACCCAGCAGCCGACCAGTAGCGGCTCGGGCGCCTCGGCCTGCGCGAGGATCGCGGCGGCGCGCACGAGGCGAGAGGCCTCGGAGGGCTTGATCCCCAGTGCACGGGCGATCTCTTTGGGCGTGTGTCCCTGCTCCCGCAGTGCCCGTACACGGTCCAGACACTCATCAGACTGCACCCGGCCGATCGTAGGGGGTGCACAGCGTCCGGCCTTCCGGGTGTCGGCTTGGATGGGCGGCGTGACCGAACACACCGAGGCCGTGATGATCGAACTCGCGCGGAAGATCGCCGGGTGGGTCGGTGACGGCAAGCCTGTCACGCCGAAGGGGGTGCTCAAGCCTGGCGACCTGCGCGAGGCCGCCGCGGCGCTCGGGATGGCGCTGCCGGAGAGGTTCCGGTCGGGGGCCGACGTACCGGGCTGGCACGTGCCGTGGTCGGCGGCGCTCGGCGCCGGGATGCTGGTGATCGAGCGAGGCCGGGTGGTGGCCAGGCCCGTCGAGGTCACGCGGGAAGTGTGGCTGGCCGGGTTCGTGGCGGCGCTGGCGGCGTTGTGTCAGGACGAGGAATCGGTCAGGGCCGCACGGATCGGGGAACGGGCGCTGGCGTTTCTCTCGGACCACGGGCCGAGCAGTGGTCCAGAGCTGTACCAACACCTTCTCCGCCATCGGGATATCGGCAGCGGTCACTGGCAGCTGCTGGACGCGGCGGGCCACGAGAGGTCGGGGGATGCGTTGCTCGACCTGTTCCGGGGCTTCGGGATCGTGCGTGGGGGCGCCGAGCTCACCGAGCTGGGTGAATGGCTGCTGGACGAGGTGGGCGAGCGTGGCGACGACGTCGTGCGCAAGGAGGTCATCCCCGCCGAACGGATCTGCCAGCTCAAGATCTCGCTGGAACGCATGTCGCCGCCGTGCTGGCGGCGGGTGCTGGTTCCGGCGGGCGACGACCTGGGCGAGCTGCACCGGGTGATCCAGGCGGTGATGCGGTGGGACGACGACCACCTGCACGCCTTCTACGTCGGGTCGCACCGGTACGGCGATCCTGGCTTCGACATGGAGGACGAGTACGAGGTCGCGGTGGGTGAGGTGTTCACCAAGTCGCGGAAGACAGTCCGGTACGTCTACGACTTCGGAGACGACTGGCGGCACGAGATCAAGCTCGAACGGGTGCTGGACGCCGAACCTGGAATGACCTACCCGGTCTGTGTGGCTGGTGCCGGAGCCGTGCCGGTCGAGGACAGCAGGCACCGCACGATCAAGTTCGATCAGGAGGACATCAACCAGCGGCTGGCCGGGCTACCGGAGGAGAACGGGAATCCGATGCTCGAGCAGGTCATCGAGATGATCATCGTCGACGCGTACGGCGAGGACGAGCAACTCGGCGCGTTCCAGACCGTGTTCGAGGACGCGGCCGAGGTCCCGATCAAGGCGACTGTGCTCGGTCACCCGATCGAGGTGCTGGAGTTCGACTACGCCGACCCGTTGCGGGGTGTGTTCGTCAAGTGTCGCGAGGGAGAGGTTTCGCTCGTCGACGTCTGCTTCCCGCCGGACACGGTGGCGGCCTGGATTCACGCCGCCTACCGGGACTTTCTGGGGCTCGAGCCGTTCCCCGCCACCCCGCGGCCGGACTGGGCCTGGCCGAACTGAGCGTGGCCGGCGGGCACTTGGTTGGATGTGGGCGTGGCAGTGGAACCGGAAGAGGCGTTCGGGCTCGACGCGTTCGCGCTCGACGACCGGTTGCGCCTGTTCACCTTCGCCACGGTCGACAAGCGCCTGGAGTACCTGGCGGTGCTGCGGGCGTTCGACCGCGCACGAGCCAACTACGTCGTGTTGCTGCACGCCGGCGACGTGGACGCGGGCATCGAGGACGTCACGCCGCTGCTCGACCAGCTCTACCACTGGAACGTGCTCGACCGCAGCTACGACGGAACGCGCGCGGCGACGCTGGCCGAGTACCGCAACCGGCACTACGTGTACCAGTTCACCCAGGCCGGGTATCGCGCCTACCGGGCGGTCGAGGACGTGCTGGGGGCGCGCCTGGACGACGCCACGCTCTCGCGGCTGGTGTTCCCGGAGCTGCTGGACGACCTGAACGCCTTGGCGCAGGCCAACATCGAGGGCGACGCGGAGGTCGTGTATCGCAAGCTGACCCGCCTCGATGCCGCGCTGAACGACATGGCGGAACGGGCGGCGCGGTTCTACCTGTTGCTCGGTGATCTCGCACGCACTCAGGAGACCAGCGCCGAGGTTTTCTTGGCGCACAAGGACAGTCTGCTCGCGCACATGCGTGAGTTCAGCACCGAGCTCGCGCGCTACACGCCGAAGCTGGCCGCGGCGATCGCCCACGTCGAGAGCACCGGCGTGGAACGGCTCGTCGAGTTCGCGGCCTCTGCGGACGAGCGGGTGTTCCGGACGCCCTCGGAACGGCTGGCGGACTGGCGGCAGCGCTGGAACGGGCTGGTGCACTGGTTCCGGTCCGACGCCACGGACAGCGAGGCGGAACGGTTGCAGGCGGGCACCGTGAGCGCCATCTCGGCAGTGCTCGCGTTGCTGCGCCGGGTCACCGAGGCACGCCGGGGTGGGGTGAGCAGGGAGAGCCAGCTGCGGCACCTCGCCGCGTGGTTCTCCGGCGTGCCGAGCGACGAGGCGGCGCACGCGCTGTACGCGGCGACGTTCAACCTGGCCCGGCCGCGGCACGTCAGCGTCGCCCACCCCGACCAGGAACTGATCCCCGTGCGGCGCTCGTGGTGGGAGGCGCAGCCCGTCGAGATCTCGCGGACGCTGGTGGAGACCGGTAAACCGGCGGCGCCCGGTGCGCCCGCGAAGGTCGACCGCAACGACGGTGGGCGTCGCAGGCTGCGGGAACGTCAGCTCGCCGAGCAAGAGGCCAAACGTGTTGCCGCACAAGGACTTTCCCAGGGCGTCTACGACCGCGTGCTCGACGACGCCGAAACCGACCTGCTGCTGAGCCTGCTCGATCTCGCGCTGAGCGCTCGTGTGCCGGTCTCGGGGACCACGGCGAGCGGCGCCGCACACGGGGTCAAGCTCACGCTGCGGCCACATCCGGAGTCGACGACGGTGACGACCGTGCGCGGACGGCTGCATCTGGACCGGCTGATGGTGCAGGTGCAGTGATGATCTCCCAGTTCGAGCTCGCCTCTTACCAGCGTGCTGTGCGGACGTTGCTGAGCAGCCCGTTGATCACCGAGACGTACCCGGACGTGCACGCGCTCCCGCTCGTCCGGCGCTGGGCGGACGAGCTGCGGAACGACCTCGTCGCCAGTTTCGGTTACCGGATGGAGCTTTCCGCGACGAGCGCACGCCTGATCCGGGTGATTGACCGGCTCGACGCGACGCAACCCGCGCGCACGGCGTCCGACCGGCCGTTCGACCGGCGTCGCTACGCCTACCTGGCGCTCACCCTCGCGGCGCTCGGGCGTGGTGGCAACCAGCTGTCGTTGTCCGAGCTGGCCGACAGCGTGGCCGCCGACGCCGGACGCATCGACGGACTCTCGTTCTCCACTGAGAAGGCCGCCGACCGCAGCGCGTTCGTGGACGCCGTCGCCTGGCTGGAGGTGCGCGGTGCGCTCACCCTCGCGGACGGCAGTGCGCGCCGCTGGGCTGACGATCCCGACGCGGGCGAGGCGCTCTACGACATCGACCGGGACATCGTGCACGCCGTCTACCGGCCGACCAGGGTGTTGCAGCACCTGCCCGGCGTGACGTCGCTGCTGACGACCTCGACCGCGGACAGTCGGGACACCCGCCGCCGGGAGATCGGTCAGCGAGCCCGGCGGGCGTTGATCGAACGGCCAGTCGTGTACTTCGCCGAGGTCGACGAGGACGTCGCGAACGTGCTGCGCAACGGCAACGCCGTCGCCGACGTCGAACGGCTCACCGGGCTCGCGGTGGAACGCCGCGCCGAGGGCATCGCGCTGATCGACACGTCCGGTTCCTTCTCGGATCGGCGATTCCCCGGCTCCGGCACGGTGGCGCAGACCGCGTTGCTGCTGATCGGCGAGATCGCCGACCGCGTCGACTCGCCGGACTCGCCTCCGCTCGCCGAGCTGGTCCCGCCGGACGAGCGACACCTCGCCGGCGAGGTGGACGCCGGGCTGCCTGCAGCCGGCGTGTTCCACGAACTGGCCGATGCCGAGGACCGCGCCGAGGCGGGGGCACCTGATCCGCCGGCCTGCCCGCTGCTGGAGAACGGATGGCTGGCGGCCACCATGTCCGGGCTCGTCGACCGGTACGGTTCGACCTTCGCCGCGCAGTGGCGGGCCGATCCGGGGCGACTGCTCGACGCCGCGCTCGGCCTGCTCGCCGAGATGCGGATGGTGGTGCGGGTCGAGGGCGGCGTGCTCGCGTTGCCGTTGCTCGCGCGGTACCGCAACGTCGTCGTGCAAGTGCGCAAACGGAAGGCAGAGCCCACCTTGTTCGATCTGGACCTGCCGTGACGAGGTTCCGGCCGACCCGCGCGGGCATCATCAACCTCTGGGACTACCGAGACGAGGAGTTCGTCTTCGCCGACGGGCGGCTGGTGTTGCGCGGTCCGAACGGCTCCGGCAAGACCAAGGCACTGGAGGTGCTCTTCCCGTTCGTGCTCGACGGCCGGATCGACCCGCGCAGGCTGAACCCGTTCGCGGGCGAAGAGCGCACGATGAAGTCCAACCTCCTTTACCGCGGCCAGGACACCGCGCACGCCTACGTGTGGCTGGAGTTCGGCCGGGGCGGCGAGGCGGTCACGGTCGGCGTCGGAATGCGGGCGCAGAAGCACAACGACAAGGTCGCCCGCTGGTACTTCGTGGTCGACGGCCGGGTCGGGGTCGACTTCTCCCTGCTCGCCCCGGACGACCGGCCGCTGACGAAGAAGCAACTCGTCGACCAGATCGGTGCCGGCCGAGTCACCGACAGCCCGCCGCTGCACCGGGCCGCGATCGACGAGCGGCTGTTCGGGCTCGGCGCGGAGCGGTACGAGCAGTTGCTCACGCTGGTGCTGACGTTGCGCAGGCCCCAGCTCGCGAAGAACCTCGACCCCAGAGGACTGTCCAGGACGCTCTCGGACGGGCTGCGGCCGATCGACGAGGACATGATCGCCGAGGCTGCGCGGTCGTTCGACGACATGGAGAGCGTGCAGCACACCCTGGACGGGTTGGTGCGGGCCGATGAGGCCGCTTCCTCGTTCCTGAGCAGCTACACGACATATCTGCGAACGCACGCGCGCGCCGCGGTGGACGTGGTGGCGAGGAGGCTGGCCGAGGTCGATGCGGCGCATGCCGAACTCGCCGCCGCCGCAACCGCACGGGTGGCGACAGCGCGAGCGCGTGACGACGCGGAGGCGGAGGTCACGCGGCTGGAGACGGCCGTGCGCACGCGGCAAGCACACCTGGAGTCCCTGCAGCGCAGCAAGGCTTACACCGACGACCGGGAGAAGCTGGACCAGCTCGGTGATCTGGTCGAACGGCTGGCGCAGGCCGCCCGGCTGCAACAGCAGCAGGCCGACCGGGCTCGTCGTGCTGCGGGCGATCGCGCCGATGAGTTGGCCAAGGCGCGGGAAAGCCTGAGCGATGCGCAACGGGAGGTGTCGCGCGGCGCCGCTCAGCTCGCCGAAGCGGCCCAGGACGCGTCGATCGGTTGGACGGCGAACGATGCGGTTGCCGACGAAGGATTCTCCGACCGGCTGACTGCGCGCGTAGAGCAGCGCCAGGACGACGTCGACGCGGTCAGGGCCGAGCGCCAGGCCGTGCGCGACGCACACCAGCTGCGCGGGCAGAAGCAGGAGGTGTTCGACGCCGCAGAGCTGAAGGCGGGGCAGGCCGAAGACGCAGAACGACAGGCGGCCGCTCTCGTTACCGCAGCCAGAACCGTTGCGGAGCAACGGCTTTCGGACTGGTCGGTGCGGCACGGCCTCGACGCCGCCGAGCTGGTCGCCGCGTTGCGGCTTGTGGGTGAGCCGGACGCGCCGACGCTGGTGTCCACCTTTGACGACCTCGTCGGCGATCAGGTGGAACAGCTGCGGGAGACCGCACGGCAGCTGGAGGCTCGCAAAGACGAGGCGCAGGGCGGGCTGGACGGTCTGCGTGCCGAACGGCAGCGGGTCGCGGACGAGCACGACGACGCTCCGCCGTTGTTCGCCGCGCGCACCGCTTCCCGCGAGGATCGGCCAGGTGCGCCGCTGTGGCGGCTGGTGCGGTTCGCCGAGGACGTTCCGGCTGAGCTGGCGGCCTCGGTCGAGGCCGCGCTGGAGGCGGCCAACCTTCTCGACGCCTGGCTCGACGAGAACACTGCGGAGCCGCCCGCGTCCGACGCGTGGCTCGTGCCGTTGCCGGAGAACCGCAGGCCTTCCGGACGGACGCTGGCCGACGTGCTCGTACCGGAGGACGACGTCGCGGTCAGCGCCGCGCGGATCACCGCCGTGCTCAGCTCGATCGCGATCGCCGACATCACGCCACTGCTTGACGTGCCAACGGTTTCGGAGCGCGGTGAGTTCGCACAGGGTGTGCAGATCGGCGCGCATCAGAAGGCCGACGCCGAGTACATCGGCGCCACCGCCCGTGCCCGTCGGCGTGCGGCCCGGCTCGCGGAGATCGACCGCACGATCACCGCTGCTGAGGAAACGATCGGCGGGCTGGTCGCCGAGATCGCCGCGGCGGTCGCCGGGATCGACGCGTTCTCCGCTGCCCGCAACGACTTGCCCGCCACGACGGACATCGTGCTCGCGTTGCGGCGGCAGACGGAGCTCGCGGTCGAGTTGCGGGTCCACCGCACCGCGCTGGACGACGCCCGGCGTGCGCTCGACCAGGCGATCGCGACGGTCGCCGACCGCGAACGCCGGCTGAGCAAGATCGCCGCGGAACGGTCGCTGGCACCCGAGGACGTCGATCGCGTCGCGCTCGCGGTCGGCCGGTTCCGCGATGCCGGAACCCGGTTGATCTCGGTGCGCCGGGAGGAGTCCACCAGGGCCGAGTTCGCCGCCGCGGCCGAGAAGCGGCTGGAGGTCGCCGAGAGCGACGCCGAGCGCCTGGGCGAGGAGGCAGCCGAAGCCGAGGTGCAGCACGCCGAGCACGCGGAAGGCCTGAGGACACTGCGAGAGTCGGTCGGTGCCGACGTGGTGCAGGTCGTCGCCGACGTTGCCGCGACGAAGAAGGACATCAGCGAACTCGACTCCGCGTTGCGCGGTGCGCGGGCGGCGCAGAACAAGGCGGTCGAAAAGGCGGCACTGGCAGAGGGTGACGTTCGAAACGCCGAGACGAAGCGCTCCGCCGCCGTGGCCGAGGCACGGACGGATGCTCGCAGGCTCGAGCCGTACGCGCGGCCCGAGCTGCTGGACCTGCTGAAGGTTCCGGCGGGTCCGTTGTGGCCGGCGACGGAGGAGGACTGGCTCTCCGACGACCTGCCGCAGCCGGTTCGGTGGCTCATCGAGTCGATCACGACGGTCACCGCCGACCTCAGGCCCACCGAGACCTCGCTCAAGCAGAGCAAGACACGGGTGTCGACAGCGCTCGGCGAGCTGCAGGCCCAGCTGTCCGCGGCCAACCACGACTACCAGCCCGAGTGGGGCAGCGACGGAGACGTCATCACCGTCCGGGTCGCCGACGTTCAGGGCTTCGCACCGATCGGCGACTTCGCGCGGCGGATCACGGCGGCGCGGCGTGACCAGGAGCAGCTGCTGACCGAGTCGGAGCGGCGCATCCTGGAGGACGCGTTGCTCGGCCGCCTCGCGCAGCAGATCCACGACCGCACCGTCGATGCCCGCGACCTGATCGGCAGGATGAACACCGAGATGCGAGCCAGGAAGATGTCGTCGGGAGCGGGCGTCGGGGTGCGCTGGGAGCTGGCGGACACCCTCGACGAAGGGCAGCGGAACATCTGCAAGCTGCTCGAACGGGACGCTTCGCGCCTCGGTCCCGACGAACTGGCCAGGATGCGCGCCCACTTCGCGAGCCGGATCAAGACCGCCCGCGCGATGCCGGGGAACCGCACCTACACCGACCTGCTCACCGAGGTGCTCGACTACCGCAAGTGGCGGACGTTCGCGTTCACGCTGGTGGCGAGCGACGGCACGGAGGAACGCCTCACCCAGGCGCGCCACAGCACGCTTTCCGGTGGCGAGCAGTCGGTCTCGCTGCACCTGCCGCTGTTCGCCGCGGCACACGTGCTGCTCAGCTCTGCCGCCGAGCACGCTCCCCGGCTGCTGGCGTTGGACGAGGCGTTCGCCGGAGTCGACGACAAGGGGCGCAGCGAGCTGCTGCAGCTCACCGCACAGTTCGACCTCGACCTGTTCATGACGGGCTACGACCTCTGGGCCACCTACGCCACCGTGCCCGCGTGTGCGCACTACGACCTGTCGCACTCGGCCGCCGAGCACACGGTCAGCGCCCTGCTGGTCGTGTGGGACGGCAGTGAGATCCTCGCCGACTCCCCGGCCGGGGATCTCGCCACCGAGCTGGGTTCGCCGGGAACACGTCGTCGTTTCGCCGACGGGACGGACATCTTCGCGTGACCACAGTGGACGATCTGCTGGAGGACCCGGCGTGGCAACGGATTCTGGCCGCCGCTCGGCGCAAGATCGAACGTGACGGCGGTGAGCTGACCGGAACCATCGGTCTGAGCAAGCCCACCGACGCCGAGCGCAGACTGATCATCGGGATCACCGGGAAGTACCGGTCCGCCGACGTCGCGGCACCGCGCATCCAGCTGGTGGACGTGGACGAGGCGATCCGCGGTGCGCACGGAATCGGGCTGCTCGCGGTTCTCGCACGCCGGGACGGCCCGGTACGCGACCGCGCGGCCGAGCGGGCCGATGAGGAGCTCGCCAAGGCGGCGGCGGTGGCGGACCTGTGTGCCAGGTGCGACTCCCATCGGGGCGAGCGGTGGTTCGAGCAGTGGGTCGACGAGATCAGTGGTGACGGCACGGTCACCCGCCTGGTACGGCGTGGTGACGCCGATGTGCTCGGCTGGGCCGGCGAGGTGCTGAACAGGTTGCCCACCGGCGACAAGCCGCTGCCGGTGCTGGCCGAGTGGGCCACCGGCAACACGAAGGCGTTGACGGGTACGCCACTGGCCTCGCTCGTGCTGCGCGCACTGGCGAAGCGCGACGGTGCACCTGCTCCGACGAACCGCGCCGAGCAACGTGCTCGCTGGGAGTCCGCAGGTGTGATCGTCGACGACCTCGCGAGTCAGGTGCTCGTGCTGAACCTGCGCAGCGATGACGACCACGTGGTCGCCGGATGGCTGAACGAGGCCGCCGCCTGCGGCATCCCGTTCCGGCTCACCCTGCACCAGCTGACCGTCGATCCACTGACGCCCCAGGCGTGCGACCTCTACGTGTGTGAGAACCCGGCGGTGCTGCGGGCTGCCGCGAGCGAGTTGTCAGACCGCTCCGCTACGCTCGTCTGCACGGAAGGTCAGCCGTCGGCCGCGTGTCACCGGCTCCTCGCCGCGGCTCGAGGTCAGGTGCATTGGCGCGGTGACTTCGACTGGACCGGACTGCGCACCACCGCGGCCGCGGCCGCGCGTCATGAGGCGCAGCCCTGGCGCATGACGGTCGACGAGTACCTGCGTGCACTGGAAACCGGGGACTCCGAACCGCTGAAGGGGCCGCCTGCGGACTCTCCGTGGGACACCGGGCTGGCCATCGCCATGAGGGAGCAGGGCCGGGCCATCATGGAGGAACGACTCATTCCCCGCCTGCTGGAGGATCTGGTCACCTGACCGGGAGCAATTGCGGCGGCGGGTCGACAGGAGGGTTGGCGTGGGCAAGCGCAACCGCGAGAAGCGCGCTGCGAAGAAGAAGGTCAGGGCGAGTCGTGGCCCGACTCCACCCCGGTACGACTTCGACGAGCCGTGGGCGCCTCCTCCGGTCGTGTCGCCGGAGATGGTGGCAGAGGGCTTGGTGCAGGCCGCTCACGCCCACGAGGTCGACTCGGAGTTCGTGGACGGGACCGTGGCGGATCTGGCGGGCCGCGAGCCTGTCGCCCCGGTCCGGACCGTGGCCATCGGTGCCGGCATCGCTCTGGCCGCGACGATCGACCTGGCGTGGAAGCGGGGCTGGACGCCTGTCGACGTCCGTGAGCACCTTCGCCGGGCCGGTGACGCGGCGGTCGGCAGCCTGGTGATCGACGTGGTGGCCGCCGACACCGCGAAGTACTCGGCGGCCACTGTGGACGAACGCTGGGCGGCGCAGGTGCGTGAGCTCGGCGCCGAGGTCTGGTGGGAGCCCGGCGTTCCGCAGCTGTTGCAGTGGGCGGACCGTCGTGGGGTGGGCCTGGATTCGGCGCTGCGGACCGCAGTCACGCTGCTGGCCGGGTTGATGAAGCTGCCTGAGCTGCCGCACATCGTTCCGGTGCCGGGGTCGGCGTCCGCGCGCTCGTCCGCGTCGGCGAGCGGGGTGGACCAGAAGGTGCTGGCGCGGGTGCGGGCCTTGCTGGCCAAGGCCGAGTCCACTCAGTTCCCGGAAGAGGCCGAGGCGTTGTCGGCCAAGGCGCAGGAACTGATGAACCGGCATGCCTTCGAACGTGCCGTCCTCGATGCCGACGAGCACCGCAAACAGACGGCGGTCTCGACGCGGTTGTGGCTCGATGCGCCGTACGTCGACGGCAAGGCGCATCTGGTCGACGCGATCGCCAGAACGAACCGGTGCCGGTCGGTGTACTACTCCAGGATGGGGTTCGTCGCGCTGGTCGGTGAGTCGATGGACGTGGAGATCACCGAGCTGCTCACCACCTCACTGCTGGTCCAGGCCACCCGTGCGATGGTCGCGGAAGGAACTCAGGTCACCCGAGGCGGAACGTCGCGCACCCGGTCGTTCCGGCAGTCCTTCCTGGTCTCGTACGCCACGCGCATCGGGGAACGGCTCGAAGAGGCCGGCGTTCGGGCGCACGATCCGGTCGAGGACGAGCGACTGCTTCCGGTGCTGGCCGAACGGTCCCGGCTGGTCGAGGAGACGTTCGAGACGATGTTCAGCAACCTCACCCACAAGTCGGCGGCGGTCACCAACGGCGCGGGATGGCACGCGGGTCGCGCTGCGGCCGATCGCGCCGACATCACCGTCGGACGCCAGGCTGTCGACGCCTGACTTCGAGCTACCTGGTTCGCGGCCTGCACGGTCCAGGGCCCCGGCAAAGTCGCTCGGCCGTTCGTGACCTGGCTGCGGGAAATGAGCCCTGTGGAGGTGGATGAACGGAACCTTCATCCACCTCAGGTCGATGAAAGTTCCGTTCATCAACAACACCTGGCGTGTGTGCACGCCCTCATCGGGCGGACCGGGCGGGCTGGGACTTTGCCGGGGCCCTGGCTTGCACGGTCGGTGAGCACGCGACCCCCTTCCGGCCTATTTGACCTGGGCCTGGGCGCTGAGAACATTTCGGTGGCCGATGAATCGGGGGGAGCGCCGTGCGCGAGGACACCGACGTCGTCATTCTGGGCGCCGGCATCGCCGGCACGATCCTGGCCGCCGTGCTGGCGCGCGGCGGCGTCAAGGTTGAGGTGCTGGACGCCGGGCACCATCCGAGGTTCGCCATCGGCGAGTCCACCATTCCGCACACCTCGACGCTGTTCCGGCTCATCGCCGAGCGGTACGACGTGCCGGAGATCAAGTACCTGGCCACGTTCCACGGTGCTCGCGCCAACGTGTCGGCCAACCACGGGATCAAGCGCGGGTTCAACTTCCACTGGCACGAGCCGGGCAAAAGGCAGGATCCTGAGCTGGCGCACCAGTTGCCCATTCCGAGCATCATGCACACCGAGACGCACTTCCTGCGGGCGGATCTCGACCACTGGGTCATGCGGGTGGCCGAGAAGTACGGTGCTGTTGTCCGGCAAGGGGTTCGCGTCACCGGTGTTGATCTCGGTGAGGATGGTGTCACCGTGAAGACCGACGGTGGCTCGGTGCGTGCTCGTTACATCGTCGACGCCAGTGGGTTCCGGTCCGTGTTGGCGTCCACATTGGACCTTCGGGACAAGCCTTGCCGGTTTCGGCACCACTCGCGGTCCATGTTCACGCACATGGAAGGCGTGGTGCCGTGGGAACGGGTCGCGGCAAGCAATCCTGGGCCGGTGCGGGGGAGTCAGTCCACGCTGCACCACATCTTCGACGGTGGCTGGATCTGGGTGATCCCGTTCAACAACCACCCCAGGGCGGGCAGCAACTTCGTCAGCGTCGGCATGACCGTGGATCCGCGGAAGCATCCCCGTCGTGATGTGCCGGCTGGGCAGGAGTTCGCCGAGTTCATCGAGCAATATCCGGACATCCGGGATCAGTTCTCCGCAGCGCGGCCGGTTCGGGACTGGGTTGCCACCGATCGGCTGCAGTACTCGTCGTCGCGAACGACCGGGCATCGGTGGGCTCTCGCGATGCACGCCGCCGGGTTCCTCGACCCGCTGTTCTCCCGCGGGTTGTCGTTCACGATGGACTGGATCAACGCCTTTGCCTGGCGGCTGTTGGATGCGCTCAAGGAGGACGACTTCTCCGTTGAGCGCTTCGAGCCCGTTGAGAGGCTCACGCGCGAGCTGCTTGATTACAACGACGGGCTGGTCGCCAACGCGTTCACGTCCTTCGGGTCGTTCGAGCTGTGGGACGCGTGGGTGCGCATCTGGGCGTTGGGGGAGCAGCTCGCGTTGTTCGAGTGCAACCGCAGCTACGCCCTGTTCCGCGCTACGAGGGATCCGGCGGTCCTGCAGCGGTTGGAGGACGTGGCGCCGCACGGGTCGTTGCCGGACATTCCTGAGGTACGGCGGTTCTTCGCCTGGGCCTACGCACGGGCCGGGGCGGTCGGCGACGGAAGCGCATCCCCACAGGTAGTGGCCGCTGAACTGCTGAAGGGCATGGCGGAGTCGAACTTCTCACCGCCCGAGTTCGGCATCGTCGATCCTGCCAACCGGTTCTTCACCGCCACGCCTGGACGGATTCCTCGGGTGCTGCGGTGGGCCGCCAGGGAGGCACCTGAGGAGATCGGGCGCAACCTCACCCAGGCGATCAAGTTGTTCGCCGCAATCCGGTTGCACCCGGCCGAGTTCAGTGTTGCCGAGGAGGTCAAGCAGGTGCTGGCGCGGGTTCCGGGGTTGGGCAGGGTGGTGCGCTGACTCGATGGGGTGATCCGCGCGGCGGCGTCGATCAAGAAAGGCTTCACGTTGCGCCGTTCGGGCTAACCTCCCGCCCGTGCGGACGAGGCTGACCCCCATGCAGCAGGCGGTGGTGGATGCCGGGCGCCCGTTGCCGCAGCTCACCGACCCTCTGGAGGTCGAGCTGCAGGTCAGTGCGTTCGTCGGGCCTTTTGCGGACAACGAGGAGTTGTGGGAGGTCGTCGTCGGGCACCTGCGGGAGGTGCCTAGCCGGCGCAGTGCGGCTCTGCTGACGGCGCTCGGGCACCTGTTGCCCGGTCGGCCTGGGCAGTGGGCGGAAGAGGCGGCGCGGCAGCAGGACCAGCCGCGGTGGGATCTCGGCGGACTGACGTTCGGGGAGTGCTGGATCGGGGACCGGTCGATCGACGCCGGATATCTGGCACTGCTGTGCAGTTATGCGTACAACGACGCGCCGCACGCCATGGTTTTCATGATCGATGAAATCAGTGGTGGGCTGACGCGGCACGCGTTTCTCACGCGGCACGTCGAGGAGGCGCTCGGGCGGCTCAAGCAGCAGGTGCGGTTGGAGTTGATCACCGCCGAGGCCGCTCATTGGCTGCTCAGCCGCAGTTACGACCGGTTCGAGCGGCGGCCTGGGCTCGGGGCGAGCCTGGATGTGCACCAGACTCGGCTGGTGGCGCGGAGGCGGATCAGGCTTGCGATGAATTGAGTGGGCTGTGCGAATCGCAACGTGCTGATTCATCCGACTGTGCACATTGTCTGTAGCTCGATGGTGGGGTGGCCATTACTGTCCGGGATGTCGATCACGGGCGGAGGGACGAGAAGTGGCCGCTCTTCTCGGGCGTGATGATCAGGCCCTCAGCCGTGTCCCCGACCAGGCCCGGCACTCGTGGTGGTCGGTCGCGACCCAGCGCTTCGGGCAGACGACCGCGCTGAGCCAGTTGCTGCTCGGTGCGACGCTCGGCTTCGGCATGACCTTCTGGGGCGCGTTCGTCGCCATCACGATCGGGGCGGTGCTGCTCAACGTTCTGGCGGTGACGGTCGGTGTCATCGGGCAGCGGGAGGGGCTGTCCACGGCGCTCCTGTCGCGGTGGACCGGGTTCGGGCACGCCGGGTCGGCGATGCTCGGGCTGATCATCGCGCTGTCGTGCACGGGATGGTTCGGAGTGCAGACCGGGCTGGCCGGCGGAACGCTCGCGGGCGTCGCCGGAGTGCTGCCCTCGCCGGTGTGGTCGCTGATCTTCGGGCTCGCCGTCACGGTCATCGCCGCCTGCGGTGTGCGGTGGATGGCGTGGGCCGCTCACGTGGCGGTGCCCGCGTTTCTGCTGTTGCTCGTCTGGCTCGTGCTGACCAGCGTCGGTGACGTGGCCTCGACCCTCGCGAGTCCCGCGCCGGGGCCGCCGATCGGCATGCTGACGGCGATCACGCTGGTCACGGGCAGTTTCATCGTGGGTGCGGCCATCGCTCCGGACATGACGCGCTTCAACCGCTCCGAGGCCGACGTCGTCAAGCAGACGGTTCTGGGGATCACGGCCGGCGAGTGGGTCATCAGCCTGGCCGGGGTGGTCATCGCGCACGGCCTGGGCAGCACCGACGTCATGGGCGTCATCGGGCGGTCCAGCGGGTGGATCGGGGCGCTCGTCGTCGTCACGGCGGTGCTGAAGATCAACGACTGGAACCTCTACTCGGCTTCGCTCGGGCTCGTGAACTTCTTCGACGCCGTCTTCGACGTGCGGATCAGCCGGGCGCAGGTGACCGTCGTGGTCGGGTGTGCGGGCAGTTTCCTCGCCGCAGCCGGGATCGTGCACCAGTTCAGCGGCTTCCTGGCGGTGCTGGGCGTGGTGTTCCCGCCGGTCGCCGGGATCATGATCGCCGAGTACTACGTCGTGCGGCGCTGGCGCAACGAGATCATCTCCACGCGGCCGCGCGTGCCCCGGTCGGCGCCTTCGTGGGTGCCCGCCACGGTGGTCATCTGGCCGGTCGCCGCCGTCGCCGGTGAGCTGCTGCCGTTCGGGCAGTCCAGTGTGAACGCTCTCGTGCTCGCGTTTGCCCTCTATGTCGCGGCCGGACGACTGGACCTGCTGCGCATGCGGACGCGCCGGGCGACCAACCGTAAGGTGGTCGGGGAAGCGTCGGCCGCCTGAGAGTTGGTTCCGCACATGCACATCGGCATCGACGTCGGCGGCACGAACACCGATGCCGTTCTCCTCGAAGGCCGCAGCGTGCTCGCCGAGTGCAAGCGGACGACGACCGCGGACGTGACGACCGGGATCGTCGAGGCGGTCGGCGGGCTCCGGCAGGCGTTCGACCCGGCCGCGATCAAGGCCGTCATGATCGGCACGACGCACTTCGTCAACGCCGTCGTCGAGGGCAGAGGGCTCACCCGGACCGCGGCCGTGCGCCTCGGACTTCCCGCCACCACAGCGCTTCCGCCGTTCGTCGACTGGCCGCAGCGGTTGCTGCAGGTCGTCGGCGGGCACGGCTACCTCTGCCACGGCGGGCACGAGTACGACGGACGCGCCATCTCACCGCTCGACGAGGACGAGCTGCGCCGGGTGGCCGTGGACATCGCCGCGAAGGGCGTGCGGTCGGTGGCTGTCTCGTCGGTGTTCTCGCTGGTCAACGGCGACCTGGAGCGTCAGGCGGCGGAGATCCTCACCGCCGAGGTGCCGGACCTCGTCATCAGCTTCTCGCACGAGATCGGGCGCCTCGGCCTGCTGGAGCGGGAGAACGCGACGATCATCAACGCCGCACTGCGCGAGCTCGCCGGCCAGATCGCCGACGGGCTCGTCGCATCGCTGACGGCACAAGGCATCCACGCGCCGCTCTTCCTCAGTCAGAACGACGGCACGCTGATGGAGCTGGAGTACGCGCGCTGCTACCCGGTCGCCACGTTCTCCTCCGGACCGACGAACTCCATGCGCGGCGGCGCGTTCCTGTCCGGACTCCACGAGTGCGCGGTGATCGACGTCGGTGGCACGACGACCGACATCGGCATGCTGCACAACGGTTTCCCGCGCGAGGCGTCATCCGAGGTGGCCATCAGTGGCGTGCGCACCAACTTCCGGATGCCGGACGTGCTGTCCCTCGGGCTCGGCGGCGGCAGCGTCGTGAACCAGACGAACGGGATCGAGGTGGGCCCGGACAGCGTCGGATTCCGGTTGTCCCAGCAGGCTTTGGTGTTCGGCGGCGACACGCTCACCGTCACGGACGTGGCGGTCGCGGCGGGCCTCGCCGACATCGGCGACCCGGACCGCGTCCGCCACCTCGACCGCGCGTTGGTCGGCTCCGTGCTCGGCCACGTCCGCGACCAGATCTCCAGCCACGTCGACCGCATGCGCGCGTGTCCCGCGCCGTTGCCCGTCGTCCTGGTCGGCGGCGGCAGCGTGCTGGTGCCGGACGAGATCGAGGGCGTGAGCGAGCTGATCAGGCCCGCGCACCACGCGTTCGCCAACGCCATCGGCGCCGCGATCGCGCAGGTCGGCGGCGAGGTCGACCGCGTGTTCGCGATGGAACCGGCCCGGCGCGACGAGGTGCTCGACGCGGCACGGCAGGAGGCCGTGGACAAGGCGGTGGCCGCGGGCGCGAAGGCCGACACCGTGCGGATCGTCGAGGTCGAGGAGATCCCGCTGGCCTATCTGCCCGGCAATGCGAGCCGCGTGCGCGCGAGGGCCGTCGGCGACCTGGTGCTCCCGTAACTTCTCGC
>NZ_JBHRZI010000029.1:261695-297522 GCF_042649515.1 Lentzea rhizosphaerae | reverse complement strand
CCACGGGGTGCAACGGAGCTTGATCGTGGTTACCGGCTGGTCGTGACACCCTGACAGTTCAACGTCAGTACTGTCTCGCGCATGCACCTGCTCCAGCCCGACGAGGTGGACCGGCTCGCGCTGGGCGTGGTCGTGCTCGGCAGCGGCGGTGGAGGTGGCGAGCCCGAGACCCACGCCTTCGCGGCGATGCTCCGGCACGAAATGCGACAAAGCGGTCCTGTCCCTGTGCTTTCGCCGGAAGAGGCCGATCCGGACGGGTACGGCGCACGGGTCGGACTGATCGGCGCGCCGACCGTGATGATCGAGAAGCTCCCGTCGGGACGGGAGGCCGAAGAGGCACTGAAAGCGTTGCAGGGGCACGACTCCACGCCGGTGACCGCCGTCATCGGGTGGGAGGTCGGCGGGTGCAACGGGCTGTTGCCGCTGCTCCTCGCGGCACGGCTGGGGCTTCCGTACGTCGACGTGGACGGGATGGGGAGAGCGTTCCCGCGCATCGACCAGACGACCTACGACGCGGCGGGGCTGCCGACGACCCCGCTGGCCATCACCGAACCCGGCGGGAACCGGGCGGTGCTCGACTCGACCGGTATCGAGAAGCTCGCCCGCACGGTGATGGTCGACTTCGGCGGCTGGGCGATGATGGTGGCCAAGCCGCTGAAGCTCGAGGACGCCGTCCGGGCAGGCGTCACGGGGTCGCTGGCCCGCGCGCTGGAGCTCGGCGAGATCTGGTCGCAGCGCACTGTTCCGGTGGAGCAACGGGCGAAGGCCTCCGGCGGTTTCCTCGTCGCACGGGGAAAGGTCGTCGAGGTGTGGCGGGAGTCCGCCGGCGACTTCCCTCGTGGAACGGTGGCGTTGCGCCGGCTCGACGCCGACGACGCGTACGTGCGTCTGGAGATGCAGGGCGAGTACCTAGTGGCTCTCGCGGACGGCGAACCGCTCGTCACGACCCCCGACCTGCTGTGCTGCCTGGACGCCGACTCCGGCCTCCCGCTCTCGACCGAGCGGCTCGCGTTCGGTGCGGTGGTGGACGTGGTTGCGCTCCCAGCCCCGCCGCAGTGGACGAAGCCGGAGATGCTCGGCCGCGTTGATCCGCGGGCCTTCGGCTACGACCTCGGCTACGTGCCGTTCGGGGACGCCCCGTGATCGATGACGCCGACTCGCTGACCGTGCGCGACCTGCTGGAGATCGGCGTGCTCGGCGACGCGTGCCTGCTGGCGGGCGAACGCGGCGTCGGCACCGAGGTCGCGGACGTGCGGCTGGCGGCGGACATGACGGCCGTCGAGGCGTGCTCCGCCGGTGACCTCGTGATCCTCACCGGACACCAGCCCTACCTCGTCGAACTCGCGCTGCGCCGGGCCTACAGCGCGGACGTCCGGGCGGTCGTCCTGGTGCGCCCGCCGACCGGCGCGTACCAGCCCCCGTCCGCTGCGACGGTCTCGTTCGCGAACCGGCTCGGCGTGCCGCTGCTGCAGACCACGGCCGACGACCCGCTGCTGGTCGCGGACTCGTTGCGCACGGCCGTGCGACGTCCCGAAGTCACCGCCGCCCGGTTGCTGAACGCCGTCACCGCGCGGCTCGGGCGCAGCAAACCGGATCCGCGGTCGGTGATCACGATCCTGTCCGGCGAGCTGCACGTGACGTGCGCGGTGATCAGCGCGGACGGCACCGCCATCGAGGGCGTGTCCCCGCCCGGCCTGCCACCGGACCTGCTGACCGGCTCGGTCGCCGTCACGGTCGAGATGACCGGGGGCTTCGCGGTGGCGGTCCCCGTCGAGACCGACCGGACCGGGCACGTCCACCTGTGGCTCGTCTCCCACGCCCGCGGCCGCAACAAGCGGTGGGCCGAGACCGTGATGCAGATCAGCCAGGTCGCCTCGTGGGCGCTCGGCAACTGGGTCGCCGCCGAACGCCTCGAAACCGAACGCCGCGCCCGTTCCCGCGGCTCACTGCTGTCCGAGCTGCTCGCGTCGGGCGACGACGTGCCGCCGCAGCTGGTGCAGCAGGCCGTGCTCGCCGGTTGGCGGCTCGACGGCTGGCACACGGGCGTCTACGCGATGCCGAACGCACCGACCCCCAACCTGTTCGACACCGCCAGCACCGAACGGCTGCGCGTCGAGCTGTCCCGCCGCGGCCTGCACGGCCAGCTGGTCGAGGGCGCGGAGGGCTGGTCGTTCTGGATCACCAACGACGCCGAACCGCCGCAGTCCCAGCACCGCGAGCTGACCGCGAAGATCGCCCAGGTGCTGGGTTCCTGCGCGCTCGTCGCGGGCATCGGGCGCCCGCATCCCGGTGCCGCGGGGGTCGGGCGCACGCTGGCGGAGGCCCGCGAGGCCGCCGCGATGACCGGGTCGGCGAAGGTCGTGCACGTCGACGAACTGGGTGTGCGGCGGCTGCTGTCGATGGCGGCCGAGACGCCCGCACTGGTCGAGCAGGCGACCCGGCTGCTCGAACCGCTGACGGGCGTCGAGGACGGTCAGCTGCTGCGCACGCTGGCGATCTACCTCGACGAGGAGTCGGTGACGTCGTCGGCGGCCGTGCGGCTGAAGGTGCACCGGAACACGGTGGCGCAACGGATCAACCGGGCCGAGCAGCTGCTCGGGGTCAGTTTGCTGAACCCGGACGAACGGCTGGCCGTCCACCTCGCGTGCCGGGCGGTGCGGGCCTCCGACGAGTGATCAGGTGGGCACGAACGCGGGCAGCACCGCGTCGACCTCGAACCCGCCGTCGTCCGTCGGTCCCGCGGTGAGGGTGCCGCCGACCATCTCGACGCGGCCGCGCAGGCCGAGCAACCCGGTGCCGTTGCGGGGCACCGGACCTGGTGTGGACGACGGTGCCGTGTTGCGCACGACGGCACGGACACTGCTCGGTCCACAGTGGACCGTGATGGCGGTGTGCGCGCCGGGCGCGTGCTTGTGCACGTTCGTCAGCGACTCCTGGACCACGCGGTACATCGTGCGGCGCACCGCCGGTGAGATGACGTCCGCGTCGCCGTGCTCGATCAGGGTGATCTGCAGCCCGGAGTCGGCCACCAGGCTGGAGAGCCGGTCGGGCAGCACGTCCGGGAGGCGGGGGCGGCCGGAACGCAACACGCCGACGAGGTCGCGCAGTTCGGCCAACGCCTGGCAGCCTGCGGTGCGCAGCTCCTCCGCCGCCTCGCGCACGCCGTCGTCCTTCGCCGCGATCCGCAACGCTCCGGCGTGCAGGACCATCAGGTTCAGCCGGTGCGTGACGACGTCGTGCATCTCGGCTGCGAGTCGCGTGCGTTCGTCGGCACGGGCCCGCTCGGCGAGCAGTTCGCGTTCGGCTCGTTCGGTCAGCGCCCGCACGAGCTTGCGCCGGGCGTTGAAGTAGAGGCCGGCCAGTCCCGCGACGACGATCACGCCGAAACCGATCGACCACGGGAAAGCGATTACCAGGGCGGACTCGTGCCAAGCTCCCGGTGCCGCCTCGGGCAGCACCGGCACCAGGTCCCCTGCCCGTCGCACGCGGGTGACGATACTGCCGGGTGTGTGCCTCGGATCACCTACTGGAGCAGGGGGTTGACCCTACTTTCGCAGGTGGCGGACAAGCGTTTTTCCGCCAGCCGGACGCAGGCGTCCGGCGGCCGGTCCTGTGTAGAGCGTCAGTCCTTGCGGAACAGCGCCGTCCACAGGAAGGACTTCCCGAACGCCGGGGAGTCCGGGCCCTGGTCCGTCATCCGGCGCAGCTCGACCTCGGTGAGGTCCTGGAAGATCCAGCGCAGCTCATCCGGCTCGTAGCCGACCCCGCCCGCCAGTCCACCCTGCCGGTACAGCTCGGCGTCAGGGGTGGAGGTGCCCTCCTCGGCGGTGAAGCAGGTGAGTGCGAAGTGGCCACCGGGTGCGAGGGCGCGGTCGAGCAACGCGAGGTAGCTGACCCGGCGGTGCGGCGGCAGGTGGTGGAAGCAGCCGGAGTCGTAGATCAGGTCGTACGTGCCGGTCGTGGCGAAGGCGTCGCCGTGACGGAACCGCACGTCCAGGCCCTCGCCGCGTTCCGAGGCCCACGCGATGGCGGCCGCCGAGACGTCCACCGCGTCGACCTGGAACCCGTTGCGCGCCAGGTGGATCGCGTTGCGGCCGGGCCCACACCCCACGTCGAGGGCCCGGCCGGGCGCGATCAGGCCCCGTTCCAGGTAGCTCACCAGGTTCTCGTCCGGCTTGGCCACGAAGAACGGGACCTCGCGCTCCCTGTCGGCGTAGAAGCGGTCCCACCAGTCACCCGCCCGCTCGGTCCAGCGGTCGGCGCCGGGGTCGAAGAGGCCGTCGAGCAGAGTGAGGACGTCGTCGATCGAACGGATGTGCCGATGCACCGCAAACCCCCAGGTAGATCGGCCTCCAGTCTATCTCAGAGACCACCCTCGGACAGGCGCTTGCGGTAGCCGCGGGCACCCTCGGAACCGACGTTCTCGTGGAAGTCGACGCCGCTCGGGTTCGTCTGCACGTGGTAGTAGGTGGCGCCCCACAGGCTGCCGGCCACCGAGTCGTCGAAGTGGAGGAAGTTCCCGTACTTGTAGCCCTTCTGGTACGGGGTCAGCGCGGTGGTCCTCATCGAGTACTCGGTCGCGATCACCGGCTTGCCCGGCCACTTCGACGCGCACCGCGACAGGGTTTCCGAGTACGTCAGCTCGTTCCAGCTGCCCTGGTTCGCGAAGTTGCCGTCGTTCGCGTTGCTGTAGAAGTGCACGCCCACGAAGTCGCACTTCTTGATCGCGTTGACGAAGTTCGGGTTGGCGTACCACGTGTCGGGGTTCGTGCCCTTGTTCGGCGAGAGCGCGGTGCCGCAGATCTTGGCTCCGGGGAAGGTCTCCCGGATGCGGTCGATCGTGACGCCCAGGTTGTAGCCGTAGACCCACGGGTCGGCGACGCGGATGTTCGGCTCGTTGCCGAGTTCGATGATGCACTTGTCGGCGCCCGAGCGGATGCGCTTGTACTCGAAGAACCGCGAGTCGCGGATCTCGGCCACCGCGCGGTTCGGGTCGATCACGTTGTCGGTGTCGCCGGTGACGGTGCGGACGATGAGGAAGTTCGTCGCGCCGGCCGCGGTCCACACGTGGTCGGGGTAGTTCGCCCACGGGCCGGGGCCGGGCGTGCCCCAGCCGGTGACGACCTTGGCGAGGTTCGCGCCCTGGTTGGTGATCGCGTCGAGCCACGTCTGGTAGCCGTCGGTCAGCAACGGGCCGTGCGCGCGGTAGAACGGCGCGGCCGACGCCTGTCCCGGCAGCGACGCCAGGCCCGCCGCCGCGATGGCACCTGCCGCCAGCTTGCCCATCGCGCGGCGGCTGTACTGCTTCTCGCCGGTCATCGCCGGTCTCCCTTCGTTCGTGATCAGGGGAGAGGCAAGCGGGAGCGAGTATGAGAGCCGGTATGCGACTGGTATGCCGTTGCGCTCTCGTACGGTGTATGGCAGCCTTGACCTCGTGATCTTCTGACCCCGCTTCCGGCACGCGCGTGCGTCCGTTTCCGATGTCCTTTCGGCGGTGGGGGTCTCATGTCAGGTCAGCTGACGCTCAAGAACGTCACCAAGAGCTTTGCTCACAAGAAGGTGCTCGACGACGTCTCGCTGACGGTCCGGCCGGGCGAGAAGGCCGGCGTGGTCGGGGAGAACGGTTCCGGCAAGTCGACGTTGCTGCGGCTGCTGGCCCGGCAGGACGTGCCGGACGACGGCGAGATCACCGTGGTCGCGCAGGGCGTCGGGTACCTCGCGCAGGTGCTCGACCTGCCCGGCGAGGCGACCGTCGGTGACGCGATCGACGCCGCGCTCGTCGAGATCCGCTTGCTGGGACAGCAGATCGCGACCGCGGCCGAGCACGAACGGCTCGACGAGCTCGGTGACCTGCTCACCGCGTTCGAGCTGCGCGACGGCTATTCGGCCGATGCGCGGGTCGAGGCCGCCATGTCCGCGCTGGGCATCGGTGGTGTCGCACGGGAACGGCGGCTCGGCACGTTGTCCGGCGGGCAGCGGGCGAGACTCGCGCTGGCCGGTGTGCTGTCGGCCGAACCGGAACTGCTGCTGCTCGACGAACCCACGAACCACCTCGACGACGAGGCGCTTCAGTGGCTGGAGAACACGCTCCGGCAGCACCGGGGCACGTTGGTCGTGGTGACGCACGACCGGCTGCTGCTGGAGCGGGTCAGCACGGCGATCATCGAGGTCGACCACCGCTCGATCACCCGCTACGGCAACGGGTACGCGGGCTACGTCGCCGAGAAGAGGGCAGCTCGGCAGCGGTGGGAGCAGGCCTACGCGGAGTGGGTCGGCGAAATCGGCCACTGGACCGAGTGGCGCGGCACGACGGCACACCGCGTCGCGCCGGGGCGGCCGATCCCCGACCACAACAAGTGCAAGTACAACGGCGACGGCCGGCGCGTGCAGGCGTCGATCAGGACACGGGTGCGCAGCGCGTCCGAACGGCTGGAGCGGCTGCACGCCGACCCGGTGCCGAAGCCGCCGGAACCGTTGCGCCTCAACGCCCCGCTCGACGCGGCGATCAGAGAGGGCGTGGTGCTCGAACTGAGGGAGGCGAGCGTTGACCAACGGATGTGCGTCGCTGAGCTGGCCGTCGAGGCAGGGCAACGACTTCTGGTGACCGGGCCGAACGGCGCCGGCAAGTCGACGTTGCTCGACGTGCTCGCGGGCGTCCTCGAACCCGATCGCGGCACGGTCACCCGCCACGGCGTCGTCGGCCACCTGCCACAGGAAACCGTGGTGCGGAACCCGAAGCAGACCGTGCTGGCGGCGTTCGGCGCGGATGCCGAGCGGCTCAGGGCGCTGGGACTGTTCCACGAGAAGGACTTCGCCACGCCGGTCGGCGCGTTGTCGATCGGGCAACGACGGCGGCTCGCGCTCGCCCGGTTGCTGCGGCAGGAATCCGACGTGCTGCTGCTCGACGAGCCGACCAACCACCTGTCGCTCGCACTGGTGGAGGAACTCGAAGCGGCACTGACCGACTACCCCGGCGCGGTCGTCGTGGCGTCGCACGACCGGTTGCTGCGCAAGCAGTGGAGAGGTGAGGAACTCAGAATGGCTCGTAGCAGTCGTACGTCTTGATAGAGCTGATCAGGCCGTCGCGCGGAACGCACCTTCGAGTGCACGTCGTACTTCTGGCTCGACAGCAGCCCGGCGCCCTTGGTGGAGGCCCCGACCATCTCGGTTGCGGACAGGCGCACACCGGCGGGTTTGATCAGGTTCGGGTGCTCGGTGGTCACCGCGTCGGCGGTGAAGAACCGGCGCAGCTCGTCGCCGGACTGCCCGGCGCGGGCGGCGCGGCGAACGACGCGATCCTCGAGCAGCTGCACGAGATCGGGCACGAGAGTGTCCGAACTGGGAGAGCTGCTCGGCGTCACCCAGCAGGCCGCGTCGAAGCAGCTGCTCGAACTGGAACGGCTCGGCTACGTCACGCGGGCCCTCATCCGGTTGCTCGACGAGACCGGCGGCACCGAGACCGTGCTCAGGCGCCGGGTCGTGCCGGGCGAGTAGGGCTCACGGCCGGAAGATCGGCTGGACCCAGTAGTTGCTCGCGTTCCACGTGTCCGTCGGGAAACCGCCTCCGTAGCGGTAGACGCCGGCGTTCACCGACGCGCGGAACGGGGGCTGCACGACGTTGCCCACGAAGTAGTTCTCCGTTGAGACGTAACCACCTTCCGGCGTGAAGTACGAGACGACGTACTCGGTGCCGGGTGCCACGGGAACGGGATTGGCGAAGATGATCTTGCCCGCGTCCTCGGAGGAGTCCTGCTGGGCCAGCAGAACGCCGTTCGACGCGTACACCCGTGCGGTCACCGGACCCCGGTAGTTGCCACGCCGCAGGTGCACGCCGACGAGCGAGCCCGGACGGTCGACGCTGATGCGCACGCCGAGCTCGACGGCCTGGTCGTCGGCGTCCCAGACGTTCGAGCTCGGGATGTTCTCGAAGAAGAAGGAGGTGTCGCGGGTCACCGGCGGAAGCGTCGTGCCGCCGACGTGGATCGTCCGCAGCTGGGTGATCGGGCCCGTGGTGGACGCGGTGTGGCGCGGGCTTTGAACGTCAACGGGCCGGGTGTGGTCGGCGTGATCACGAACATCCACCGCTCACCATGAGCGGTTCGTTCAGCGGAACGGGAGCCTCTGCGGTCGGGGACACCATGTAGACCTGCGGGCCGTCCGCGAAGGCGGGAGTGGGAGAGACCAGGACAAGTGCCAGCAGAAGTACTGCTAATCGTCTCATGTACGGCAAATCGTCCCTGGTAGAGCCGCGGTTACGGAGATGGGCTGATCAGCCCGCGCTCGTTCAGCTGACGGTCGTACCCGCGTCCGCCGGGCGGCCGAGATGACCTAGCTTTGTGCCGTGCTCGCGCTTTCGGTGTTGCTCCTGGTGGCCGTGCTGGTCTGTGCGGTCGTGCGACCGTGGGGCTGGCCCGAGGCCGTCGTCGCGGTGCCCGCGGCGGTGCTGGTCGTGCTCGCCGGGGCGTTGCCCTTCGACCACGTCGTGGACGAGTCGGTGCGGCTGGGACCCGTGATCGGGTTCCTGGCCGCCATCCTCGTGCTCGCGCAACTCTGCGACGACGACGGGCTGTTCCACGCGTGCGGCACCTGGATGGCACGCGCGTCCGGCGGGCGGCCGCGGACGTTGCTGGGCGGGGTGTTCGTCGCGGCCTCGGCGACCACGGCGGTGCTCAGCCTGGACGCCACGGTCGTGCTGCTGACACCGGTCGTGTTCGCGACCGCGGCACAACTCGGCGTACGGCCGAAGCCGCACGTCTACGCGTGCACGCACTTGTCCAACAGCGCGTCGCTGCTGCTGCCGGTGTCGAACCTGACGAACCTGCTGGCGTTCGCGTCCAGCGGGCTGAGCTTCACGCGGTTCGCGGCGCTGATGGCGTTGCCGTGGGTGGTGGCGATCGCCTTGGAGTACGTGGTGTTCCGGTGGTTCTTCCGCACCGATCTCGACGCGCCCGCCCACGCGCCGTCCGTGCAGCAGCCGCGCGAGCTGCCCGTGTTCGCGCTCGCGACGGTCGGGCTGACGCTGGCCGGGTTCGTGGTCGCGTCGGCCACCGGGATCGACCCGGCGTGGGCGGCGTGCGCGGGCGCGGTCGCGATGGCGGTCCGTGCGCTCGTGCGGAAGCGGACGACGGTGCTCAAGGTCGTGCAGGCGGCTTCGCTGCCGTTCCTCGCGTTCGTGCTCGGGCTGGGGATCGTGGTGCGGGCCGTGGTCGACAACGGTCTGGACGATCTCCTGCGGCACGTCGTGCCGAGCGGTCACGGGCTGCTCGCGTTGCTCGGTGTGGCCGTCGTGGCCGCCGTGCTGGCCAACGTGATCAACAACCTGCCGGCGGTGCTCGTGCTGCTGCCGCTGGTCGCGCCGATGGGGCCCGGGCTGGTGCTCGCGGTGCTGCTCGGCGTGAACCTCGGCCCCAACCTCACCTACGCCGGGTCGCTCGCGACGTTGCTGTGGCGGCGGATCGTGCACGACCACGACACCGAGGTGAACCTGCCGGAGTTCACCAAGCTCGGCCTGCTCGCCGTGCCTGCCACCCTGATCGGCGCCGTCGTGGCACTGTGGGCGTCCCTGCACGTGATCGGAGGTTGACCATGACGGTCCTCGTGTGGATCGCCGACGACACCTGGCAGTCCTGTGTGGACGCCGCCCGCGCGTACGAGGGTTCCGAGTTCCTGCTGCTGCACGTGAGCGACCACGACGTGCCGGGTGCCGCGCACGGTGCGTTCGCCGGGCTCTTCGGCCGTTCCTCCCGCGACCCCGGCACCCGGCTGGACGACCTCGCCGCCGGACACGCGGCACAGCTGCTCGACGCGGCCGCCGAGCGCCTCGGTCTGCCGTGCACCACGTCCGCGCGGATCGGCCGGGTCGAGCACGAAGTCGTTGCCGCAGCGCGGGAAGCCTCCCTGTTGATCCTCTGCCGGGACGGCGACGTGAGCCACGCCGGTCCGCGCAGCCTCGGTCACGCGACCCGGTTCGTCGTGGATCACGCGCCCTGTCCCGTGCTGCTGGTCTGGCCAACATAACTGCGTGGAAGAAAATTTGCGTGTGCGCACTTTTCTCCTCTAACCTCGGGACTCCGAGAGTGGAAGGGGAGGACTCATGCGTGCCAAGGGCATCGCGTACGACACCGGTTTCGTCCGCCACGGCGAGATCTCGCTGGCGAAGTTCGATCCGGAGGTGGTCGAGCGGGACCTGACGGTCATCCGGGACGACCTGCACTGCAACGCCGTGCACCTGGTCGGCGGTTCGGCGGAACGGCTGGAGCAGGCCGCCCGGATCGCCGCTTCGCTGGGACTCGAGGTCTGGTTCTCGCCGTACCCGCTGGAGCTCGAACCGGCCGCGATCCTGGAGCTCTTCGCGGACTGCGCGCGGCGGGCCGAGCGGATCCGGGCGGAGGGTGCCGAGGTCGTGTTCGTGACCGGCGTCGAACTGAGCATCATGAACTCCGGCTTCATGCCCGGCGGCGACGTCCTGGAACGGTTGGGCGGCGTTCTGGGCAAGCCCGAGCGGTTCCGCGAGATCAGCGCACGGCTCAACGAGTTCCTGCGGCAGGCTGTCGCCGTTGTGCGGGAACACTTCCAGGGCAGGCTCACCTACGCCTGCATCCCGTTCGAGGGCGTCGACTGGAGCCTGTTCGACGTCATGTCGTTCGAGCTGATCCGCTCGGCCGAGGTGGCCGACGTGTACGCCGAGAGCATCCGCAACGTCGTGGCGCAGGGCAAGCCCGTCGCGATCACCGGGTTCGGCACGGCGGCCTGGCGCGGTTCGGGTGCCGTGGCGCCGCGCAGCATGGAGATCGTCGAGCACGACGAGGCAGGGCTGCCGGTGCGGGTGAAGGACGGGTACGTGCGGGACGAGGACGAGCAGGCCACGTACCTGCGTGAGCTGCTGGAGATCTTCGAGGCCGAGGGGGTGGACGGCGCGTTCGTCTACATGTTCGCGCTGGGCAACTACCCGCACCGGCCGGACGACCCGAGCCGCGACCTCGACATGGCCGGTCCCGGCATCGTCAAGGTGTACGACGACCTGTCGTGGGAGCCGAAGGCCGCGTTCGGTGCGGTCGCGGAAATCTACGCGCGGGTGTGAACCCCGCTTGGCGCAATCGCGGGCCCCAGGACCCCGGCAGGGTCCTCGCCGTCGTCCATGAACGGCGCATTTGTGCACCTGAGGTCGACAGATGCGCCGTTCATGCCAGGGGCTGGGCCCGCGTGGTGTGTGGGTGCGCTCTCATCGGGCAGATCGGGCGGGCTGGGACTTTGCCGGGGCCATGATCGCGTGGCCGACGTCCCCCACGAGCAGCACAGCCGTGCGCAGCAGCGCGGTCGACCGGTCGAGCACGAACCGGTCGAAGTCGGCGCTCGGTTCTCGTTGCACTTCCAGGTGGACGACGGGTGCGGATGCCGGTTGACATGAGTTCTGGCACCGCTCTGACCTGCGGTGAGCCAAAGTGATGCCAAGCTGAGCCAGAATTGCTTGCTGGTGGTGCCACTGTGTGCCATAGTGATGCCATGGATCTGACCCCGTATGTGGCCTCCCTCGGCCGCGAGCTGCTGACCGCCGTCGAAACGGGCGGCGAAGAGGCGAGCGCGCTGGTCGAGCGGCTGACCGTGACGATGGAGTCGGCGATCCGGCTGGCGCTGCTCGAAGCGCTGTCCGCAGCCGCCGACGAGATCACCGCGGACCTGGCGCCGGACTCGGTGCAGGTGCTGCTGCGGGGCCGTGATCCCAAGTTCGTCGTGACGCGCCGCCCGGTGGAGCAGCCGGTCGCCGCCACGCCGGAGCCCGTCGCGGCACCCGCCGAGGACGTGGCGGCCGGCTTCGAGGACGGCACCACCGTGCGCATCAACGTCCGCCTGCCCGAACCGCTCAAGGCGGCGATCGACGAGGCCGCGGCCAAGGAGGGCCGCTCGGTCAACGCGTGGCTGGTGCGCGCCGCGTCGGCCCAGCTGACGCCCAGGTCCGGCACCGAACCGCTGCCCGGAGGGCCCGCCCCCGCGTCGCAGCGTTTCGTCGGCTGGGTCCGTTAACCCACAGCTTTCACTTCACCGTCTCTGACCTGCGGAGACGTTCTTAGAGCACCTTCTGAGGGGACAGCCATGCCTTCTTACGACACGTATGAACCGATTTCCGTACTGATCGACGTCTACGCGGGCTTCGTCCAGATCCTCGCGAGCGACCGCGTCGACACCGTGGTCGACGTGCGGCCGTCCGACCCGTCGGACTCCTCCGACGTCGAGGCGGCGCAGAAGACCCGCGTCGACTACGCCGACGGCGTGCTGACGATCCGCGGGCCGAAGCGGACGTTCGACTTCTCCAAGAAGACCAGGTCGGTCGACATCGTGGTCGAGCTGCCGACGGGGTCCAAAGTGGACGCCGACGTGACCGCGGGCAGCACCCGCACCACCGGTGTGCTGGGCCAGACCGAGATCGACATGTCGGCCGGACACGTGCACGTCGACCGCACCGGGCCGTTGAAGGTCGACACCGGCGCCGGTCAGGTCCGCGTCGGTGCCGTGACGGGCGACGCCGAGGTCAAGACCGGCAGCGGCCAGGTCCGCATCGGTGACGTCGCCGGGTCGCTCTCGGTCCGGAACTCCAACGGCAACACCGAGATCGGTGCGGTCGGTGGCGATCTGAAGGCCCGCGCGGCCAACGGCGACATCACCGCCGAACGGGTCGGTGGTTCGCTGGAGGCCAAGAGCGCCATGGGTTCCCTCATCGTCGGCGAGGTCGTGCGCGACACCGCTTCGCTGAACACCGCGATGGGCAGCATCGAGGTCGGCATCGCGGAGGGCACCGCCGCGTGGCTCGACACCAAGACCAGCTTCGGCCGCGTGCACAACTCGCTGGGCGCCAGCGAGGGTCCCGGCGACGCCACCGAGACCGTCAAGATCACCGCCCACACCGCCTTCGGTGACATCACGATCCGCCGTGCCTGAGGGGAACTCCATGAACGCCATCAAGGCCACCGGACTGCGCAGGTCCTACGGCGACCACGAAGTGCTCAAGGGCGTCGACCTGAACGTCCCGCGCGGCACCGTCTTCTCGTTGCTCGGGGCGAACGGTGCCGGCAAGACCACCACGGTCAAGATCCTGTCCACGCTGATCAGGGCCGACGGCGGCACCGCGGCGGTCGCGGGTCACGACGTCGCCCGTGATCCCGACGCCGTCCGCAAGGCGATCGGTGTCACCGGCCAGTTCTCCGCCGTCGACAACCTGTTGACGGGCCGGGAGAACCTCAAGCTGATGGCGGACCTGAACCACCTCGGTCGCGCCGGAGGAAAAGTCAAGGTCCAGTCGTTGCTGGAACAGTTCGACATCGCGGACGCGGCCGACAAGCCCGCGTCGACGTACTCGGGCGGCATGCGGCGCCGCCTCGACCTCGCGATGACGCTCGTCGGGTCGCCCCAGGTGATCTTCCTCGACGAGCCGACCACCGGCCTCGACCCGCGCGGGCGCCGTGCCGTGTGGGACATCGTGCGGCGGATCGTGGCAGGCGGCGTCACGATCTTCCTCACCACCCAGTACCTGGAGGAGGCCGACGAGCTCGCCGACCGGATCGCGGTGCTGGACCGCGGCAGGATCGTCGCCGAGGGCACCGCGGACGAGCTGAAGCGCCGCATCCCCGGTGGGCACGTCCTGTTGCAGTTCAACGAACTCCGCGAACTGGAGTCCGCGGCACGGCTCATCGGCTCCGCATCCCGTGACGGCGAGGCGCTCGCCCTGCGGGTGCCCAACGACGGCAGTGTCCGCTCGCTCAAGGCGTTGCTCGACCGGCTCGACCAGAACGCGGTCGAGGTCGAGTCGCTGAGCATGCACACCCCCGACCTCGACGACGTCTTCCTCGCCCTCACCGGCAAGCCCGAAACGGTGGCCCACTCATGAGCTACGCACTGACCGACTCGGCGACGATGATCCGTCGCAACCTCAAGCGCGTCATCCGCTACCCCTCGATGACGTTCCAGCTGCTGCTCATGCCGGTCGTCTTCCTGCTGCTGTTCGTCTACGTCTTCGGCGGCACCCTCGGCGCCGGCATCGGCGGACCGACCGGCGGACGCGCGGAGTACCTCAACTACGTCACGCCGACGATCATCCTGATGGCGATCACCTCGGCCGTGCAGGGCACGACCATCTCTATCGCCCTGGACATGACCGAAGGAATCGTCGACCGGTTCCGCACCATGGCCATCGCCCGCGTCTCCGTCCTGACGGGACACGTCGTCGGCAGCCTGGTGCAGACCGTGCTGAGCATCGCGTTCGTGCTCGGTGTCGCGGTGCTCATCGGCTTCCGGCCGAACGCGAGCGCCGCCGGCTGGCTCGCGTTGATCGGTCTGATGGTGGCCATGGCGTTCGCGCTCATCTGGCTTTCCGCCGCGCTGGGCCTGGCGAGCAAGACTGTCGAGGGATCGAGCAACGTCGGTCTCCCGCTGATCCTGCTCCCGTTCTTCGGCAACGGTTTCGTGCCCACCGACTCGATGCCGACGGTGCTGCGCTGGTTCGCCGAGTACCAGCCGTTCACCCCGTTCATCAGCGCCCTGCGCGGCCTGCTGATGGGCACGCCGATCGGCAACGACGGCTACATCGCCCTGGCCTGGTGCCTCGTCATCGGGTTCGGCGGTTTCCTCTGGTCCAAGAAGCTGTTCAACCGCGAATCCACCCGCTGAACCAGCCGAAAGAGAGCACTGCCATGTTGCACGGCCTTCCCGTGGACCGCGACGTCACCCCGTTCGACCCGCCCAGCAAGATCACCGCGGTGCGCGAGACCCGTCCGGTCAGCCCGATGCTCTTCCCCGACGGCCACGAGGGCTGGCTCGTCACCGGTTACGAAGCGGTCCGGCAGGCGTTGGCGGACACCAGGTTCAGTTCACGTCAGGACCTCGGGATCATCCACGTGCCGTTCTCGACGCCCGGCATGCCGGAGCAGACCGAGCCGTCGCCGGTGACACCGGGACTTTTCATCACGATGGACCCGCCGGACCACACCCGGTTGCGGCGCAAGCTGACCGGCGCGTTCACCGTCAAGCGGATGAAGGCGCTGGAAGAGGGAATCATCGAGATCACCGAACGGCAGCTGGACGAGCTCGCGAAGCTCACGCCGCCGGTCGACCTCGTCCAGGAGTTCGCGCTTCCGGTGCCGTCGCTGGTGATCTGCGAGATGCTCGGCGTGCCGTACGCGGACCGCGAGACGTTCCAGCGCAACACCGCCAAGTTCATGGAACGGGAGGTGAACCTGGAGGACAAGATGGCCGCGTACATGGCGATGCACACGTTCCTGTACGAACTCGTGACCGCCAAGCGCGCCGAACCGGCTGACGACCTTCTGTCCGACCTGGCCCGTGACGAGGACCTCAGCCTCGAGGAACTCACCGGCATGGCGTTCCTGCTGCTGCTCGCCGGGCACGAGACGACGGCGAACATGCTGGCGCTGGGCACGTTCGCGTTGCTGGAGCACCCGGAGCAGCTGGCCGCACTGCACGCGAACCCGGAGCTGATTCCCGACGCCGTCGAGGAACTGCTGCGCTACCTGGCGGTCGCCGACGTGTTCTACCGCTACGCCGCCGAGGACATCGAGTTCTTCGGGGAGACGATCCGCGAGGGCTCGACGGTCCTCCTTTCGCTGCTGGCGGGCAACCACGACCCGGAGCGCTACGAGCACCCCGACAGCCTCGACGTGCACCGCAACGCCCGCGGCCACCTGTCGTTCGGGCACGGCGTTCACCAGTGTCTCGGCCAGCAGCTGGCCCGCATCGAGATGCGGGCCGGCTTCGAGGGGTTGCTGCGTCGGTTCCCGACGTTGCAGCTGGCCGTTCCCGCTGGTGACGTGAAGCTCAGGACCGACATGAACATCTACGGCGTGCACGCCCTGCCGGTCACCTGGGCGTAGCGGCTCAGACGGTGAAGCCACCGTCGACGTTGATGCTGGCGCCGGTGACGTACGCACCGGCGTTCCCCGCCAACGCCGCCACGACCGCCGCGATCTCCTCCGGTTCGCCGTACCGCCCCAGCGCGGTCAGCCCGCGAATCGTCTCCGCCATTGGCCCGTCCGCCGGGTTCATGTCCGTGTCCGTCGGACCGGGGTTCACGATGTTCGCCGTGATGCCCAGCGGACCCAGCTCGCGCGCCAGGCCCTTCGTCATCCCGATCAGGGCGGTCTTGCTGGCCGAGTAGAGCGCGAAGCCGGGAAACGGCGCGTAGACCGCGACGTTGCTGCCGATGCTGATGATCCGCCCGCCTTCCCGCATGTGCCGCGCCGCCGCTCGTGCCGCCAGATACGGCGCCCGGACGTTCACCGCCATCGTGTGGTCGAACTCCTCCCTGCCGAGCTCCTCCAGCGGCCCCACCTGGAACGTTCCGGCGTTGTTCACGAGCACGTCGAGCCGGCCGAACTCGGCCGCGGCCTCGTCGACCGGAGCCACCACGGCGTCCGGGTCGGCGCTGTCCGCCTGAATCGCCAAGACGTCTTCGGGTTTCGTGTTCTGGTACGTGACCGCGACCCGCGCGCCCAGTGCGGCGAGCTTCGCGGCCACCGCGGCTCCGATGCCGCGGCTGCCGCCGGTGACCAGAGCCGCTTTTCCTTCGAGTGATCCCATGCCGATCAGCCTGGTCGAACCCCGCGCGGAGTTCTGGCGGGAATCAGACGGCGGCTTTGCGCAACGGCGCCGACACCTCGTGCAGGTGCTCCAGCACGTACCCGTAGGAGCGGAACAACCCGCACTGCGCATAGGAAATCCCGCGCTCGGTGCAGAACCTTCTCACGATCACCTGCGCGTGCCGCAGATGCGGCCGGGGCATGCTCGGGAACAGGTGGTGCTCGATCTGGTAGTTCAGCCCGCCGAGCAGCAGGTCCACGAACCAGCCGCCGCGGATGTTGCGCGACGTCAGCACCTGCTTGCGCAGGAAGTCGAGCGAGTGCCCAGCCGACAGCACCGGCATGCCCTTGTGGTTGGGGGCGAAGGAACAGCCCATGTAGAAGCCCCACAACCCCTGGTGCACCACCACGAAAGCAATGGCTTGAACGGGGGAGAGGACCCAGAACACCGCAGCGAGGTACACCACGACGTTCGCGATCATCAGGTACCGCTCACGCCCCGAGTGCCTGATCGAGTGCGAGTGCAGCGCGAAGCCTTCGAGGAACAGCAGCGGGAAGAACAACACCGCCTGGTGCGAGGCGATCCACCGCAGCGGGCCGCGCTTGGCCTCGCCCTGCCGCTGGGTGAACGCGAGCACGGAGATGTCGACGTCCGGATCCTCGTCCTCGTGGTTCGGGTTGGCGTGGTGCCGGTTGTGCTTTGCGACCCACCAGCCGTAGCTGACCCCGGTCAGCCCGCTGTGCACGTACCCGGCGATCTCGTTCCACCGCTTCGAGGCGAAGATCTGCTTGTGCCCGGCGTCGTGCCCGATGAACGCCAGCTGGGTCGTCATCACCGCCAGTGCGGCGGCGACCACCAGCTGCCACCACGAGTCGCCGAGCAGCGCGAACGCCGCCCACACCGCCGCGTAGAGCGCCAGGTTCACGCCGATCCTGGTGAAGTAGTGACCGCGCCGCCGGTCGAGCAGGCGGGCCTGCTTGATCAAAGCGGCCAACTCGGCGAAGTCGCTCGCCTGCCGGAGTGCCATTCGCGCAGTATGCCCCCTCGGCGCGACGAGCCCGTGCACAGGCGATGAAGGCACCACGAACCGCACGGGTCCCTCCGACGCCGACACGATGGAGTGATCATGATCAACTTGCCCGGCGCGCCGCTCGCACCCGCCCGCGCCGTTGTTGTCCAGTTCTGCCCCACAGCTCGATCCGCAGAGAGGACCAGCAGTGGTGGTCGACCACACCACCGTGCTCATCGTGGGCGCGGGGCCGGCAGGACTCGTGTTAGGCAACCTGCTGCGTGCAGGGGGGATCGGCACCGTCATCGTCGAACGGGCGAGCCGGGAGCAGGTGCAGACCAGGGCCAGGGCCGGGTTCCTGGGCCCGAACAGCACCAGGGTGCTGACCGAGCACGGGCTCGGTGCCGGATTACTCCACAAAGGACATTCGCATGGCGTGTGCGCGTTCCGTGGTGAGGACGGCGAGTTCGAGCTGGACTACGGCGAGCTCGGCACCGGCGAGGTGCACACCGTGTACCCGCAGCAGGACCTCGTCACGGACCTGATCGCCGAGTACCTCGACCGGGGCGGCGACATCCGGTTCGGCGTCACCGTCACGGACGTCGACCCGCGCACCGCGACGATCCGGTGCCGCGACGAGCGGGGCGAGTCCGTTGTCAGCGGCCGGTTCCTCGCAGGCTGCGACGGCGGCAACGGGGTGACCCGCGCGGCGCTCGCGGCCCGGCGGTACCCGCAGGACCACGGCATCAGCTGGCTGGCCCTGCTGGTGGAGGCGCCGCAGAGCATGACGGCGGTCACCTACGGCATCCACGACGACGGGTTCGCGGGCCACATGGCGCGCAGTCCCGAGGTGACGCGGTACTACCTCCAGGTTCCTCCCGGCGGCGACGCGGAGGACTGGACGGACGAGCGGATCTGGTCCGCACTCGACACCCGGCTGCGCACCGACGAGTTCGGGCAGCTCAAGCAGGGACCGATCCTCGAACGGCGGATCGTGCGGCTGCGTTCCGAGGTCGCCGACCCGATCCAGCACGACAGGATGTTCCTCGTCGGTGACGCGGCCGGTCTGATCAGCCCGTCCGCCGCCAAGGGTGCCAACCTGGCGATCATGGAGGCCGAGGTGCTCGCCTCCGCCCTGATCTCCGCCCTGCACGACGACGAACGGCCGTTGGCCGCGTACTCGCGCACCTGCCTGCCTCGCATCTGGCGGGCACAGGAGTTCTCGCGCTGGATGATCGACCTCCTGCACGGCCAGGACGACGACTTCCACCGCGGCCTGCGCCGCGCCCGCCTCGACAGCCTGCGTGACTCCCGCGCCCACCAGAACTTCTTCGCCGAGCAGTACGTCGGCATCTGAGCCACAGGAACCACGACCATGATCTCGACCCGCACACCCGTCCTCGCCGCGGCCGACCTCGACCGCCTCACCGCGACGATGGAGCTGATCAGGGCGCACGACACCCACTCCGTCCTCGCCGGCGCGGTGCCGTCTCTGGACACCGAACAGCGGGCCGCCGTGACGCGGCACGCCACGCTCGACCACGCCGCGTTGCTGATCTTCCCGGAAACCCTTGCGGGGCTTGCGGACGAGCTCGCGCGGCACGGCATCGAGGTCGGCACGATGACGCCCAGCGTCGTCGTCCGCGAACGGCTGAGCAGCAGGTACTCCGTGCCCGTCGCCGAGCTGAACGTCGGCATCCTGCGCGCGCCCGTCTCCGATCGCAACGGCTGGCCGTGCGAGCTGGAGATCTTCGTGATGGTGACGCCACCGGAGCTCGCGCACATCGCGGAGGACGAACGCCGCCACGAGCGGGAGAACCACGTCGCACTGGCCGTGCGGCGACCGGACCCGGTGCTGCTGCGCGGGTTGCGCACGATGATCTCCGGCGTCATGCGGCCCGACGGCGGCGGCTACAACGGCTACGAGAACAGCACCGTCCTCTACTTCCGCGACGCGCACTGCTCCGATCCCGCCTTCCGCCGGCTGGAGCTCGTCTCCGCGGGCCGTTTCCCGCAGCTGCAGGCGACGCACCAGCGCGAGTCGTGCGCCGGCACCGAACTGCTGCGCCTGCTCACCGGAGCGTGGGCCACGCAGGCCATCGCGACCGCCGCCGAACTGCACCTGCTCGACCACCTGGCGTCGGTCCACGACCTGCCCGCGCTCGCCGCCGCCACCGGCACCGAACCGCAGAGCCTGGCCCGGTTGCTGCGCTACCTCGCCTCGCTCGGCGTCGTCCACCTCTCCGGTGACCGCCACGGCCTGACCGACCTGGGCGAGCTGCTGCGTTCGGACCTCGCGGGCTCGATGCGTCCGCTGGCACTGATGTACGGAGGCCCGTTCTACCGGTCGTTCGCCGAGCTCACCGAGTCCGTCCGAAGTGGACAGGAGTCCTACGCGAAGGCGTTCGGCGCCCACCACTTCGCCCACATGGCAACGGATCCGGCACTGGCGGAGCTCTTCCACGGCTCCATGGCCGCGAGCAACGCCATGTTCACCGGCGTCACCAAGGTCGTCGACTTCTCCGGCGCCCGCACCGTGGTCGACGTGGCGGGAGGCAACGGCGAGCTGCTGTCCCGAGTCCTGCACGCCCATCCAGCACTGCACGGCGTCCTGCTGGACCTCCCGAACGCCCTGGCCGCCGCTCGCCCACGCCTCGCCGACCTGGCGGACCGCGTCACGCTGGTCCCCGGCGACTTCACCCGCGAGGTTCCGGACGCCGGCGACATCTACCTGCTGTCACGCGTGCTGCACGACTGGGACGACGACCAGTGCCGCACCATCCTGGCCACGTGCGCGCGGAACATGCCCGCACACGCCGAACTGCTGGTGATCGAGCGCCTGCTGCCGGAGACGGGCGACCCGGGCTCCCTCGCCATCCCGTGGGACATCCACATGCTGTGCAACACCGGCGGACGTGAGCGCACCGAGTCCGACTACCGCGCGCTGCTGGCCGAGACGGGCTTCGAGCTGGTCGAGACGCACTCGCTGCCGCTGGACGCCCACGTGATGCGCGCCCGGCGCCGCTGACGCGTGACCCGTTCTGCCCGGTCTCACCGGGCAGAACGGGCGCTGGGGAAAGTCGTTGGATCACGTGGTGAGTCCCGACCTACGGTGACGCCGTGAGCGATCAACCTGCAACGCCGATCCAGGCCTTCGAACCGCCGTACTACGCGGTGGTCTTCACGACGGTGCGCACCCAGAACCAGAGCGGGTACAGCGAGACCAACGACCGGATGGAAGAGCTCGTGAAGGACGTCCCGGGCTACCTGGGGATGGACCACGCGCAGACCCCGGGCGGGCTGGGCATCACCGTCGGGTACTTCCGCGACGCCGACGCCCTCAGGCAGTGGCGGACCAACGCCGAACACCGCGCGGCCCAGCAGCGGGGGCGGGACGACTGGTACGAGAGCTACACGCTGCACGTGGCGAAGGTGGAGCGGAGCCACGGGTTCACCCGTCCGACCGCATGAGGACCGCGCCGAACGCGGCCCAGAGCAGGTTGCCAGCATCGTCACGCACCTGACGGCGAGCGCCGCGGTCGTCACGCTCACGGGAACGCCAGAGCCCCACGGCGATCAGGACCTCGGGGAGCGTAAACGGCAGGAAGGTGACGGCCCCGACGACTCCGCCGACGAGGATTGCCGCGGCGGCCGCACGAGCCATCAGGCACCTCCTGAGGGCGCAATGCTGGCACACCGCAACGGTCCGGGTGAACGGAGCGATACACCCATGAGGGGGAAAGCAGACCTGCGGAGGTACCCCGATGCACGCGACCAGACGGCTCACCGCAGCCGCCGCAGCAGTCCCTCTGGTTCTCTTCGGCACGGCGGCCCAGGCCGCGCCCTTCGCCGCCGGCGCCGACGTGCTGGTCAGCGGCCCGTCGGCGCTGACGGCCTGCCCGTTCGGCGCCTCGGCCGACTTCGCCGCCGCCTACGACAACACCGAGGTCGAACCTCAGGTGGCGGTCAACCCCGTCAACCCGGACGAGATGATCGGTGCGACCCAGCAGGACCGCTGGCCGGACGGTGGCGCGCGCGGCCTGTCGTCGTGGATCACCCACGACGGCGGCACGTCGTGGAGCAAGCTGCCGGACGTGCCGTGGAGCGCCTGCCAGGGCGGCCCGACGCGGTTCGGCCGCGTCACCGACCCGTGGGTGAGCTACGACAAGGCCGGCAACGCCTACTTCATCGGCCAGCCGATCGACTCGGCCGCGCTCGGCCTGTCCGCGATCTCGGTCACCAGCCTCGACCGGACCACCGGGACCTGGCGGCCGCCGACGATCATCCAGGAGGACTCCGGCGACCGTTTCGTCTTCAACGACAAGGTTTCCGTCACCGGTGACCCGACCCGCGCCGGGTACGCGTACGCGACGTGGATCCGCGGCAGCTATCCCAACGACGGCAAGCAGCACCCGATCGCGGACCTGCACTCGTTCGCCTACCGCGGCAAGCCGATGTTCTCCCGCACCACCGACGGCGGACTGACGTGGTCCACCCCGGTGCCGATGCGCGACTCGAACGCCTACTTCCAGGGCAACCAGATCGCGGTGGGCCCGGACGGCACGCTGTACGACGTCGCGGCGAACCTGTTCACCGGCGCGGGCCTGAACGACAACGGCGTCTACATGAGCGTCATGACCTCCCGTGACGCCGGGCTGCACTGGTCGGCCCCGGTGAAGATCGCGCCGATCGGGTTCGCCCAGCTGTTCGTGCCGGACGACGGTTTCCCGATCCGCGCGGAGGACTACCTGCCCGACATCGCGGTCGACATGACCAGCGGCGCGGTCTACGTGGTCTGGGCCGACAGCCTCGGCACGGCGCTGAACAAGGTCGTGCTGGTGAAGTCCACCGACGGCGGACGGCACTGGAGCGGCCCCACCGTGGTCGCCACCGGCGGGCCGGGCGTGCAGTCGTACAACCACGCGATCGACGTGTCGGACACCGGCATGGTCACCCTGACCTACTGGGACGACCGCAACAACGTGCTCGGTGACGGCATCGCCACCACCGACATGTGGGTGCGCCACTCGCACGACGGCACGCTCAGCTGGGAGCCCGAACAGCACCTGCACGGGCCGTTCGACCACTACCTGGCACCGGTCTCGTACTTCGCGCCCGGAGATCCCCGAGGCCTGTTCCTCGGGGACTACATGGGCCTCGAAACGATCTCGGGCGACGACACCATCGCCTTCTTCACGTCCACCATCGCCGACGGAGCCGACGTTCACGCTGTGCGGTTGAACCACAGCTGACGGCTCACGCTCGCCGCCGGCGACGCCACACCACGACGACGAGAACCGCGACACCCACGAGCGCCACCGCGACGGCCATCCTCCAGGCCGGCGCGGTGCCGCTCGGCGCGGGTCCCGAGTCCGCCGCCCCGATCTCGAACGTCGTCGTGGCCATGTGCCCGACGGTCGGCACGTAAAGACTCGGCAGGACCTCACAGGTGATGTTCTGGGCGGCGAACGCGTGCTGAACCTCCACGTGCGCGGACATTTCCGACTGCTCGTCGGCGTGCACGCGGCCCTTCGTGCGCACCGTGACCTTCTGGCCGTCCACCACCACCTCCTGAGCCTCCTTGTCGAGGTCGTGGTCGCCGAACGCCCTCACGACCTTCAGCCCGTCCGGGAACGTGAGGGTCGCCGCCCGGATGTCGGGCACGTTGCCGCCGACGGCGTAGTCGCACCGCACGATCAGCAGGTCACCGACGCGGACACCGTCGTAGTCGATCTTGTCGATCGTGATCACGCCCGCGTTGGCGCCCATGCCGCGCGGCTCCTGGAACCCCGAGTCGTAGCCGGTGATGACGGAGCCGGGAACCTTGATGTCGAAGATCCGGGTCTGGCCGGTCATCACGTCGAACTTCGACCCCGACTCGAAGGACTCGTCGGTGAGCTTGGTGAAGATCCACGCCGTCCCGTCGACGCGCGCCCGGTCCTCGGACTGCAGCCGGTTCGGGCCCGCCGGCAGGTCGTGCAGGCAGTAGGTGCCGTCCGCCGCCGACGTCGTGCTGTGGTCCGGGTCATCGACCACCGAGATCCGGTGTCCGGCGATGCGGATCTCCCGTTCGCTGATCTGGAGGTCGAAGTCGCTGTCCAGCCACACCGTGCCGCACACCTCGGCACCGCGAACGCCGAACTCGACGGCACCACCGTCCGACTCGACCGTGGTCGGTGTGGTCGTGACGAACTTCGTCTCCTCGTGGCTGACGGTCCACCGGCCAGCGCGGGGCAACCGGTACGTGCCGTCCGCCGCCGTGCGCACCACGGACTCCTGTCCCGACTCGTCCCGGAGCGCGACCTCCGCGTTGCGGTAGCCGGGCTCGCCCTCGTCGCGGACTCCGTTGGTGTTGCGGTCCCAGAAGACGGTGACGAGCGCGCCCTCCTCGGCGTGCGCGAACGGCGTGCAGGTGATCACGATCAACACGGCCAGCAGCAGTGCTCTCACTTGACGGCCCTCCTTCGCCACGCCACGAAAGCCACGACCAGGACAGCCGCGACGATGAAGGCGGCCAGCAGGTTCCACCGCCGTCCGTCCGGCCCGGGATCCGCTGGCAGCGCGCGGATCAGGACCCGGTAGTTGTCGTTGCCCGAGTTCGCATCCCTGGACAGGCCGAACGCCGACTCACCCGTCCACAGCGAGACCTCGCTGTGGACGAACGGCTTCTCGACCACCGCGATCGCGACGATCCGCTCCTCCTGACCCGGCGGCCGCCGGTCTGGGAACCTGGCGCGAACGGCCCGGTTGTAGTCCACCTCGCCCGGCGTGCCCTCGTTCTCGACGATCCGCATGCCCTCCGGCAGATGCAGGGTTCCCGCATAGCTGTCGTAGGCGGGCCCGGTGACCCGGTACCGGCCGACGATCTTGACCCGCTCGCCGACCCGCAGGTCGCGCGGAACGGTCGAGCCGTCGGGGTTCACGACGGTGATGTCCAGCGCCTGGGCATCCCTGCCCTCGGTCGTCACGAACGCCGTGTCGAACCCGGTGATCTCCGCGGCCGGGTCCTCGACGGACAGCACCTTCGACTTGCCGTCCCGCACGTCGAACTTCGAAGTCTGCCTCTCGTCGGGGTTCTCCGACCGCCAGTCCGCGACGCCCCACGTGGTCTGGTCGATGCCGAGGCGGTCACCGGACTGCACCTGGAAGTCCCCCGTGGGCACGTCGAGGAAGCAGTACGACCCGTCGTCGCCCGTGGCCACTTCGACCGTCGTGCCGACGACGCCCGCGTAGTCCCGGAACATCCGCTGGCCGCCGATCCGCGGTTCGCCGTCCTGGCGCTCACCGTCGGCGTTCTCGTCGAGCCAGGCCGTGCCGCAGATCGAGGCGCCGTACACCCCGATCACGTGCTTCCCCCTGCCTGCCTCGGCCGGATCGACCACCGCGCTCGCGGCCGTGGTGACTCCGAACCGCTCGTCGTCGAACGTCACCGTCCACCGGCCGGGCTCCAGCGTCGCCTTCCCCTGCCCGTTGGTCTGCAGCCGGTAGGCGAGGTTGGCCGGCTTGGAGACCTGGAACGACGCCATGCCGTACGGCGGTTCGTCGACCTGCCGCACTCCGTCGCGGTTGCGGTCCCAGAAGATCTCGACCTCGGCGCCGTCCTGCGCCGCCGCACTGCCCGTCCACGCCCCGCTCGCGACGGTGGCGACGAGGACACCGATCACCAGTCTGCGCACAGCTTCCACCCCCAGAGCAACTCGTCGTGCTGCACGGGAAGTGGCCGGACCCGAGGAAACGTTGCGTGCGAGATCGGGGCCGTCCGATGGACAGCCCCGGCCATGCTTAGCCGCACGAAGTATCGTCTGGGACACGCTCGTGCGGACGGAGTTGGAATGGGTGAGGACCGGAGCTCGTCGATCCGCCTGCGCGTTCTCGACGTCGTCACGGACGCGGCGCTCAGGGAGCTCGACCTGGACAAGCTCCTGGAGGTGCTGCTGGAGCGCGTCCGCGAGCTGTTCGCGGTCGACACCGCCACCGTCCTGCTGGTGGACCGCAGCGGCGGGCAGCTGGTGGCCAGGGCGACCTCGGGGCTGGAGGAAGAGGTCTTCCAGGGCGTGCGCGTGCCGGCCGGCAAGGGCTTCGCGGGCCGCGTCGCCCAGCTCAGGGAACCGGTTCAGATCGAACGGGTCGACGAGTCCACTGTGGTCAACCCGCTGCTGTGGGAGCACGGGCTGCGGGTGTTGCTCGGCCTGCCGATGATCGTCGAGGACGTGCTGATCGGAGTCGTCCACGTCGGTGGCACCACGTCACGCCGCTTCACCGACGAGGAGATCGAGGCCCTGCAGCTCGTGGCCGACCGCCTCGCGGTCGCCGTGTACGCGGACCGGATGCGCGTCGAACGCGCCGCCGCGACCCTGCTGCAGGAAAGCCTGCTGCCGACAAGCCTGCCGAGCGCCGAGGGCTGGGAGCTCGCCGCCCGTTACGTCGCGGGAGCGGAAATCGGCGTCGGCGGCGACTGGTACGACGTGTTCGGGCTGCCCGGCGAGCGCATCGGCGTGGTGATCGGCGATGTCGTCGGCAGCGGACTGAAGGCCGCAGTCGTCATGGGACGGTTGAGGAGCGCGTTGCGCGCCTACGCCTTGGACCACTCCGATCCTGCGGAGGTCCTGGACAAGCTGGACAGGAAAGCCGCCCACTTCGAGACCGACACCATGGCCACCGTCGCCTACGCGATCATCGACCCGGCCACCCACCGCATGAGCCTCGCCGTTGCGGGACACCTGCCGCCGGTCATTGCGGTGCCAGGCGACGAGGCCAGGTTCGCCGCCGTCCACGTCGGTCCGCCCATCGGTTTCAACCTCGGCATCGCCCGCCGCACCACCGCGTTCGACGTACCGCCGGGCACGCTGATCGTCCTGTACACGGACGGCCTGGTGGAACGCCGGGGAGAGGACCTCGACGTCGGCCTGGAACGGCTGCGCGAGGTCGTCGCCCCGACGGAGCCCGAGGCGGCGTGCATCCGCATCATGGCCACGATGGTCGGCGACCAACCGGCGACCGACGACATCGCGTTGGTGGCGATCCGGCACAGCGACTGACCGCCTGCCGCACCAGCTGACCCGCCCAAGACGACCCTTGACGGGCTCCCAGGCCTGCCCGCATACTCGCTTAACCTCAAGTTAATCGATTAAACACATCGGAGACGAACGGAGGGTGCCGCGATGGTTCGTGTCCGGATGGCCGACGTGGCAGCACGCGCCGGCGTCTCCACGGCGACGGTGTCGATGGTCCTCAACGGGGTCAACTCGACGCGCATCTCGCCGCAGACCCAGCAACGCGTGCGAGAGGCGGCCGAGGCGGTCGGCTACAAGCCGAACTCGGTGGCCCGCAGTCTGCGGACGCAGCAGACCCGCATGGTCGGCCTGATCTCGGACACCATCGCCACCACACCGTTCGCCGGGCGCATGCTGGCCGGCGCCAACGACGTGGCACGCGAGCAGGGTCATCTGGTCGTCCTCGTCGACACCGAACGCGACGCGGCGGCCGAGCGGCAGGCCCTGAACGCTCTGAACGGGCAACGGGTCGACGCCATCATCTACGCGTGCATGTGGCACCGCGTGGTCGAGGTGCCCGAGGGCCTGCCCGAGGACGCTGTGCTGCTCGACTGCGTCGCCGCCGCGGGTGGTCGTGCCGCGGTCGTGCCGGACGAGCGTGCCGGTGGCGTGGTCGCGGTGCGGGAGCTGGTGGCCGCCGGGCATCGCCGGATCGCTTTTCTGGACGCGGAGGAACGGTTCGACCTCGTCGCTTCCCGGCTGCGGTTCGAGGGATATCTCGAGGTGCTCGCGGAAGCGGGGATCGAGCCGGACCCCGGCCTGCACGTGCGCGCCGAACCGGTGGCAGGCGGTGGACGTGAAGCCGCACAACGGTTGTTGACCCTGCCGGCCGAACGACGGCCCACCGCGATGTTCTGCTTCAACGACCGCATGGCGATGGGTGCCTACACGGCGGCGCTCCATTGTGGACTTTCCGTTCCCCGTGACCTGTCCGTCGTCGGGTACGACGACCAACAGTTGGTCGCGGCCGAGCTCGACCCTCCGCTGACGACGGTCGCGTTGCCGCACTACGAAATGGGCCGCTGGGCGATGGAGGTGGCTCTCGGGCTGCGCCAGGCCGACCCGGAAGTCCCGCACCTCATGCCGTGCCCGATCGTTCGACGGGCCTCGGTGAGCCCGCCGCCGGCGCAGTTCAGCGACTGACCGGCGGCGGATCCGCACTGCAATCCACACATGGCAGTTGGCGCTGCCACTGAGCACGGAGGCGACGGCCGGTCGCGCTCCGGGAAAGAGACTGCACGGTGAAGCGCAAGTCCCTCTCGATGTTAGCAGCGGGTCTGTCCGCGGCGCTCGTGCTCAGCGGCTGCGGCCGTGCGAGCGACACCGGTGACTCCGGCGAGATCACCATGTGGACCCACTCGGCGGGCAACCCCGGCGAGCTGGCGGTGTACCAGCAGATCATCGCCGACTTCAACGCGTCCCAGAGCAGGTACAAGATCGTCCAGCAGAACTTCCCGCAGGGTTCCTACAACGAGGCGATCACCGCGGCTGCGACCGCCCGCAAACTGCCGTGCCTGCTGGACGTGGACGGCCCGGTGATGCCCAACTGGGCCTGGGCCGGCTACCTGCAGCCGCTGGGGCTGCCGGACGACCTGCTGGACTCGCTGCTGCCCACGACCGTCGGCCGGTACAAGGACACCGTCTACTCCGCGGGCTACTGGGAGGCCGCACTGTCGATCTTCGCCAGGAAGTCGGTGCTGGAGAAGAACAACGTCAGGATCCCGACGGTCGAGAAGCCGTGGACGCTCGACGAGTTCGACGCGGCCGTCGCCAAGCTGAAGGCGAGCGGCTACCAGACACCACTCGACCTGGGTGCCGCGGACAAGGGCGAGTGGTGGTCGTACGCGTACTCGCCGATGCTGCAGAGCGCCGGCGGTGACCTGATCAACCGTGGCACGATGAAGAACGCCGACGGCGCGCTGAACGGCCCGGACGCGGTGAAGTTCTTCACGTGGTTCCAGCAGGCCTTCAAGAACGGCTGGGCGGACAACGCGGGCCCGGTCGGCAACCAGCGGTTCATCGACGACAAGGTGGCCCTGAGCTACACCGGTGTGTGGAACGCCAAGGACGCACTCGCAGCCGTGGGCGACGACCTGCTGATCCTGCCGCCGGTGGACTTCGGCAAGGGTCCGAAGATCGGGGGCGGCTCCTGGCAGTGGGGCATCTCGGCCGGGTGCAAGAACGTCGAGGGAGCCCGCGAGTACCTGAAGTTCAGCTTCCAGGACAAGTACCTCACCGCGTTCGCCGACAGCCAGGTGGTCATCCCGAGCACGGCGGCCGCGGCCAAGGCCTCGAAGTACTTCAGCGACACCGGCTCCCTGCACCAGTTCGCGGTGCTGTCGCAGAAGTTCGCGCTCGCCCGTCCGGCCACTCCCGGCTATCCGGTGATCTCCTCGACGTTCGAGAAGGCCGCGAAGGACATCATGAGCGGCGCCGACGTGAAGCCGGTGCTCGACACCGCGGTCAAGGCGATCGACACCGACATCTCGTCGCAGAACGGCTACGGCTTCTAGCCATGACGGCGATCTCCTCGCCGGACTCCCGCGCCGTGGTCTCGAAATCTGTCCCACGGCGCGGGATCCGCGCCGATCTGCGTGCCGAACGTCGCGCGGGCTGGGCGATGGCAGCTCCCGCGGTGCTGTTGCTGCTGGCGTTCCTGATCGTGCCGGTGATCCTCGGCTTCGTCCTGTCGTTCACCAATGCCAGGCTGATCTCGCCGGAACCGACCACGTTCACCGGTCTCGACAACTTCGTGCGGGCGTTCACCGCCGATCCGACGTTCTTCCGCTCGCTGCTGAACACCTTCGCGTTCGCGGCCGTCGTCGTGCCGGTGCAGGCGGGGTTCGGGCTGCTCCTCGCGATCCTGGTGAACCAGAAGATCCGCGGCGCGGTGGCGTTCAGGGTCGTCTTCTTCATCCCGGTCGTGACCTCGATCGTCGTGGTCTCGATCCTGTGGAAGTTCATGTACCAGCCGGACGGGCTGATCAACTCGTTCATCGACACGATCACGTTCGGCGCCTGGCAGGGCACCGCGTGGCTGAACAACCCGAGCACCGCACTCACCGCGATCATCGTGCTGTCGGTCTGGCAGGCGGTCGGCTTCCACATGCTGATCTGGCTGTCCGGCCTGCAGACCATCCCCGGTGAGCTGTACGAGGCCGCGCGGATCGACGGCGCCGGTGCTTGGCGGCAGTTCCGCGACGTGACGTGGCCGTGCCTGCGACCGACCCGCGTGTTCGTGCTGATCACCATCACGATCGCCGCACTCGGGCTGTTCGTGCAGATCGACGTGATGACCCAGGGCGGCCCGGTGGACTCCACCTCGACGCTGGTCTACCACGCCATCCGCACGGGCTACCGGCAGCAGCAGATCGGCTACGGCTCGGCGCTGTCGTTGGTGTTCTTCGTGCTGGTGCTCATCGTCGCGCTGGTGCAGCGTTTCCTGACCCGAGACGAGGACTGAGCCCATGGCAGATCATGTGCGCCGCCGGCGGCTCTGGATCTACCTGGCCATGGCCGGACTCGCCGTCTTCTTCCTGTTCCCGCTGGTGTTCATGTTCGTCTCCAGTCTGAAGCCGGACGGGCAGATCCTGTCCGACGTCGGCGGCTGGCGCGCGTTCCTGCCGGTCGGTGACATCAGCCTCCACAACTACGCCGGGGTGTTCGACCGGGTTCCGGTCGGCCGGTTCCTGCTGAACTCGGTGTTCGTCACGGCCGTCGTCGTCGGCGCGGGGCTGGTGGTCAACTCGATGGCGGGGTTCGCGTTGTCCCGGTTGCGCTGGACCGGTCGCGGTGTGGTGCTGAGCGTCATCATCGCCACGCTGATCGTGCCGTTCGAGACGATCGCGGTGCCGATGGTCCACTGGGTCTCGCAGCTGCCGACGCTGGTGTTCCAGAACGGGACGGTCCTGTACGACTTCGGGTGGCTGGACTCGTACGAGGTGCAGATCATCCCGTTCGTCGCCAACGGTTTCTCGGTCTTCCTGTTCGCCCAGTACTTCTCGACCATCCCGACGGCGATCGACGAGGCCGCCCGGATCGACGGCGCGGGCTGGTTCACGATCTACCGCAAGATCGCCGTGCCGTTGTCGGGTCCGGCGTTCGCCACGGTCGCGATCCTCACGTTCCTGCCCGCCTGGAACCAGTACCTGTGGCCCAGCATGGTCGTCCAGGACGAGAACCTGCGGCCGGTCATGGTCGGCCTGCAGTACTTCTTCCAGGACACCACGGCCTGGGGCGAGATCATGGCCTACACCTCGATGATCACGCTGCCCGTGCTCGTCGTGTTCCTCGCCTTCCAACGCGCCTTCGTCAGCAGCGTCGCCGCGAGCGGCGTCAAGGGCTGACCCTTCACCTCTCGAAAGGCTTGTGGATGTTCGCGCTGCCCGATTCCTGGGTGTGGGACTTCTGGTTCGCCGACGACGGCGACACCTATCACCTGTTTTTCCTGTACGCCTCCAAGGCTTTGCACGATCCAGAGGCCCGCCACTACCGCGCGTCGATCGGTCACGCCGTGTCGGCGGACCTGGTGGACTGGAGCCGGATCGAGGACGCGCTGGTCCGCGCGGACGCCCCGGCGTTCGACGACCTGGCGACGTGGACCGGGTCGGTGGTGCGGCACCCGGACGGCACGTGGTTCCTCTTCTACACCGGTTCCACGTCCGCCCCGGACGGCAAGAACGTGCAACGGATCGGCTACGCGACATCGCAGGACCTCGTTACGTGGCAACGGAATCCGGAGAACCCGATCCTGGCCGCGGACCCCCGCTGGTACGAGACGCTGGAATCAGGCGTCTGGCACGATGAGGCCTTCCGCGACCCGTGGGTGTTCGCGGACCCGGAGGGCGACGGCTGGCACATACTCCTCACCGCCCGCTCCGGCTCCGGCGAACCGTTCGAGCGCGGTGTGGTCGGCCACGCGGTCTCCGCGGACCTGAGGAACTGGGAGCCGCGCCCACCGCTGACCGTTCCCGAGCCGCGGGGCTTCGGGCAGCTGGAGGTCACCCAGGTCGAGGTCGTGGACGGCAGACCTGTCCTGCTGTTCTCCTGCCTGGCCGAACACGCCTCACCCGACCGCAGGGCGACCGGCACGACAGGCGGAATCTGGGCTGCCCCTGCCGGCGGTCTGCTCGGCCCGTTCGACATCGCGGCGGCCGAACCCGTCACCGACGACCGCCTCTACAGCGGACGCCTGATCCGCCGCCGGTCCGACGACCAGTGGGTGCTGCTCGCGTTCCACAACCGCGGCGAACACGGCTTCGTCGGCACCATCAGCGATCCCGTGCCCGTGGCGTGGGACGGCAAACGTCTCAGTTTTCTCGGTACCTAACAGTTTCTGGAGGTCGGATGCGCTCAACGACGAGCGGACTTCGCCTGCTGCGCACGGCACTCGCCGCCGCGCTCGTGCTGGCGTCCGGAGCGGCAACTCCTGGCGCCGCCTCGGCGCAGGCTGCGGTCACCTACCGCGCGCAGTACCACTTCACCGTGCCCGATCGCTGGATGAACGACCCCCAGCGGCCGGTCTACATCAACGGGAAGTTCCACTACTACTACCTCTACAACGCGGACTACCCGACCGAGGTCGGCACGGCCTGGCGGCTGGCGACGACGACCGATGGTGTCGCGTTCGCGGACCAGGGCATCGCCGCGCCGAAGAAGACCAACGCGAACCACGACCTGTGGTCCGGTTCCGCGGTCGTGGACACCGCGAACACGGCGGGTTTCGGCGCCGGCGCGGTGATCCAGCTCGTCACGCAGATGGACCACCCGACGAACGGTTCCGGTCCGCAGGCGCAGTTCCTCTGGTACTCGATCGACGGCGGCCGGACGTTCCGCCCGCACGGCGACGCACCGGTGATCCCCAACGGCGGCCGGCGCGACTTCCGGGACCCGAAGGTGGTCTGGGACGCCGAACGCGGCCGCTGGGTCGCGGCGATCACGGAAGGGGACCGGATCGGGTTCTACACCTCGCCGGACCTCAAGTCGTGGACACGGCAGTCGGAGTTCGCGAGCACCTACGGCGTCCTCGAATGCCCTGACCTGTTCCAGATCCGCGCCGACGACGGCACCACGCACTGGGTGCTCGGCGTGAGCGCCAACGGCAGGGCAGCCGGCAAGCCGGAAACCTACGCGTACTGGACGGGTTCCTTCGACGGCACCGCGTTCACGGCGGGTTCCCCTGTCCCGCAATGGCTGGACCACGGCTTCGACTGGTACGCGGGCGTCACCTGGGAGGACCCGGCCGCACCGCTGGACCGCCGGTTCGGCCTGGCCTGGATGAACAACTGGGCGTACGCCGACACCACACCCACCAGGGCCGCCGACGGCTTCAACGGCACCGACTCGATCACCCGTGAGATCAGGCTGAAGCACTACGCCGACGGCTACTCGCTGGTGTCCCGACCGACTTCCGCTCTGGCCTCGCACGCCTCCTCCGTGACGAACCTCGGCACCATCCAGGTCAACGACGGCCTGGTTCCGTTGGCGTACAAGGGAACCTCGTACCAACTGGAAACGGACGTGAGCTGGACCCAGCTCGACAACATCGGCCTGCAGCTGCGGGTGTCGCCGGACGGAACCCGCCACGCGGACACCGGGATCTACCACGACTACAGCTACCTCAACCGGCGCCAGACCGGCCAACCCGACCCCAACGGCCCGAGGGGAGAGAGCCACGCTCCGTGGAACCCGGCGAAAACCACCGCGCACCTGCGAATCCTGGTCGACCGCACCACGATCGAGGTGTTCGTGGACGACGGCCGGTACGTGCACTCCAGCCAGGTCTTCGCCGATCCCGCCGACACCGGGATCAACCTCTACACCACCGGCGGCAGCGCGACCTTCGCCAACACGAAGATCACCGAGTTCCACGACCTGGCCCAACGCCCGGCCAGGCTGCTCTCGGGGTTCGAAGGCGCCTCCTACGACCCCGGCTGGACCACCACCGGCAGCTTCACCGGCACCGGCCCACTGCCCTGGTACCTGCCGGGCATGGTCGGCACCGCGGCCCTGGACACGTTCGCCGGCGGCGGCGACCCGGCCACCGGCACGATCACCTCACCGCCGTTCACCGTGGACCGCAACCACCTGCACTTCCTGCTCGCCGGCGGCAACCACCCGCACGGCTCGCCGGGGGAGACCTCGATCAACCTGGTCGTGAACGGCCAGGTGGTGCGAACGGCCACCGGCGACGACACCGGCGTGCTCAAACCGGTCGACTGGGACGTCAGCGATCTGCAGGGGCAGAGCGCCCGGGTGCGGGTGATCGACCAGGCCACCGGCGCGTGGGGGCACCTCATGGTCGACCAGCTGCTCTTGAGCGACTGATGTTCACCGGTTGTCGTTCACTGCCACGGCATCGACGCTGAACAAGGCCCGGCCGGTAAGAGTGAGCGTCACGGGCGCCTCGGGCGGCCGGGCACATCAACAGAGGGGGCTGCATGACATCCGAGTGGACGACACCGAGGAAGAGACGGGCCGTGGCGCTGCGCGTCGCCGCGGCGGCACTGGCGCTGGCGGCGATCACGCCCACGGCGGCCCAGGCGGCACCGGCCGAGACCGCGGGGACGCAGGCGGTGGCGATCGCAGGGCCGGTCGGCTACCACTTCACGGGCTACTACCCGAGGAAGTCCCAGTGTGAGGACCGCGGACGCGACGGCGTGGGCCGCGGTGAGTGGCTGGGCTACGTCTGCATCAACGGCAGCTGGATCCCCGGCGACGACTACGAACTCTGGGTCCGCTACTGGTGACGTCGCCAGGCGCACATCACGTCGGGCGGACATGAGGGCGGCGCGGCACTGAGTCCCGGTGCCCGCGCTGCCTTCCCTCGCTGGACGCTTGTTCCGTGGTGCCATGCGACGTGTTGATCGCGCGGATACGCGAAATGCGAAGAAGCAAATGGAGACGAATCTCTTCTGCTTCTCTGAAGTACGCCGCCACGGCCCGTTTCGGGCTCGCCGACTGTGGCGTCTGGCTGCCCTCGGCCCGGCGACGTCATCACCCGGTCAGGAAAGCATGACCGAGTCGAGCAGGTTCTTGGCGACGTCGCGCAGTTTGACGTTCTCGTGCTGCGACCGCTGCACGAGCATCGAGAAGGCTTCGTCTGGTGTGCACTTGTGCACGGCCACCAGGATGCCCTTGGCCTGATCGATGACGGCACGTGACACCAGCGCCTGCTCGAGCTGCTGGATGTGTTCGCGGGAGCGTTGCCACCGTTGGGCGCTGCTGATCGTGGTGGAGGCCGCCGTGGTGAACAGGCGCATGAGGCCTTCGTCGAACGGGTCGAAGGCTTCAGCGGTGTGGCTGTAGATGTTGAGCGAACCGACGTGTTCCGCCTGGGTACGGTCGGTGGCGGGCAGGATCACGGGTACCGACAGGTAAGCGCGAATGTTGTGTTCCGCTGCCGCGGCTTCGAACTCCGGCCACTCGTCACGGTGCTCGCCGACGACTGCGCGGACAGGCCCCAGGGCGCGGGCGGACTGCAGGCACGGGCCGCGATCGGCGCTGTACTGCTTCTCGTCGACGTCGACGAGAAGGTGGTCCGTGGCGGCCGCGGTGCGCTGCTGCCGCAGCGTCACCACGGAGACGGTCACCGCGTCGGCGTCGGGGATCGCCTTCGCCGCGGTCTCTGCCAGCCGCTGCAACGCTTCATCGAGCGGTTCCTCGCCGGTGAGCGCGTTGCGCAACACCTCCAGCGCGTCGGCGGTGTCGTCGAGGCGCTCCAGAGCGGTGGGACGATCATCGTTGAGCGACTGATCAGCTGGCGGAACCGTTCGCGCATCGTCGGCCATGCCGTGCACTCCTTCGCCGTCGGGTGGAACCCACGACGCCAGCTGCTCGACGCACGTTCAACGAATGATACGGCCGTTGCACGCCACGACGCTGAACCCGGTGATGCGGCTGGAGAAGCGCAACCGGTCCGGCCGCGGGTTGCTGGAGTGCTCAACATCCCGCGCCGGCCCCGGCCGGACCACCCGAAGGCGGGCCTACCGTGCGAACACGCGCGTGCACGGTGCTCTCCCTGTACCCGATCATTCGGCATTCATTCGCCATTTGGAGTTCCGCCCGCCACGCGGTGACGCCGAACTGCCCCGCGACGGTGGACCAGCGCCTGTACCGAACCAGAGCAACTCAGACATACCGGACATATTCTTTGGCGCGAAAAGCACGTTCGGGCCATCTA